>QHSI01000026.1 GCA_003221515.1 Candidatus Rokuibacteriota bacterium
TCGTCCTCGTGGTGCTCGCCCACCAGCGCCGGCGCGTCCTCCACTTCAACGTCACCGAGCATCCCACCGCCGCCTGGACGGCCCAGCAGCTCGTGGACGCCTGCCCGGACGACTCCGCCCCGTCCT
Organism: Candidatus Rokuibacteriota bacterium; assembly: GCA_003221515.1. Classification (GTDB taxonomy): domain Bacteria; phylum Methylomirabilota; class Methylomirabilia; order Rokubacteriales; family CSP1-6; genus AR31. Next base: position 127 of record QHSI01000026.1, read on the forward strand.
ACCTCCTCCGCGATCGCGATAAGATCTACGGACACTCGTTCCGACAGAGAGTGAAGGGCATGGGGATCGACGAGATCCTGACGGCGCCCCACAGCCCGTGGCAAACCCCTTCGCGGAGCGGCTCATCGGCTCGGTGCGCCGTGAGTGTCTGGACCCATGTCCTTGTGCTCAGCGAGCGGCACCTGCGCCGCATCCTGACCCGCTACTTCGTCTACTATCACCGCGCGCGAACTCATCTCTCGCTCGAGAAGGACGCGCCCGACATGCGACCCATCCAGCGGCCCGAGGTGGGCGCGATCGTCGTGACTCCAGAAGTCGGCGGCCTGCATCATCGCTACGCACGGCAGGCGGCATAGGCGAGTTTCCCCGCCGCCGCGCTACCTCCCGCCACTATCTTTGCTTCCCGTCCTCAGCTACGCCTCGCAACGAGAACAACTTCCGTGGCGGGCTCGATGGCTCGAGGATGCCGACCCCCTACCGCGAACCTCACGCCGGGCAGTTTCTTGGCACGTTGGCCTATCGCAAGCGCGCAACTCGTCGCCAAGCGCGTCGGACGCAGTTTTGGCGAAGGACAGCCGGCCCAGGAGGCCGGGCCACTGCTTCGACACTCCCAGCGGACCGAGGATGCGTGAACGCTGCGGCTCAGCACCCAGGAAAGCGCAGACCCGACCCCGGGCCGCTGCATTCCTTCGCGCGGCGGCGAGCGCCCCGGACTGTCGGCCGCCGGCGGGCTTGCTCCCAGCGCCGACACTGTAGACGACGGCGACATCCTTCCAGGCTTCCCGGTATCGCAGCCACGACGACCACGAGCTGGATGTCAGGCGGCGCCGCCGGCACACAGTCGCCGATCCCGCGACGCTCGAACGGCGTTGCAACCGGACGTTCCATGCGCGCATTTGGTTCCAGCGCAGCGGAGGTGACGCGGTCCAGTCGACGAGGGTTCGCGTTCACACGAAGGCCAGATCGTGGAAAGGAGTGCGCTCGCCATCTGCACGGCGACGGCGGCGGGGGTGGAGGTCCGACGGCACCCGGCGTGACACTGAGCGTGCAGCACGTCTGCGAGGAATCCACGAAGTACCCCGAAATGGGCGCGCTTCACAACTTGCGCTGAGGCGATGCTGACTTCCGCGGCACGTGAGGTAACTCTTTATCTTGCCGTACCATCCCCCTCGTCTTCCCGCCGCGCTCTCCCTGGTCCCATCCCTAGCTCGTCATCGGTCCCGCGCCGGACCCGTTCTGGACCCGCCGGCGCCACGCTTGGAAGTCCCGGCCCGTGTCCACGAACCGCTCGAGCACGTCGTAATCTCAGCACCAGCGCTGGCCACGATCACCGGTCCAAGCCGCGAACCTCACGAGCCACCGCCGGAACGCCCGGGTCGCTTCGGCTGGCGTTCCGGACGGCACCATGCCAGCGCCGTTGCCGAGTCCCTGATCCACGCGTCACCGACGCTCCTCTCTCGCGACGCGATTCAGCCAGTAGCCGGGCCGTCGCTTTGCGTGGGCGACGGCCAGAACCCGGAGCTCCGTGCCGAGGTCTATGAAGACCACCGCGTACGGAAAGCGTGGGAGCAGTGTCCGCCGGATCACGAGGTCCGCGGGTACATCAAGGAGACGAGGGAACGACGCTGGAGGGCGCTCCATCAGGGGCAAGACGCGCTCGACCTCGGCGAGGAACTCCACCTCGAGCCCTGGACGTCGAGCTCGGTACCACAGGGCTGCCTCGACTAGCTCGTCGACCGCCTCTGGAGAGAGGCGGACGACACTCACTGAGTGGAGAGCCGGCTCTGAATCTGGTTGCGCGCTTCCGCCCAGGACACGCCCGGACTACCCGCGATGGCCGCCCGGGCACGTCGCTCGATCTCCTGGATCCACTCGCCCTCGCTGCGCCCCTCACTGGGGAGGTCGGGTTCCAGGGTCGCCAGCAGCTCGGCCACAATCTTGGCCCGCTCTTCGGGCGCAAGCTTGAGCGCTTCCCCAAGCAGCCGATCAGCAGTGCTAGCCATAGACGCATTCTACTCTGCGACCTCCTTGACGAGAAGGGAGGCGGCGGTCAGGGGCCAACGGTCTCGTCCTCGGCGGTCCCCGGCGCCGCTGGGCCCTTCCCGGCTTCCGTTGTGCGCCGTGACGCTGTCCACGCCATGCCGGTTCTCCGATCATGCCCGACACTGGCTGACGGTGCTCCGCGCGCGTATGCGGCGCCGGAGAGAAGCCCGCCGCCTGCGTTCAACCAAACACACAGAGTGACTTCCGGACGCTAGAAGCCGCGAGGTGTGCACACCCTGAAGACGACGAGCTCGCCGCGCTCTCGGCAGGAAGAAATGACCCCGCCCCAGACCGTTCGGCACGTCGAGCGGGGCGCCAGCGGGCGTGTCGGTTCACCGCAGGGTTGCGGCGTTTCGCACAAGTGGGACAGACACGACGATTTCTTCCCCTCACCAGCGTTCGCACGACTTGCACCAATTCTCTGAGTATTTGGGAGTCGGCGCGGCTTGGCCGAGCGACGTGGCATGACTCTCGCTCATCGCTGCACTGCGCATGAACGACTCTCCGATTGACGCATGGCTCGTCCCACCACATACTTTCCAGCGGCAAAAGCGTGCGGCGGATAGAAGGAGCCGAGCTATGCGTCTATCCGCCTTGTTCGAGGAGTTCTCGCAATACCTCAAGGTCGAAAGGGGGGCAAGTCATCGAAGCATCGACACGTACCGGAGGTACTTCGCCTATTTCATCAACTTCACCAAGGAGCAGGTCCGAGGGCCGTTGTTGATCGCTGACTTCACTCCGGAGCTGTGCCGAAGCTATCAGTACTTCATGGCGTCGAAGGAGTTGCAGCCGGGAAGCATCCGCGTCCGCCCCGCAGTGCTCGGGAGCTTCGGGAAGTGGGCCGTCAAACACAGCCGGCTCGAGAAAAACCCGATGGACATCATCACCCTGCCGGCGAAGAAGAGCCGGGTGCCGGCCGTGCCAAAGTGGGAAGCCGTGGAGGAGTTCCTCACGCGATGCCCTCGCCGTCGCGATAAGGCCATCCTCGCGCTGATGGTCTACGGCGGCCTGCGACGTTCAGAGATCGTCCGGCTGAACGTCGGCGACTATCAGCCCCAGTTTGGGCTGCGTCGCGTGCTCGGGAAAGGTGGGAACGAGTCGACCGTGCCGCTGCCGGAGGTCGCGCGCGCGATCGTGAGCGAGTACCTGGCAACGGAGCGGCCGGGCGCGGCGGCCAGTGAGCCGTTATTCCTGGTGCGGTACTGGTGGTACGGCGGCGAGAAGAAGACCCGGAGAATGTCGGGTCAGCGAGTCTGGAAGATCATCAAGGACCTCGGCAAGCGCGTGGGTGTCGACACCATCCACCCGCACGCGTTTCGCCATGCGTGCGGCGTGGAGCTTCTTAAACGGTCCGGCGGTAATCTCCGCGCTGTGCAGGAGCCCCTACGCCACGCCGACATCCAGACGACGACGATCTACACGCGTCTGGCGCCCCAGGATCTGCAGAAGATCGTGAACCTGTTCGATGGAAACGGAGGTGGAACGCAGTAGGGGTTTCCGTCCCTCAGGGGCGGGACCGAAATCTTTCGCGGAAAACTTCAACGAATCCAAGTTGGTGGCCCCAACGGGATTCGAACCCGTGTTTCAGCCTTGAGAGGGCCGTGTCCTGGGCCTCTAGACGATGGGGCCGGCTGAACGCGTGGCCAGAACGTACAACAAATTTGTTGGCTGGGGGAGGAGGATTCGAACCCCCGCTACGTGGTCCAGAGCCACGCGTCCTACCACTAGACGATCCCCCACCAACGCCCCAACCTTACCACACCCGGACAGCGCCCCACGCCTCGGGCACGCGACTGAACCGTCAGTCAGCGGATGGCGGTCTTGAGGGTGCGGCTCGGGCGGAAACGAGGAACTTTAACAGTAGGAATCTGGATTTGCCTGCCGGTGCGGGGGTCGCGGCCGTTGCCCATCGCGTTCATCGCGCGTTCTGCGGAGGTTTTCGAACCTCCCGCGTTCTTGGCCATGATGGCCACGAGCTCGGCCTTCGTCATCCCGCCCTCAGGCCTTCCCTCTCTAGCGCGGCCGGGACGACGGTGTCAATGACAGAAGATGGCGAACAGCGACAAGCCGCCAGGGCGTAGCGCTTACGAGGACGGCGTCAGCGAGGTCGCGACGCGGCGGATCGCATCGAGCAGCAGCGTGGGCGCGAACGGTTTCTCGATGATCGGCACGCCCGCATCGGCGAGGAGGCTGTAGGCCTCGCGGTTCGCGGTGTCGCCGGTGATGAAGATGAAGCGGTTCGTGAGGGCGGCATCCAGGGCGACCGCGTCGCGATAGAAGTCTTCGCCGCCGCCCTCGGGCATGCGGATGTCGGACACGATCAGGTCGTAGCGCTGGCTTCGCACGCGCTCGAGCCCTTTGCGACCGCCCGTGGCGACTTCCACGCGCCAGCCGGTCTGGGTCAAGAGCGTCACGATCAGATCGAGCACGCTCGGCTCGTCCTCGACGATGAGCGCGGTGCGGCCGTCGCCGGTGATGACCTTGGGCGAGCCCGCCGGCGTCTCGCGGGGCGTCGACGCCGGCATCACGACGGGAAGATCCAGCGTGAACACCGTGCGGCCCGGGCGGCTCTCGACGCCGAGACGCCCGCCGTGCTCCTCCACGATGCCGTAGGAAACCGAGAGCCCCAGGCCGGTGCCGCTCCCCACGGTCTTGGTCGTGAAGAACGGCTCGAAGATGTGCGGCAGCGCGTCCGGCGCGATGCCGGGGCCGTCGTCGATCACCTCGGCGTGCACCTCGCGGCCGTCGCGGGAAACGTTCGTGGTCGCCATGATGCGCCCACCGGTCTTGGCCTCGAGCATGGCCTGCTCCGCGTTCAATAACAGATTCAAGATCACCTGCTCGAGCTGGTGCGGGTCGGCGAGCACGGGCGGCAGGCCGCGGAAGAAGCGCTTCTCGACCGCGATACCCGAGAGGGAGAGCTGATTGACCCGGAGCGCGAGCGTCTGCTCCATCACCTCGTTGAGATTCACCGTGGTGCGCTCGGCCGGGCGCTGGCGCGCGAACAACAACAGATTTCGGACGATCTTCGCCATCCGGTCGGCCTGGCTCACCATCAGCTCGATCGGCCGCAGCACGCCCGGCGCCACGTCCCGCGCGAGCAGGAGCTGGCCGTAGCCGACGATGACGCTGAGCGGGTTGTTCAGCTCGTGGGCCACGCCCGACACGAGCTGGCCGAGCGCCGACATCTTCGCGGCCTGGACCAGCTGGGCCTGCGTCTCACGCAATCGCACGAGGCTGTCGCGGGCGCTCGCGTAGAGGCGCGCGTTTTCGAAGGCGAGCGCCGCCTGGTCGGCGAGCGACTCGAGCGCCTGCACGTCTTCGGGCGAGAAGGTGCTGCCGGGCTCGGCGCCGAGGCCGACGGCGCCGATCACCCGATCGTGCGTGAGCAACGGCACGCCGATGACGGCGCGGTAGCCACTGGCGCGGATCCGCTCGCGCACCCACGCGGACAGCCGGATGGCCGGATCGCTCAAGATGTCGGGCGTGATGACGATGCGGTGATCCGCGACCGCGCGGCCCACCGCCCCCTCGCCCGGCTTGAAGACCAGCTCCCGCATGATGTCGGCGTCGGCGCCGTAGGCGGCCAGCGCGCGCAGCGAGCCGTCCTCGGGCTCGACGAGGTAGACGCCGGCCGCGCGCGCGTTGACGAGCTCGGCGGCGCCGCGCGCCAGGAGCTTGGCGATCGGCTCGACCTCCAGCGTGGCCGTCAGCTCGCGGGCCAGGCGGGCCAGCACCTCGGCCACGTCGCGTCGCCGCTGGGCCTCGCGATAGACCCGCGCGTTCTGGATGGCGATGGCGGCCTGCGCGAGGAACATATCGATCAGATCCTGCGTGTCGGCGCCGAAGCGCAGCGGCTCCGTATTGGCCAGTGCCATCACCGCAAGGAGCTCGTCACCGACCAGCACGGGATATCCCGCGAACGAGCGCAGGCCCCAGCGCTCGACCCAGGCACGATTCACGAGCCGCGCGTCGGCGAGCACGTCGTCCACGACGAGCGCCCGACGGTGGCTGGCCACCCAGCCGACCGAGCCCTGCTCGTAGCTCAGGATGCGCGGCGAGTACTCCTCCACCAGCTCGGCCCGCGAGCCGCTGGTGAACGAGAGCTGGCGGCGCTTCTCGTCGGCCAGCCAGAACGACGCCAGCCGCGCGCCGGTCAGCTCGGCGGCCGACTCCGAGATCGTCCGTAGCAGCCCGTCGAGCTCGAGCGCGCTCGAGATGCGCCGGTTGACGTCCGTGAGCGCGCGGATGCGCGTGGCCTGGCCGTGCTCGGCCTCGTAGCGGGACGCGTTGCGGATCGCGATGGCCGCCTGCTCGGCCAGGAACTCGAGCGCGGCGACCTCTTCGGCGCCGAACGTCCGCTCGCGCCAGTAGTGGACGACCAGCGCCCCGAGAATCCGCCCCCCTGCGGCAAGCGGCGCCGCCGCCACCGCCTTGAAGCCCTCGCGCTCGATGTCGGCGCGGCGCGCGGGCGCGAGCCACAGGCTCGTGTCGGTCAGGATGTTGCGCGTCGTCACCGTGCGCGCTTCCTGCACCGCGCGGCTGATGGGGCCGCCGCCCATCGGGATCGAGCCGGCCGCCGCATACTTCTGGCTCAGCCGCCCGGCCGCGCGCATCACGCGATACTCGCGCGACGTCGCGTCGCCCAGCACGACCACGGCCGACTCGGCGGCCATGACCTCGAGCGCCTTGCCGACGATCGTGTCGAGTACCTCGTTGAGGTCGAGCGACGACGTGAGCGAGTGGCCGATGGCCTCCATCGCGCGCAAGAGCAGCGCGCGATGCTGCCGGTCGCTGATGTCGGTGAGGATTGTGACGGCGCCGGCGATCGCGCCCTTGCCGTCGCGCCACGGGGCGCAGCGCGCCTCGAGCCGCACTACGCGATCGTCGTCGCGCATCGTGTGCGACAGCTCGATCGCGCCGGGCGTCTCGCCGGCCAGCGCGCGGCCCACGAGCGGCGCCAGCGCCTGGTCGCGGAACAGCGGCAGCGCGGCGTCGGCGTTGCGTCCGACGGCGTCGGCGCGCGAGACGCCGGTCAACCGCTGCATGGCGACATTCCACTCGAGGATTCGCAGCGACGGATCGAGGACGACGAGAGCTTCAGCGAGGCTGTCGAGGAGGCCCTCAAACGGCATTCTCCGAGTATGACTGGGCCCCGGCCGGCTATGCAATAATGCAGCGCATGCGTTCGCCGCTTGACACCTCGACGCTGTTGCTCGCGGCGCTCGCCCTCGTCTTGGCCGCCGTCGCCTACCTGAAAGATCCGGGCCTGCCCGTACTCGGCGCGAAGGCAGGTCTCTCGATGCTCGCGTTCGTCCTACCACGGATGGTGGTGGCGCTACTGCTTGCGGGCCTTATGCAGGTGTTGGTGCCCCAGGACTTCGTGTCTCGCCACCTCGGCCAGACCGGCGGGTTCCGCGGCATCGTCATCGCCACGGTGGCCGGGATGGTGACCCCCGGCGGTCCGATGGTGACGGTGCCGTTCATGGTCGTCCTCGCGAACTCGGGCGCCGCGCTGCCCGCCCTGGTCGCCTACATGACGTCCTGGTCGCTCTTCGGCGTGCAGCGCATCATCGCCTGGGAGGCGCCGCTCCTCGGCTGGCCCTTCGTGTTCGCCCGCGTGGTCCCGAGCCTGGCCTTTCCCGTGATCGCCGGCTGGCTCGTCTCCGTCTGCCACTCGGAGTGAGCTTCACCGACCTCCGCGAGTTCGTCGGCCATCTCGAGAAGCTCGGGCGGCTGCGCCGCGTGGCGGCCCCCGTCTCGCGCGACCTCGAGATCACCGAGATCACCGACCGCGTATCGAAGGGCCCGCCCGCCGCGAACGTCGCGCTGCTGTTCGAGCGCGTCGAGGGATTCGACATGCCGGTGCTGGTGAACGCGTTCGGCGCGCCCGACCGGATGGCCGCGGCGCTCGGCGTGCGCCACCTCGACGAGCTGGGGGAGCGCGTCGCAAAGCTGCTCGACCTGAAGCTGCCCGGAACGTTTGCCGAGCGATGGGCGAAGCTCGGCACCCTCGTCGACCTCGTGAAAGCGGGGCCGAAGCGCGTCACGGGTGCGCCCTGCCAGGAAGTGGTCGAAACCGCGAGCCCGTCGCTGTCCGCGCTGCCGGCGCTCCGTTGCTGGCCGGCCGACGCCGGGCGCTACATCACGCTGCCGTGCGTCTTCACTCGCGATCCCTTGACCGGCCAGCGCAACGTGGGCATGTACCGTCTTCAAATTTTCGACGACCAGACGCTCGGCATGCACTGGCAGACCCACAAAGGCAGCGCCGAGCACCACCGCATCGCGGAGGAAATCGGGCGCCCGGAGCCACATCGCGCCTCTCTCGGGCCACCCTCGGTCCAAGCCGGCCCAGAGGCCCCCGCTACAACGAACCCCGCTACAACAAACCCCGCGACAATGCCCGTCGCGATCGCACTGGGCGGCGACCCGGCGATGATCTACGCGGCGTCGGCGCCGCTGCCGCCGGGCGTCGACGAAGTCATCTTCGCCGGCTGGCTGCGCGGCCGCGGCGTGGAGCTGACCCGCTGCGTGACGAGCGATCTCGAAGTGCCCGCGCAGGCCGAGATCGTGCTCGAGGGCTACGTCGACGCGCGCGAGCGGCGACGCGAGGGGCCCTTCGGCGACCACACCGGCTACTACTCGCTGGCGCGCGACTATCCGGTGTTCCACCTCACCGCGGTGACGCGACGGGCGCGGCCGATCTATCCGACGACGATCGTCGGCCGTCCGCCGCAAGAAGACTACTGGCTCGGCAAGGCCACCGAGCGGCTCTTCTTGCCGATCATCCGGCTGCTGCTCCCGGAAGTCGTGGACATGAACATGCCGGCCGAGGGCGTCTTCCACAACCTCGTGATCGTCTCGATCAAGAAGCGCTATCCCGGCCACGCCCGCAAGGTCATGAGCGCGCTCTGGGGCATGGGGCTCCTCATGCTGGCCAAGACCATCGTCGTCGTCAGCGAGCACGTGAACGTCCACGATCTCTCCGAGGTCGCGTGGCGGGCCACCGGCAACATCGATCCGCGGCGGGACTTGATGATCATCGAGGGGCCGATGGACGATCTCGACCACGCGGCGCTGCGTCACCGCTTCGGCGGCAAGCTCGGTGTCGACGCCACCGAGAAGAGCGCGCTCGACGACGTCGTGCAGCCCTGGCCCGACGAGATCGCGATGACCGACGAGATCCGCGAGCGCGTCACGCGCCGCTGGAAGGACTACGGGCTCTGAGCAAGCTCGCCTTCGTGCTCGACGCGATCAAGTTCGAGCACACGGTCTTCGCCCTTCCGTTCGCTTACATCGCCATGGTGCTCGCCGCCGGGGGCTGGCCGGGCTGGTGGACGGTGGGCTGGGTGACGGCCGCGATGGTCGGCGGCCGCACCTGCGCGATGGCGACGAACCGCGTCGTCGACCGCTTCATCGACGCCCGCAACCCGCGCACCGCCGGACGGCATCTGCCGCGTCGGTTGCTGGGCGTCGGCGAGATGCGGCTGTTGGCGGCCGCGGGCGCGGTGCTGATGTTCGTCGCGGCGTGGATGCTGAACCCGCTGTGCTTCCTGCTGGCGCCGCTCGCTCTCCTGTTCCTGGTGGGCTACGCCTACACCAAGCGCTTCACCTGGCTCTCGCACTGGGTCCTCGGGTTCACCGACGGCATCGCGGCGGCCGGCGGCTGGGTCGCCGTGCGCGGTCAGTTCGATCCGCCCGCGTTCGTGATGTGGTTCGCGCTCACGACCTGGATCGGCGGCTTCGACCTCATCTACGCCTGCCAGGACGTGAAGGTCGACCGCGAGCAGGGCCTGCACTCGGTGGCCGCGCGCTTCGGCGTCGCCGCCTCCCTCACCGCCGCGCGCGTCAACCATGCGCTGACCGCCGTCGCGCTGGCGATGCTCGGCTGGCAAGTCGCGCTCGGCCCGATCTACTGGGTTGGCTGGCTCGCCGTCGTCGCGCTCTTCGCCTACGAGCACTCGCTGGTGAGCCCGCGCGACCTTTCACGTCTCGACGTTGCGTTCTTCAACGTCAACGGCTACATCGCCTTGATCGTCCTCGCCTCGGTGGTGTTAGGACTGTGGTAGACGACCCGCAGTCCGATTCCGTCCGCGCGATGTTCACGCGCATCGCCGACCGCTACGACCTCATGAACTCGCTGATGACCGGCGGGCGCCACCACGCCTGGCGGCGCCGGATGGCCGCAGCGGTCACGGGGGTGCCGGCGGGACCCGTGCTCGACCTGGCCACCGGCACGGCCGATCTCGCCATCGCCGTCCGCGCCCGCGACCCGGCGCGCTTCGTCGCCGGCGCCGACTTCTCGGAGCGCATGCTGCACGTCGGCGCGGCCAAGCTCGAGGCGCGGCGCGTGGCGCGCGTGCGCCTGCTCGCCGCCGACGCGCTGGGCCTGCCGTTCCGCGACGGCGCCTTCGCCTGCGTGATGTCGGCGTTCCTTCTGCGCAACCTCGAACATCTGGAAGCCGGGCTCCAGGAGATGCGTCGCGTGACGATGAAGGGCGGCCGCGTCGTCACGCTCGACATCGTGACGCCGGCCGTTCCCGTGTGGGGCGCGCTCTTCGGCGCTTACTTCAACCGCGTCGTTCCGCTGGTCGGCGCGCTCGTCGCTGGTGACCGGCGGGCGTACACCTATCTGCCGCAGTCGGTCGAGCGGTTCGTGACACCCCTCGAGCTGGCTCGGCTGATGGAGAAGGCCGGGCTCCGTGAGGTCAGCTATCATCGCCTCGGCCTTGGCACGATCGCGGTCCACGCCGGAGTCGTCTAGAAAAGAAGAGCCATCGCGATGTCTCCCGTCGAAGGTCGCCCGGATGGTAAGCCTGCCCGGTGACCTCGCTCATCGCCGTCGACCCTCGCTCGGGCGAGAGCCTCATCGAGGGCGCTCGGCGTTAGCGCTGGATCCAGCCGATCTAGCGGCGGGGGCCTCCGGGGCTCCGTCGCGATTCGAGTCGCATTGCGCGCCGATCCAGGGAGCCGATGGCCGTTTCGGTCCACGCGCGGAACTCACCGAGCCGGCGGTCGGTGTCACGATAGCCCTCGGCGATCAGGTCGAGCTTGCCCTCGAGTCGCTCGACCCGCACTCCGAAGTAGCGCTTCGACTCGTCGAACTTCTCGTCAACCTTCTGGTCAAGCGCTCCGAGCCGTAGATCGATCCCATCGAAACGCTGATCCATGCCGCCGAGTCGCTGATCGATCCCGTCGAGCCGCCGATCGATCCCGTCGAGCCGCTGATCAACCGCGTCGAATCGACGGTCGATCCCGTCGAATCGCTCGCTGGTTTCGGCATCCATCACCCGTATTCCTATCACTCGCGATCCCCCGCCTCAAGACGTATCGATTCACCGACGCAACGCGCCGTTGCGCGAAATCGACGAGAGGCCTATGCTTGCGCCCCGTGAGAGCTCGATGATCAGGAGGTATCGATGGCACGCGCAGTCGCGCTCGTCGCCCTGCTCACCCTCCCGCTGTCGGGCTGCGCGGAAGTTCCCGCGGCGCGCACCAACGGTGCGGACATGACGCCGACCGACTCGCTCGAGCGCGTCGTGAGCCGCACGTTCACGGTCTCGAGCTTCAAGCTCGAGGGCGGCCGGGTGCTCCCCGAGCTCACGCTGGCCTACGAGAGCTACGGCCAGCTCGCGGCCGACGGGCGCAACGCGATTCTGGTGACCCACGGCTTCACGAGCAATCACCACGCGGCCGGTACGTACGCCGCGACCGACGCGCAGGCCGGGTGGTGGGACGGGCTCATCGGCCCCGGCAAGACGATCGACACCAATCGCTACTTCGTCGTCTCGTCGAACATGCTCGGCTCCTCGTACGGCTCGACGGCGCCCAAGAGCGTGAACCCGAGCACCGGCAAGCCGTACGGCCCCGACTTCCCGGACATCACGCTGCGCGACATCATCGGCGCGCAGAAGATCATGCTCGACGGCCTCGGCGTCCGGCACCTGGTCGCGGTGGCGGGCCCATCGTACGGGGGCTACCAGTCGTTCCAGTGGGCGGTGACGTACCCGACGTTCATGAGCGGCGTCGTGCCGGTCGTGACGGCGCCGAAGGGCTCCGGCGGCGAGGCGGCGGTGAAGTCGCTGGTGGACCGGCTCGCCACCGATCCGAACTGGAATGGCGGCTGGCACTACGAGCGCGGCGGCATCTTCCCCACCCTGCTCCAGATGCGCATCGAAACGCTGGAGCGTTACGGCCAGAACGAGATCCTCGCGCGCACCATCTCTGACCCGGCGGCGCGCGCGGCGCGCATCCGAGAGCTTGCCGAGACCTGGGCGCGCCAGTTCGATCCCAACTCGATGGTCACGCTGCGGAAGGCGGCGGTGAAGTTCGACGCCGAGCGCGATTTTCCACGAGTGCGCGCGAAGGTGCTCTACGTGCTGTCGCGGACCGACAAGCTCTTTCCGCCGTCGATCGCGCCGGCGGTCATGGACAAGCTCTCCCGAGCGGGCATCGACGCGAAGTACTTCGAGATCGACACCGAATTCGGGCATTCGGCGAGCGGGCCCGAGTGGGCGAAATGGGCGCCGACCCTGAAGGACTTCCTCGCGAAGCTCGAGCAGTAGCCCGCCGGCGCCGATGACCGACCCGACGGACTCGCTCGCCGCGTTCCCGCGTGAGCGCACGTGGCTCCTGCCGGCGCTCCGGGCGGCGCAGCAAGCCGAGCGCTGGCTCTCTCCCGAGACGCTCGATCGCATCGCGGCGCACCTGCGCGTGCCGAAGAGCGAGGTCTGGGGCGTCGCGAGCCACTATCCCGAGCTGAGGCTCGCGCGGCCGGGACGGCGGATCGTGCGGGTGTGCACCGGCGTCAGCTGCCGCGTGGTGGGCGGCCGCGAGCTGCTCGCCGCGTGCGAGCAGCGGCTCGGCGTCCGCGCCGGCCAGACGTCGGCCGACGGCGCGGTGACGCTCGAAGAGCTGGACTGCGCGTTCGCCTGCTCGGTCGCGCCCGTGGTCGAGGTGGATCACGCTCTCCAGGGCCGCGTAATGCCCGGCGATCTCGCGGCGCTGCTCGGCGGCGCGGGCCACCATCACGCCGTCTCCACGCCGACCGCGGGGGTCCTCACGGGAGCCGCTTCCGGATCACCGACGCAGTGTCTCGCCGCGCTCGTGCGCGCTGCGCAGCGCGGGCGTGCAGCGACGAGGCTCGTCGTCGGCGTGGGATCGTGCTCGATCGCGGTCGGCGCCGGTGAGACGATCGCGGCCCTGCGCGACGAAGTGGCGCGGCGGAAGCTCCCGGACGCGGTCGTCGCCGCCGGGTGCCACGGGATGTGCTGGGCCGCGCCCACCGTCACGGTCCTCCGCGAGGGTTCGGCACCCGTCGTCATCGGGCCGGTGGCCGCGGCCGAAGTCCCGCGCCTGCTCGACGCGCTCTCGTCGAGCGATGCGCTCCGCGACGTCAGCGGCGACGTCATGGGACCGCAGCGCCGCGTCCTGCTCGAGCGCTGCGGCCTGATCGACGCCGACGACATCGCCGACGCGCTCCGTCACGACGCCTACGCCACCTTCGCCCGGGCGCTCGAGGCCGGCGCGCCGGAGCGCGTGATCGAGGAGGTTCGCGCCGCCGGCCTGGCCGGACGCGGGGGCGCGTACTTCCAGACGGCTGTGAAGTGGGCGGGCTGCCGGGCGGCGGCCGGCGCCCCGAAGTACATCGTGGTGAACGGCGAAGAGGGTGAGCCCGGGATCTTCAAGGACCGCCACCTGATGGAGGGCGACCCGCACCGGCTGCTGGAGGCCGTGCTCCTCGCCGCCTACGCCGTCGGCGCGGCGCGCGGCGTCCTCTATATACATGGAGAGGCCGAGCTCTCGGCCGAGCGCGTGGCCGGCGCGCTCGCGCAGGCCCGGCGCTGCGGCTTGCTGGGCGATCGCATCCTCGGCTCCGACTTCTCGCTCGAGATCGAGATCCGGCGCGGCCTCGGCGGCTTCGTCCTCGGCGAGGAGACGGCGCTGCTCGAATCGATCGAAGGCCGACGGGCGATGCCGCGCACGCGGCCGCCGTTTCCGGTCGAGGCCGGGCTCTGGGGCAAGCCCACGGTCATCAACAACGTCGAGACGCTCTTCGCGGTGCCGTCGATCGTCGCGCGCGGCGGCGCGTGGTTCGCGGGGCTGGGCGGCGGCCGGGGGACCAAGCTCTTCGGCCTTTCCGGCCACGTCCGGCGCCCCGGCGTCGTCGAGATGGAGCTCGGGTGCACGCTCCGCACGCTGATCGACACGGTCGGGGGCGGATCGTCGACGGGCCGGCCCATCCGCGCCGCGGTGGTCGGGGGACCGTCGGGCAGCGTCGTGAACCCGCGCCACTTCGACGAGCCGCTGATCCCGCGCGGCCCGGTCAATCCCGGTACCGGCGGCGTCGTCGCGCTCGACGAGCGCGCCTCGGTCCGCGACGTCGTCCGCACGCTCCTGGCCTTCAACACGCGCGAGTCGTGCGGCAAGTGCACCCCGTGCCGCGAGGGAACGGCGCGGCTCCTCGCGATGCTCGACGCGCCGGTCGATCAGGCGACCGTGAAGCAGCTCAGCGAAGTCATCCAGCTCGCTTCGCTCTGCGGCCTCGGCCAGGCCGCGCCGTTCGCGGTCCTGTCGGGGCTCGCCGAGTTCCCGGGCGAGTTCGGCGTATCATAAGCCTGCGATGAAGCTCTCGATAGACGGCCGGAGGGTCGAGCTCCCCCAGGGCGCCACCGTCCTCGACGGCGTGAACCGCCTGGGGATCCCGCTGCCGCAGCTCTGCAAGGATCCCGACCGGCCGCCGCTCGGCGCGTGCCGGACCTGCCTCGTCCACGTCGAGGGCCAGCGCGGGCTGCCGGCCGCCTGCCACCTGCCCGCGCGCGACGGCATGGTCATCTCCACGGTGGACCCCGACGCGATCCGCGTGCGAAAAGCCGTGCTCGACCTGACGCGCTCGATGCTGACGGAATCGGACGAGCGCAACGGCTTCGGACAGCTCAGCCAGGCCGGAGCGCGGCACGGTCTGCTCGAACCCGCGTGGACGCCGCTCCACCGTTTCGACGTCGACGCAACCAAATCGTTCTTCGTCCTCGACCGCGAGGCGTGCATCCTCTGCGGCCGCTGCGCGGTCGCGTGCGACGACGTCCAGCAGATCGGGGCGATCGCGCTGCTCGGGCGCGGCCACGCGACGAAGGTCGGCGTCTTCGGCGACGGCGCCATGGCTTCGTCCGTGTGCACCTCGTGCGGCCAGTGCGTGGCGACGTGCCCAACCGGCGCGCTGCGGCCGAAAGAAGCGCCAGCCAAGATCGCGCGCACCGTCGAGACGACGTGCCCGTACTGTGGCGTTGGCTGCGGCATCGCGGTGCGCGTGTTCGCGGGGGAGTCGAGAGGGGGGCGGAGCCCCCTTCTCCGGGAAAAACTCTCGGTGATGGCCGACGACGTGCCGTCGAACCGCTCGAGCCTCGGCATGCTCTGCGTCAAGGGACGCTTCGGGACCGGCTTCATCCACTCGCGCGACCGGATCACGTCTCCGCTGGTCCGCCGCGACGGGCGCTGGGTCGAGGTCGGCTGGGACGAGGCCCTCGACGTCGCCGCCGAGGGGCTCGCGCGCCACCGCGGCCGGTTCGGCGCGTTGGCCAGCGCCAAGGCCACCAACGAGGACGGCTACGTCATCCAGAAGTTCTGCCGCATCGTGATGCACACCAACGACGTGGACCATTGCACGCGCCTCTGCCACTCGCCCTCGGTCGAGGCGATGCTGGCCTCGATGGGCTCGGGCGCCACGTCGAACTCGTATCAGGACTACGAAGAGGCCGGCTGCCTGATGGTCGTCGGCGCCGACGCCTCCGCGAACCATCCGGTGATCGCCATCCGCTTCCGCCGCGCCGTGAGCCGCGGCGCCCGGCTGATCGTCATCAACCCCAAGCGCGTCGAGCTGTGCGATCAGGCCGATCTCTGGATCCAGCAGCGCCCGGGCACGGACGTGGCGCTCTTCAACGCGATGTCCCGCGTGATCCTCGACGAGGGGCTCGCGGCCAACGCGTTCATCGGCGCGCGCACCGAGGGGTTCGAGGCGTGGCGCGAGTCGCTGGCGCCGTTCACGCTCGAGCACGCGTCGCGCGTCACCGGCGTGCCCGCGGAGGACATCGCGCGGGCCGCGCGGTGGTACGCCCGGCCGCCCTTCGCCGGTTCCTGTCTGATCTGGGGCATGGGGATCACCCAGCACGTCAACGGGATCCACAACGCGCACTCGCTCCTGAACCTCTCGCTGGTCGCCGGCCAGATGGGCTTTCCGGGCAGCGGCATCTCACCGCTGCGCGGCCAGAACAACGTCCAGGGCTGTGGCGACGCCGGCTGCATCCCGACGAACCTACCGGGCTACCAGCACTACATTCCCGAGACGCTCGCGAAGTTCGAGTCGGCGTGGGGGACGAAGCCGCCGGCACGGCCTGGCCGCGTCGTCACCGAGATCGTCGAGGGGGCCCTCTCCGGGGAGACGCGCGCGATGTACGTCGTGGGCGAGAATCCCCTGCTCTCCGAGCCCGACCTGCACCACGCCGAGAAGGCGATCGGCCAGCTCGACTTTCTGGTGGTCCAGGACCTCTTCATGCACGAGACCGCCGAGCGCGCGCACGTCTTCCTGCCCGCCGCGGCGTTCGCCGAGAAGGAAGGCACCTTCACCAACTCCGAGCGCCGCGTCCAGCGTGTCCGTCAGGCGCTACCGCCGCCCGGCTCGGCGCGACCCGACTGGTGGATCGCGAGCCAGCTGGCGAAGCGGGTCGCGGCGAGGCTCGGCCTCGACGTCGGGCGCCAGTTCGACTACGAAGGCGCGGCGCCGATCTTCGACGAGATGGCCCGGCTCACGCCCTTCCTCGCCGGCCTCTCGCACGCCCGTCTCGACCGCGAGGGCGGGTTGCAGTGGCCGTGCCCGACCGCCGAGCACCCGGGCACCCGCTATCTCTACGGCGAGACGTTTCCCCTCGGCCGGGCGCGCTTCATCCCCGCCCTGGAGACGGTCGAAGCCGCCGAGCTTCCGGACGCCGATTTCCCGTTCGTCCTCAACACCGGCCGGCTCCTCTACCACTGGCACGGCGGCACGCTCACCCGCCGCGTCGAGGGCTTGCTCGAGCTGGCGCCGCGCCTCGAGGTGGCCGTGCATCCGAGCGACGCGCGCCGGCTCGGTGTGGACTCCGGCGCCCGCATCCGGGTGGTCTCGCGCCGCGGCGAGCTGGACGGCTACGTGCGGGTCACCGAGGCAGTGCGCGCCGGCGCGGTGTTCGTGCCGTTCGTGAAGCTCGCGGACTCGGCGGCGAACTTCCTGACGAACTCCGCGGCCGACCCCGCGTCGAAGATCCCGGAGTACAAGGTCTGCGCGGTTCGCCTCGAGCGGCCGGCCCAGTAGCGATGAAGATCACCGAGATCGCAACCATCCGAGCACGAGCGTCGCCACCGCCGCCGTCGCGCACCTGTGCGCGGCCTGGCCCGAGCCGCTCATGGAGGGCGTGTTCGCGGTCGGCGTCAGCGGGGCGCTGGCGGGCGATGTCGTGACCGAGCCGCTCGCCCCCGAGAACGGCGAGATCCCGGTGCCGAAGGGCCCCGGACTCGGCGTCGAGCTCGACGCCGAGAAGATCGCCCGCTTCCGCATCGACCGCTAGCGCCCAGCCGTTCGCGACCGGCGCACGTCAGATCAGCGGCGCCAGAAACCTGTCCAACGCCTGAACGAACGCGCCCGGGTTGTCGAGCACCAGATGGTGGTAGCTCGCCGGAATCTCCACCAGCGTCGCGGCTCGGATGGCCACCCGCAGCTTCTCGGCCATCTCGGGCGGGAGCACCGGGCTCAGCTCGCCCCGGGCGATCAGCGTCGGCGCGGCGATCCGCTCCAGCAGCGGCCAGGCGTCGACCGGCGCCCGCGCGCTGTTGCTCGCCGGATCGAAGCGGTAGGCCCAGTGACCGTCGCGCTGGACGATGCCGGCGCGCCCGAGGTGCGCGAAAAAGGCGGGCTCGGCGTTCGTCTCGCGCGGCAGCAGCCGGAACGACTGGGCCGCGGCCTCGGCGCTCGGATATGGCCGCAGCGTCCGCTGGCCGCGCGCGCGCAGCCGGTCGAGCCGGTCGGCCGGAATCACGGGTCGCGAGTCGACGATCACGAGGGCGCTCACCCGATCGGGGTGCCACGCGGAGAACGACATCGCGTTGTGACCGCCCATCGAGTGGCCGACCAGCGCCACCTGGCGCCAGCCGAACGCGTCGATGACGCCCAGCAGGTCGGCCGCGAAATTCTCGGTGGCGTACGCGGGCGGCGTCGCCCAGTCGCTCTCGCCGTGACCGCGCTGATCGAGCGCGATGGTGTGGAAGCGATCGACGAACGCCGGCGCCACCAGGTCGAACCAGTGGGCGTGGGCGGAGCCGCCGTGGAGAAAGCAGAGCGGCGGGCGACCGGCGATTCCCCACTCGAGAACGTTCAAGCGGAGCCCGCCGACTTTCACCGTGCGCTTGCGCGCGCGCTCGCAGCCGAAGCGAAGCGTCGACGACACCGCACGAATTGTATCCGCAAAAACTTTTCCTTTGAGCGCATTCCTGCTCCGGGTATTGTCGAAAGTACCCATGAGTGCAGCGCCAGCGTCGTCGCGTCGTCGACATATCCTGGACGGCGGATACACGCTCGGGCTTCTCATCGTTGCGATTCTGATCGGGTACGGCCTGCTCTCCCCCTCCGGCCTCGCCCGCGCAACGACACTGGCCCGACCCTATCCACCGCCGCGTCCGGACGCCCTCCACGAGCTGACCGGCCGTCCCGCCGAGCGCGCCAAGCCGGAGCCGCCGCGGCCCACCTGGCCAAAGATGGTCAGTGGTCAGATCCTTGACGCGAGCCGCGCACCTATCGAGGGCGCGTCGATCGTCACCGGCGGTGTCGAGCACCTGACGGACGCCGAGGGAAAATTTACCCTCGAGGGTCTGCCGCCCGACGCGCCGCTGCTGGTCAAGCGGCCGGGATTCGCGAAGGTCACCGTGCCGCCGACCCGGGACACGCTCGAGATCGTCCTCAAGCCGCAGAGCGTGCGAGCCGCCTACCTCACCTATTACGGCGTGGGCGACAAGGGCATCCGCACGCGCGTGCTCGACCTCGCGGCGCGCACGGAGATCAACGCGGTCGTCATCGACGTGAAGGGCGACCGCGGCTGGATCCTCTATCGCACCCAGATTCCCCAGGCACTGGCGGTCGGCGCCCAGGGACCGGCCACGCTGAAGGACTTCGACGGCCTCATGGCCGATCTGAAGGCGCGCGGAATCTACACGATCGCGCGCATCGTGACCTTCAAGGACAACATCCTCGCCAACGCCCGGCCCGACCTCGCGGTCATCGACACGCGCACCGGCAAGCCGTGGATCGACAACGAGAAGCTCGCCTGGGTCGACCCGTTCCGCGAGGAGGTCTGGAACTACAACATCGCGATCGCCCGCGAGGCGGCGGCCCGGGGCTTCGACGAGGTCCAGTTCGACTACGTGCGCTTCCCCACCGACGGTCGGCTCTCGGCGGCGAAGTACGCCTCGCCCAACAACAAGGACACGCGGCTGCCGGCGATCGCCGGCTTCCTCGGCCGCGCGCGCCGCGAGCTGGGCCCGCTGGGCATCTTCGTGGCCGCCGACATCTTCGGCTACACCGCGTTCAACGAGAACGACACCGACATCGGCCAGCGCATCGAGGAAATGGCGCCTCACCTCGACTACTTCTGCCCGATGGTCTACCCGTCCGGGTACCACATGGGCATCCCGGGATTCCGGAATCCGGTTCACCATCCGTACGAGGTCGTCCACGAGAGCGTCCGGCTGATTCGCCAGCGGTCCGCTCACACACGCGTACGCGTGCGGCCGTGGCTGCAGGACTTCAAGGACTACGCGTTCGACCGGCGGATCTTCGGCGTGACCGAGATCCGTGCGCAGATCAAGGGAGCCGACGACGCCGGGGGGGTCGGCTGGATGCTGTGGAATCCCCGGAACGACTACACGGCCGCGGCGCTGCGGCAGAAAGAGGCCCTCGCGGCCACCACCAAGTGAAACTCCTGCTGGTTCTCTCACTCATCCTGACCGCCGCTCTGCTCCTCGTCTCGTTCGTCGGCGCCGGCAATCTCGCGCCCAACGAGCTCGGGCGCATCATGATCCTCGAGTACCACAAGATCGACTATCCCGAAGAGCGCTGGACGCGGACGCCCGAGAACTTCCGGCGCGACCTCGAGACGCTCTACACCAAGGGCTACCGGCTGATCAACCTGGGCGACGTGCTCGACCGGAGCATCAAGCTACCGGCGGGCACCACGCCCGTCGTGCTCACGTTCGACGATTCCTCGCCGGGCCAGTTCCGCTACATCGAGGCGAACGGCTCCGTCCAGATCGACCCCAAGTCGGGCCTCGGAGTCCTCGAAGCGTTCATCGCCGAGAAGCCCGACTTCGGCCGGGCGGCGACCTTCTACGTGCTGCCAGGCGCCTCCAAGCCCAATCGGCTCTTCAACCAGCCCGAGTACGAGGGGCGCAAGCTCCAGTACCTGGCGAGCCACGGCTACGAGATCGGCAACCACACCCTCTGGCACGCGAACCTCGCCAAGTACCCGGAGGCGACGGTCCGCGCTCAGGTCGCCGAAGCCCAGGTGTGGATCCAGCGCCACGTCCCCGACTACCGTACGCGCACGATCGCGCTCCCGCACGGCGCCTATCCGACGGACGTGAACTGGGTGCTGAATGGCTCGGCCAAAGGCACGACCTACAGCCACGAGGCGGTGCTGATGGTCGCAGGCGGCCCCGCGCCGTCGCCGTTCTCACGGTCGTTCGATCCGGTGCGCTTGCCGCGCATCCAGGCCGTCGAGCGAGAGCTCGCCTACTGGATCGACTACTTCGACAAGAACCCTGGCGAGCGCTTCGTCAGCGACGGCGACCCGGCCGCGGTCACCGTCCCGGCCGCCCACCGCGATCGTCTCCGCGCCGAGCTCAAGCCCACACTACGAGTCGTCGAACGCTAGGAGCCACCGAAGGCTGAATTCCAGGGGTCCGGGCAGACGCGAGCCCCGCGGGAGCGCGCTCAAACGCTGAACAACCACAGCGCGCCGCCTCTGCCCGACCGCCCTGGGCTCCCGCCTCACGCCCAATCCCCCGGCGCGCCATCGCCCAACCGCCGATCGTTCGCTCGAACGCCCGATCGCCCGCTACGCGATCTCATTGGCGCCAATGGATCTCACGTGCCGGGCGAGCGGCGGGCGGGCGAGTGCGGT
>QHSI01000027.1 GCA_003221515.1 Candidatus Rokuibacteriota bacterium
AAAAGCCCTTGACCTTCCAGTAGAGCGTCGGCAGCTTGTCGCGCTCGATCGGCGGGATGAGCGCGTAGCCGATGTTCGACAGCAGGACGCCGGTGAGCACGTGCACCCGGTCCTGCGAGACGAGCTTGCGGTACTTGGCCTGCGCCACGGCGGGGTTGCCCCCGTCGTCCTCCTCGATCAGCTCGATCTTGCGCCCAGCGGTCTGGTAGCCGATCTGCTCGAAGGCCAGCTTGATGCCCTCGAGCATGTCCTTCCCCGCTTGCGCGAAGATGCCGCTCAGCGGCGCCATGAAGCCCACCTTGATCGTCTCGGCGGCGCGCGCGGGCGCCGGTGCGGCGGTCAGCATCAGCGCCACCGCGAGCGACGCCAGCGTGAGCGAGTGAAACCGCGATGCGATCCCCTCAGTCATGCGCGATCTCCTGGGGCGCGCGGGTGTCGTGGGGGTCGAGCGATGCGTGCGAGCCGACGGCGCGAAGGAGTCCCACGATGCGGCCGGGCGAGAGCGGCAGCTCACGGATCGCGACGCCGAATGGCGCGAGCGCGTCGGCCACCGCGTTCGCGATCGCGGCGCCGACGCCGGAGCTGCCGCCCTCGCCCACGCCCTTGACGCCGAGGGGGTTCAGCGGTGTCGGCGTCTCCTCGAGGATCTTGACGATGGTCGCCTCGGGCATCTCCATCGCCGTCGGCACGAGGTAGTCCATGAACGTGGTCGTCAGCGGCTGGCCCTGCTCGTCGTAGACCAGCTCCTCGAAGATCGCGCCGCCAAGCCCCTGCGCGAGCCCGCCGAGGATCTGGCCGTCGACGATCATCGGGTTGATCGCGCGGCCGACGTCGTAGGTGACGACGTACTTGCGGAGCGCTACGCGACCGGTGGCGGGGTCGACCTCGACGACCGCCACGTGCGTGCCGTACGGATAGGTCATCTTCGGCGCCTCGAAGAAATGCGCCGCGTAGAGCCCGGGCTCCATGCCGGGCGGGCCGGGCACCGCGGCGCGCGCGAGCTGGCGAAGCGCGACGGACTTGTCGGGCAGGCCGCGCACGTGAACGGCGCCGTTCTCGAGCACGAGGTCCTCGGCGTGGGCCTCGAGCAGCCCGGCGGCAACGCGGAAGATCTTGTCGCGGACCTTGCGCGCCGCCACGAGCGCGGCGGGGAGCGCCACGGCCGCGCCGCGGCTCGCGAAGCCGCCGACGCCGAACGGCACCTGGGCGCTGTCACCGTGGACCACGCTGATGTCCTCCGGGGCCAGGTTGAGCTCCTCGGCGACGACCTGGGCGAGCGTCGTCTCGATCCCCTGCCCCACGGCGGCGACGCCGGAGTAGACGACGACGCGCCCGGAGCCGTCGACCTCGACGCGCGCGTACTCCCAGGGCCCCAGGCCGGCCTTCTCGAGCACGCAGCCGATGCCGACGCCGAGATAGCGTCCCTGCGCGCGGGCGCGCGGCTGCTCGGTGCGCACGGCCTCGTAGTCCGCGGCGGCCAGCGCCTGGTCGAACGCCGAGCGATAGTCGCCGCAGTCGTACACGGTGCGTTGACCCAGCGCGCCGCCGCCGACCTCGTAGGGCATCTCGCCGGCGCTGATAAAATTGCGCCGGCGTACTTCGGCCGGATCGAGCCCGAGCTCGGTCGCCACGCGGTCCATCAGCCGCTCGCGGACGAAGGTGCCCTCGTAGCGGCCGGGACCGCGATAGGTTCCGGTCGGCGTCTTGTTGGTCATCACGCAGAGCGCTTCGCACTCGTAGTGCGGCACGCGATAGGGCCCGGGCAGCAGCGCGATCGTGAGCTCGGGAACGACCACGCCGTGCGTGCGGATGTACCCGCCGAGGTCGACCATGAAGCGGTCGCGCAGCGCCACGATCGTCCCGTCGCGGCGGATGCCGATCTCGACGTCGTGGTACTGCTGCCGCGAGTGGTTCGTGGCCATCAGGTGCTCGCGCCGATCTTCGACCCACTGCACCGGACGCCCGAGACGCATCGCCGCCCACGGCACGACGAAGTCCTCGGGATAGAACTCGCCGCGCACGCCGAAGCCGCCGCCCACCTCGAGCTCGATGAAATGAATCAAGTGCTCGGGATGACCCAGGAGATCGGCGAGGACGCGACGATTGAAGTGCGGCACCTTGGCCACGCCCCAGAGGGTCAGGACGCCGGTGCCGGGGTCGTGAGCGGCGGTGAGCCCGCGCGTCTCCATCGGCACGCCGGTGTGGCGCTGGACCGCGAACCGCTCGCGCAGGCGCCGGTCGGCGCCGGCCAGCGCCGCGTCCGGGTTCCCGGCGCGCACCGCCAGCCGCTCGATCACGTTGGACCCGGCCGCCGGGTGGAGCACGGGCGCGTCCGCCTCGCGCGCGCGGTTCACGTCCGTGACGACGGGCAGCGGCTCCCAGTCGACCTCGATGAGCTCGAGCGCGTCCTCGGCGAGATACCGGCTCGAGGCGATCACGAACGCCACGGGCTCGCCCACGTAGCGGACGAGGCCGGTGGCGAGCGGCGGCTGCAGGCACGCGATCGGGCCGGCGCCGGAGCGCTGGCCGAGGCGCACGGGGATGCGGCCGACCGATCCCAGATCGGCGGCGGTGACGACGGCGACGACGCCGGGGAGCGCCAGGGCCGCGTCGGCGCGAATGGCCGCGATGCGCGCGTGCGGATGCGGCGATCGGAGGGCGGCCGCCTGCAGCAGGCCCGGCAGCCGCACGTCGGCCGCGTACTTACCGCGCCCGGTCAGGAGGCGAAAGTCTTCCTTCCGCTTGACCGAAACGCCGATGACACGCGACGCCGCCGGGCTCAGTCGAGGAGCGCCTTCCGCTGGCCGCCGTCGAGCGTGATGATCGCCCCGTTCATGAAGCTCGCCCGTGACGACGCGACGAACACCGCCACGTTCGCGACCTCTTCCGGCGTGCAGATCCGCCCGAGCGGGATGGATCGATCCGCGCGCTTCTGCGCTTCCTCGACGCTGATCTTGCGCATGCGCGCGATGCCGCCGATGAGCTCGCCCCACCGCTCGGTGGCCACCGGCCCCGGGTTGATCGCATTGATCAGGATGTTCTGGCGGCCGTACTGCTCGGCCAGCGCCACCGTCATCGCCAGGTCCGCGGCGTTCGCGGCGCTCGGCGAGAGCTCGATGCCGATGGGCTTGACGCCATCGTTGCCGACGATGTTCACGATCCGCCCGCCGCCCTGCCGCTGCATGTGGGGGATCACCGCCTTGATGCACCGCACGTAGCCCATGAACTTGAGCTGGATCGCCTTCTGCCAGTCTTCTTCGGTGAGGTCCAGGATCTCGCCGCCGGGTGCGGCGCCCGCGTTGTTGATCAGGATATCGATGCGGCCGAAGCGCGCGGCCGTCGCGTCGACGATCCGCTTGGGGTCGTCGGCCCGCGTGAGGTCGCCCGCCACCGCGAACACCTCGGCGCCGGTCGCCGCCGCGAGCTCCGCCGCCGCGGCCTCGAGCGACTCCTTGCCACGGGCGCAGATCGCGACGCGCGCGCCTTCCTGGGCGAGCCCGCGCGCGACGGCCTTGCCGATGCCCTTGCTGCCGCCCGTCACCAGCGCCACCTGGCCCTTCAAGCCGAGATCCATGGCACGCTCTCCTTCGTCGTCGCGGATTGTCGCTCGCGAGTCTATCAGACTCCCTCGGCCGATATGGCGCCGCGCTCGGTATACTCGGCCGGCAGCATCAAGGTGGGACTGCGAGCCGCAGCAGGTCGTGGGGCTGGGGCCCGCCATGCGAGGCGAGCCTATCAAGCGAGGTGGACGATGGCCCAATATCTCGAGGGGAGCGAGCAGCAGAAGAGCCGGGCTTACTCGCCGGCCGTCATCACCGAGGGCGGGCGCACCATCTGGCTGGCCGGGCAGATCGCGATGGTGGACGGCGCCGGCAAGGATATCTCCGGCAACTTCGAAGCGCAGACGCACCGGGTGTTCGAGCTGATGGACCAGACGCTCCGGCGGGCCGGCGGCACGCTCGCGAACCTCGTCACGATGACGGTCTTCATCAAGGAGTCGCGGCACGGCGACCGCTTCGTCGAGCTCCGCAAGGGCAAGTTCCCGGACGGCCGTTATCCGGGCAGCGCGCTGATCACGGTCACGAACTTCGCGCGCCCGGGGATCGAGCTCGAGATCCAGGCGATCGCCGTCATCGGCGACCGGGCCTGAGACAGGCAGCGACGCTCGGCACCGACGTGGGATAGCAGCATGGACGCGCGACAGGCCGCGGCCCTCGCGATATCGGTCGCGCGCCGGGCGGGGATCACCGGCACATCACTCTCGGTCGAGGCGCGCGGAGCTCGCACGGTCGTCATCTTCGCGACGCACGTCGCCTTCGTCGCGCACGACGACGCGACGACGCGGAAGATCGCCGTCGAGCGGCTCGTCCTGAATCGTCTGGCCGGTCGCTTGCCGGTCGCGATCCCCCGGCCCGTGCTCGCGGACGGCCCGGTGTGCCTGCGCACGAAGGTGCTGGGCGGTCCCGGTCTCCGGCACCATCGGTACGCACTCGCGAATGGCTCGATTGGCGACGCGTACGCCGGAGATCACGGCGCGCTCATCGCGGCGCTGCACACGGCGTTTTCGTCCAACGAGCTGGAGGCCTTCGTGGCGGCGGGACTGCCGGACGTGGCTCAGCTCGACCTCGACGACGCGATTCGAGGTGGCGAGGCGATGGCGGATCGAGCCATCGCGCTCGCGCTCATCGAGGCCCACCGAGCGCAGGTCGTCGCGCCGGCCGACCGAACATTCCTCCATGGCGACGTCGGAAGCCACAACCTCGTCGTCGATGGCAACGGGCGCATCGCGGGACTGTTCGACTTCGAGGAGTCAGCGGCCGGAGATCGTCATCACGAGATGCGGTGGCTGCCGTCGTACGGTGACCGGTTCGTGCGCCGCGTGCTCGAGGCCTACCGGGCGCGGACGGGCGCCGCCATCGACGAGGTACGGCTCAACCGGGCGCACGCACTGGCCGCCCTCGCCCAATACGGTTGGGCATTGCGCCGGCCGGACGAGCACCATCGTACGGGACGGACTCCGGATCAGACACGTGCCTGGGCGAGCGAAGCGGTGGCGCGCGCCACGGCCGACAGTAGCTGACGTCCGGCCACGCGACACCCTGGCCAGGCCGCCCGGGTGCAAGCGGTCCCGGTCACCGGGAGATCAGGGCACCAGCACGATCTTGCCGACGTGGCCGTTCTGCATGACCGCCTCGTGCGCCTTCGAGGCCTGAGCGAGCGGCAGCTCCTCGTGGATCACCGGTCGCAGCGAGCCGTTGCGCAGTCCCTCCACGAGTGCCCCGTGAATGCCGACCAGCTGGGCCGGTGAGGCGTGGAAGAGCGCCACGCCGAGGATCGCCGCGTTCTTGTTCATGGCCAGGCGCGGGTTGATCTCGATGTTGCCCCGGTTGCCGATGACGGCGATGCGGCCGCGCATCGCCAGCGCGCCGAAGTCCTTCTGGAGATTCACGTTCGCGAGCATCTCGAGGATCACGTCCACGCCCTGCCCATTGGTGAGCTTCACCACCTCGGCGAGGTAGCTTGGCGCGTTGTGGTCGAGCACGTAATGCGCGCCCTGCTCGAGGACCGTCCGTCGGCCCTTGTCCGTCCCGGCGGTGCCGATGACCGTGAGGCCACGAGCCCGCGCGAGCTGGACTGCGGCGATACCGACGCCGCCGCTGGCGCCGTGCACGAGCACCGACTCGCCGGACTCGCCGTGGGCGCGATGGAAGAGGGCGTGGAACGCGGTCGCGTACGGAACGTTCACCGCCGCGCCTTGCGCGAAGCTCGCGTTGCCGGGCAGCGCGTGAACCTGCGTCTGTTCGCAGAGCGTCTGCTCGGCGTAGGCGCCGGACACGGTGCCGCCGACGTAGACCCGATCGCCGGCCTTGACGCCCTTCACGCTCTCGCCGACGGCCTCGACGACGCCCGCCGAGTCCGAGCCCGGCGTGTACGGCAGCTTCGGACCGCGGTTGTCGGTGTTCGAGCGCAGGTACGTGTCGACGGGATTCACGCCGACGGCGTGATTGCGCACGAGGACCTGCGTGGGACCGGGCTTGAGCGCCGAGACCTCTTCGAGCTTCAGGACGGACGGCCCGCCGTACTCCGAGACGCGGATCGCTTTCATGGGCTGTAGCTCCTTTACACCCAGAGGATCGATGACACCTCACCGAGCTCCCGCCACAGCTTGCGCCAGGAGTCGCCGCCGTCGTCGCTGCGATAGAGATAGCCGTAGCGGCTCGCGGCGAACATCGTGTCCGGCGCCGCCGCCGAGATGCTGACGGTCCAGATGGCCGAGTTCGGCTGCCCCGGCAGCTTCAAGTTCTCCCACGTGGCACCCGCGTCGCGGGAGCGCATGATCGTGCCTACGCGGCCCGGCGTCGAGTCGCCGAGCGTCAGGAACACGGTGCGCGAATCGTCGGGGCGCGCCGCGATACCGCGCGGGTAGTGCCAGGGGAAGACTTCTCGGGCATGCGCCGCCTGCCACGTCTTGCCGTCGTCGGTGCTGCGCCAGATGTCGTCGTTGACCACGGTGAAGACGGTCTTCGGCGGCCCCTCGACGACCAGCATGTTGTGGACGTCCTGGTTCGGGATCTGGCCGTTCACCTTGGCCCACGTCTCGCCGCCGTCGCGGCTGTACCGCACGCCGTCGACCTCGAGCCCCACCCACACGTTGCGGTCGTTGGTGGGATCGATCGCGATGCCCGTCGGACGCGGGACGCCGACGTTCGGACAGTCCTCCGCGATCGCCACCTGGAGCTGAGTCCAGCTCTTGTCCCCGTCGGTCGAGCGGAAGATGCCGGGGCGGCTGGGCGTGCCGGTGCCGGCGAACATGACGGCCGAATCGACCGGGTCGATCGCCATGCTCCAGACCACCGAGCCCTTCATGGGGTTGTCGAGCAGGCGCCACTTCCCGCCGCGGTCGTCGCTTCGGTAGAGCCCCATGTCGGTGCCCGCGTAGACCACCTCGGGTCGACGGGCGTCCGCCCGCAGCATGCGGACGATCGAGTCGGAGTGCATGCCCTGTCGCACGCTGGCGCGTGTCCAGCTCTCGCCATCGTCGGCGCTCATCATGACGCCCTGACCCACGGTTCCGACCAGGATGTTCCCCTTGATCGTCATGCTCCACCTCTTTTCATGACCGCGCCTCGACCGGCGGGGTGCGCTGCACTATACACCGACCTATCGGGACACCGACCTATCGGGACGCGGCGCTCCCGACGGCGCGCCGCGCGGCCACGATCTCCGCTGGCGCCGCGTCGCCGCCCGGGAACGGGCGCTCGGCCCGCTTGTACCAGCCGCGCGCGTTGTCGAGATCGCCCTCGAGCAAGTGGACGATGCCGTGCAGCCACGCCGCCAGCGTCGACTTGTCCTGCTGGACGATCTCGTGGGCCTTCTGCCACTCGCCCGCCGCCAGATGCTCGATCGCTCGCTCGAGAGAATCGCTCATGAGGTTCTCCAATCGTCGTGGGAAATCGTCGTCGGGCTCAAAGGCCCGGCGCGGCGGCGCGGCCGAGGGTGTCCTCGCACCACGCCGCGGTCGCGAGCAGTGACGCTTCGGTGAAGGCGCCGCTCACGAGCTGGATGCCGAGCGGAAGCCCGGAGGGCGTGAGCCCACACGGCACCGTGATCGAGGGCAGACCGCTCAGCGACCACGGGGCCTGGAATTGCGGATCGCCCGTCGCCATGCCTTCCGGGGCGGGCGTGGTCGTCGTCGGAGTCAGCAGCGCGTCGTACCGCTCGAGCAGCGGAAGCAGCTCGCGGCGGAACTGGCCCCGAACCCGCAGCGCGCGCACGTAGAGATCGCCGGGCACCAGCATGCCCAGCTCGATCGCGCTCCGGATCCCCGGCCGGTAGAGGTCGGCCTTCAGTGCGAACCGCTCGGCGTGGATGCTGGCCGTGTCGGCACGCATGATCATGTGCGCGGCGGCGCGCACCACCCGGTACGAGGGCGGGAGCTTCGTCTCTTCCACGATCGCGCCGGCGCGCGCCAGGCGGTTCACCGCCTGGCCCGTGATGCCGGCCACCTCGGGGGTCGCGACCTCGTACAGCTCGCGCAGGACCCCGATGCGCGGCGCGCGCCGATGGGTGATCGCCGCGAGATAGTCGGGGACTGGCGTTCGCGACGAGCTCGGATCGTCGCGGTCGTGGCCCGCGGCAACTCCCAGGCTCAGCGCGATATCCTCGACGCTCCGGGCCATGAGCCCGACGTGATCCTGCGTGTAGGTGAGCGGCATCACGCCGCGCGTGCTGATCCGGCCGAAGGTCGGCTTGAGACCGACCAGCCCGCAGTACGACGCCGGGCGCACGTTCGAGCCGATCGTCTGGGTCCCGAGCGCCAGCGGAACCATACGCGCGGCCACCGCTGCCGCCGAGCCGCTCGACGAGCCGCCGGGCGTGCAGGCGAGGTTCCACGGGTTGCGGGTGGGTGCCGGGTCCGTGGTGGCGAACTCGGTGGTGTGGAGCTTGCCGAGCAGGATCGCCCCGGCGCTCTTGAGCCGGACCACCGAGGTCGCGTCGTACTCCGGGACGAAGCCCGCCATCACCTTCGAGCCCGCCTCGGTGCGCAACCCCGCGCTGTAGAAGATGTCCTTGGCGCCGAAGGGCACGCCGTGGAGCGGCCCGCGCAACACGCCTCGCGCGGCCTCGTCGGTCATCGCGCGGGCGGCGGCGCGCGCGCCGTCGCGGTCGACCAGCGTCCAGGCCTGGACGCGCCCGTCGATCAGATCGATGCGCTTCAGCAGCGCCTCCACGAGGTCGACGGGCGAGAGCACCTTCTCGCGGATCGCCCGGGCGGCGGCGACGACGCCGAAGGTGTGCAGGCTCACGAGGCCGGCTCGATGTAGAACGCCGGCGGCTCGTCGGCGTCGAGCGGGAACGTCGCGAGATCGACCATCCAGCCCGCCACGTCCTCGATGATCGGACCGAGGGCCGCGGCGCGCTCGGCCCCGAAGCGCCGGGAGGCCTCCGCCCGAAGCCCCGCCGCGTACTCCGCCCGCTGCTGTTCGCGATCCATCAAGCGAACATACCTTACCGGGCCTTCAGCTTCACGTCCTCGTACGGCGCCGAGAACGCGTAGCCTGCGATGATCCCGATGCCCGACTCCTCGACCCGGGGCCCCAGCCCGCTCAGGCCGGCGTTGAGCCAGATCGGCGCGATCATCACCTTGTCGTGGATGAGCTGCTGGATGCGATGCAGCGTCGCCTCGCGCCGCTTCGGATCCTGATCGCCCGCCTGTTCCTGGAACAGGCCGTCGATGTCGGGGTAGCTGCCGTGGGAATAGGTGCCGCCGCCGACCACGAAGGCCTCGATGCGGGTGGCCGCGTTGCCGAACGCGCCGCTGCCGCCCTGGATGAGGCCCTTGAACTTCTTCTCGGCGTAGCCTCGGAAGAACGCGGCCCGCTCGATCGGCCGCAGCTTCACGCGGATGCCGGACGCGTTGAAATAGTTGACGACGGGCTCGCCGACGTTGGCGATCGCGGCGTCCACGTAGTAGTCGCCGGCGTCGAACCCATTCGGGTAGCCCGCCTCGGCGAGGAGCCGCTTGGCGCGCACGGGATCGTACCCGTAGCCCGGCGGCTGCCAGTAGTACTCGAAGCTGCTGGGGATGATGCTCCACGTGATCTTCGAGAACCCGAGCGTCTCCGCCTGGTTGATCGACGCCCGGTCGATCGCGTAGTTCGCGGCGAGCCGCACGCGGCGGTCGTGCCACGGCGACTTCGGATCCCACTGCTCGGTGAAGTAGACCCAGAACGTCGCCTGCCCGACGTTGGGCTTCAGCGTGAGCCCCGGCGTGCGCCGGAGCTCCTCGGCCAGCGCGCCGCGGATCGCGTACGCGATGTCCACCTCGCCGCGCTTGAGCGCGGCCAGGCGCGTGGCTTCGTCCGGGATCGCCCTGAGGACGAGTCGCTTCACGCTCGGAGTCTTCCGCCAGTACTGG
This sequence comes from Candidatus Rokuibacteriota bacterium, assembly GCA_003221515.1. GTDB lineage: Bacteria > Methylomirabilota > Methylomirabilia > Rokubacteriales > CSP1-6 > AR31. Next base: position 9,920 of record QHSI01000027.1, read on the forward strand.
TCGAAGGCCTCGAGCACCAGCTCGACGCCGGGCGTGAACGAGACGAACCGGTACGGGCCCGCCCCGATCGGCGCCTTCTTGAAGCCTTCGTCCCCGACCCGCTCGACGTACTTCTTCGGCACGATCCAGGCGGCGCCGGTCGCGTTCAAGTAGAAGGTCATGAAGTCGGGCCACGGGCGCTTCAAGCGGATGCGCACCCGCGACGGATCGGGAGTCTCGATCGCCGCCACGCTGTCTCGGAGCGGCCGGGCGGAGGCGCCGCGGTAGCGCTCGAGCGAGAACTTCACGTCCTCGGCGGTCACGGCGTCGCCGTTGTGGAACTTCACACCCTTGCGGAGCGCGAACTCGTAGACGAGCCCGTCCGGCGACACCGTCCACGACTCGGCGAGGCACGGCGCCATGGGATTGCCCGGCAGCGGCTTCACCATCGCGTCGTGGAGCGCGTAGATCAGCATGAACGGCGTGATGATCCCGGAGGTCTCGGCGGGATCGAACCAGGTCGGCGCGAGTGAGACATGAACGGCCCAGGTCATCTGACCGGTCGGCGTGTCCGCGCCCGCGGCGGGCGCCACCGCGCAGACCAGGACGATCGTGGTCAGAACGAGCAGCGAAGCGAAGAGGCCTCGAACGTGTCTCATGAGAAGCCTCCGCGTTTGCGGTGTCGCGTTGTCTAGAGCGCCTCGGTGCGGCCCCAGACCACGGCGAGAACGGTCGCGCCGTTCTTGGTGGTCACGGTGTGGATGCAGCCGTTCGGGCGATAGTTCATGTTGCCGGTGGTCACGGGCCCCGACTCGTCCGCGTTCGCGCCCTCGACGACGAAGATCAGCTCGTCGCCGACGTGCCGATGGCGGGCGAGCGTGGCGCCCGGCTCGAAGCGCGCGAGGATCGCGCGGCGCCCCTCGCCGGCCGGATCGTCCCAGATCTTCTTCTGGCGAACCCCGGGGCGCGTCTCGACCCAGGGAAGATCGCTCAGCGTGAAGACCTGCGACGGGGGACCGGCGACCCGTTGCGCGATCGGCTCCACGCTACCGGTGATGATCGCCAGAACCGTCGCCCCCTGCTTCGTCGAGATCGTGTGCACGCAGCCGTTGGGCCGATAGCCCATGCTGCCGGCGGTCACGGTGCCGAACTCGTCGGAAAGAGCGCCCTCGATGACGAAGATCAACTCGTCGCCGACGTGCCGATGGAGCGGAGGCGTGGCGTCGGGCTCGATCCGTGACAGCACCGCCCGCCGTTTCGTCGCGGCATCCTCCCAGAGGCTCTTCATCCGGATCCCGGGCTGACGTTCCTGCCACGGGAGGTCACTGATCGAGATGATCTCGGACAGCGGGGATTTCGTCACGCTCATATCAGACCTCCAGGGGAATTGGGCGGTCCTCAGGTGGAGCGAGACTGCCCTATTTGCTTCGGCGCTTCAAGTCCTCGTAGGGCGTCACCTGGCCCGCGGGCTTCCGAGCGCCCCTCCGGCGCGGCGCCGGCGTCGACGGCGCCGCGCCGGACGGTGACGAGCGCCAGCACGAGCGTCAGGCGGGCCATGAGTCCGAGCTCAGGACGCCCGCGAGGTGGCCGCGAGCCGGCGGCCGATGAAGCTGCGGATCAGCGTGATGGCCCGCGCCGAGTCCGCGCCGGGCTGCTGGATGAAGCCGTGGCGCGCGCCGGGGAAGTGAACGCGCTCGATCTCACCGCCCGCTTGCTGCCAGGCGCGCACCAACGCCTCGGTGATGGCCGGGGGAACATTGTCGTCCAGCTCGGGCTGGGCCACCCACGCCGGCGGCAGCGCGCGGGCTTCGCCGGATTCGACGATGCGGGTGACGCTCGCTTCGGCCATCGCCGCCTCGTCCTTGAAGTAGCCGTGGTGAGCGTTGACCAGCCGCGTGGCGTCGAATCCCGATCCGTCGTTCTGGCGCCCGATCGCGTAGCGGTAGCGCGCCAGCGGATCGGCGACGGGATAGAGCGCGACCACGAACGCGACCGCGTCGTCGCCGAACGTGGCGCCGAGCGAGCCGTCGGGTCGGACGATCGGTGTGCCGGCGTGCTCGTCGGAGCCGGCCTTGACCGCCGCGAGCAGGACCAGCTGACCGCCGCTCGAGCTGCCGACCAGCCCGATGCGCGTCGGATCGATTCCGAGTGCGCCCGAGCGGGAGCGCACGAAGCGGACGCCCGCGGCCACGTCGGCGTTCGCGGCGGGATGCTTGTGCTCGCCGCCCTGGCGGAAGTCGAGCGAGGCCACGACCAGACCGCAGGCGGCGAGCGCCCGGCAATGGTGGGCGCCCGTCGTGCGGTCGCCCCGGCTCCAGGCACCACCGTGCACGTCGACGAGCGCCGCGAGCTGACCGTCGCGCTCGCCCTTCGGCCGATAGATGCGCGCCTGAAGCTCCGTGCCCTCCGGCCGGGCGAACGGCACGTCCGCCTCATCGACTTCGTACGGCGCTGTCTGGTCGAAACGAACCTTCATGGGATCGATCCTCCTTGGATATAACTAATCGCGAAGCGCGGGCAACACCTCGGCGGTGAACCGTTCGAGCTGGGCGAGCTGGTCGTCGCCCACGAACCGGATGCACAGGTCGCTGACGCCGGCCGCCGCATAGCGCTCGAGCGCGGCGGTCACCACGTCCGCCGGGCCGAGGCCCATCGTGCCGCGCGAGTGCACGCCGCCACCGTAGTAGGTGGCCAGGAACTCGGCGGTGACCTGTTCCGCGGCGCGTGGATCGTCGTCCATGCGGACGGTCGTGTACACGCACAGGGGAAAGTTCGGACGGGCCCGGCCGTGACGGGCCAGCGCCGCCTCGCCCCGCGCCCGCACGAGCCGGCACTCCTCGGCGTGGACGTACGTCGTGATGATCCCGTCGCCGAGACGGCCGAGCCGGTCGAACTGGGCGTCGAGCATCTCGCCGCGATTCGCCGCGGTGATCAGCACCGGCGGCCCTTCGGCGTTCCACGGCAGCGGCCCGACCGTGTGATCGGTCAGCTCGACGTCACCGTCCTGATAGTTGACGGGCTCGCCGCGCCACAGCATGCGCCAGATCCTCACGTGCTCCTCGAGGCGGCGGACGCGTCGCTTGTGGTCCGCGCCGCAGGCCGCCCATTCGCGCTCGGCCGACGGCAGGCTCCAGCCGACGCCGAGCCCGAGCACCAGCCGGCCGCGTGAGATCTGGTCGACGTTCCCGATCTGGTGGGCCAGCACTACCGGGTGGCGCAGCGCCGGCAGCAGGACGGCGGTGCCCAACCGCACGCGCTCGGTGATGCCGGCGAGATAGGCGAGCGTCGTGAGCGGCTCGAGGCGCGGCTTGGCGACGATGCTGTCGCCAACCCACACCGCGTCGTAACCCTCCCGGTCGGCGTGCCGCGCCATCGCCCAGCATTCCTCGACGGGAGGCCGACGCGCCGACTGCATGACGGCTCCGCGGGTGGGAACGAGGATGCCCAGGCGCATGGCGCCCGCTAGTGTAGCTCAGCCCAGGAGCTTGCGAAGCGACGCGAGCAGACGGTCGGGCGCGAGCTCGAGGTCGGTCCGCTTCTCGGCGATGCGGCCCTCGGCGTCGACCAGCACCACGAGGCTCCCGTGAGCGATCCGGTCGCCCGCGACCGTGGCGAGACCGAAGGCCCGGATCACCCGGGTCACGTCGTCCGGCGCGCCCGTCAGCAAGTGCCAGCTGGCCAGATCGATGCCGTAGGCGGCGGCGTAGCGGCGCAGTGCCTCGGGCGTATCGGTGGCGGGATCGAGCGTGATCGAGACGAAGCGTACGCGCGCGTCGAGCTTCTCGGCCCGCGCCCGGGCCTGGACTCGCGCCAGCTGCGCGGTGATCAGCGGACACGCGTCGCGACACGTCGTGAACACGAAGCTCACGACGAGCACACGGCCGCGAAGGCCGTCGGACGTCACGGCCGCGCCGGACTGGTCGACCAGCGTGAAGGGCGGCATCGTCTCCGCCGCCCCTCGAGCGCAGGCGCCCAGGGCGACGACGGCGAGCGCGGCCACGAGGCCCTTCACGCGGCGGTGGCCGGCATGGGGCCAGATCGCCCCGCGCGAGTCAGGATCGCCAGCACGATCAGCGCGTAGCCCGCCGCGAGCACCACGGGCTCGAGCCGCCCGTACCACTGGATCGTGGCCGCGGAGATGCCGCTGATCGCCAGCAGCACGCCGAAGGAGCCGAGCCCGCAGTGCGTGAGCGACGACACGCTGGCGCCGAGGAGCCCGACGGCGCCGGCGCCACCCAGCGAGCTCAGCGTGCCCCAGCGCCCCGCCCGTCCGCCGATGCCGAGATAGACTCCCACCAGCACCGAGAACGAGACGAAGAAGAGCAGGCCCGACCAGGTCAGCTCGAAGCTCCACACGGCCACGCCGAAGGCGGGATGCAGGCGCCCGTACTCGACGAGCGGCTCGCGCGCGACGAGCACCGCGGTGTCGAGCGCCGAGGGCGTGAGCCGAACGATGCGGCGCGCGTTCTCCCATGCTGCGTGGAGCCGGACGTAGTTGGGCGGGCCGCCGAGACCGGCGACGAGGACGACGAGGATCGAGGCCTGATAGACGGCGAAGACGGCGAGCGTCGCCGCCGCGATCGTCCACCAGCGCGCGCCGATGCGGACGGCCAGCGCGCGCAGCACGCTCATGGACGTCGGCCCGACAGGGCCCGGACGCTCTCCTCCCGCACCTGGGTGAGGATGCGCGCCTTGAGCGCCATGAACTCCGGGGTCGCGATGACCGTCGCCGCGCGCGGCCGCGCCAGCTTCACGGCGACCAGGTCGCGGATCTGACCCGGCCGGGCCGTCATCACGGCGACCCGATCGGCGAGGAAGAGCGCCTCGTCGATGTCGTGCGTGACGAACAGGATCGTCGTCCGCACTTCCCGCCAGACGGAGAGCAGCAGCTCTTGCATCGTCAGCCGCGTCTGGGCGTCGAGGGCGCCGAAGGGCTCGTCCATCAGCATCACGCGCGGCCGGTTGACGAGCACGCGCGCGATGCCGACGCGCTGCTGCATGCCACCGCTGAGCTCGCCGGGGTAGGCGTGCTCGAAGCCGATGAGGCCGACAAGGCTCAGGTAGGTGCGAGCCTGAGCGGTCCGCGCGGCCTTGCCCACGCCGCGCATCTTGAGGCCGAACTCGACGTTGCCGAGCACGGTCTTCCACGGGAACAGCGAGTGCTGCTGGAAGACCACGCCGCGGTCGGCCCCGGGCGCCGCGACGGCTTCGCCGTCCACCGCCACCTGCCCGGCCGTCGGGGCGACGAAGCCGGCCACCGCGTTGAGCACCGTGGTCTTGCCGCAGCCCGACGGGCCGAGCAGCGCCACGATCTCGCCTGGCGTCGTCATCAGCGTGAATGCCCGAACCGCTTCCACGGTCCGGCCGTTGCGGCTGAACTCGATGCCGAGGTCGGTGATCTCGATGCGGCCGGTAGCGCCGGTGCTCATGCCGTGGCTCAGCCCCCGTCCTTCACGCGCCGCGGGAGCCACGGCATACAACGCCAGCCGACCAGTCGGATGAGCGCGCTCGAGAGCATCCCGAGCACGCCGATCGTCAGCATGCCCACCACGACCTGCGAGTACTTGACGATCCCGTAGGCGACCCAGGTGAAGTAGCCCACTCCGAACTGGCCCGAGATCATCTCGGCCGAGATGAGGCAGATCCACGAGACGCCCATCCCGACCGAGAGGCCGGTCACGATCGACGGCAGCGCGCCGGGGATGACGACCTCGCGGAAGATCGCCGCGCTGCCCGCGCCCAGGCTGGTGGCCGCCCGCACGAGCTGCCGGTCGATGCCCTCCACGCCGTGGACCGTGTTGAGCACGATCGGAAAGAACGCGCCGAGCGTGGTGATGAACACGATGCTGGACCGCTCGGTCGGCCAGAGCATGATGCTGAGCGGCACCCACGCCACCGCCGGGATCGGACGCAGCAGCTCGATCGGCGGGAACAGCGTGTCCTCGGCGAGCCGGAACCAGCCGATCAGCAGCCCGAGCGCGATGCCGAGCACCGTCGCGACGGCGAAGCCCAGCCAGATGCGCTCGAGGCTCGCCAGGATGTGGCCGTAGAACGCGGCGCCGCGGAGCTGGGCCGCCGCCTCCTCCAGGACCTCCCACGGTGTCGGGATGTTCTGGAAGCGCACGTAGAGGTCGACGTCCCACTTCGTCGAGTAGTGCCACACCACGAAGAAGAACCCGATGGACAGCACACGGCGGACGGGTCGCTGCCAACCACCGTCGGGCGCCGGGGCCATCTACCGTGCGACCCCGAGCTTCTTGGCCTCCTCGAGCGAGAGGACCTTGCCGCCGTACTTGCCGGCGAACGCTTCCGCCTCTTCCTTCCACGCGAAGGCGATCAGCGACGCGCTGACGGCCTTGCCGGTGCCGCCCGCGACGTAGAAGGCCCGGTGCGCGAACAGCTTGAGCCCGGTCGGCTGATCGAAGACGTAGGCGGCGTTGACGGCGCGACCCGCCCCTTCCGCTTCCCGAAGCGCGCCCATCAACGTCGCGAGCGAGCCGTACGGCTTGATGGCCTCGCCCTTCATCCACAGCTCGCCCGCCGCGCGCGGATCCTTGATCGGCGCCCCGGTGGTCGCGTCCTTGCCCTCCATCGGCGAGGTGCCCGCCGCCATCACCTTTTGGTCCTTCGCGTAGTCACGGCCGAGCTCCCGATACGCCTGCCGGACGAAACGATCGTCGATGACGCCCTCCACGTCCGCCTGCTTGATGATCCCCATCTTCTGCAGCACGGACGCGTCGTACTTGAGCACCTCCACCCACTTGGGCTTGATCGTGGCGTCGAGGGTCAGGAAGCCGCCGCGCCCGAAGTAGAGGTAGAGGACCTCTTTGGGGATCGATGTCCACTGCTCCTGCTTCGTGGTCGCCTCCTCGGGATTCCGCGTGATCCAGTCGTTGGCCTCCACGACCGCCTTGAGGTAGGCGACGACGATCTCCCCGTGCTTGTCGAGGAAGTCCTTGCGCACCACCGGGCCGTGCAGATAGGCGACGCCGGTTTGGCTGCCGTCGAAGATCTTCCGCGCGAAGCCCTTGAACTCCATCAGCTCGCCCCACGGGCAGAAGTCGGCATGGGCGTCGATCTTCTTCTCCTGGATGCTGGTCGCGCCCACCGGCGGGCTCTGGTTGATCAGGTTGAAGAAGTCCACGGTCAATCCGCGATCGACCAGGGCCTTGAGGACCATCCCGTGCGCCGCGGAGCCGAACGGCACCGAGATCCGCTTGCCCTTCAGGTCCTCGAATCGAAAAATGGCCGCGTCGGTCGGCACGACGATCGAGTTACCCGACCCGTGTAAGTTGTACCCGGTCATCGACACGATGACCGAGCGGATGCTCTGCATCTCCTGGAAGCGGGCGATGTTCACCAGCAGCGGATAGTCGCCCATCACCCCGATGTCGAGCTTGCCGGCCAGCATCTGGTTGGTGATCGGCGGCCCCGAGGTGTAGTCCTCCCACACGATGTCGTACTTCGCGCCCGCGTATCTTCCCACCCGCGGTAGGTGCTTCTCGAGGAGGCCGAGCTGCTTGACGGTGATCCCGCCCGAGTAGGTGTCGGTGCACATACTCTGGTGGCCGATCCCGATCCGGATCGTCTCCTGCGTTGCCGCGGGCCCGGGCACGAGCGCGAGCAGGGCCACGCTGAGAACCGTTGCCGTGAGTCTCACCACGTTGGTCTCCCTTTGCGTCGAGCGCGGCCGCCGGGCGAGGAACACCCCTCCCGCCAGCTCGTCGTCGGGTGCGCACACAGTCGGCGAGCGCCGCGAGCCAGTCAATGTCCAGGGCTGTCGAATTTCTGTACGAGACCGCGGCGCTCTGTGTCACCCTCGAGCCGTGCGACGCGCGATCGGAAGCCTGCAGTCCAAGGAATCGAACGACGCGCCGCCGACCTCGCTCGTGGAACGCACCGTCGTGCTCATCGTGGACGACGACGCCGGCGTGCGCGACGCCTTGCACGTCGTGCTCGACGAAGAGTACGCGGTGATCGAGGCGGCGCACGGGCGGACGGCGCTCGACCTGGTGCTGTCCCGGCCGGTGGATCTGGTGCTCCTCGACATCCTCATGCCGGACGTCGACGGGCTGGAGATCTTACAAGAGATCAAGGCCCTCGAGCCGAACCTGCCGGTCATCATGATGACCGCGGTGAAGACCGTCCGGACGACGGTCGCGGCCATGAAGCTCGGTGCGTCCGACTATCTGACGAAGCCGTTCCAGCACGAGGAGCTGCTCGCGACGATCCGCCGCGTGCTCGAGGAGCGCACCGGCCGGCTCGGCGCGCACGCGGAGCGCGGCCCGCCCGCGCGCGAGGCGCTGCCCCGGACGCACCGCATCCTCTTCGTCGGCGGCGCGCCCGGCTGGCGTGCCACGCTCGCCGTCGTGGTGGAGCGCGTCGCCCGCGTGGAGACGACCGCCACCCTGGTCGACGGGCTGAACCGCGTGCTCAGATTCCGGCCGACGTGCGTGGTCCTGAACGTCGGGCGCTCGACGGACGAAACGGCGCGCTTCCTGGGAGCCCTGAACGCCCAATCACCCGCCTGCCCCGTGTTCGTCGTCAGCGACGACGCGTACCTCGGCGAGGCGCCGGTATGGGAAGCGCTGAACATCCGTGGCGTCGTGCGACCGCCCGTCAACGCCGGCGACCTGATGCGGCAAGTCGGCAGCGTGCTTCCGCTGAACCGCGCGAACGACACCTGGCCGCAGCTCGGCGAATCCGTGAGCCGCACCGTCGACTACCTCGGCCATCACTTCGCCGAAGACCTGACGGTCGAGGGCATCGCCGAGATCATCGACATCTCCAGCAGCCACCTGGCCCATCTCTTCCGCTCCGAGATCGGCATGAGCGTGCGCGACTATCTCACGCGCGTGCGCGTGGCGATGGCCCAGGATCTGCTGGCCCACACCGACGAGAAGCTCGAGTCCGTCGCGGCCCAGCTGGGCTTCGCCGACACCTCGCACCTCACCCACGTCTTCCAGCGGATCACCGGAAGACCGCCGGGTGCCTACCGACGCTCCACCGGCTGACCGCCGGGCGCGCGCTCCCTCGCCGCATCGGCTCGCCGGCAGACCGGGACACGGATTCAGCAGCCATGGACATTGATTCCCCTGCCCGTATGGGGGAAGGTCCCCTTGCTCGCCGGGAGAAAAAACTGATGGACGAATGGCTGCTCGTCTACGTGGCAATCGGCGCCTTCATCGGCTTCTTCGCCGGGATGCTCGGCATGGGAGGCGGAGGCATACAAGTGCCCCTGACGACGATGGCGTTCGCGGCCCAGGGCTTTCCGCGTGAGCACATGCTGCACGTCGCGCTCGGCACCGCGATGGCGACCGTGATCTTCACGTCGGTCTCCAGCCTGCGCGCCCACCACCGGCACGGGGCGGTCAACTGGAACATCCTGCGGCGGCTGGTCCCGGGGATCATCGTGGGAACGGGCCTCGGGACCGTGCTGGCCCGGCACATCCCGACCTTTCCGCTGGCGGTGATCTTCACGGCGTTGGTCCTCTACATGGCCTCCAGCATGCTGTTCAGCTGGAAGCCGAAGCCGACGCGTCAGCTGCCGGGAGCGACGGGCATCTTCGCCGCCGGCACGGCGATCGGCGTCTGCTCGGCGCTGGCGGCCATGGGGGGCGCGACGCTGACGATTCCCTTCCTCGTCTTCTGCAACGTGCCCTTCCACACCGCGATCGGCACGGCGTCGGCGGTGGGCTTCCCGATCGCCGTGGTCGGATCGATCGGTTACCTCGTGAACGGATGGCACGCGGTGGGGCTCCCGGCCCAAAGCGTCGGTTACATCTACGTACCGGCCCTGATCGGATTCACCGTGGGCTCGATCGTGCTGGCGCCCTTCGGCGCGCGGCTCGCGCATCGCACCTCGGAACGTTCGCTCAAGCGGATCTTCGCCGTCGTCATCGGCGCGCTCGGTCTGAAGATGCTGGTGGCGCTGGCGTAACGCGACCGTGCGAGAGCTCGCGTCCGGCAGCAGCGGACCCCTCAGGCCCCGACGCATCGGAAGTCTGCTCGTCGCCGACCGCGGCGAGATCGCCATCCGCGTCGTCCGCGCCGCCCAGGAGCTGGAGCTGCGCACGGTCGCCGTCTACTCCCACGAGGACCGCGGCGCGCTCCACCGCTTCGCCGCCGACGAGAGCTATCTCGTCGGCGCCGGGCGCTCGCCGGTCGACGCCTACCGCGACGTGGACGACGTCGTCCGCGTGGCGCGCCGGGCGCGCGTCGATGCCATTCACCCGGGCTACGGCTTTCTGGCCGAGCGGCCCGAGCTCGCGGCGGCGTGCGCGCGCGCCGGACTCGTATTCGTCGGCCCCGCGGAAGAGGTCCTGCGCACGCTCGGGGACAAGGTCGCGGCGCGGGCCCTGGCGCTCGGCGCCGGCCTGCCCCTCTTGCGAGCGACCGCGCCGCTGCCGCGCGCCATCGGGCAGGTCGTCGAGCTCGCGGCGGGTGTCGGCTATCCGCTCATGGTGAAGGCCGGCTGGGGGGGCGGCGGGCGCGGCATCCGCGTGGTGGAATCGGCGCGCGAGCTGCCGGCGCTCGTCGAGGCGGCGCGACGCGAAGCGGGCGCCGTGTTCGGCGACGACGCGGTGTACCTCGAGAAGCTCGTGCCCCGGGCGCGCCACATCGAAGTCCAGGTCCTGGGGGACCGGTACGGTACCCTGGTCCATCTGTTCGACCGCGACTGCTCGGTACAACGCCGTCACCAGAAGATCGTCGAGCGAGCGCCGGCGCCACTGCTGACGGACGCGCAGCGTCGCGAGGTTTGCGAGGCGGCGCTGGCCCTGGCGCGTGCCGCCCGCTACACGCATGCCGGAACCGTGGAGTTCCTGCTGGACGTCGACACCGGCGCGTTTTACTTCATCGAGATGAACCCGCGCTTGCAGGTCGAGCACACCGTGAGCGAGGAAGTCACCGGCATCGACATCGTGAAGGCGCAGCTCCGGATCGCGGCCGGGGCGCGGATCGGCGATCCCGACTCGGGCGTGCCGCCACAGAAGGCCATCACGCTCTCCGGGCACGCGCTGCAGTGTCGCGTGACCACCGAGGACCCGGCCCGTAGCTTCACGCCCGCGCACGGGCGGCTGACGTCGTGTCGCACGCCGGCCGGTTTCGGGGTCCGGGTCGACGCCGGCAGCGTGTCGACCGGCGCCCTCGTCACGCCGCACTACGACTCCCTGCTCATGAAGGTCATCGTCCGGGGCGACTCGCCGGCGGAGACGACACGGCGGATGGCCCGCGCGCTCCGCGAGTCGCGCATCCAGGGTGTCGCCTCCAACCTGAGCTTCCTCGAGCGCGTGATCGCGCATCCGGCGTTCGCGGCGGGCGAGTGCACGACGCGCTTCGTCGAGCAGACGCCCGAGCTCGTCGCGCCGCCGTCGGCCGACGTCGCGGCCGGGCTGCTGCGGTTCCTCGGCGAGGTCACCGTCAACGGCAATCCGGGCCTGCAGGGACGGCCGCGGCCCACGGCGCTGCCGTCGGCCGCCGCGCCGGTGCCCGGCGCCACGGACGGCCCGATTCCACCCGGCAGCCGGGACCGGCTCCGCGAGCTCGGCACGGACCGCTTCGTCGCCGAGATGCGCCGGAACCGGCGCGTCCTCTTCACCGACACGACGGTGCGCGACGCGCAGCAGTCGCTGCTGGCGACGCGCGTGCGCACGCACGACATCCTGGCGATCGCCCCGGCCTACGCCCGGCTGGCGCCGCAGCTCTTCTCGCTCGAGTGCTGGGGCGGCGCGACGTTCGATGTCATGCTGCGGTTCCTGCGCGAGGATCCGTGGGAGCGGCTGGCGCGCCTGCGCGAGGCCGTGCCCAACATCATCCTACAAACGATGGTGCGGGCCTCCAACGCGGTCGGCTACGGCAGCTACCCCGACAACGTCGTGCAGCACTTCATCGCCCAGGCCGCGCAGACCGGCATCGACCTGTTCCGGGTCTTCGACGCCATGAACGGCGTGGAGAACATGCGCGTGGCCATCGACGCCGTGCGCCAGTCCGGGGCGCTCTGCGAAGCCGCGATGTGCTACACGGGCGATCTGTTCGATCCGGCGCGGCCGAAGTGGCATCTGCGGTACTACGTCGACCTCGCGCGGCAGCTCGAGAAGGCCGGCGCCCAGATCCTGGGCATCAAGGACATGGCCGGGGTGTGCCGGCCGCTGGCCGCCCGCGCGCTGGTCGCCGCGTTGCGTGACGAGGTGCGGCTGCCGATCCACTTCGACACCCACGACACCAGCGGCATCGCCGCGGCCAGCGTGCTGGCCGCCATCGACGCCGGCGCCGACGCGGTCTACGGCGCCGTCGACGCGATGAGCGGGTTGACCTCGCAGCCGAACCTGAGCGCCCTGGTGGCCGCGCTGGCCGGCACCTCGCAGGATCCGGGCCTGAGCCTCGACGTTCTCCAGACGCTGTCCCGGCACTGGGAAGTCGTGCGCCGCCACTACGCGCCGTTCGAGGCCGACATGCGCGCCGGCACCGCGGACGTCTATCGCCACGAGATGCCGGGGCCGCAGTACACGAACCTTCGCGAGCAGGCCCGCGGGCTCGGGCTCGAGGACCGCTGGGACGAGATCTGCCGGCGGTATGCCGAGGTGAACATGCTGTTCGGCGACGTCGTGAAGATCACGCCGACCTCCACCGCCGTCGCCGACATGGCCCTCTACATGGTCGCCAACGGCCTCAGCGGCGGGGACGTGCTCGACCCCAGCCGCGACCTCGGGTTCCCGAAGACAGTGGTGGCGCTGTTCCGTGGCGAGTTCGGCCATCCGCCGGAGGGATTTCCGCCGGCGCTGCAGCGCAAGGTGCTCAAGGGCGAGACGCCGATCTACGGTCGGCCGGCGGCGCTGCTGCCCGCGGTCGACCTGGCGGCGCAGCGGCGCGAGCTCGAGGCCACGCTTCGGCGTCCGGTGAGCGAGCGCGACGTGTCGTCGTCGCTGCTCTTCCCCGCGCTGTTCCGCGACTACGCGCGGCATCGCGAATCGTACGGGGACGTATCGGTCCTGCCCACGCCGGCCTTCCTCTACGGCCTGCGCGAGGGCGAAGAGATCGAGGTCGAGGTCGCGCCGGGCAAGACGCACGTGATCGGTCTGGCCGCGCGCGCGGCCGCCGATGCCGACGGCGTCGTGACGCTCTACGTCGCGCTGGACGGCGTGCTCCAGACGATGCGGGTCGCCGCCGCCGCCGCGAGCGTGCCGACGACGCGCCCGCAGACCCAGGAGGGCAACTCGGCCCACGTCGGCGCCGCGCTGGCCGGCACCGTGGTCGCGGTACCGGTAACGCCCGGTCAGCGCGTCGCTCGCGGCGACACGCTCCTGGCGATCGAGGCGATGAAGATGGAGACACGGATCGTGGCCGAGCGCGACGCCACGATCGCCGAGGTGTTGGTCAAGCCGGGTGACGCGGTGAGCCCGCGCGATCTACTGATGGTGTTGTCGTGACCGAGGCGATCGAGGGCTCGACGCCCTAGCCGCGCCTGGAGGCCATCAGGGACTGCAGGAGCCGGTCCATCTCACGCTCCAGCTCCTTGGCGAGCTTCTCGGCGCTATCGGCGTCCCCCCCTCGCGATGCTTCTTCGAGCGCCATCGCGAGCCCGGATGCCGTCGTGGCGCCGAGGACCTTCAGCGCCCCCTTCAGCGTGTGGGCTTCTCGCATGAGCTCGGTGGTGTTGCCGTCGGCGATGGCCTGGCGAATCGCTTCGATGCGGACCGGCGCGTCTTCGGCGAAGATGCCCAGCAGCTCGTCGAGGAGCTCCCGGTCGCCCCCCACGTACTTGAGCGCGGCCGTGAAATCGAATCCCTCGGGCGTGGGCTCGCCCTCGGCCGGCGCCGCCGCGAGGGGAATCGTCGCCGTGCGGTAGTCGCCGAGGAGCCGGCCCAGCGCGGCGGACAGGTCCTCGGGCTTGATCGGCTTGGTCAGGTATTCGTCCATCCCCGCCCCCAGACAGCGCTCGCGATCCCCGCGCATCGCGAACGCGGTGAGGGCCATGATCGGCAGCCGTCGGCCGCCGGGGTTCCGCGCCTCGCGCTCGCGAATGGCTGCCGTGGCCGCCAGCCCATCCATCACCGGCATCTGCACGTCCATCAGCGCCACGTCGAACGACTGGGTCGCGTACGCGTCGACTGCTTCCTGCCCGTTCCCGGTGATGACGGGGACGTGGCCCATCTTCTCCAGCAGGCGTCCGATCAGCAGCTGGTTGACGGAGTTGTCCTCCGCCACCAGCACGTTCAGGCGCGGGAACGCGGTCGCGGCATTCCGGTCTGCGCCGGACAACGAACCGACCGGCGGCGCGACCGGTTGTCCCAGGGCGAGCAGGATGGCGTTGAGTAGTTCGGATGGCGTGAACGGCTTGACCAGATGACGCGCGATGCGGAGCTCGCGGCAGCGGGCGAGATCACCCACCATCACGTCCGACGTCAACAGCACGAGCGTCAGGTCGGTCAGTCGCGGCTCCTTGCGGATGTACTCGGCCACCGCCAGCCCGCTGAGGTCCGGCATCCGGGAGTCGAGCAACACGAGGCCGAACGGCCGGCCGGCGACCCGCGCATTCTCGAGAGCGTCGAGGACCGAGCGTCCATCGGGCACGATCGTCGGAACGACCCCCCACCTGGTCAGGGTCGCTTCGAGCAACCCGCGGTTGGTGGCGTTGTCGTCGGCCGCCAGCACGGCCAGCCCTCGCAGCGCCTGCGGTGGCGCCGCCACGGGTCGCGGAGCCGACACTGCGTCCCGCTTCAGCGCCACCGTGAAGTGGAACGTGCTGCCCCGGCCCACCACGCTCTCGACCCAGATACGTCCCCCCATCTGCTCGACCAGCTGGCGAGAGATCGCGAGCCCGAGCCCGGTGCCCCCGAAGCGGCGCGTGGTGGAGGCGTCGGCCTGCGCGAAGGCGTCGAAGATGACGCGGCTCTTGTCGGCGGGAATGCCGATGCCGGTGTCCTCGATGGCCACGCGCAAGGTCACCGTGTCGGGCGTGACCGCCTCGGCGTCGACGTGCACGGAGACCTCGCCCCGCTCGGTGAACTTGATCGCGTTGCCGACCAGGTTGAGGAGGATCTGGCCGAGCCGGCCGGTGTCGCCGATCAGGTCGTCCGGCACGTCCGCCTGGATCTCGTAGCTCAGCTCGAGCTCCTTGGCGTAGCTGAGCGGCGCGAGCGTCTTGACCGTTTCGCCCAGCATCTCGCGCAGCCCGAACGGCACCGGCTCGAGCTCGAGCCGGCCGGCCTCGATCTTCGAGAAGTCGAGGATGTCGTTGATGATCGTGAGCAGCGCCTCGCCCGAGCGGTGCACCGTCTCGGCATACTCGCGCTGCTCCGGCGTCAGCTGGGTGTCGAGCAGGAGCGCGGTCATCCCGATCACGCCGTTCATCGGCGTGCGGATCTCGTGGCTCATGGTGGCCAGGAACTCGGACTTCGCGCGGTTCGCGGCCTCCGCGGCGATTTCCTTCTGCTTGAGGGCGCTGATATCGCGCACGATCGTCAGCTCGCCGAGCGGACGGCCCGCGCTATCCAGGAGCGGCGTGGTCGCGACCGACACCTCGACGAGCTGTCCGGCTCTTAGCCGTAGAGACGGGCCGCGCCCCGGTTCCAGGAGGTGACGACGCCGCGCTGGTCGTGCGAGAAGATGGCGTCGTTCGATTGCTCGACCTGCATGGCCAGCAATCGGTTCTTCTCCTCGCTGCGACTCAGGGATCCCAGCAAGGACTCGATGTTCGACGCCATGCTGTTGAACGCCTGGACGCACTGCGCGGTCTCGGGCGGGCCCTCGACGGTGACGCGCACGCCGTACTCACCCTGGCCGAAACGACGAGCGCTGGCCGCCAGGGCGCGCAGCGGTTGCACGCCGCTGTGCAGCACGACGAGCGTGACGGCGATCGACAACCCCGTCCCGAGAACGAGGATGCCGAGCTCTTCCCAGAAGCCACGCCACAGCCTGTTGATCGAGACCGCCGGGTTGAGCCGCAGGGTCACGCTGCCGTACTTCTCCCCGCCCACCACGACCGGCCGCGCCTCCTCGAGAACGGGCAGGTCGAGCCACTTGACGAACCAGTCCGGGGCCTCGACCTTGATGTCGGGCCCGTCGGCGGCGACCGGATGTCCGGAGTTGTCGATCCAGGCGAACCTGGCGACGACGGGCTGGCGGGCCCGGGCCTTCACCATCTGCTCGATCACCGAGTACTCGCCCACGACCGCGGGACCGCTCATCGCGGGCAGGGCGAACAGCATCTCTTCGCGCAGGTGCTCGGTGAGCTTGGCGTGCTGATCGGCGATCTCACCGCGCAGGATCGCGTAGAGCAGCGCGGCTCCGCACGCGGCGAGAGCCAGGCCGGAGCCGAGCAGCAGACGGATGAGGAACGAAAGCTTACCCGGCCGCCACTCCTCGAACGACGGGGTCACTACTGGAGCTCGACCTTCACCACGGTGTTGCGGTAGAAGCGCCGCATGTTCTCGAACTCACTGTCGCGGGCCGCGATGAACACCAGGGGCGACCCTTGCTTGAGGACCTCGGCGCTCGCCGCCAGCGCCTTCGCGCCCTCCGGATCGTCGGCCATCTGCAGAAACGCCTTGCGCACGGCCTTGACGGTGTCGGCCGGCACGGACGGATGGGCCGAGAGCGCGAGGTTCAGGAACTTGTCCGAGCTCCACAGCACGCGATACGCGATGTTCTCCCGCTGGGCGAATGCGCGCATGACCTCCGCGTTGACGCCCGCCGCGACGACGCGTCCCGCCTTGAGCTGCGTCATCGCGCCTTCCTGGGTGCCGGCGAAGTGCCCCGTGATCTTGATGCCCTTGCGCAGCAGCGCGTCCATGGGCAGGTGGTAGCCCAGGAACGCGGCGGTGTGCGGGAACGCCATCTCCTTGCCCTCGAGATCGGCCAGCGTCTTGATCGGCGAATCCTTGAGGACCACGATCTCGCCGCTCTGCGCGTCGCCCTTGGGGCGCGCGAACACCCGGTATCCGCTCTCCTCGTTGTCCTTGATGAAGTTGTGATTGGAATAGAGGAAGTGCAGCTCGCCGCGCCGGACCATCGCGGTGTGCTCCGGACCGGTGGGCGCGACTTTCAGCTGAAGCGACACGCCGCTCTTCTCGGAGACGTGGCGCAGGATCGGATTCCAGAACTGCGCCGTGAGGGTCGGGCTGCGCCAGATGATGACGCCGAACAAGAGTGGCTGGTTCTCCGCCCGTCCTTTCGTTCCAAGCGCGACCAGCAGCAGCATGATGACCGACGCGGTCGCGAACCCCCTCTTTGCCATTGATTTCCCCCCAAATGTGCCGAGACGACAGTGAAGTCCGTCCTTTGAACAGCAATGCCGGGGCCAGATCGGTTTGTGTTTCAATCCAGATACTTAGAAGTCGGCACCGAAAAAATCGGAACTCCGCGGGCCAAGATCGCGTGTCAGATCTGACAACCACCGGCCAAGCGCTCATTCATAATGAGGTCCGGGGATCGCCCTCCCTTGACGCCCAAGCGGCGAGCGGTGTATCGGGGTTGCAGTGGCGCGCTGCAGGCCGTCGCGGGCTGGGCCCCGCCGGCCGAGGCGCGGCGATCAAGAGGAGGATCCGGGCATGCTCTCACGTGAAGAGAACGTACTGCTGACGCGAGTAGGCCAGGGCACCCCGATGGGAAACACCCTCCGCCGGTACTGGATTCCCGCGCTGCTCGCGTGGGAGCTGCCCGAGCCCGACTGTCCCCCGGTGCGCGTCAAGCTCCTGGGCGAGGAGCTGGTGGCGTTCCGCGACACGACGGGCCGGCTCGCGC
>QHSI01000028.1 GCA_003221515.1 Candidatus Rokuibacteriota bacterium
TGCCCACACCTTCCGCGCGAGATCGAGCGTGTAGCTCGGGCCCAGCACCTGATCGGCGACGACGCGGAGCTTCTGGCCCTCCCGTCCCCGGCGCAGCATCGTCTCGACGAAGTTTCCCCTGCCCTGGCCCGAGGTCGCGGCGATGCCGAAGAGGCCACAGACACGGAAGATCACCGTTCGCTCGCAGCGCTCGAGCGCCTGCCGCTCGCCGGCGAGCTTCGACTCGCCATAGGCACTCTGCGGAGCGGGCGGATCGGACTCGAGATAGGGCGTGCGCTTGCGGCCGTCGAACACGTAGTCGGTCGAGAAATGGACGAACGTCGCGCGGAGCGCCTGGCAGGCGGCCGCGACGGTGCCGACGGCCTCCGCGTTCAGCGCGAACGCCTGCGGCCGCTCGTCCTCCGCGCGATCCACCAGGTTGTAGGCCGCGGTGTTGAGAACGTACGTCGGCCGCAGGTCGGCGAGCGTCGACCGCGCCCGGCGGGCGTCCAGGATGTCGATGTCGCGGGAGCTGAGGCCGATCAGATCGCCCGGCCGGTTGAAGGTCCTGGCGAGATCGAACCCGAGTTGGCCGGTGGCCCC
This sequence comes from Candidatus Rokuibacteriota bacterium, assembly GCA_003221515.1. Classification (GTDB taxonomy): domain Bacteria; phylum Methylomirabilota; class Methylomirabilia; order Rokubacteriales; family CSP1-6; genus AR31. Next base: position 583 of record QHSI01000028.1, read on the forward strand.
GATCAGGACGAAGCGGTCGCGGCGGCCGGTGTCCCGACCCGGTGGTTCAGCCACCGGCCGCTGAAGACCCGCTCGAGACCGCGAGGGCGACGAGGTGGTCGAGATGCCGGATGTCGAATGGCTTGGGGATGTACGCGAAGACTCCGCTTCCCAGCGCTTCGGCGGCCGCTCGGGTGTCGGCGTTGGCGGTGATCATGATGACGGGCACGTTCACGCCCAGACCGCGGATCTGCTTCAGGAGCTCGAGGCCGCCCATCCGGGGCATGTGCATGTCGAGCAGGATCAGGTCGAACTGCCCGCGCAGCAGAACGATCAGCGCTTCGGCGCCGTCCTTGGCGGATGAGGTCTCGTACGTGTCCGGGTGGCGGAATTGCCCGAAGAAGTCCTTCAGAACCTCGACGACGGGCGGCTCGTCGTCGACGATGAGGACGCGCTTGGTCACGCAGGCAGTATATGACGGAACATCGGGAATTCACGCCGAGGTCGGCGTGAGTGTCGGGGAACTTTACGCCCGAGTCGAGCGCTGACGGCGGGTGCGCCAGAACTCCACGCGGCCCAAGCGCTTTGGACGTGGCACGGAAGATGTACGTCTATATCGGTTCATGAGCGCAATCCCCGAGCGCCGGCGGCACCCGCGGATCCCCGTCTCGTGGGCCGTCCGCATCTCGGTGGACGACGAGACCATCCTCGGCCGGGCCGAGGACGCCAGTCGCAACGGGCTCTGGGTGACCGTCGCCCCGACGACCGCCCTGAAGCGCGGCAAGTCCTGCTGGATCGACATCCTCAGCGAGGAGATCGGCCGCTTCACGGTCGCGGGTGAGGTGCGCCACGTCGCCGGCCGGCGGGTCGGTCTGGAAACCACGCGTCCGGTACCGGTGGCGAGGCTCGAGAACGCCGAGAAAGACTGAAGGACCGCCGGCTGCGAGCGGTAAAGTCCCTCGACACCCGCTATAGCTTCGGAGCCAGGGCCGAGGCGAACAGCTCGAGCTGCTCCATCTCGTCGAACACCGGGTTCAGCATCAGGAAGCCGACCCCCGCCCCGGTGATCTCGGACAGCCGCTCGACGCACTCGGCCGGCTCGCCCCACACCGACACCTCGGCGGCGAGCTCGGGCCGGCCGTAGAACGCGCCGAACCACTCGGCGAGCCTGCGCCCGGCGCGCGCGCGGTCGTGGTCCACCGCGATGTAGACGCGCTTGCCGAGCGGGAACCGCGCGGGATCCTTCCCGCTCTCCTTGATCAGGCCGCGGAGCAGCTTGACCTCGTCGAGGAAGGCCTTCGTCGAGATGGAACCCGCGCCGATGAACGCGTCACCCAGCTCCACGGCGCGCCGGAGCGCGTTCGGGTGGTGGCCGCCGAACCAGAGCGGCGGGTGCGGCTTCTGCAGCGGCTTGGGCTCCATCGACACGTTCTGCAGCTTGTAGAACTCCCCGTCGAAGGCCACCCGCTCCTCGGTCCAGAGACGCTTCATGACGCGGAGGCCCTCGGCAAAGCGATCGGCACGCCGCGCCGACGTGAGGCCGAACGCCCCATAGATCCGCGGATTGCCGCCGAGGCCGACGCCGACGTCGAGCCGGCCGCCGCTCAGGTGGTCGAGCGTCGCGAGCGCCTTGGCCAGATGGACCGGGCTTCGCAGCGCGGTGAGGAGCACGGCCGGTCCGAGCCGCAGCCGCTCGGTGCACGAGGCGGCGTAGGTGAGCAGCGTGACCGGCTCGAGGCTCCGGATCGATCCGAGGATCTGCTCGACGACCCACGCGCTCTCGAAGCCGAGGGCTTCGGCGCGCGCGAGGAATTTCTGGATCCCGCGCAGGTCGAACGCGCCGGACTGAATCGTCTGCGGAATCGCGACGCCGAGCCGCACGCGGCTGTTCACGGCCGAATCCTAGCACAGGAGAGCGGTGGTATAGTTGCCGCTGCGGCGACGGCCGAGCCGTATCCCACGCCAGGAGAACGGAAAATGAGGGGTCTGAAAGATACGATCGCTCGGGCGATCGACAATCTCGGCGACGATCTGGAAGCCCTCTCGCGCAAGATCCACGACAATCCCGAGCTCGGCTACCTCGAGGTGAAAGCCGCCGGCTGGCTCACCGAATTCCTCACCGGACAAGGATTCAAGGTCGAGCGCGGTGTCGGCGGCGTCGAGACCGCGTTCCGCGCGACCATCGAGACGGGCGACGGACCGACGATCGCCATCCTCTGCGAGTACGACGCGCTGCCGCAGATCGGCCACGCGTGCGGCCACAACGCGATCGCGACGGCGGGCGTGGGCGCTGGCGCCGGGCTGGCGGCCGTGCGCGACAAGCTGCCGACGGGACGCTTGCACGTCATCGGCACGCCGGCCGAGGAGGGCGGCGGCGGCAAGGTGAAGCTGATCCAGGCCGGCGTCTTCCGCGACGTCGACGCCGCGATGATGTGTCACGGCTTCGACCAGTGGGCCGGGCACATGGATCTGCTGGGCATCGTGCGGGTGGGCTTCGAGTTCGCCGGCAAGGCGGCGCACGCCGCCGCCGATCCGTGGGAGGGCGTCAACGCGCTCGACGCGGCGATCCAGACCTACAACAACGTCAGCATGCTCCGCCAGCAGGTGCGCCCCGATTCGCGCATCCACGGCATCATCACCCACGGCGGCGCGGCGCCGAACATCATCCCGGAGTTCGCGGCCGCAACCTTCTACGTGCGCGCGCTCAATCTCGACTACATGTGGGAGATCCACAAGCGCGTGATCGCCTGCGCCGAGGGCGCCGCGAAGTCGACCGGCTGCGGTCTCAAGGTGATTCGGAGCGACGACACGGTGTACGAGACGATGAAGCGGAACGAGACGCTGCTCGGCGCCTTCCGCGCCAACATGCAAGCGCTCGGCATCACCGAGGGACCGCCGCTCGGCGACCGCCTCGGCTCGTCGGACGTCGGCAACGTGAGCCAGGTGATCCCGACGATCCAGCCGATGATGAAGATCGCGCCGGCGGGCACGCCGATCCACTCCCGCGCCTTCGAGGCGGCGGCGGTGAGCCCTATCGCGCGCGAGGGCACGTTGAACGCCGCGAAGGCGATGGCGATGACGACGCTCGATCTGCTGGCCGAGCCCGCGCTGGTCAAGCGGGCGCAGGACGAGTTCCGGAGGGCGAAGTGAGCGCGCCGGTCGACGTCAAACAGAAGGTGGCCGGCGCGGTCGATCGTCTCGCCGACTCGCTCGAGGCGCTCTCCCACCGGATCCACGACACTCCCGAGCTCTGCTTCAAGGAAGAGAAGGCGCACGGCTGGCTCACCGAGTTCCTCGAGAAGCACGGCGCCCAGGTCGAGCGCGGCGTCGGCGGGTTGCCGACGGCGTTCCGCGCCACGATCAGGGGGACGGGACCGGGGCCGACGATCGCGATCATGGCCGAGTACGACGCGCTGCCCGGGATCGGCCACGCGTGCGGCCACAACGTGATCGCGACGGCCGGCGCGGGCGCCGGCGCCGCGCTGGCCCAGGCGCTCGGCCGACTCCCGTTCGCGGGGCGCATCCAGGTCATCGGCACGCCGGCCGAAGAGGGCGGCGCGGGCAAGGTGCGGCTCATGGAGGCCGGCGTCTTCGAGGGCGTGGACGCCGCGATGATGGTCCACGGCCGCGGCGGGACGCAGGTGTGGCGACCGTCGCTCGGCATCATCAAGGTCAAGGCGGAGTTCTACGGCAAGGCGACGCACGCGTCGTCGTGGCCGTGGCGGGGCGTGAACGCGCTCAACGCGGTGATCCAGCTCTTCGTGGGGCTCGACCAGATGCGCCAGCAGATCCGCCCGGACGCCCGCATCCACGGGATCATCGTCAAGGGCGGCGAGCAGCCGAACATCATCCCCGAGTACACGCGGGCCGACTTCTATCTGCGCGCGCTGACCAAAGACTACTGCCAGGAGCTGCTGCGGCGATTCCGTGGCTGCGCCGAAGGCGCGGCGGCCGCCACCGGCTGCCGGGTCGAGGTGACCGCTGAGCCGACGATCCACGATCCGCTCAAGGCCAACATGACGATGGCGTCCGTCTTCGAGAAGAACCTGGCGTTCATCGACTTCCCGGTGGACCCGGACGACGGCGAGGCCGGCTATGGCTCGACCGACTGTGGCAATGTGAGCCAGGCCCTGCCGACGATCCACCCGTATATCCGAATCTCCCCCGACGGCGTGCCCGGACACTCCCGCGAGTTCGCCGAGTGGGCCCGCTCGCCGATGGCGCGCGCCGGCATGGTCGCGGGCGCCAAAGCGCTGGCGTTGACCGCGCTCGACCTGCTCGCGGCCCCCGACCAGCTCGCCGCCGCGAAGGAAGAATTCAAACGATGAGGATCCTGGCGATCGCCCTCGGGGTGCTCCTGCTCGCGGGCGCCGCGACGCAGGCGGGCGAGATCTCGCTCCGCATCGTCAACGTCGTCACGCCGCAGGACGTGAAGATCTGGGAGCCGACCTCGATCGCGGCCAAGAAGGGCGACAGCGTCACGCTCCAGCTCATCAACCGTCACGCCGACGAGCACGGCTTCGAGATCGCCGCGTTCAGCGTCAAGGAAGTCGTGGGGGGCGAGACGACCTCGACGGTCAAGTTCACCGCGGACAAGGCGGGAATCTTCCCGATCAAGTGTCAGCTGCACCCGGCCCACGTGGTCGGCCAGCTGCTCGTTCTCGAGTAGCGTTCAGTGGCGGCGCGCCCGGGGGCGTTCGCCCTGCTGGGCGCCGGCCTCGCGCTCGTGCTGGCGGCCGGCGCCGCGGGGCAGGACACCGACCCCTCGGTGGGCGCCGCGGTGTTCCGCGATAACTGCGCGGTCTGTCACGGGCCGACGGGCGACGGCCAGGGCATGGCCACGCACCACTTCAAGAGCGTCCCGCGTGACCTCACCAAGGGCCGCTTCAAGTTCCGCTCGACCGCCTCGGGCCAGGTTCCGACCGACGCCGATCTCGCGCGAACCATCACGCGCGGCGTTCCCTCGACCGGGATGGTGCCCCAGGACCATCTGACCGACGCCGAGCTGCGGGCGGTCATCGCGTTCGTCAAGAGTCTCTCGCGGCGCTTTGCCGAGAGCCCATCGCCCCGGATCCTTCCCTTGCCGCCGGCGCCGACGCCGACGGTCGAGCGGGTTGCCCGCGGCGCCCAGGCGTACGTGAAGGGCGAGTGCGCCGAGTGCCACGGCAAAGGGGCTCGAGGGGACGGACCGTCGGCGAAGGACCTCTCGATCAAGCCGACGGACCTGACGCGGCGCCCGTTCAAGAGCGGCCCGGCTGCGGACGACATCGTCCGCACGCTGATGACCGGGCTCGACGGCACGCCGATGCCCTCGTACTACCAGGTGCTCGAGGACGACGAGCTCTGGGACCTCGCCTACTGGATCGGCGCGATCGGCGGGCCGCCCCAGACCACGGACGACGAGCGCGCCGGCTGGCACGTCGAGCGGATGCACCAGCGGCGCGGTCGCTAACGAGAGGGCCGGGCGTACGTCAACGAGTGGTGCGTCAGCAGCCTCCCGCTCCTGCTGAAGCTCTCGGCAACGCCGTACACGAGACGCCCGCCGAGCTTCACGACCCGCGCGGTGCAGCGGAACGGCTCGCGCCGCGCGGGGCCGAGGAACGCGCTGGTCATCCCCGCCGTGACCGAGCCATCCCGGGCGCCCAGGCGGGTCATGATCGCCAGCCACATCGCGACGTCGGCGGCCGCCATGAACACCTGGCCGCTCACGATTCCGCCCGGCCGCTCGAAGAGTGCCTGGAACGGCACCTCGAGGGTGCATCGGCCGTCGGCGATCGAGTGGAGCCGGAATCCGTACGCCCGCGTGAACCCAACGTCATCCAGGATGCGCTGGAGCTCGGCCTTCGTGGCGGCGAGCGCCATCGCCGTCATCGATCCATCGCGGCCCGCACCTTCTTCACCTGCTTGAGGTGGTCCAGCACGTGCAGCCGCCACGTGATTGCGTACGCCTTCCAGTCGAGCTCCTCGACCCAGTGCAGCGGAACGACCTTGCCGTCATCGTCCGTCACGTTGACGACCATCACCAGCGGCGCCCGGGCTTCGGTGGTGAACTCGGGGTGAACCGCGGCGAGCGTCCGGAGAATCTCACCGTGAATGCGCCCGAGCTCCGCCAGGAGCCAGGGCCATGGACGGTGGAGCGGCGCCTTGGACTGCAGACTCGCCGGGATCGCCTCGCCCGGCGGGCGAGTGCCGGCCAGCAGGCACCAGAGCTCGTCCAGGCCGGGACGGTGAGTCTCGACGAGATGATCCACGACTTCCTGGATCGACCACTCGCCCGGGAACGCGCGCCGGGCGACCGTCGAGGCCGGGAGCGGCCCGAGGAACGCGTGGAGCGCGCTGAACGACTCGGCGATCCGCTCGTGGATGGTCGCGGCCGGCGTCAGGGTGCCCCTCACCTTGAAGTACTCGCGGGCCTTCGCCTTGGTCGCTGCGACGACGTCCTGATTCATGAAACCTCCCGCGTCAGGTAGCGCATCACGGCCTCCGTGCAGAAGCGCGTCGCCTCGGCGACGCTGAACGCGGTCGCGTCGAACGCGAGCTGGAGCGAGACGCCGTCGACCAGTCCGAGGACCACGGCGGCGGCGCGCCGGCCGTCGGTGTGGCGGAAGGTTCCGGCCCGCACGCCCTGCACGACGACGGCGCCGATCAGCCGGCGCATCCGCTCGTAGAGGGCCGCGTTGATCTCGCGCAGGCGCCGGTCGTGCATCATCTCGCCCCAGAACTCGACGAACACGATCCAGAAGGCGCGCTCCTCGACCGCCAGCCGCAGGCACGCCGCCACCAGTGCCCGGAGCCGCGTCTTCGCGTCCTTGCCGCCGCGGGCCTGCGCCGCCGCCACCCGCCGGTCCAGATCGGCCGTCACCGTCTCGAGCGCGGCCACGAGGATCGCGCGCTTGTCGGCGAAGTAGTAGTGCAGGATCCCCTGGCTCACCCCGGCCTCACGCGCGACCTTTTTCATGGTGAGCCCCGTGTACCCATCGCGCGCCAGACACCGGATCGTCGCCCTGACGATCGCAGTCCGCCGAAGCGGCGCCACGCCCCGCTTGGGGCTCATCCACCCGCCTCGCTCACGTACTCATTCTTTCTTGATTGGCCGACCAATTATCTTTCCACGCCGGGTCGACGTCAAGCAACGCCGTCAGAAGAGTTTTAAGGTATCCAAGCGCGGGCCGGGGGCCGAGAGAGGCCCAGATGCGAGGCGCCGCCCGAAGGCGGCGCGCGAGCGTACTTCGAGTACGTGAGCGTGCCGCCGAGGGCGGCAACGAAGCAGATGGGCCTCTATCGGCCCCCGGAGGACCCCCGGCGCCGAGCCGCCGCGCGTTCGGCTTCCAGTCGCTCGAGATCGACGGTCGAATGATCGGCGAACGTCATCGCGGCGGCGATGGCCGGATGGCGCGCGGCGATGAGCCGGTGCATGGCCTGGCAGATCCGCCGGTACGCCGGGTGTCCCTGCGGCGTGGTCCGCAGCTCGATCACGTGCATCGCCTCGCGCGCGTTCATCTCCATGTAGAAGCGGACGCGATACGCCATGGACACCGCGTAGGCGGCGACGTCCGGCAATCCTGCGGCCTCGATCGCGTCGTGGAGCTCGGCCGACTCCCCCAGCACGCGACGCCAGTCCTCGGCGGCGCCGGCCTCGTCGATCTCCTCGGGCATGACATAGCCGTGGCCCGGCGTGAGCCGCTGCCACTCGAGCGTGAGCAGGCGGTGCCGCTGCAGGTCGCGGAACGCGCCGTAGTCGCCGAGCACGTCGAAGCGATAGGACGTGCGCTCGAACGCGCGGCCGGGCTTGTGGCGCCGGTTCAGCCGCTTGCCGACGTAAGCCGCCAGCACCGCGCTGCGCTCGTCCGCCGTCATCCGCCGCGCGGTCTCCAGCAGCTCGGCGTCCCCTCGACTCGAGACCGCGTAGAGCGCGGCGGCGACGATCTTCACCTCGCCATCGGGATCGAAGTCGGTGAGCGCGACGACTGCGTCGGGCGTCCTCGTGGTGCGCGACGCGGACATCGGCGGCACCAGCCGCCGCGCGACCTCACGCGTCTCCTTGCGCGTCTCCTCGAGATATGCGGACCAGGCGCCGCCCCGTTCCGGCACGTCGAGCCGCTTGAGGAACGCGGGGATGACCTTCCGCAGCTCGATCAGTATCAGGTCGGCGTAGTCCCGAACCTCGCGCAGCGGGTGGGCGCGCATCCGGAGCAGGAGCTGCTCGTATCCTTGGCCCGTGCCGTAGATCCCCACGTTCGACGTCGTCGCCGCGGGCAGCAGGCCGCGGAGCGTGTCGAGGGCCTTGGCGCGGATCGTCATCCGGTATACGCCCTCGGCCTCGGCCGGATCACGCGGGAACTTCGCCTCGTAGAACGCTCGCAGCTTGGGGAGCCAGGCGCGGTAGGTGTCGAAGCACCGGTCGAGCGTCGCGACGTAGCGATCGTGGAGCGAGCCCGTCAGCTCGGCAGGCACGTGATAGCGGTACCGGCCGTCCGGCCGATCGTCGTAGGGAATGTAGCGCGTCGACTGCTCGAGGTAGGCCATCAAGCGGCCCCACTCGAGCACCTTGGTCAGGAGGTTGGAGGCGCCCTCGCACGCCAGGTGCACGCCGCCGAGCTGGGCCACCGAATCGTCGCCGTACTCGCTGAGCACGCGCTCGTAGAGCTGCTCGGCCCGCTGCGTGCCGGCCTCGGCGTGCGCCGCGCCGCGGCCGGCCGCGGCGGACAGGCCGGCGGCCCCCACGAACTCGTCGACGAAGAGGCGGCGCAGCGACTTCGGCGACCGGGAGTAGCGGGCGAAGAGGGCGCCCTTCACGACCTCGGGGAGGTCGACGAGCGCGAACACGGGGCCGGTGAGGCTGGTGAAGTACGGGGCGAGGGCGGCCTGCTCGCTTGCGCTGAACTCTTCGGCCATCCCCCGCGATCTTAGCACCAGGCTGCCGCCTGCAGCCCGTCCTGAATCTGCCCGTCTTGAATCTTGAATCCGCTCGCGAACGGTACTACCATCCCCGCGTTACGGCCCCGATGTGCCGTGTCCTTCACCGTCGAAAGGAGTACGTCGCATGAGGCGCAAAGCACTGCTCGTCGCCACCCTGATGCTGGCCGGCCTGATCGCGAGCGCACCCGCCGCGCTGGCCCAAACCGACTGCACCAAGGTCGTCCCGCCCTCGCCGTGGGGACCGAACGACCAGACCGGCGCCACCAACCGGGTGACACCGGCCGTCACGAAGGCCGCGGCCGCGGAGATCAAGGACGGCAAGGTCGTCGTCATGTCGTACCCGCTGACCGACGGGATTCCGCTCTTCGGAACGCGGTTCTCGAAGACGATCCTGACCGCGACGACGCTCGCCCCCGGCGGGGCGCTCGGCGAGAACCAGCTGACGTACATGGAGGACACCTGGCTGAGCCAGAGCCACGTGGGGACGCACCTCGACGGCATGGGGCACATCGGCCGCAAGGATTGCTACTTCAATCAGATCGCGATGGGCAAGTTCATCACGCAGAACAACATGACCAAGCTCGGTCTCGAGCACCTGAAGTCGTTCGCGACGCGCGGCGTGATCGTCGACATGGTCAAGGTCTATCAGGCCGCCGGCAAGTTCAAAGGCAACTCGGCGTGCAAGAAGCCCTGCATCGAGAAGGGCACCGTCATCACGAAGGCGGACATCGAGGCCGGCCTCAAGATGTACAACGTGACGCTGCGTGAAGGCGACATCCTCATCGTCCACACCGGCTGGGGCAACCTGTTCGAACAGTACCCGGCGCAGAACGCCGTGTACAACTCGGGCGAGCCCGGCATCGGCAAAGAGGCGGCGGCCTGGCTCGTGTCCCAGAAGATCGTCGCGGTCGGCTCCGACACCTGGGGCGTCGAGGTGATCCCCGGCGAGGACCCGAAGGAAGCGTTCATCGTCCACAACAGCTGGGGCAACCTGTTCGAACAGTACCCGGCGCAGAACGCCGTGTACAACTCGGGCGAGCCCGGCATCGGCAAAGAGGCGGCGGCCTGGCTCGTGTCCCAGAAGATCGTCGCGGTCGGCTCTGACACCTGGGGCGTCGAGGTGATCCCCGGCGAGGACCCGAAGGAAGCGTTCATCGTCCACAACATCCTGCTGACCGACGCCGGCATCCACATCATCGAGAACGTGCGGACGGATTTGATGGCCGCCGAAGCCGATCAGACCAAGCGCGCGACGTTCTTCTTCAGCATGACCGTGCCCAAGGCGGTCGGGCTGACCGGCAACTTCGTCGCGATCGAGGGCATCCGCTAGGACCTTCCGCCGTGGGTAGCGCGCTGCGCCCGCCGGCGCCCCGCAGGGGGCGCCGGCGATTCTTTCTATGGATCAGCCCCGGGTGGGGCCTGCTGCTCTTGCTGCTGGCGGGCGCGAGCGCGCTCGTGGCCCAGGAGCGCCGCTACACCATCGCCTTCGCGAACCTCACCGAAGAGCCGGGCGTAACACTCGAGGGCACCGGGTTCACCGGCCGCGAGGTGCGCGAGAGCTTCGCGCTGGCGGCCCGCCGTCATCCCATCGATCTCGTGTTCTACGACAACCAGCGGGATCCCAAGAAGGCGCTCGCGAACGTCGAGGAGGCGATCGGCCGGAAGGTCCACCTCTACATCCAGTACTGCGACGACCCCGTCACCAACGCGCGGGTCGGGGAGCGACTGCGCGCCGCGAAGATCGGCGTCCTGGCCATCAACACGCCGGTGCCCGACGCGCCGCTGTACACCCTCGACAACCGCGCGGCCGGCCGCATCGCCGGCGAGGCGTTGTCGGAGTATGGCGTCAAGAACTGGCGGAGCGCGCCGACGATCGGCGTGGTGCTGGGCAACATGGGGTCCCGGGACCATCGCGTTTCCGAGCGAGTCCAGGGAGCGACCGAAGGCCTGAAGCGTCATCTCCCCGCGCTCAAGATCTCGACGCTCGATACCCAGGGCAACGCGGCACAGGTGGCGACGCTGGTCGGCAAGCTGCTGGCGAGTCATCCCGCGACGAAGGTCCTGATCGCCGCGATGGACGACGCCTCGGCGCTGGCGGCGAAGAGTGCGCTCGACTCCGCGGGGAGACTCCACGACGGCGCCATCGTAGGCCAGGGGGTCGATCGCTCAGTGCACGGCGGGATCAACGACCGCAAGGAGATCGACCCGGCCAACCGCGGGAGCATCGTGCTCGGCTCGGTGGCGTTCTATCTCGACCGATACGGCTACGACGTCCTTCCGATCGCGATGCGCATGCTGCGGGGCGAGGCGGTGGCGCCGCGCACGGTGACCGCCCACCGCCTGATCACCGCCGCGAACGTCTTCATCGAGTACCCTCCCTACGACATGAACTGAGGGGCGATCAGCGCCGCGCGGGCGGGTCGACCGCAAAGAGCCCTTCGGCGCCCGCGCCTACCGCGTCGGGCGACGCGGCGAAGCTGACCGCTCCAGCGTTGCTCATCGCGGCGAACGGATAGAGCCCGAAGGACACGAGCTTGCCCCCGCCCGGAAGGCCGTCGCCCGCGGCGGCGACTTTCGTGGTGCCGTCGAGACCGGTGACGAACGCCGCGACCGGCGCGCTCGCGCCGTCCACCGAGGCGATGAATCCGACCGTACCCATCGCGCTCAGCGACGGCCAGAGCCCGAAGTGGGAGAAGACGCCGCCTCCCGGCGCCGCGTCACCGAGTCCGACGACTCGCCGGAGTCGATCGTCGATGACGTAGATCGCCCCGGCGATGGGCGCATTCTTCAAGATCGCGTTGAAGGCGACGGCGCCCGCATCGTTCAGGGCCACACGTTCGGAGAACTTCGCGAAGATCCCACCGTCCGGCGTCTCATCGCCGGCGGCGACGATCATCCGGACGGCGTCGCCCTTGGCCCGGAAGACGCCGCCGGGCGCCGCGCGCCCCTCCACGACGGCGCCGAAGGCGATGACACCGCTGCCGTTGATCGATGGTGGCCCGAAGGCCGCGAAGCTGCCACCAGCCGGCGTGGGATCGCCCTGGGCGACGACCTTGCGCGTCTTGCCGCCCGCGTGCAGATAGATCGCCTCCAGGCTCTCCCGACCGCGCCGAACGGAGGCGAGGAAGGCGACGTCGCCACGGTCGTTGATGGCCGGAACGTCGACACTCGCGAGCGTCCCGGACGGAATACCCGGTGCGGTCGCCCCGGCCAACGCCACCACTCTCACGCGACGCTCGGACGCCACGAAGATGCCCTCGACGGCCCGGGCGCCGGAGATCGCGGCCGCGAACGCGAGCTCGCCGGCGTTGTTGAGCGCCGGAATCGGGTGCCGGCCGAATCCCGAGAACACGCCTCCGCCGGGCACGGGATCACCGTCAGCGGCGATCTTGGTGATCCGCGCTCCCGACGCGAGGAAGAATCCTTCGCTGGTGCGCCCGCGCACCACCGTGGCGAAGAATGCGACCTGGCCTTTGTCGTTGACGGGCGCCACGATCGGCAGCGACTCGACGCTGAACCGGTCGAACGCGCCGCCGCCGGGCGCCGGCTGCCCGGTGACGACGACGCGGCGAATGGCCGGGGGCTCCGCGCCGAGCGATCCGGCGGGCGACAGCAACGCCGCCAGCGCGACAGCGATGCAGGCTCTGAGCATGACGTGAGACTATAGCGGCTCGATGGAGCCGCAGCAATGACGGTCGCCCCGATCGCGCTCGGCGCCCTTCTGGCGTTCGGCCTGACGAGCGCGAATGGCTCGGTGGCTCAACGGGCGGGCTGGGAATTCACGGGGTCCTGCTACTGCAAGGCATCCGGCGAGCTCCGATGCGTTCCAAATCAGACCGAGGTTCAGTGTCGTCACCGCTGCACCGAGGAGCTGTGCGACGAATGGTTCTGGCTCGAGCGACGTCCGTGCTGGAACTGGGGCTACGGCGGCTAATGCGCGCGACCGCGCGCGCGCGCTGGAGGCTGGCGCCGCTCGGCGCCCTGCTGCTGATCGCGGCCTGGGGGGCGCCGACTGCGCACGGCGCTGAAGCCAGGCTGCGAATCGTCGCCACGCTGCCGGACCTCTTCGTCCTCACGCGCGCCGTGGCGGGTGAAGGAGCAACGGTCGACCTGATCGCGCGCTTCGGCCAGAATCCCCACGACATGGAAGTCCGGCCGAGCCAGATACTCCTCGTTCGCCGGGCCGACGTTCTCGTCCGCAATGGGCTCGAGGAGGACGCGTGGATCGACGTGATGGTGAATGCCGGCGCGAACCCGAGAGTGCTCCGCGGCTCGCCCAACGTGGTCGACGCCTCGCAAGGCGTCCACATCCTCAAGGTCCTGACCGGGCGGGTCGATCGATCGCTGGGAGACGTGCACCCGCTCGGGAGCCCCCACTACACGCTCGACCCGGACAACGTCGCGATCGTCACCGCGAACATCGCGGCCGGACTGGCGAGAGCCGCGCCCGAGTCGGCTCGCGCATTCGAGGCCAACCGCCAGGCGTTGCTGGAGAGGGTCGCCGAAGCCGACCGGCGCTGGAAGGCCGCGCTCGCGCCTTTCCGCGGCACTGCGATCGTGAGCTATCACGACAGCTGGCCGTACTTCTATCGGGCGTTCGGGTTCGTGGAGGGCGGCGTCGTCGAGGATCGGCCGGGGATTCCTGCCTCACCGCAGCACCTGGCGGCGCTGATCCGCCACATGCGTGAGCAACAGATCAAGGTCATCCTGCACGAGAGCTGGTATCCCTCGGACCTCACGGCCCGGATCGCCAGGGAGACCGGCGCGAAGCTGCTCGTGGTCCCGCAGTCACCCGGCGCCCTGAAGGGCACCGAGGACTACATCACGCACCTGGAGCACCTGGTCAGCGCCCTCGCGAACGCGCTCAAGTAGCTCCCGGGATCAGCTCTTCCGCATGTAGGCCGGCGTCTCGCCGGTGAGGAAGTCCTCGCGCGGCGGCGCGAAGATGTCGATGACCTCGGTGTCCTCGGGGAACCACGCCTCGTGCTCGACGCCGCCCGGGATCACGCCGAGATCACCCGGCCCGCACGTGCGCTTCTCGTTGCCGAGACGGAACTCCATCTTCCCCTTGACCACCCAGAAGAGCTGCTCGTGGGGGTGTTGATGGGCGGCCGCGTGGACGCCGGCCTTCATCGACCACCACACGATCATCTCTTTGTCGCCGACGAGGATCCGTCGCGTGATCGTGTCCGTGATTTTCTCTTCGGGCAGGTTTTTGAGCGCGTGGTAGCCCTTCATGCTTGGCATCGGACGGCCTCCTCCCGGTGGGTGCCCGAAGATTGATCGGGGACCGTCCGGCTGTCAAGAGAATGCTAGGCTCGGGCTCCACCGAGGGAGGCGATATGGCCAGGCTCAAGATCGGGTTTATCCCCATCGAAGGCGGCGAGTACTACCGGGAGGCGCTCGACGAAGTCACCCGAGCGGAAGAGCTCGGCCTCGACTCCGTATGGATGGAGGAGCACCACTCGGTGACGAATCACTACTGGCCGTCGCCGCTCACGGTGCTCGCCGGCTTCGCGACGCGCACGTCGCGGATGATGCTCGGCACCGACATCGTCGTCGCCGCCTTCCACCATCCCGTACGCCTCGCCGAGGACGTCGCGATGCTCGACGTGATGTCCCGCGGGCGCATCACGCTCGGCATCGCGATCGGGTACAAGCCGGACGAGTTCGCGCTCTACGGCGTCGAGCTGGAGAAGCGCGGCGCCAGGTTCGAGGAGCAGCTGGCGATCATGAAGGCCCTCTGGACCCAGGAGCGGGTGAGCTTCAAGGGCACATACTACACGGTCGACGGTAGGCTCGAGCCGAAGCCCCTGACCAGACCGCACCCGCCCCTGTGGATCGGCGGCTGGGGCGACATCACCCTCCGACGGGCGGCCACGCTGGCCGACAACTGGATCCCCGGGCCGACCGCCGATCTCAAGCGCCTGCTCGCCGGCAAGAAGCGCTTCCTCGAGAACCGGCAGGCCGCCGGGCGCGCCGAGGCCGTCACCGAATGGCCCCTGACTCGCGATCTGATCATTGCCGAAACCGACCGAAAGGCTCGGGAGCTCGCCGAGGAGCACATCATGATCGCGTACCGGAGGGAGTACGCCGGCGGCTGGCGCCACCCGTTCATCGACTCCTCGATCGCGACCGATCTGGACCGGCTCATGGAGGACCGGTTCATCATCGGAGGACCCGATCAGTGCATTCGGCAGATCCGGCGCTTCGTGACGGAGTACGGAATGACGCATCTGATCTGTCGGACCTTCTTCCCGGGCATGGCGCACGGGCACATCATGCGCGAACTCGATCTGATCGCGCGCGAGGTGGCGCCTGCGTTTCAGTGACGCACGACTCGTAAGTATCTGATATAATGGACGCTTGCAGGAAGAGATTCGTTGAAAAGGAGTGGAAGGGCCATCTCAAGCAGCGCCTATCGCCTCGATCGGTCCTATCAGTGGAACTACTCGCACGCGCCGGCGCTGCCGAAGGTGCGGCGCCTCGCCCGGGGACAGGGCGGGCGGCTCCTTGGCCGGCCCGTCAACTCCCGGTTGGGCATCGCCTCGGGACCTTTGCTGAACTCGAAGTGGATCGAAGCCTACGCGCGACGCGGTTTCGACATCTTGACCTATTCCACTGTGCGCTCGGCCTATCGGCCGGCACATGTCCTGCCCAACATCCGGCCTGTGGATAACCTCGAGCAAGCGGCGGTCGTCGCACGCCGGTCAGCCGTCAACGGCAACACCACGATCGCCATCTCTCTGGGCGAGCCGTCGATGGAGCCTGACGTGTGGCGCAAGGACGTCCGTCGGGCCAGGGAGCGCATCGGGTCAGGTCAACTGCTGATCGTCAGCGTCATGGGCTCGACGGTCCTGGGCGCGGACATGGAACCGCTCGTCGAGGACTATGCCCGCTGCGCGGCCTGGGCGGCTCAGAGCGGAGCCGACGCGATCGAGGTCCATCTGGCGACACCGAACCCGCTCTCCGAGCAGGTCCAGATGATTTATGAGAACGTGCCGCTCTCGGCCCACATCCTCTATCGCGTGCGCACGACGGTGACGGTGCCGGTGCTGGCGAAGCTCGGCGCGTTCAAGACACCGCGACTGCTCCATGAGACGGCGACCAAGCTCGCGCCGTGGGCCAGCGGCTTCGTGCTCGTCCACGGCCTCACCAGAAAGGTCGTCGACGACAAGGGCGCGGCCGCGTTCGAAGGGGCCGGCCGCGAGCGCGCGGAGGTCGTCGGCGCCCAAACATTCGAGGTCGCGTCGCGGCAGGTCGAAGAGCTGCTGTCGTGGCGCAAGGCCGGAGCCTGGGATCGCGCGATCCTCGCCGTCGGCGGCATCTCCACGGTTGAGCGCGCGACCTGGCTCCTCCGTGAGGGCGCCGACGCCGCCCTCGTCGCCACCGCCGCCCTCTTCGACCCCCTGATCGCCACCCGCTTCCGCCAAGCCCTCACCACCGCCGTCGCCTAATCCGGCTTCGAAAGGCCCCGTCCTCGTGGGCGCGCACCCGGCGGCTCGTGCGCCGCTCAGCGCAACCCGCACCAGCCGACCAAGCGACACCGCGCTATGCTTACGCCGCACTCCGGCGCCGCTCGTAGCGCTCAGACCGAGCGAGTCCGACGCACGGGGGTGGGGGCGGTGGGCCCTGCGCAACCTGTGTAGTCAGCCTCGCTAGAGCCGCCGACCGCCAGACATCACCAGCACGCACAGTAGCTAGCAGGTTGCGCCGGGCCCACCGCCCCCGCCCCCACCACCCCCCGACCGACTCGGAAGCGTGTGCTACGCTACGACGCGTGCGCTGGCTGATAGTTCTTCCGTTTGAGCGCCCCGGGCTCATGGGGATGGACTTCGCGGTCGAGTTGCGAGAGCTGGGGCACGAGGTCCGCACGTTCGCCTACCGCCGGGACAATCCCCTCTACAAGAACCGCGGGTCCAAGGCGCTCTATCAGCGACTGATCCTCCGCTGGCTGGAGCGCGCCTGCGCGACGTTCCAGCCCTCGATCGTCCTCGTGGTGAAGGGCAGTCCGATCACGCCGGCCGCGATCCGCCGGCTGAAAACTCGAAGCGACGCGCTGTTCGTGAACTTCTTCCCCGACAACCCGCTCTGGATGCTGCCGTTCGAGTGCATCGAGCCCTACGACCTTTTCTTCACCAAGGACCGCCACGCGCTCGTGAGCCTGCAGCAGGTCGGCCTCACCAACGTGCGGTACATGCCTCTCTACTGCATCCCGGCGGACCACCATCCCGTCACGCCGACCACCGAGGAGCGCACGCGCTACGGCGCCGCGGTCTCGCTCGTCGGGAGCCGGTACGCCTACCGCGAACGCTTCGTGCAGGCGCTCGAGGGCTATTCGCTCCGGATCTGGGGGTCCGGCTGGCCGCACGCGAAGGATCCGGCCGTGCGGCGGATGGTCGCCGGCGGGCCAGTGTGGGGGCACGCGAAGCTCTTGGTCTACTCGGCCTCGACGGTGTCGCTGAACCACCACCACCCGATGAACGACATCGTGGGCACCAACAACCGTACCTTCGAGCTGGCCGGCGCGGGAGCGTGCCAGCTCGCGAGCTACCGGGACGACCTCACGAGCCTGTTCAAGCCGGGCGAGGAAATCCTCGTCTATCGAGATCTCGGCGAGCTGCGCCGCCACCTCGACTATTACATCGCCCGCCCGGACGAGGCGCGCGCCATCGGCGAAAACGCGCGCCGGCGCGCGCTCGCGGAGCACACGCTCCGTCACCGGATCGAGGAGATGCTGGAGGCCGTCGAGACGACGTTCGGGAAACGGTCGTGAGCGACTCCCTGGCCCAGAGTCTCACCTGCATCGAGTGCGGTGCCGCTCACTCGCTGACCTACCGGCTCGAGTGCGAGCGGTGCCACGGCCTGCTCGAGCTGCGATACGACATCACCCGCCTCCAGAAGGACGGGCCGGCGCTTCTGCAGGGCGCGGGGCTCTGGCGCTACGCGCCCGTCCTGCCCATCGGCGATCCCGCCCATCGGGTGACGCTCGGCGAGGGCGGCACGCCTCTCCTCGACTGCCCGCGGCTCGCGAGCGAGCTCGGCGTGCGCCGGCTGCTGCTGAAATTCGATGGGCCCAACCCGACCGGCACCGTGAAGGACCGGTCGTCGGCCACCGCGGTCGGCGCTGCACTCCAGTTCGGCTATCGGGCCACGTCGGTCGTCAGCTCCGGCAACGCGGGCTCGTCGATCGCCGCCTACTCGGCACGCGCCGGACTTCGCTCGCTGATCTTCGCCTACGAGCGGGCGTCGGCCCCGAAGCTCCTGCACATGGCCGCGACCACGACGGACCTCGTCATCTACAAGGGGGTCTACGACGACCTCATCTCGATCTGGGACCGGCTCGTCGAGGAGCGGCTGTTCTTCGACTGCGGCGCTTCGCGCAACGCCTACAAACAGGAAGGCAAGAAAACGCTCGCCTACGAGATCGCCGAGCAGACGGGCTGGAGGCCGCCCGACGTCGTCGTCGCTCCCGTCGCCGTCGGCGAGACGTTCATTGCGACCGCCCGCGGCTTTCGCGAGCTGCGCGAGGCCGGGTGGATCGCGCGCGCGCCGCTGATGGTGGCCGCGCAGGCGACACGGGCGAACGCCGTCGCGCGCGCGTTCCGCGACGGCACGGCGATCACCCCGCTCAAGATCGGCTACACGGTGGCCGAGGGGCTGGCCGCCGGTAATCCCGGCAAGAAGGGCGATTGGGTCCTGCGGCTCTTGCGCGAAGGCAAGGGGCTGGCCGGCGATGCCGAGGACGACGAGATCCTCGCCACCCAGCGGAAGCTCGCGCGGGTCGAAGGCATCTGGGCTGGACCCACTGGCGTCGCCACGCTGGCAGTTCTGGCGCGGCTCGTCGCGCAGAAGCTGCTCGATCCGGCACAGACCGTGTGCGCGATCATTAGCGAAACGGGTCTGAAGACCGAAGCCGAGCCGCCCAGCCGGACGGGAACCGCCTTCGATCACGACTCGCTCAGGCGACTCGTCACCGAGCGCCTGGCCTAGGTGCCGCTGCCCCGGAGCTTCTACCAGCGGCCGGCGCGCGCCGTCGCGCGCGACCTCCTCGGCTGCGTCATGGTCGCCCGACGGGGGCGCACCGTGACCGCGGGCCGGATCGTCGAGACCGAGGCCTATCTGGGGCCCGAGGACGCGGCCTCCCACGCGGCGTTCAGGCCCGGCAGCCGCGCGCTCTTCTATGGACCCGGCGGGTTCGCGTACGTCTACCTGAACTACGGCATCCACTGCTGCTTGAACGCGATCGCGAATCCGGCCGGACAGCCGGGCTGCGTGCTGATCCGCGCGCTCGAGCCCGTTCTCGGCATCGCGGTCATGGCCAGGCGCCGCCGGCTCGACCCCGGCGCGCGCCGACTGGCGAGCGGGCCCGGCAATCTCACGCGCGCGCTCGGGGTGACCCTGCGCGACACCGGCGCTGACCTCACGCGCGGGCGCCTCACGATCGAGCCGCCCGACGCCCCGCGCGAGTTCCACATCTCCTCAGGCCCTCGCATCGGTATCACCCGCGCCCCCGGCCTCCGCCTCCGCTTCTGGATCGCCAACAACCCTCACGTCTCCCGCTGACCCACGCCCGCCCGGCCGCAAGCCGGGCCCGCTCCATGCCGCGCGAAGGCAACACCGACCAGCCGATGCAAACGCGCGAGCGATTGGTTGCGCCGGTGGCGCGGAACGAAGTTTCGCCGTCGCCTCGAGGGTTAGAGCGGATTGCGCTAGAGCGGATAAGGAACGAGCTCGCGCGCGATCTCGACGTCGCCGGCGAATCGAGCGCGTGCCTCGTCGGCCAGCGCCTCGATCTCGGCGTGGTACTCGGCGCCGATGTGGGCCAGGATCAGGCGCCGCACGCCGGCGCGCGCGGCGACGTCCCCCGCCTCCGCGGCCGTCGAGTGCGCGCCCACGTGGCCGCGATCGCGCTCGGAGTACGTCGCGTCATGGACCAGTGTGTCAGCGCCGCCAGCCAGCGCGACGACGGCGTCACAGGGACGCGTGTCCGATGAATAGACGACGCTGCGACCTCGCGCCGCGTCGACCCGCACGGCGAAGTTCGGCATCGCGCCGTGCACGTTCGGCGAGGTCCGCACGGCCAGCGGCCCCAAATCGAAGGCGTGAGCGCCCTCGGCGAGCGCGATCGGGCGCAGGGTGAGAGCAAACATGCCCGGACGCTCGAGCGTATTGAACAGGGTCAACAGATCTCGCAGCGGCCCCACGTGCTCCGGCCGACAGTAGATTGTCAGCGGCGCCTGGCGCCCGAGCACCGACAGGTTGCGGATGAGCGCCGGCAAGCCGTAGGCGTGATCGGGATGGATATGGGTGATGACGACGACCGCCAGCGCGTTCGGGTCGACGCCGGCGCGACGGAGCTTCTGGATCGGGCTGCCGCCGCAGTCGATCAGGATCCCCCCCTGCGGGACGACGAAGACGAGCGACGTCGTATCGCGCGCGGCTGACGGGACGGAGCCCGACGTGCCGAGGAACGCGAAGTGCATCAGTGCTCCTGGCGAAGCGCCTCGGGATCGAACAGAGCGTCAGGGGGATTCGTGTTGACCTGGATCGAGCGGACCGTGATCAGCACGATGAGCTTCCCGTCGATGAACGCCTCCTGACGACGCGGAAAAAAGTACACGCCGATCAGGGGGCGATGCTCCGAGAGCGCCAGGTCGACCAGCTTGGGGCCGTTCGGCAGCCGCTCGCGGGTGACGATGCGGACGACGCCGTATTCGGCGTCGAGCCACACGGCCGGTACCTCGCGCTCCCCGGGCCGGGCGCCGATCACCGTGACAGTACGCCCGCCGATCCGGGCCACGTGGCTCACGTCGTCTCGCACGCCGCGAGCGCGCCAATCCGCGAGCAGGTCGGTGGCCCGCCGCTGGAACGGAACGACCACGCTCGCGAGCGCCCGCCCCGAATCGATGGCCCGGGCGTCGTAGACCTTGCCGTCGGCCCGCCGCACCCAGGCGCGGTTGCCGATGGTCACCTGGATCTCGCGCTGGCCCTCGAGGATCTGCTCGAGGCGCTGGTGTTGCGGGAGCTTGAAGAGCATGCGCTGCTCGCCGGCCGAGATCGGATGCCGCCCGTCCTGATGGTAGAGCGTGAGGCTCTGCAGGATCTCCAGGTCGCTGATCCGGACCTCGGCGAGCCGGGCCATGAAGGCTTCCACGGCGGCCCGGGCGTCCTGCGCCACCGCCGCGGCGGGCACGCTCACGCTGATCGCGATCAGCAGGAGCGGTAGGACGCGGGCGCGCGCCACGCTTGTGGTTATAATGCCTGAGATGCGCTCAAGGCAAACATTAAGGAGCGCCTGTGCCTACTGACCCATTCGGTTCCGGCGTTCTCCCGCTCGTCTGGAACTCGGGTCCGATCGCGAAGTTTGTCCTCGTGGTGCTCCTGGTCTTCTCGATCGTGAGCTGGGCGCTCATCGTGGAGAAGGCGTGGCAGTTCAGGCGGATTCGGCGCCAGACGCTGGAATTCCTTCGCGTCTTCCGCGAGGCGCGGCGCCCGTCCGTGGTGCACGGCGCGGCGCGGAAGCTCCGGGCGAGCCCGCTCGCGCAGCTCTACTTCGCGGCGTACCAGGAAGTGTCGGGAATCCCCGAAGTGCTCGACAAGGTCCTCGACGATCTCGACGAGGGGCTCAATGGCGACCGGCTCGAAGCGGTGAACCGAGCGCTGCGGCGGGCCGCCGCGCTCGAGGTCGCGCAACTCGAGCATTATCTGCCGTTCCTGGCGACCACCGCGAGCGCCACGCCGTTCATCGGCCTCTTCGGCACGGTGTGGGGCGTCATGGCGGCGTTCCACGGCATCGGCGCCCAGGGCTCGGCGAGCCTGGCGGTGGTGGCGCCCGGCATCTCCGAGGCGCTCATCGCCACCGCCGCGGGCCTCGGCGCGGCGATTCCCGCCGTCATCGGCTACAACTACTTCGTCAACCGCGTGAAGCACTGGGCGGTGGAGATGGAAGGCTTCACGCTCGACCTCCTCAACCTCCTGAGTCGCCCGGCCAAGGTCGGACGCACCGCCAAAGATGGCATTTAAGACCGACGAATCACCCGGCGCGCGGCGCATCGGCACGAACATGGCCGAGATCAACATCATCCCGCTCGTCGACGTCGTCCTCGTCCTGCTGCTGATCTTCATGTTGACGGCGCCCATGATGTACCGCGGCATCGACGTGAACCTGCCGAAGGCCTCGTCCAAGCCGACGGCCGTCGAGGAGCGGATGGTGCTGACCGTCACCAAGGACCACGCGCTCTATCTGAACGACCGTCGCCTGTCGTCGAATGGCCTCGAGATGGAGCTCCGCCGCACGTTCGCCAACCGCACCGACAAGACGCTCTACCTGAAGGCCGACGCCGGGCTCGCCTACGGCGCCGTCGTGGAGACGATGGACCGCGTACGTCGCGCGGGCATCGAGCGGCTCGGCATGGTGACCGAGCCTGCTCGGGAGCGCTGAGACCCCGACGGCGTTGGCCTCAGTGGGTCTGCGTGTGCGGTACCACATCGGCCCGGCCCTCGAGCGGGGACGGCTGCCGCTGACGCCCGCTCTCGTGTCGGCGGCCGCGCACGTCGTCTTGCTGGCGGCGGTCGCGGTCGGGGCCATCCTCTGGGGCAAAGCGCCGAGCAAGCCCGTCATCGTGAACCTCGTGCCCTCCGTTGCGGCCGTGGGCTCTCCGCAGGGTCGCGCCTCCCTGCCCCCGCGGGTGGAAGAAGCGAAGCCGCGGCCGCCCGAGCTGCCGACGCGTGAAGCGCCACGGGACTTGCCGGCGCGCAACCTGCCGCCGCGGGACTTGCCGGCGCGGGATTTGCCGCCGCGCGACTCGCCAGCGCTGCCCGATCGCAGCCTACCGACACGCACGGCGGCGGCACTGCCGCGTCCCGACAGCAAGGAGCTGCCGACCGCCCCGAGCCCCGCCCCGTCGAAAACTCCCACGCCGACGCCCGTGCAGCGCGAGGCGAGCGCGCCGCCACCGCCGCAGCCGCTCGGGACGGCCTCGGGATCCACCGCTGGCACCGGGCCGGTCAACCTGAACGTCACCGATTTTCCGTACGCCTACTACATCCGGCAGGTCCATCAGAAGATCCAGGAGCGATGGAACGGACGCGCGATCCCGGGTCAGCAGCCGTCGGTGGTGTTCGAGATCGGCCGCGACGGTCGACTCAACGGGGTCGCGATCGACAAGAGTTCGGGCAACGGGTATTACGACCAGGCCGCCCTCAGAGCCATCAACGATGCCAGTCCGTTTCCGCCGCTTCCCGTCGAGTACAAGAAGTCGGCGCTGAGGATCGGCTTGCAGTTCGTCTTCGATCCAACAGGGGGATAGCTCGGTGAGACGAACGGTCTTCGCAGCCGTTCTGGTCGGGCTCGTCGTCATCGCGTCGCTCGCGCCGTGGGCGCCGCCCTCCGCGCCAGCGCAGGGCGTCGACGTCTACATCAACGTCACCGGCGGCGGGAGCAAGAAGCTCAA
The DNA here is from genome assembly GCA_003221515.1 of Candidatus Rokuibacteriota bacterium. Lineage (GTDB taxonomy): Bacteria > Methylomirabilota > Methylomirabilia > Rokubacteriales > CSP1-6 > AR31. The sequence goes on from QHSI01000028.1 coordinate 23,937, forward strand.
CATCGCGATTCCCACCTTCACGGTCGTCTCGGGCACCGATGCCAGCGGTCACGCGAAGATGCTGGCGGGCGCGGCCCTGCACGGGCTGCTCGTGGTCCGCGGCGAGCGCCTCGAGGCGGAGATGCGCCTCTACGACCTCACGTCGCCGAACCACGCACTGATCGCGTCGAAGAAGTTCGATGCGGGGGCGCCCCAGGCGCGACGCCTGGCGCACCGGATCTCCGACGAAGTCGTGCTCCAGTTCACCGGCGAGCCCGGCGTGGCGGACACGAAGATCGCGTACGTGGTGGGGCGGCCGGGAGCGAGGGAGATCCTCGTCGCCGACTACGACGGCGCCGGCGCGGCGCCGGCGACCCGCAACGGCTCGATCAATCTCATGCCGGTGTGGAGTCCGGATGCGCGCTCGATCGCGTTCACCTCGTTCATGAACGGCTATCCCGACCTGTTCCGCATGTTTCCGTTCGAGCCACAGCGCCCCGTGCAGACGCTCGCCGCCTTCTCGGGCATCAACTCGTCCCCGGCCTGGAGCCCCGACGGACGCTTTCTCGCGCTGACGCTCTCGCTGCACGGCAACCCGGAGATCTACGTGCTCACCGTCGCCACCGGCAAGCTGGAGCGCCTCACCCGACACGCGGCGATCGACACCGAGCCGGTGTGGTCGCCGACTGGCCGACAGATCGCCTTCGTCTCGGACCGCGCGGGGCAGCCCCGCATTCACGTGATGGACGCCGACGGTACCAACGTGCGCCAGCTCACGTCAGGGGGATTCCACACGCAGCCGCGCTGGTCGCCGAAGGGCAACATCATCCTGTACACGCAGCGTCAGGGCACGCACGATCTCTGGGCTATCGACGCGAGCGGCGCCAATCCGCGTCCGATCACGGCCGGCCCGGGCGACAACCAGGGTGCCGCGTGGGCGCCCGACGGCCGTCACCTCGCGTTCCAGTCGAACCGGACCGGGCGCTGGCAGCTCTACTTCATGCTCCTCGACGGCTCGGCGCTGACGCAGATACCGCTGGGTGTCAACGACGCGACAAGTCCTACCTGGTCGCCGCGACTGCCGTGATACGATTGGGGCCTGCGAGCGGGACTTCCCCGGGTGAGGCCAAAGGAGGCGTCATGGTGATTCGCGCTGGGCACCTCATGGTGATGTCGTTGCTGCTGGCGTTGATGTTGACCGGTTGCGCGAAGCGACCCGCAACGACGGCCGCAACGTCGGCGCCGGCCCCCGCCGCGCCTCCGGTTGGTACGCCATCGACACCCGAGCCCGCGGCACCGGCAGCGCCGAGCGCGCCGGCGCCCACGCCGACGGCGCCGGCCGCGCCGGCGGCGCGGCCGTCACCGAAGGAGTTCACGTCGATCGCGGCCCTCCGGGACGTCTTCTTCGACTTCGACAAGTACGACATCAGGCCCGAAGACGCGAAGACCCTCGACGCCAACGCGACCTGGCTGAAGACGAACGCCGACAACCTCGTGTTGATCGAGGGTCACTGCGACGAGCGCGGCACCAACGAGTACAACCTGGCGCTGGGCGAGCGCCGCGCCAAGGCGACGATGAACTACCTCGTCTCTCAGGGTGTCCAGGCGAACCGCATCACCATCATCAGCTACGGCGAGGAGCGCCCGATTTGCAACGAAAAGAACGAGTCGTGCTGGAGCAAGAATCGGCGCGGCCATTTCCTCGTCAAGCCTCGCTAAGCGTGCGTGAGGTCCTGTCGGCGGCCGTCCTCCTTCTCCTCCTCGGCGCCGTCCTGTCGCTGGCCGGTTGCGCTGAAATGCACGAGGCCACCGGCCTCGCGACGCAGCAGGACGTCTTCCAGATCCGCCAGGACATGGCGGCCGCGCAGCAGGCCGCGCAACGCGCCAAGTCCGAGGTCGAATCGCTGTCCACGCAGATCGAGCGACGCGTCCGCGATCAAACCGGAGCGAACGAGCGTCAGGTCGCGGCGCTCACGAAGCAAGTCGACAGCCTCACCGATACGCTGACGACGCTCTCGGCCCGAATGGAGGAGCTGGGCGCGCGCCTGGACACGGTGGGCCGCCAGATGCGTACGATCACTCCGCCCGCCACCGCGCCGCGGGCTCCGGGCACGGTGACGCCGGGTCCCGGGCCATCGTCGCAAACGCCTTCGAGCACCCCGCCGATGATCGCCGCGCCAGTTCCGCCGGCGGTTCCGCCGTCTCGACCGACGACAGGCTCGCTCCAGCCTCAGGACATCTACCAGGCGTCGTACATCGACTTCAGCAAAGGAAGTTACTCGCTGGCGATCGCGGGGTTCCGCGAGTTCCTGCGTCGCTACCCGGATCACGAGCTGGCCGGCAGCGCTCAGTACTGGATCGGCGAGGCGTATCTCTCGGTCGCGCGGGGGTTCACCGACGCCTCCCAGGGCGACAAGGCCTCGGAGTCCCTGGAGCTGGCCGTACAGGAATTCAAGAAGGTGCTCGCGAACTACCCGCGGGCCGACAAGGTCCCGACCGCGCTCTACAAAGAAGCGCTCGCGCTGATCGACCTCAAGCAGCCCGCGCTCGCTCAGGCTCGCCTGCAGTATCTCGTGGACAATTTCCCGCGCGCCGAAGAGACCTCGCTGGCCCGCGAGCGCCTCGCCTCACTCCGCGGCCGCTAAGCGCTTCCGAGCGCCGTGGGGGGAATTGGGGGCCCGTCGAGGCCCCTCAATCTAACTAATCGTCTAAGCCGAGGACCCAGACGACCGTCACATCCTTTTCGTGAGTCGAATAGATCATGACGGTCCCACGCGGATCCTCGGTATGGGCGGAGCTGACGACGACCGGACCGTCGGGCACGAACGGCGTGAACACCGTCTGCCAGAGCGTCAGCGACACGATCACGCCGGCGGCCACGGCGCCGCCGAGCGCCCACCGGGGTCGCCACCAGCGCTCCGGGCGCGCGACCGGCGCGGGCGCGCGTAGACGCGCGTCTTCGACACCGCGGACGATCGCCGGCCAGAAGCCGCTCCACTCCGGCTCGGCCACGCGCGCGCTCGGGGACAGGCTCCGCTGCAGCAGGGCGCGCAGCCGCCGAAGCTCCTCGGCCTCACGCTGACAGGACGCGCATCCACCCAGGTGTCGGGCGGTCGACCCCGCGGCACTCTCGTCGAGAGCCCCATCGAGATAGGCACCGATCCGGCGACGGACGAATAGGCAAGTCAACACGTTGATTGGACGGCCCCGCCCCCTGCCCGTATTCTCATGGCGGCATGATATCCGAACAGTCCGTGGTCATCGACGTGCGCCAGCAACTGATCCTCGAGGCCCGACTCGCCGTACCGGCCTCTCCAGGTGGCGGTATCGTCGTCTGTCACCCCCATCCGCTGTATGGCGGCGACATGGACAACCCCGTCGTCGTACGCGTCCAGGAAGTGTGCGGGGAGCTTGGTCTCGCCACCCTGCGCTTCAATTTCCGGAGCGTCGGCGGCTCGACCGGGAGCCACGCGAACGGCGTCGGCGAGCAAGACGACGCAGTCGCGGCCCTCGACGTCCTCGCGAAGACGGTGGGCGACCAGCCGCTCGCGATCGCGGGCTACTCGTTCGGCGCGCGCGTTGCCGCGCTCGTCGCCGGCCGCGACGCGCGGGTCTCGGGCGTGGCCTTGATCGCGCCCCCACTCACGATGTACGACTTCGGCTGCCTCGACGGCCGGCGTATACCGACGCTCATGGTCGCCGGCACGGCGGACACGTATTGCCCAGCCGATGAGTTCCGGAAGCTCGAGGCGCGGTTCCCGTGGATCGAGACCGTCTCCATCGAGGGCGCGGACCACTTCTTCTTCGGCAAGCTCTTTCCGCTGGGCCAGGCGGTCGCCGAGTGGGCGCGCCGCCGCTTGCCGGCACGGGGAGCGGGCTAGACTCTCGGGAGCTGTCGGGGCGTGGCGTTGCCCGCCGACAGGATGATGCGCACCCCTTCTTCGACGGCGAGACCCGTCTGGATCACGTCGTCGCGCGAGACGACCACGACGTCGCCGAGATAGAGGTTGTTCGTGGGGATGAACACCGTCGCCATCTCGCGCTTGCCGTGCGGGGTATCGATCAGGACCTGGCTCGTGACGAAGCCGAAGGCGTACTCGCCCTGGCGAGGATGCTCGACGAGCACGACGGCTCCGAAGGAGCTGCGTCGCTCGGGCGAGAAGGAGTCGATCAGCATCTTGATGGAGGGATAGAGGCGCCGGTAGATCGGTATCCGCAGCAAGATCATGTCGCCCCAGGCCAGCACGCGACGGCCGACGACGTTGCGGGCGATCGTCCCCATCATCAGAATGATGCCGACCGCGGTCAGGAAGCCCAGACCCGGCACGGGGCGGCCGAGGATCTTCTCGTACATGGGAGCGAAAACGTCGTCGATGCGGCTCCAGAAAATCCACAGGAGCCACGCGGTGAGGAAGACCGGAACCGTGAAGAAGAAACCCGCGATGAAGCGGGACTTGAGCCAGTTCTTGAGCCCGGTAACCATGCGTAATTCGAGAATAGCATCCCGCGCGACCGGCGACGGCAGAGAACGGGAGCGGGCGCTCGTGACCGGCGGAGCGATCCGCGTGGGACGCGCGATCGCCATGGCGTTGGCGCGCGCCGGGATGGACGTGGCGATCGGGTACCATCGCTCGGGCCGCGCGGCCCGGCGCGCCGTCGCCGAGCTGCGCGCCGCGGGCGCCCGCGCCGCCGCCGTCCACGGCGATCTCGCCGACGCGGCGTCCGCGCGCCGGCTGGTCGGCGAGGCCACGCGGGTCCTGGGCGGACTCGACGTCCTCGTCAACAGCGCCGCCCTCTACGAGCGCACGCCGTTCACGGCCACGACGCCGGCGCAGTACGACCGTCTGCTGGATCTCAATCTCCGCGGCGCGTTCTTCTGCAGCCAGGCCGCCGCCCGCGTGATGTGGCGGCGCGGCGGCCACATCATCAACATCGGCGACGGCGCGGCGGGCCGCGCGCGCCCGGACTACATCCCCTACGCGCTCTCGAAGGGCGGGATCGAGACCCTGACGCGGGGCCTGGCGGCGGCGCTTCGATCCCGCGGCATCGCCGTGAACTGCGTCGCCCCGGGCACGGTCCTGCGTCCGGCCTCGTTTCCCCGGGCGCGCTGGATGAAGCTCACCCGCGGTCGTGAGGAGAGCGTCGCCGACGTGACGGCGGCGGTCGTTTTCTTCGCCACCTGCCCGCGCTACATCACCGGCCAGACGCTGGCGGTCGACGGTGGCGAGAACGCGGTCAGGTGACGAGGGCCGAGGGGATGGCTCACGCCGCGTCAGCGCATCTTCGCGGCATCGCCGACGTGCTGGCCGCGATCCGCGCGCTTCCCGAGATCCAGGAAAGGCGCCCCGGCATTTTCTACGTTCGCCGCCTGCCCTTCCGGCATTTCCACGTGCGGGGGGACGATCGCTGGGCGGACGCGAAGATGGGGACGGTGTGGGGACCGAAGATTCCGCTGCCGTTCGACGCCGGCGCGCGGGCGAGATTCGCGTTCGTGCGCGAGGTCCGCGCCCGCTACGCGGCGTGCGCGACTACGGGGACGAGATCCTCCCGCCGCCCATCACGCGCAGGAAGTCGGAGAGGGACGGGTAGCGCATGAACGGGTTGCCGCGCTTCTCGTCGCCGAGCGTCGACGACGGGCCGCCGTAGTTGTGGCCGGGGAGCAGGATCGTCGACTCGGGCAGCGCGGCCAGCCGCTGCGTGAGCGAATAGTACATCTCGGCCGGATCGCTGCCGGGGAGATCCGTCCGGCCGCACGAGCCGATGAACAGCGTATCGCCCGACACGAGCCGCCCGTCGATCAGGAAGCATTGCGAGCCCGGCGTGTGCCCGGGCGTGTGCATGAACGTCAGCGTGAGCCGCCCGATCTTCAACGTGTCGTGGTTGTCGACCTTCACGAGATCGGAGCCGAAGCCCTTGAGGAACTCGCGCTCGGCCGTGTGCACGTACACCTTGGCCTTCACGCGCTCGAGCAGGTCCTCGACGCCGGGGATACGGCCCGGCATGCCCCACGACTCGAGGCTGCCGCCCACGTGGTCCTGGTGGGTGTGCGTGACGAGCGCGCCGGTGATGGTCATGCCTCGGGACTGGGCCGCGTCGACGATCGTGTCGATCTCCCACGCCGGGTCGACGACGACGCACTCGCGCGCCACCGGGTCGCCGATGAGATAGACGAAGTTCTGCATCGGCCCCAGCTCCATCTGCTCGAGGTAGATTCCCTCGCCCGGCACGCCCCCATCCTACCCCACCCCCAACGACCACGCTAGAATGAGGGCGCATGCGCGCGCCTCTCGCCCGCCCGGCGCTGCTCGCGGCACTCGCGCTGGTCGCCACGTCGTGCGCGTTCCCGGTCGAGGGACGGTTCGCGGGATCCTCGGTGGCCGACCGCGCGGACCCGACGCGGACCATCGTGCTGATCTACAACCACGGCTTCTCGCGGGAGCGGGCCGGCTCCTACGAAGCGCTGGTTCCGCCGATCCTCCAGCAGGCACTCGAGCGGAACCCCGACGTCGTGCTGTTCTCACAGGTGCGCAACACCTCACGCCTCCGGCGCACGCAGCACGGCGCCTACATCGAAGCGGCCATCGAGCAGTTCCGGCGGCGCGACGGGGTGCCGCTCGAGAACATCATCCTGGTGGGCCAGAGCTGCGGCGGGTGGGGATCGCTGCAGGCGGCGGCGTTCACCTATCCCAGCGTGGGCGGCGTGGTCGTCTTCGCGCCGACCTGCCACGGCCAACTGCCACACTCGACCGAGGTCGCGATGGCCCGGACCGCTGAGATCGCGCAACTCGCCGAGCGGGCGCGTTTTCCCCTAATCATCTTCGTCTACGAAAACGATTCGTACTACCGGTTGGCCGACTGGGATGGGTTCGAGGCCCGCGCGCCACGGGCGCCCCATCTCCAGATCGAGCGGCTCACCCGCGCGCGGGTGCTCGAGCTCTGCGCCCGGTGCTCGCGCGACAGTCACGGTGCGATGTGGGACGCGCGGTTCGGCGAGGCGTTCTACGCGTCCCATCTCCAGCCGTTGATCGATCGGGTGCGCGCGCGTATCCGGACGCGCGCCGCCGCCGTCGGGTAGACTAGCCGCTGATCAGCCCTTGAAGTCGTCGGGCACCTTCGGCAGGTCGCCGAGCACCTTGCCGTCCACGGCGTAGATCGCCGGCGCGGCCTTCAGCTTCACCCACGCGACGTCACCTTCGCGCTTGCCGCCGATCAGGACCGCCGCGAGCTCGCCGCCGTCGGCCTTCAGCAGCGTCACCTCGAGCGCCGGGGCATCGAGCCCGTATTTGGCGGGCTCCTCGCCGCCGGGCGCCGCGACCGTCTTCCACTTCAGCGCGCGCAGCGCGTAGAGCAGGTTGTCGACTGTCGCCGCTTTCGCCGAGCCCTTGCCGCCCTCCACCAGCTTCCAGTCGAGCTCACCGCTGCGCTCGACCACGAGCGTCTGGCCCCCGGCGCGTAGCCGCACGCGCTTGATCTCCTTCGGATCGAGCCCGGGCAAGAGCGTGCGATCCCGCAGGTCGTCGAGCGACCGCGCGAGGTCGTCGAGCGCCTTGCCGTCGACGAGCACCACCGGGCCCTGACCCGCGACGGCGGCGTACGCGGTCGGCGCGCCGCCACGGCGCTCGGGGGAAGGGGCGAGCAGGAGTATCCGCGGCGCCGGCGCGCCCTGCTCCGTCACGCTCACCCGCACGGTCGGCTTCGCGAGGTAGCGCGCGATGCCGGAGGCGTCCTCGGTGAGGAACGCCTGGGCCCGCAGCTCGCGCAGCTTGAACAGCACGGCGCCGGCCTCGACCTGGTCGGCCGGCAGCGCTTCCGGCGCGACGATCTTCCAGCGCTCGTTCTCGCGCGCCAGCGTGACGGCGCCCTTCGGCCCCCTCAGCTCCACTTGGGAGACCTTGTCGCGATCGACGTCGACCACGACCTTGCTCCGGAGCACCGCGGCGTTCTTCGGCACCGCCGTCCACGTTTCCTCGGGGATCAGGACCACGCCGGACTCGCCGGCCCGCATCGCGTAGACGCCCTTCTTGGCCGCGTCCACATTGCCGAACAGGAGCGACTTCGTCGCGCGGTCCTTGTCGCGGCCGGTGTGGATCGCGACCCGCAAGGGCTTGTCGAGCCCATACGGCTGCAGCGAGCGCGGCGACTCCGCCACGAACTCCTTGACGCGGGCCGAGCGGAGCTTCTCGAGAAAATCGCGCACGGTGTCGCCATCGGCCGGCAGCGCGCGCGGCCGGGTGAGCTTCCACCGCCCGTCGGCCTGCTGGAGATTCAGCGTGTCGTCGCGCGCGACGACCTCCACCGCGGTGACGTCCTTCTGGTCGAACGCCAGCACGGTCTTGTCCCGGAACTCGGCGAACGGCCGGGTCGCGTCGCGCAGGATGGACTCGCCCACGACGAACACGGCGGGCTTGCCCGCCTCGCGCGCGTACACCCACACGCCGGTGGGGCTCTTGGCGCCGAGCGCGAGCCCGATCTGCTTACCGTCCTTCAGCCGCAGCGTGACCTCGGCGGCCGGCTTGTCGAGGCCGAAATCGCCGGGCGCTTTCGGGTTTGCCTCGATCTCCCGGTCCATGCGCGCGGTGACGACCGAGTTCACGGTCTCCTCGACCGGAGTACGGTCGCCGCGCGCCTGCACGGGCTCGAGGAGCTGCCAGCCGTCGCCCTCGCGCTTGGCCTTGACGGTCGCGTCCGGCCGCTTGATCTCGACGTCGGTGACGTCCGCGGTCTCCGCGGTGAAGACGCGCCCCTTGCGGCCTTCGGTCTTCTCGCGCTCGGGGCCCATGCGGATTTCGAAGACGTAGTAGAAGACGCCGAGCGCGATGAGGACGACGGCCAGGACCGCGGTCGTCTGCCAGCGCATTGCTCGAGGGCTAGTTCGCCGCGCGGCGGCGGATGACGGCGACGATTCCGCCGACGAGCACGAGTCCGGGCAGGACCACCACCGGCAGAAGGAAGACGGCCTGGGCCTGGTTTCCGCTCATGAAGACGGGGGTCTGCTTCGTGTCCTTGGCGCGGATCGAGATCTGGTCTTCTTCCTCGGCGAGCCAGCTCACGGTGTTGAGGAAGAAGTCGCGATTGCCCTGGATGTTCAGGAACTGGTTGGCGGCGAGATTGGACGTGCCGTAGACCACGATGCGCGCCTTCGCCAGCGTCGCGACCGCCGCGACGGCCAGCGGCCCCTTCGGATCTTGAGGATCGGGCTGCGCCACGCCACGGTTGAGGTCCGCGCGGTTGGTCTCGCCCCAGCTCCCCGGGCTCGTGCGCGCCAGCATCTGGACGTTGACGCCCGGGGGCGGCGTCTTGACCGCGGTGATCGAGCGGGTGAGCGGGAACAGCGTCATGATCCCGCCCATGTCGCGCGTGATCGGATGCGACTCGTACTGTTGCACGATCGGCACCTCGGGTCCGATGCCGAACACCTGCCCGATCGGGTTCTGCTCGACCACCAGGTCGTCGTCGAGCTGGAGCCCGTACTTGAGGAGATGCTTCTTGAACCCCTCGTTCTGGAACGGATTCACCATCGCGAACACTTTGCCGCCGCGGCCCACGTAGGTGTCGAGGGCCGCGAGCTCCGGCGTCAACAAATCCGTCCGCGGGCCCGGGAGGATCACGACCGTCGCGTCGTCCGGGATCTTGCCCTCGCGGGCGAGCACGAGCGGCTTGACCTCGTAGTTGGATTTCTCCATCGCCGACTTCGCCTCGGTGAACCCCGGCCGCTCGCTGCTGGCCAGATCGGACTCGCCGTGGCCCTGGATGACGTAGACGGTGCGCTTACCCTCGCGCGTGACCTTGACGAGGCCGTTGGTGAGCTTCTCTTCTTCGGGATCGAGCACCTTCTCCGATTTCGCCTTGGTCTCGAGCACGATCGTCCCGTACGACTCGATGCCGTAGCGGCGAGCCAGGCCGGGCTCGCGATCGGGATCGACGCTGCGCCACGTGAGCTTGCCGTTCGAGTAGCGCGCGTACTGCTTCAGCAGATCCTCGGCCACGCGCTTGCCGGGCTGGTCGCTCCGAAAGAAGGCGACCGCGCTCACGTCGGTCTTGAGCCCGCCGAGCAGCTGGATGGTCTGCGGCGAGAGGCTGAAGCGCTTGTTCTCGGTGAGGTCCCAGCGCGTGCTGTGGCGGGACGACAGCGCCTGCACGACGACGGTGGCGCCGAGCACGAGCAGGAGCGCGACGGCCGTGTTCACCCCGTAGCGCACGGTGCGGCGCCCGACGAAGCCGCGGAAGTCCTCGATCCGCGCGACCAGGGAGGCCAGGACCAGCAGCACACCCGCGATCGCGAGCGCCCACCGGAGCCGGTACAACTCGGGGCGCACGAAGGGCAGGGTCGCCGCGGCCGCCAGCACGACGAGCCCGACGTAGCCGCCCCAGTCGGCGAGCCGCCTGATCATCCGTTCCACCGGCGGGCCTCGAGCGAGCGGAGCGTCAGGAACAGCGCGAGCACGATGAAGTTGGCGTAGTAGATGATGTCCTTGGTGTCGAGGACGCCCTTCGCGAAGCTGTCGTTGTGCTCGAGGAGCGAGAGGTGCTGGAGCACCCGTCCGGCGGTGCCCCCGGCGTAGTCCGCGCTCCAGCCGAGCACCCAGAGGAGCAGGAGCACGCCGAACGTGGTGATCGCGGCGACGATCTGGTTCTCGGTCAGCGACGACGCGCACACGCCGACGGCGATGAACGTCCCGCCCATGAGCAGGAGCCCGAGATACCCGGTGAGCACTGGCCCCCACTCTAGCCGGGCGAAGTAGACGACGATCCCCGGGTAGAGCAGGGTGAGCGCGATCATGATCGCGTAGAGCGCGAATGCCGCCAGGTACTTGCCGGCCAGCACCGCTCCGTCGCGCACCGGGTACGTCAGCAGCAGCTCGATCGTCCCCGAGCGCCGTTCCTCGGCGAAGAGCCGCATCGTCACCAGCGGCATCAGCAACAACAAAATCACGCTGATGTTCGAGAAGAGCGGGCGCATGACGCTGTCGCTGACGTTCAGGTCGCGCCCCATCGCCGGGTTCATCGCCGACTGCATCGAGGCCAGCGTGTAGAAGGCGAAGATCGAATAGAAGAAGTACCCCCCGATCAGCAGGAACATCGTGAACACCACCCACGCCACCGGCGACGTGAAGTAGAGGCGCATCTCCTTCTTGAAGATCGGCCACACTCTCACGACCGCGGCGCCTCCTCGGATTCCTCACCCGCGACGATCCGGATGAAGACTTCCTCGAGCGTCATCCCCACCCGCTTGAGCTCCAGCAGCTCCCACCGCTGCTGCGCGGCCATCCGGAAGATCTCGGACCGCACGTCACGGTCGCGCGCCGCCTCGACCATGAACCGGCCGGCGCCGTTGGCGCCGGCCAGGTCCTGCACCGACAGGACGCCGGCGATGGCGCGGATCCGCTCGCGGACGGCGGGCGCCGGGCCGACGATCTCGACTTCGACCCGCGCCGTCGGAAAGAACTGCTCGACGAGCGTGTCGATCGGCCCCTGGGCGACGATCGAGCCGTTGTTGATGATGATCACGCCACTGCAGACCATGGAGACTTCCGGCAGGATGTGCGTCGACAGGATCACCGTGTGCTGGCCGGCCAGCGACTTGATCAGCGAGCGGATCTCGGTGATCTGCTTCGGGTCGAGCCCGATGGTGGGCTCGTCGAGGATCAGCACCTCCGGGTCGCTCACGATCGCCTGCGCCAGCCCCACCCGCTGCCGGTAGCCCTTCGAGAGCTTGCCGATGAGCCGGTTCTGCACGTCGGCGACCATGCAGCGGTCCATCACGTCGGCGACGCGTCGCTTCCGGTCGCTCCGCGGCACGCCCTTCACCTCGGCGACGAAGTCGAGGTACGGCGCCACGCGCATGTCGGTGTAGAGCGGCACGTTCTCCGGCAGGTAGCCGATGCGCCGGCGCACCTCCATGGACTCGTTCAGCACGTCGTGGCCGGCGACCCGTGCCCGGCCGCTCGAGGCCGGCATGAAGCACGCGAGAATGCGCATGGTGGTGGACTTGCCGGCGCCGTTGGGGCCGAGGAAGCCCACGATCTGGCCCGGCGCGACGCTGAACGACACGTCGCGAATGGCGGCGACGGGTCCGTAATGCTTGGTGAGTCGTTCGACTTCGATCATACGGCGGCGGTCACGAATTATACATGGGTTGGCCGAAAGGCGCTGGCCGCTTTCATCTACAGATATTGGCCGTAGCGGATCTTCTCCACGACCCCGCGCACGCCCTTGTACGCGTCGATCGCGTCGAGCAGGTCGACCGTGGACACCGGCGAGGTGTCCTTGTGCTCGGCGGCGCGACGCACCTTGGTCTCGAGGGCGCGCCGAACGATCACCGAGATGTCGGCGCCGCTCATCCCACCCATGACCGGCAGGATCTTGTCGTAGTCGATCTTCTCGAAGAGCGAGCGCCCGGCCTTGCGCTCCGTCCGGGCGCGGACGAGCTCCAGGATCTCCCGCTGGTCGTCGGCCTGGGGGAGCGCGATCTCGATCAGCCGGTCCAGCCGCCCCGGCGCGACCAGCGCGGGGTCGAGGGCGTCGGTGCGCGTGGTCGACGCCACCACCAGGACGCGCGCGGCCGTCTGCATCGCGTCGAGCTTCTCGCACAGCGCCGCCACCAGCCGGGCGCTCGCCTCCCGGGCCTGCGGCGGCGGCAACAGGTGCTCGAGCGAGAGCGCCTCGGCCTCGTCGAGGTAGAGCACCGCCGGTCCCTCGGCCATCGCGACCCGGAGGATCTCCTGGAGCAGGTCGCCGGTGTTGGCGCCGAACTTCGAGGTCAGGTTCATCAGCTTGAGGTGATAGAAGATCGCCTCGCACGCGGTGGCGAGCGCCTGCGCGAGCTTCGTCTTGCCGGTGCCCGGCGGGCCGTACAGGAGCACGCCCTTCGGCGGCTCGATCCCCCACTGCTCGTAGAGACCCGGGTTGGTCAGCGCGAGGGCGTAGCCCTTGAGACCGGCCTTCGCGTCGCCCAGCCCGCCGACGTCGTCGAAGGTGACGGTCGTCCGGATCTTCGTCTCGACCCGCCCGGTGAGGTCGCCGAACTTCTCGCCGAGCTTGGCGAAGACGTCCTCGAGGCGCCGCTCGCGCGCCCACTCTTGATCGGTTCGCTCGGGCGTCGCCATGACGATCAGATCGACGGGCGGCGCGGCGGCGCGGCGCCGCCGGCCTTGTCGAACACGCGCTCCTCCACCAGCACCGGCGCCTTCGCGCGGATCGCGAGCGCGATGGCGTCGGAGGGGCGCGCGTCGAGCTGAAAGTCGGGCCCGCCGGTGTTGAGGTAGACAATCGCGTAGAAGATGTCGTCGCGCAGATCGGTGATCACCACACGCGTGAGCGTCACCTTGAGCCGGCCGAAGAGCGTCAGGAACAGATCGTGGGTGAGCGGCCGCGGCGGGGTCACGCCCTGCAGCGGGACGGCGATCCCGGTCGCCTCCGCGAGCCCGATGGCGAGGATGACCGAGCGCCGGTCGCGCTTGCCCTGAAGCACGACGCTCGGCTGCTGCGTGTTCTGATCGATCATGACCGCCACCACGTCCACCTCTTGCGCGCCCGTCGGCTTCGGTGGCGCGACGTCGGGCCGGTCGGGGGCCAGGTGCGCCCGGCCGGGAACGCCGAGCATCGCGAGCATCAACAGCGCCACCGCGCCGAGACGGACGTTCGTATTCATGCCGGCTCCTGTCTCAAAACGTGGAGTCAGTATAGCGCCCCCGGTCAGGTGGCGCGACGCTCGGTGAGCGACATGCTGAGCGCGGTGCCGAGCAGGAACAGCGACGCCAGCATGGTCCACATGAACGCGTAGCCGATCGCGTGCGTGATGTAGCCGAACGCGAACGATCCCGCCGTCTGGCCGACCAGGAAGACCGCGCTGAACATGGCGACGATCACGCCGCGCCTCGTCTCGGGCGCCGCGTCGGTCACCAGCGCCGCCAACCCTGGATAGAGGAGGCCGTGCGCCCCGCCCGCCATGAGCCCGGCCACGAACAGAACCGGAACGACTGGCGTGAGGCTCGAGCGGCTCACGACGAAGCCCAGGAGGGCCAGGAGCGCGGTCGCGCCGGTATACACGAACATCGACGGCACGATCACCGCGCGCCGGCCGTGCGTGTCGATCAGCCGGCCGCCGAACACACGCACGCCGATCGCGGCGACGGCGAACGCGGTGTAGAAGAGCGAGAGGGTCTCGACACCGAGGCTGTCGGCGAACGTCGGCAAGAACACGAAGATCGTGCCGGTGCCCAGACCGAAGAAGAGGGTCACCGCCATGTGCCGGTGGCGGAGCTCATCGAGGCCGCCGCGCTCCCAGAACGATCCGGCCAGCGGCGGCGGCCCGCCGGGGCGACCGCCCGGCAGCCGCCACACGAACCCGGCCGCCACGAGGGCCAGGGTGGCGGCCAGCCCGAAGAGCGGGCGAAATCCGAGCTTGCGCACGATCGCTTCACCGATGAGCGGCGCGACGGCGGTCGCGACGAGGCCCGCGACGCCGTAGATGCCGAGCGCCCAGCCCCGCCGCTCGGGCGGCGTCAGGTCGAGAACGTAGGAATAGTTCGCCACGAAGAAGGCCGAGAAGCCGATGCCCTGGAGGCCGCGTACGATGGCGAGCACCGGAATCGACGGCGCGGCGGTCGCCAGCACCGCCGCCGCCACGACGAGGCCGGCGCCCACGAGCATGAAGGGCCGCCGGCCGAACGCGTCCACCCACGGGCCCACGAGCGGCTGACACAGGATGCCCACCGCGTTGAAAACCCCCATGACGAGGCCGATCTCGATCTCGGTACCGCCGGCGTTCTCGACGTAGAGCGGCAGGAGGATGAAGCAGTTCAGGCTCAGGAAAAAAAAGAAGTTGGTGATGGTCGCCTGCACGAAAGCCTTGTCGGCTAGAATGAGCGGCGACACTCGAAAATTATACGCATGACCACGATAGAAGCCATGCTTCGCCGCGCCATCGAGGCGAGCGGCCCCGACCTGATCCTGACGCTCGACCCCGTATTTCAGGGACTTCCCGACGCCGCCCACGGCGGCTCCGTGCTCGCGGTGTTCGACGCACTCGCCGGCGTGGCGGGCGCGCGTGAGGTGTCCGGCGTCTACCGGCGGCGCGTTCCCCTCGGCGCGCCGTTGACGATCGCCCGGACGCGCGCCGACACGACCGAAACGTTCGTCCTCGCCGACGGCACCGGCATCCTCGTCGACGGCCGCGTCGCACCGGCCTCCGCGGCGCCGCCCCATCCGCGCGCGCCCGACCGTGACGGGGCGCAGCCACTGCCGATCTCGCGCGCGTGCTTCGCGTGCGGCACCGACAACGCGCTCGGTCTGCGCGCCGAGCTCGGATTCGACGAGGACGCGGTGCGGGCGACGTGGCGCCCGCGCGACGGGTTTCGCCGGGCCGACGGATCGCTGGCGCCCGCCGCGCTGACCGCACTGCTCGACGAGGCCGCCTTCTGGCTCGGCGCGCTCGAGACCGGCGAGTCCGGCATGACGACCGAGCTGCGGGTGACGCTCCACGGAACCGCGCCGTTCGGCTCGCCCGTCGTGGTGCGCGGTGCGCGCGCCGCGGTGCAGGCGCGCGCCGGCGACCAGCGCTACTGGGACACCGACGTCGAGGCGCGGATCGACGGCGCCGTCGTCGCGACGGCCCGCATCACGTTCGTCGCGGTGCGGGGCGCGGCGCGCCGCCTCGTGGCCGGCATGCTCGCGATCAATGACCCGGCCCGCGTGCAGCGCGTGTTCCCCGCTTACACGCGCTGACGTCGTGGCGGTCGGCGCCCGCGCGGTCGTGCTCGTGGTACCGGCGGCTGGGCACGATCCTCGACGCGAGTTGGCGCTGGCCTCGAGGCGGCCGGGGTCCGGATCTATCCAGAAGGGGGCTATCGGGCCGCATTCGGCGTATGTTTGGCACTGGCGGCGGGCTCGCTGGCGATGGCCCTGCTGGTGACCGAGACCCGCTGTCGCAACATCTGGAAGCGTGCAGCTCACTGAGACGGAAAAGAAGGAGACGCGCGATGGCCAAGACCACTCAGCTCGTCCTGTCACTCAAGTCCAAACCCGGCGTCCTGGCCGGCATCAGCCGCTCGCTGGCCGACGCCCGCGTCAACATCCTCTCGCTGTCGGCCGCCGAGGCGGCGGGCCGCGGCAAGATCCGGATGACCGTCAGCAACCCGGTCGTCGCGAAACGCGCGCTACGCAAGTCGCGCGTGCGGTTCGTCGAGGAGGTCGCGTTCGCCAAGCGCTTGCGCAACAAGCCCGGGGCGCTCGCGCGGCTCGTCGAGAAGCTGGCTCGCGGACGGGTCAACATCAGGTCCGCGTACGCTACGACCGCGGGGCGCGGGGGAGCTACCGTCGTCATCACCGTGGGCAACGCCGCGAAAGCACGCAAGCTCATCGGTTCATAGCGCTCGGCGTCGGCGGAGGGCGACGGGTGGCGGACGGGGTCGCGCGACCACGCGGCACGCGTCCGCATCCCCTTTGCGGCCGGGCTCCATCCGGGCGCCGTGCGTCCGTCGTCGCTTGGAGGGAACGGGTCGCTGCGACCCCGCCCACCACCCGTCTCCCTCCGCCGTCTCCGCTCTCTCTCCCTCGTAAGCGTGAGCTCTTCAGGATTGGCACGGCAGCACGGCGGCGCGGCCGCGCGCAGAGGCTTGCAGCGCGCGGGCTTGTCGTTGTCACGGGCTCGGAGCTTGATGCGGCCTGCGCTGGTCGCGGGCGTAGCGCCTGGCTCGCGCCGGCGTTGACGCGGGCGCGCGAGCGGGGGTTAGCGGAGGGGGCGGAAGAAGGTGCGGATGTCGGTGGCGAGGGCTTCGGGTTCTTCGAGGGCGGCGAAGTGGCCGCCCGCGGGCATCGGGGTCCAGCGCTGGATGTTGTAGGTGCGCTCGGCCCACGCGCGCGGCGGTAGCAGGATCTCGCGCGGGAACGCCGCGTAGGCCGTCGGAACGGTCACGCGCTTGCCGTCCGGGATGGGCCACGGTCGGTGGAAGCGCGCGTAGTAGGGCCAGAACGAGGAGTTGATCGCGCCGGTCACCCAGTAGAGCGTCACGTTCGTCAGCAGCGTGTCCCTCGAGAAGCGCCGCTCGACGTCGCCATCGCAGTCGCTCCACGTCCTGAACTTCTCCACGATCCAGGCCGCGAGCCCGACGGGCGAATCGCTGAGGCCGTAGGCGAGCGTCTGGGGCTTGGTCCCCTGGATCCACTGATAGCCCGTCTCTTCGCGCTGCCAGTGCTGGAGCTGCTTGATGTACGCGCGCTCCTCGTCGGTCGGCGAGTCGGGCAGCGCCGGGTCGCGGCGGACCGCGAGCAGGTTCACGTGAATGCCGGCCAGCCGCTCCGGATACTGGAGCCCGAGCCGCGAGGTGACGAAGGCACCCCAGTCGCCGCCCTGGGCGGCGTAGCGGCGATAGCCGAGCACATCGCCCATGAGACGCGCGAAGACATCGGCGATCTCCTCGACGCCGAAGCGCGGCTGGTTCGGGCGAAACGAGAAGCCGTAGCCCGGCAGCGACGGCGCCACGACCGTGAAGGCGTCGGCCGGGTCGCCGCCGAAGCGCGCCGGATCGGTCAGCATCGGGATGAGGCGCTCGAACTCCACGATCGATCCCGGCCAGCCGTGCGAGAGCAGCAGAGGCATGGGCGCCGGACCGACGCCGGGCTCGTGGATGAAGTGGAGGTCGATCCCGCCCAGGTCCACGGTGAACTGTCGCAGCCGGTTCAGCCGTGCCTCGTGAAGACGCCAGTCGTAGCTCGCGCGCCAGTAGTCGACCAGCTCCTTCATGTAGGCGAGGCTCGTGCCGAACTTCCAGCCGGCGTCCGGTGGCTCGTCCGGCCAGCGCACGCGCGCGAGCCGGGCGCGCAGATCGGTCAGCACCGCGTCGTCCACGTGGATGCTGAACGGGCGCGGCGTCATGCCGGCTTGCCGCCGCTCTGCGATGCAGTCCCTTGCTTCTCCGCGTCGATCCACATTTGCCACGCCTCGGGCGCGTGGCCGATCGCGACGCGCCCGCCGCAGCGGACGAGCGGTGTCCGGAGCAACCGCGGCTCCGTCAGCGCCTTTTCCAGCAGGCGCTGGGGCGAGTCGCCGGCGACGCGCAGGCCGAGCGCCTTGAAGCGCGCGCCCTCGCGGTCGATCAGCGCCGCGGCCCCGAACGTTTCCTCGAAGCGGCGCAGCTCGCCGCGCGCCGCCGGCCGCTCCTTCATGTCGACGAAGTGGACGGTGACGCCGCGCTCCTTGAAGAAGCGCTGTGCCTTGCGCGTCTCCTGGCAGTCGGTGAAGCCGAAGATCTGGGC
>QHSI01000029.1 GCA_003221515.1 Candidatus Rokuibacteriota bacterium
GAGGGACGCGGGTTCGCGGAGGTCGAGGCGGACGTCGCCGCCGAGGGCGCGCGGCGCGGTGGCGGGCGGCCCTCGCTCCTGCAAGACGTGATGCGCGGGCGCCGCACCGAGATCGAGTACCTGAACGGCTACGTCTGCCAGCAGGGGCGGCGCGTGGGCGTGAAGACACCGATCAACGACGCCGTCGTCGCGGCCGTGAAGAGCTTCCCGGTGGGTCAGCTCAAGCCCGACCCGAAGAACCTCGACCCGATTCTGAAGATCCTGCCGTTCTAGCGATGGCGACACGGGCGATGACGATCGCGCGCCTGGCCGTCGTCGGCGACGCGGCCGCCATCGCCCGCATCTACAACCAGGGCATCGAAGAGCGGGTGGCCACCTTCGAGACCGAGCCGCGGACGGCCGCCCAGATCGCGGCACAGCTGGCCGACAAGGGCGATCGGTTTCCCACCGTCGTGGTCGAGCGTGATGGCGTCGTCGTGGCGTGGGCGACCGCCGGGCCCTATCGCGGCCGGCCGGCGTACGCGGGCGTCGCGGAGCATTCGGTGTACGTCGACCGCGCCGCGCGCGGCTCCGGCGCCGGCCGCGTCGCGCTCGAAGCGCTGTTCCGAGAGTACGAGGCGCGTGGCTTCTGGAAGCTGGTCTCGCGGATCTTCCCGGAGAACACCGCGAGCCTCGTCCTGCACGAACGCGCGGGCTTCCGGGTCGTCGGAACCTATCAGCGCCACGGCAAGCTCGGCGTCGAGTGGCGCGACTGCGTGATCGTCGAGAAGCTCCTCGGCGACGCCGCAGCGCGCTGAGGACCTATCGGAAAATCGAGGCGCGCCCCGGCACAGCCGGGGCGGGTCCGAGCGCGGGGGGCTTGGGGGGCCCTTCGGGGCCCCCCATCTAGAACAGAAAAACTCCCTTGCCGGTGGTCTGCGTGTCGAAGAGGCGGTAGGCCTCCTCCGCTTGCTCGAGCCGGAAGCGGTGGGTGAGCAGACGTCCGAGGCTCACCTTGCGGTCGGCGATGAACTTCGCGCACTCGGCCTGGCCCACGCTCGAGAACGTCCACGATGCGTGGATCGTCAGCTGGCGCCGGATCATGTCCTGGCTGATGTCGAACGTCGTCGTGTTGCCCTCGCCGACGAACGCCACGCGGCCCCAGGTCGTGGCGCTGCGCACCGCGGCCACGCGCGCGTCCGGGTTACCCGTACAGTCCATCGCCGTCTCGACGCCCTCGCCGTGCGTGAGCTCGCGGACCGCGGCGACCGGGTCCGTCTCCTTCGCGTTGATGACCGCCTCGGCGCCGAACTCGCGCGCGAGGGCCAACCGCTCGGGGGCGACGTCGATCGCGATCACCCGGGCGCCCATCGCGCGCCCGAGCAGCGTCGCGCTGAGCCCGACCGGCCCCTGGCCGAAGACCGCGAGCGTGTCGCGGCCGGAGACGTCCAGGCGCTTGAGCGCACCGTACGCGGTGCCGGTCCCGCACGAGATCGCCGCGCCCTCCTCGAAGGTGAGCGACTCGGGCAGCGGGACGAGCGTGTACGCGGGCGCCGTCATGAACGGCGCGTGCCCGCCGTGGCCCGTCATGCCGTACACGACGATGCCCTGGCGGCAGAGCTGCGCCCAGCCGACGCGGCAGTGCTTGCAGCGGCCGCAGCCCTTGTAGTGGTGGACCATCACGCGCTGGCCCGTCGGCGCGTCGGCGTCGGCGACGCCCGGCCCGCGCCCGGCGACGACGCCGCACGGCTCGTGGCCGGCGACGACCGGTCCGCCCGTGCCGCCCAGGCCCAGCGCCGCCGCAGCGTTGCCGACGGCGCGGTACGGGTGCAGATCGCTGCCGCACATTCCCGACGCCTTCATGGCGACGACGACCTCGCCGGGACCCGGTGTCGGGTCCGGGAAATCACGAAGCTCGAGCTTTCGGCCTCCGAGAAAAACTACGCCGCGCATAAGCCCTCCTTTGCCGCTACCCTAGCACGCGGGAGTCGAGCCAATGAAGGGGGCGTCCATGCCGACGATCAAGCTCGGTGACGTGACGATTTCGCGGGTGATCGAGATCGACCGGTCGTCGTTCCCGACCGCGTCCATGCTGCCCGACTCGACTCCGGACCGGATCGCCGCTCACCATCCCTGGCTCAAGCCGCACTTCTTCGACGAGCGGACCGGCGATCTCGCGTCGCGGATCCAGAGCTACATCGTGCGGACGCCGCGGCACACCATCGTGATCGACACCGGGGTCGGCAACGACAAGAACCGCAACGGCTCGCCCGCCTGGCACATGCGCAAGAGCTCCTACCTCGACGACCTCGCCGCGGCGGGCGTCACGCCCGATCACGTCGACTTCGTCCTGTGCACCCACCTGCACGTGGATCACGTCGGCTGGAACACGCGCTGGGACGGTGCGCGCTGGGCCCCGACGTTCCCGACGGCCAAGTACGTCATCGCCGGCGCCGAGTGGGAGTTTTGGAAGTACGAGAGCGACGCCGGCAAAGAGGAATCGGGCTGCATCGCCGACAGCGTCGTGCCGGTGGTCGAGGCGGGTCAGGCCGTGCTCGTCGACAGCGACTACGCGGTCGATCAGTATCTTCGATTCGAGCCGTGGGTGGGTCACACGCCGGGCCACGTCTGCGTACGCCTGACCACCGCCGCCGGGACGGCCGTGTTCTCAGGCGACCTCATGCACCGGACCGTGCAGGTCGCCGAGCCCCAGTGGTCGAGCCGGTTCTGCTACGACGCGGCGCAGGCGCGCGCCACGCGCCGCGCGTTCGTCGAGCGCCACGCCGACTCGGGCACGATGATCCTGGCCGCGCACTTCCCGCATCCGGGCTACATCGTCCGCGAGGGCGGCGGCCACCGGTTCACGCTCGCGGCGTAGCGCCGCGGCGCTCCTGGATCAGGAAACGAGCGCGGGTTTCCGACTGAACCAGGGACGCGCGGCTTCGAGCTGCGCGGCCAGGCGGAACAGCGTCGCCTCGTCGCCGTAGCGGGCGACGATCTGCACGGCGACGGGCAGCCCGTCGGCCGTGTGGCCGAGCGGCAGCATCATCGCGGGCTGCCCGGTGATGTTGAACCACACGGTGAACGGCGAGAACGTGAACACCCGCTGCCAGTACTCGTCGACGTCGTCCATCATCATGTCGATCCAGCCGAGCTTCGGCGGCAGCGTCGCCAGGCCTGGCGTGAGCAGCACGTCCCAGTCGGCGTGGAACGCGGCCGTCTGACGGCCGAGCCGATGCGCGGCCTGGGTCGCGCTCACGTAGTCGGCGCCGCTCACCTTCTCGCCGAGCTTCGCGGTCGCCCAGGTGACCTTCTCAACTTCGTCTGCGCGGGCCGCGCGGCCTTTCGTCGGATGGCTGGCCAGGTTCACGACGGTGTTCGCCGACGCGAGCGTCAGGAACGTCGGGACCACCGCCGCGCGATCGATCGCCGGGTCGGCCTGCTCCACGCGATGGCCGAGCTCGGCACAGAGCCTCGCGGCCTCGCCGAGCACGCGCAGGCTTTCGGCCTCGAGCTTGGCGCCGTTGGGTGCCTGGCTGGTCCACGCGATCCGCAGCGTGCCGGGCGCGGCGCCCACCTCGTCGCGGAACGGGCGCGCCGGCGGCGGCGCGGCGTAGGGATCGCCCGCGCCCGGGCCGCACGTCGCGTCGAGCAGGGCGGCCGAGTCGCGCACCGAGAGCGTCACCGCGTGCTCGGCCGAGAGCCCGCCGAGCCCCTCGCCCAGGTACGGCGCCATTGTGTTGCGCCCGCGCGTGGGCTTGAGGCCGACGAGCCCGCAGCACGCCGCCGGCGCGCGTATCGAGCCGAAGCCGTCGGTCGCGTGTGCCATCGGGAGCATGCGCGCGCCCACCGCGGCGGCCGCGCCGCCGCTCGACCCGCCCGAGATCCGCGTCGGATCCCAGGGATTGCGCGTGGGGCCGTGGAGCTGCGGCTCGCAGGTGAGGGAGAGCCCGAGCTCGCACGTGTTGGTGCGGCCGAAGATGACGAGGCCGGCGCGCTTGAGCCGCCTCACGTGCTCGCTGTCGGCGGTGGGCGCGGGCGCGTCGGCGAAGAACCGGGAGCTCCGCGTCATCCGGACGCCGGCGATCGCCGCGGTCAGGTCCTTCATGAGAAACGGCACGCCCCTGAATGGCCCGTCGGGCAGGCCATCGGCGATCGCCCGCCGCCCGTAGTCGTAGAGCTCCATCGTCACCGCGTTGACCGCGCGGTTGCGCGCCTCGACGCGCGCGATCGCGGCGTCGAGCAGCTCGCCCGGCGAGACCTGGCGCCGCCGCACCAGCTCGGCGAGGCCGAGCGCGTCGTAGCGCTCGTAGTCGGCGAATCCGCTCATGCGCGTCTCATCGCCGGCCATGTTAGCCGAAACCTGCGCTCGTGGTGCGGGGCATAATGGGACGTCCTCATGGTCGACACGCGCGAGCCCGAGCGGCACACTCACAATCCGGTCGCCCGCTACTTCAAGCTGCTCGGGCCCGGGCTCGTCACCGGCGCGTCGGACGACGACCCGAGCGGGATCACGACCTACTCCGTCGCCGGCGCCTCGCTCGGCTACGGGATGCTGTGGACGGCGATGGCGACCCTGCCGCTGATGGCGGCCGTGCAACTCATCTGTGCGCGTATCGGCCTCGTCTCCGGGCGCGGCCTCGCCGGAGCGGTGCGGCGTCACTATCCGCGCCCGTTCCTCTACGTCGCGTGCCTGTTGCTTCTGGTCGCCAACGTCTTCAACATCGCCGCCGACCTCGCGGGCATGGCCGACGCGACGGCGCTGCTCACCGGCGTGCCGCCGCTGGTGTGCGTCCCGGTCTTCGGTCTCGTGATCTGTCTGGTGACCGTCTACACGAGCTATGCACGCTTCGCCCGGTATCTCAAGTGGCTGACCGCGGTGCTGTTCGCCTACGTCGCGGCGGCGCTGCTGGCGAAGCCGGCGTGGCACGAGGTCCTCGTCGCCACGCTCGTGCCGAGCCTGCGCTGGGACCCGCTCTACGTCTCGACGCTCGTCGGCGTCCTCGGCACGACGATCTCGCCCTACCTCTTCTTCTGGCAGGCCTCTCAGGAGGTTGAGGAAGAAAAAGCTCGCGGCCGGCAGACCTTGGCCGAGCGGCAGGGCGCGACGCCGCACGAGCTGCGCGACGCGCGGCTCGACGTCGTCACTGGCATGTGCTTCTCGAATCTCGTGATGTACTTCATCATCCTCGGGACCGGCGCCACGCTCTACGGCGCCGGACGGCGCGAGATCCAGAGCGCGCGCGAGGCCGCCGAGGCGCTCCGACCGCTGGCCGGCGACGCCGCCTATCTCCTGTTCGCGCTGGGCCTGGTCGGCACCGGGCTCCTCGCGATTCCGGTCCTGGCGGGGTCGGCGTCCTTCGCCGTCGCCGAGGTGTTCGGGTGGCGCTCGGGGCTCGATCTCTCGCCGCGGCGTGGTTCGCGCTTCTACCTAGTCTTCGCGGGAGCCGTCGCCGCGGGGATGCTGTTGGATCTGTCGGGAACGAACCCGATCCGCATGCTCTTCTTCTCCGCCGTCCTGAACGGGCTGCTGGCGCCGCCGCTCCTGCTCCTCGTCATGCTCGTCAGCAACAACCGCGCGATCATGGGCGAGCACTCGAATGGGATCTGGCTCAACGTGCTGGGCTGGTCGGCGACGGCTCTCATGTCGCTGGCGGCGGCCGCCTTCTTCGTGACCTCGCGGTGAGGACGGCGGCGCCGTGAGAGACCGGTTCGCGCTCCTCGTGATCGCCGGCATGTCCGTCGCAATCGTCGGCCTGGTCGGCTATCTGCTCCTTGGCCATCAGCCGCCGAGCGCCGGGCCGGCCTGGGTCGCCGCGCTGCCCCTGCTCAACGCGTGCCTCAACGCGACGAGCGCTGCGCTGTTGACCGGCGGCTGGCTCTTCATCCGCCGACGCCGTGTCACCGCGCACAAGACGTGCATGGTCTCGGCGCTCGTGGTGTCGACGCTGTTCCTCGTCTCCTACGTGACCTACCACTCGCTGGCGGGCTCGCGTCCCTTCGGGGGGCAGGGCTGGATCCGGCTGGTCTACTTCCCGCTGCTCGTCTCGCACATCGCGCTGGCGGCGGTGATCGTCCCGCTGGCCCTCACCACCGTCTATCACGCGCTCCGGGAGAGCTTTGCGCGGCACGTGAGGATTGCGCGCTGGACGCTCCCCCTCTGGCTCTACGTGTCGGTGACCGGCGTGCTCGTCTACTGGATGCTGTACCGGCTCTAGCGCCTCGCCGTGTCGAGCAGCTCGCCGCGCAGGACCGTGACGGCCTTGCCGCCGAGCTTCACGCGATCGCCCACGACGCCGACGCGCGGATCCGGAGGCCCCGGCCCGAAGTGTAACAACAAAGTGCTAGAGTCCACCCATGGTGGCCGCCGGATCCGGGCTCGCCGTCGGCGGGACGGCCGACAACGCCGCGCTCGAGGCGTCGCTCCACGCGCTCGCGAACAGTGGAGCCGATCGCGCCGACCTGGCGCTCGTCTTCGTCACCGGCGACGCGTACGGCCACGCGCACGCCCTCCTGCACGCGGTCCGGCGCGTCACCGGCGCGCCAGTCGTCCTCGGCTGTGACGGCGTCGGCGTCTTGACCGAGAAGCGAGAGGTCGAGGGCGAGTCGGCCGTCGCCGTCCTCGTGATCCGGTCCGAGCGCCTGGTCGCGACACCTTTCCTGCTGGAGGGGCAGGGCGAGCGCCCCGATCTCGGGACCGAGCTGGCCGAGCGGATCGGCGCCACCGTCGCCGAAGGCGGGTGCGTTCTGGTGCTGCCGGACGCGATCGGGTGCAACCCGCCGGCGCTCTTGACCCAGCTCCACGACGCCCTCGGCTTCGTGCCCGTGCTCGGCGCGCTCGCCGCCGGCGAGCCGATGTTCGAGCTCCACAACACCGAGGTCGCGCAGGGCGCCCTCGCCGGGGTCGCGCTGGCGGGCCTGACGCCGATCATCGGCGTCACGCAGGGCTGCACGCCGATCGGCGAGCCCTACGTCATCACGCGCGCCGAGGCGAACGTGATCGAGCGCATCGCGAATCGATCCGCGCTGGAGATGCTCGCAGAGGCCGTTCACTCGTTCCCCGACGGCGAGGCGCGCATCCAGCGCGCGGGCGTGTTCGCCGGCCTGGCGATGGATCCGGCCAAGTCCCCGCTCGAGCGCGGCGACTTTCTCGTGCGCAACCTCGTCGGCGCCGACCAGCGCAGCGGCGCGCTCGCGGTAGGCGAGCGCGTGCGCGTCGGGCAGACCGTGCAGTTCCAGATCCGCGACGCGGCGGCGTCGCGGGACGATCTCGTCGCGATGCTCGGGGAGGTGGCGGCGCGCCTGGACGGCCGGCGGCCGGCCTTCGGCTGCTACTTCGACTGCGCCGGCCGCGGGCGCGGGCTCTTCGGCGCGCCCGACCACGACGTCGCGCTGATCCGCGCGCGTCTCGGCGAATTCCCGCTGGTCGGATTCTTCGGCAACGGCGAGTTCGCGCCGATCGGCCGCCGCAACTTCTTCCACAACTACACCGGCGCGCTCGTCATCTTTCCGCAGGCGTGAGGGGTGCGCGGTCTCGAGCAGATCCCGTGGCTCTACGACGCGCTCTGCGCCCTGATCGAGCGCAGCGGGCTCGGCCCCTGGCGGCGATCGCTCGCCGACGGCGCGCGCGGGCGCACGCTCGACCTTGGGTGCGGCACCGGTCGCGGCCTGGCGCTCTACGATCCGGCGGTGCGCGCGATCGGGCTCGACCCCGCCTTCGGCTCGCTCGTTCGCGCCCGGCGCCGCGCGCGGCGAGTGCCGCTGGTGTGCGCCAGCGCGGAGGCGCTCCCGTTCCGGGCCGGCGTCTTCGACACCGTGGTGTCGAGCCTCGTCTTCTGCAGCGTGCCCGACCCCGCGCGCGGGTTGGCCGAGGTCAGGCGCGTGCTCCATCCGAACGGACGGCTCCGCATGCTCGAGCACGTTCGATCCCAGCGACGATGGAAGGCCGCGTTCCAGGACCGGGTCCAACCGCTGTGGACGCGCGTGAGCGGGGGCTGCCGCCCGAACCGCGAGACGGAGCACACCGTGGAGCGGGCGGGCTTCGCGATCGAGAGCCACGAGCGGCGCGCCCAGGCCGACCTGCGGCTCTTCTCGGCGCGGCCCCTCCGCTAGCCTCGCCGAGCGTGCCCGCCGCGCGGTCTCTCACAGGTCGTTGCCGGAGTACGAGAGGTTGAACGATTTGTTGCAGAGCGGAAAGTCCGGGACGATGTTCTTCAGCACCGCATATTCGAGCGCCGGCCAGTTCCGGAACGACGGATCGACGATCTTCACGCGCCGGAGCGACGCCGGCCCGTCGGCCAGCACCCAGTGCCAGACGGGGCCCCGCCACGCCTCGACGAGACCGAAGCCCTGCGCGCCGGCCGTCATCGCGGGCAGCGGGACGCGCGTGGGCCCGGCGGGATCGCGGTCGGCCGCGGCCCGGATCAGCCGCGTGGCCTCGCGCGCCTCGTCCAGGCGCACCATGGTCCGCGCCCACACGTCGCCTTCCGCGTAGACCGGCGCGCGCACCTCGAGCTCGGCGTACGCCGCGAACGGGGCATCGCGCCGCGCGTCCGCGTCGATGCCGCTCGCGCGCCCGACGAGCCCGACGACCTGCATCCCCCTCGCGATCGGCGTCGTGAGCCGCCCGGTGCCCTGGAGTCGCTCGAGCACCGTCGTGTTGGCGAGGCACACGCCCACGATCTCGACGAATTCGGTGACCAGGCGCTCGACCGTCTTCGCGACGTCCTTCAGCGCCGGGGCGCCGACGGCTTCCGCGACCCCGCCCGGCACGACGGCGCCGCGGAGGAGACGGTGGGTGGTGAGCCGCGCGTTCAATCTGAGCAGCTCCTCACGGAGCCGGAAGCAATGCGCGTGGCCGAAGGCGAAGCCGGTGTCGTTGATGATCATGCCCACGTCGCCGACGTGGTTGTAGAGGCGCTCGAGCTCCAGGAGCACGACGCGCAGCCACGCCCCGCGGGCGGGAACGGCGCAGCCGGTGAGCGCCTCGAGGGCCTGGCAGTAGGCGAGCGCGTGGCCGACGGCCGTGTCGCCGGAGACGCGCTCGGCGAGCGCCGGCGTCCGCTCGAACGGAAGCGTCTCGAAGAGCTTTTCGGTGCCCTTGTGGACGAAGCCGAGTCGGGTTTCGAGGTTGACGATCGTCTCGCCCTCGACGCTGAATCGGAAGTGACCGGGCTCGATGATGCCGGCGTGGACGGGCCCCACGGTGATCTCGTAGATGCCCTCGCCTTCGACGCGGCGGAACGGGAACGCCTCACCCGCGTCGACGAAGTCGGTGCGCGCGGTCACGTCGCGACGCAGCGGGTGGTAGTCCGCCGGCCAGAACTGATGGAGGGCGAGACGGCGGAGATCGGGGTGGCCGAGGGGAACCAGGCCGAGCAGGTCGTGGATCTCGCGCTCGAACCGGCTCGCGGCGAACGAGCGCGTGGCCAGCGACGGGAACGACGCGGTCGACGCGGGCACCGACACGCGGACGACGACGGCGGGCCTCAGTCGCGCGGGCGCGAACACGTAGACGAGCGTGAAGTCACCATAGTCGGATCGCGTGTCGGTCGCCGCGAGGAACTGGCAGTGAGCGCCGAGCTCGGCCAGGCGATCGGCGAACGCCGGGATCCCCGCGCTGGACAGCCGGCACGCGATCGCCCCGGGCAACGACGGCGTCACCAGCGTCGCGCCCGCCTCGAGCGCGGCCCGCTCGAACGATTCGGACGTACTCGGCGCCGGGGGCATGTCAGCGCGCCACGATCGCCGCGACCCGGTCGAGCGTGGCCGCGAGCCCGGGCGGCCACGCGAGCCCGGTGAGCAGGAGCAGCGCGAGCGCACCCGCCAGAGGAATCGCGCGAGGCCAGCCGCCGGCCTCCACGACGGGGTGCCGCGATGATGGCGCGCCGTAGAGGATCGCGTGCGTCGTGCGCAGGAGGCCCGCGAACGCTATCACGAACAAGATCAGCCCGACGGCCGCGATGAAGGGGAAGCCCTGCGTGAAGCCGGCGGCGAAGATCATGACCTCGCTGACGAAGAGGCCGAAGGGCGGCAGGCCGAGGAGCGCCAGCATCGCCGCGAGGAAGCCTCCGCCGGTGAACGGCATGGGCCCCATCAGACCGCTCACCGCCGAAATCTCGGTCGAGCCGTAGGCCTTGCGGATCCGCCCGGACAGGACGAACAGGACCGACTTGGCCAGGGCGTGGTTCGCGATGTGGAGCAGGGCACCGGCGGTGCCCCAGACGCCGCCGAAGCCGAGCCCCAGGCAGACGAGCCCGATGTGCTCGACGCTCGAGTACGCGAGTGTGCGCTTGTAGTTCGTCGACGTCCACAGGAACGCGGCCGCGACGGCGATCGACACGAGTCCGAGCGCCAGCAGGATGCGCCGGGCGAACTCCGGCCCCGCCGCGAGATCGACGACCGGCTTGAAGCGGAGGACCGCGTAGACGCCCACGCTCAGCAACACGCCCGACATGAGCGCGCTCACGGGCGCCGGCGCCTCGCTGTGGGCGTCGGGGAGCCAGGTGTGCATCGGCGCGAGCCCGGCCTTGGTGCCGTAGCCCACGACGAGGAAGACGAACGCCAGCTCGATGACCCGCGGCGCCAGCCCCGGCGCCAGCCGCACGACCGTCGTCCAGCGCAGCGCGTGGGCCTCGTCGCCGAACTGCTGGATCCCGGCGAAGTACACGAGGACGGTGCCCAGGAACGCGACGGCGATGCCGACCGAGCAGATCAGCAGGTACTTGTACGAGGCCTCGAGCGAGGACCGGGTGCGCTCGAAGTTCACGAGAAAGACCGAGGCGAGCGTGGTGCCCTCGATCGCGACCCACATGAGTCCGACGTCGTCGGTGGAGACGGCCAGCAGCATCGTGAAGACGAAGAGGTGGAAGAGCGGATAGAAGCGGCCCGGCGCGTCGGGGCGGAGGTACGCCGGCGCCTCGGTGGCGGCGAGCGCCGCGACGACGCCGATGAGGGCGATCATCCAGGCGGAGAGCGCGTCGGCGCGGAGGAGGCCATCGACGGCGGCCAGCGGCCCGCCGCGGTTCACCTGGACGGCGACGCCGAGGGCCGCGGCCAGCGTGAACGCACTGGTGAGGCCGTGGAGGACCGTGGCCCGCGAGCCCGAAGCGCGCCAGAGAACCAGCGCCCCCACGAGCGGAACGGCGAGGAGGACGATGAGCGTCATCCGCGCAGCTCCCGCAGCCGGTCTACCTCGATCGAGTCGTGCTCGCGGCGCACCTCGACGACGACCGCCTCCATGATCAGGACGATCACGAGCACGTCGAGGAACACGCCGGCCTCGACGATGCCGGGCAAGCCGTAGGTGGCGAGGATCGCCAGGCCGAAGATCCCGTTCTCGAAGACGAGGAAGCCGAGGATGTGCCCGAGCGCGTCGCGTCCGGTGACGCACAAGAAGAGCCCGATGAGCGCGATCGCGAACGCCAGCGGGATCGCGCCCTCGGTCGGCAGCTCGGCCGCCGCCGTGACCGGCAGCATGATCACGTAGGCGACGACGACGAGGGCGCCGGCGACGAGGACGGACATCCCCGACGACCGGCCGGGCGCGATCGGGCGCACCGGCGCGCCAGCGCCGATGCGCGAGAGCACGCGGGGGATCACCCACGCCTTGACCACGACGACGACCGCGGCGACGAGGAGCAGCGCGCGCCGGTGGGCGAACAGGCCGACGGCGCTCGCCAGCGCGGCCAGCAGCAGCGATTGCGCGACGAAGAGCCGCCGCCGGGCCGGCCAGCTCTGCCGCCAGACGATCAGCAGCGTGACGACCAGGCCGAAGAACGCGAGGAGGTTCGAGACCGTCGTCATCAGACCAGGACCACCGCCATGACCGAGAGAATCGCCAGCGCGAACGAACCGGCCAGTAGCTCGGGGACGCGGAAGAGGCGCAGCTTCGCGACGGTCGTCTCCAGCACCGCGAGCGCGATCACGAGCAGCACGAGCTTGCCGGCCAGCACCAGGACGCCGAGCGGGATCGCCGCCGGGCCCGTCAGGCCACCGGCGCCCCACGGGAAGAAGAGGTTCGCCAGCAGCGTCATGAACAGGCAGAGCTTCATGGCGCTCGCCCACTCGACGAGCGCCAGGTAGCGGCCCGAATACTCCAGCACCATCGCCTCGTGGATCATCGTCAACTCGAGGTGCGTCGCCGGATTGTCGACCGGTAGGCGGCCGGTCTCGGCGAGCATGACGATGAAGAACGCGGCGAATGCCAGCAGGTGGGCCGGATTCGCCGCCAGCAGGGGCTCGCGGGAGAATCGCTCCACCACTCGGGCGAGGTCGATCGTCTCGGCGCGCATCGCGAGCGCAAAGACCGCAACGATGATCGTCGGCTCGGCCAGCGCGGCGACCGCGACTTCACGGCTCGACCCCATCCCGCCGAAGGCGCTGCCCGCGTCGAGGCCGGCCAGCGCCAGGAAGAAGGTCCCGAGCAGGAAGAGGTACATCAACAAGATCACGTCGCCGGGGAAGGCCAGCGGCGGGCGGGCCAGGAATACCGGCACGATGAGCGAGGCCACCAGCATCGTCGCGGCCAGGACGTAGGGCGTGGCGCGGAAGATCCACGAGGTCGTCGTCGAGACGACGACCTCCTTCGCGAGGAGCTTGCGGAGGTCCGCGTAGGGTTGCCACGGACTGGGGCCGCGCCGTCCCACGAGCCGCGCCTTGAGGGTGCGCAGCACCCCGACCAGCAGCGGCGCGCCTGCGCCGACCACGATCACCTGCGCGACAGCCACCGCGATGGCCGCGATCACGCGAGCACCAGCATGATGAGCAGGACGGCCAGGATGTACGCGAGGTAGAGGTTCGCGCTGCCGGACTGGATCGCCCGGGCGGCGCGCGCGACCCCGCTCAGCCCGTCCAGCACCGGGCGGTAGAGCCAGTCGTCGAAGATCGAGCGTGTCGGGTTCTCGTACTCGATGCGCTCGACGAAGAAGCGCGACTCCGGATGGAAGTCGATGTCGAGCTTCTTGGTGGGCCGATAGAGGAAGTCGAAGACCCGCTTGAAGGGGTTCGCGAACGCGGTCGCGGTGTATTCCATCCGCGCCGTCTGGCCGATCCGGCCGCAGCCCCACGTCTCGTAGGCGCGGCGGCGGCGCGAGGCGCCGGCCACCCGGAGTCCGAGCGGCAACGCGACCAGCGCCACGCCGAGGGCGGCGGCGATCGCGAGCGCCGAGCCGGTCGCGAATCCGTCCGACACCCGGAGCGTCAGCCAGTCGCCGAAGGCGACGGGCGTCGTGTTGCCCAGCAGCGCGCCGGCGACCGTGGCGAGCGCCGGCACCACCCACGTGGGGCCGAGGCCGAGGGCGACGCACGTGACGGCCAGCAAGACCATGGCGATCCGCATCGACGGCGGCGCCTCGTGGGCGCGCGCGGCCGCCTCGCTCCGCGGCAGCGCGAGGAAGGTGATGCCGAATGCCTTGACGAAGCACGCCATCGCGAGGCCGCCCGTCAGCGCGAGCCCCGCGATCCCGAGCGCGAACGCCAGGCTCAGCGACGGCCGGGCGAGGTGGGTGTTCTGGAGCAGGGCCAGGAACGTGAGCCACTCGCTCACGAAGCCGTTGAGCGGCGGGAGCGCGGAGATCGCCGCCGAGCCCACCAGAAAGCACGCGGCGGTCCACGGCATCCGCTTGATGAGGCCGCCCATCTCCTCGATGTTGCGGGTGCCGGTGGCGTGGACGACGGCGCCGGCGCCGAGGAACAGCAGTGCCTTGAAGGCGGCGTGGTTGAGGGTGTGGTAGAGCGCCGCGACGACGCCGAGCAGCGCGAGCGCCTCGAGCCCGGCGCCCTGGTAGAGCAGCCCGGCGCCGATGCCGATCAGGATGATCCCGATGTTCTCGATGCTGTGGAAGGCGAGAAGCTTCTTGAGATCGTGCTCGACCAGCGCGTAGAGCACGCCGATCACGGACGAGACGGCGCCGACGATCAGGACGGCGACGCCCCACCACGGGGGCCCGGCGCCGAGCCAGTCGAAGCTCGCCCGCAGCAGGCCGTACACGCCCAGCTTGATCATCACGCCGGACATGAGCGCCGAAACGTGGCTCGGTGCGGCCGGGTGAGCGAGCGGGAGCCACACGTGCAGCGGAATGACGCCGGCCTTTCCGGCGAAGCCGAGGGCCAACAGCACGAAGGCCACGCTGCGCGCGCCACCGCCGAGACCGGGCGCGGCCGCGCGCCAGTCCGCGAACTCTGAACTTCCGGTCCAGGCGCCGAGCAGCATCATGCCGGCGAGCAGGCACGCGAGCCCGGCGTGGGTCATGACCGCGTAGACCCAGCCGGCCCGGAGCGACTCGCGCGATTCGCGCTCGTGCAGCACCAGCAGATAGGAGGCGAGCGACATCAGCTCCCACGCGATCGCGAACGTCATCATGTTCGCGGCCAGCGGCACCAGGCACATCGAGACGACGAAGACCAGGTACGCGCCCAGACCGCGCCGCGCGCCGCCCGCGGAGCCGATCGCGTACACCGACGCGGGCGCGACACCGACGGCGATGACCAGCAGGAAGAATCCGGCGAGCGGGTCGAGGGTCAGCTGGAGGCCGCCCAGCGGGACGAGCCATCCGACCCGGAGCGTGAAGGCGCCGCCGAACATGCCGTGGAGGCCGAGCGCGGCGGCGCCGACCGCGACGAGCGCGGCGAGTCCGTACGCGAGGCGCGCCATCAGCGCCGGCGCCTGATCGCGTCGAGCAGACCGGCCAGCAACGCCGCCGGGGACGGCGGACACCCCGGGATGACGGCGTCCACCGGGATCACGTCAGCCACGCCGCCGGCGACCGCATAGGAGCCGCGGAACAACCCGCCGTCACGCCCACAATCGCCGACGGCGATGACGAGCTTCGGATCGGGCGTCGCCTCCCACGTGCGCCGCAGCGGCTCGGCCATGTTGCGCGTCACCGGCCCGGTCACCAGCAGACAGTCGGCGTGGCGCGGCGAGGCGACGAAGTGGAGACCGAATCGCTCGAGGTCGTAGTGCGGGCCGGTGAGCCCACTGATCTCGATCTCGCAGCAGTTGGGGGAGCCCGCGTCGACCTGGCGGATGTGGAGCGACCGACCGAAGGCGCGCGTGATCTCGGCGGCGAGCCGCTCGCCGACGCGCTCGAGGTCGGACACGCGCGCCGGGGGCTCGGTCACGATGCCGGTGCGCAGCGCGGTCCACAGTTGGCGGAGCATCGGTCAGCGCCGCGTCGACCGACGCGCTTCCTGGCGGAGCGCGCGAAGCATCGTCTGGGTCCCGGCCAGCTGGGTGTTGAAGATCTGTCGCGCGACGTCGAGGAGCTCGCCGACCAGCACGTCGCGCATCGCGTAGCGGACCGTGGTCCCCTCTTTGCGGGCGGTGACCACGTGCTTGGCGCGCAGGACAGCCAGCTGCTGCGACACGGTCGACTGGTCGAGCTCGAGGCGGGCCTGGAGCTCCTGCACGCTGCGCTCGCCGGCCCGGAGGATCTCGAGGATCCGGATACGGATGGGGTGCGCCAGCGCCTTGAAGAACTCCGCCTTGAAGGACGGGAGATCGGGGGGCGGCGGCGGCGCGCTCATGAGAATTCTTATATCAAAGTATTGTTATATAGCCAAGTCCTCACGCGGGACCAGCGCGCGGTAGACGTCCGCGGTCCGCGCCATCGTGGCGTCGATCGTGTACCGCTCGCGGACCATGGCCTGGCCGGCCCGCGCCATCGCCCGCGCGCGCTCGGGGTCGCGGAGCAGGTCCAGGATCGCGGCGGCGAGTGCGCCCGGGTCCGCCGGGGGCACCAGGCGGCCGTTCTCGCCGTCGCGGATCAGCTCGGGGCTTCCACCGACTGTCGAGGCCACGACGGGCGTACCGACCGCGAGAGCCTGGGGAATTACCTGAGGGATCGCCTCCGACCGGATCGAGGGGAGCGCCAGCACGTCGAGCGCCGCCATCACTTCTGGGATGTCCCGGCGGAACCCGGTGAGGTGCACGGATGCCTCCAGCCCCATCTGTCGGACGCGATCGCGCACCTCGTCGAAGCCGACGCCCGCGCCGACGATGAGGAAGCGCGTGTCGGGCGCCACCGCGAGCACCGCGCGGGCCGCCTCGAGGAATACGTTGTGCCCCTTCGAGCCGCGCACGTTGGCGACGAGGCCCACCAAGGCGGCGCCCGGCGGCAGCTCGAGCTCGTCACGCACGCGCTTGCCCGACACCGCGCCGTGGAACCGCGCCGCGTCGACGCCTGCGGGGATCGCCACCACGCGCTCCGGCGCGACGCCCGACGCGATCACGAGCGTGCGAACGGCCTCGCCGCTGGTGATGATCCGATCGGCGAGCCGATAGACGAGGGCGCGCCGCCGGCGGATCGGGATCGACACGTGTCGGCTCCGCACGACGGGCCGACCGAGCGACCGCGCCGCGATCCCGCCAAGCCAGCTGTCGATGGAGCTGTGGGTGTGGATCAGGCTCACGTCCCGCGCGCGCATGAAGCGCCGCAGACGGAAGAGGGCGCCGATGTCTGCCGCGCCGCGCATGCGAATCGCGACCGCTGGGATTGCCGTCGCCCGTGCCTCGGCGAGAAGCGGGCTGCCCGGCTGGCAAACGATCAAGGCGCCCCAGCCGTGGTCCAAGAGCCAGCGCGTCTCCGCAAGAGTGCGGATTTCCTGGCCCCCGTGCCCGTGGGAGGACTCGGTGTGCAGGACGGTGGGCAAGGTTCCGCCTACCGCCCTGGGTGCTCGATGAGAGTTAAGGGGGTGTGAGTCGGCTTACCAGCGACCGCCGCGGGAGCCGCCGCGACCGGCGCCGCCGCCACCGCCGCCGAAGCCGCCGCGACCACCACCACCGCCGCGCCGGTCGCCACCACCGCCGCCTGTGCCTGGCGCCTTCGCCTTCTCGACCTGAATCGTCCGGCCGTCGAGGCTCGTGCCGTTGAGGCGGCTGATGGCCTGCTCAGCTTCCTCCGGAGTCGCCATCTCGACGAAGCCGAAACCGCGCGACCGCCCGGTGTCCCGGTCGGTGACGACGCTCGCGGACTCAACGCTGCCGGTGGCCGCGAAGGCCTCGCGCAGGCGCTCGTTCGAGGTGGAGAATGAGAGACCGCCGACGAAGAGTTTGACTGCCATGGAAGGGCTCCTTCTGCCTTCCGAACCTGTGCGCGTCCGGAACTCGGAAAGGAGATCGGGGACGCGGCCTGACGGGGAGGAGGGTTCACGACGAACCGACGACCGCACCAGACAGCCGAAGTATACACTGGTCAACAACCTCCGCTACCGATTGTTGCCAGAGGTGCGATCTGGTCGAGACGTTCATCGAGCATCTCAGGTACGCCGGGCTTTTCCTCGTGCTCCTGGCCGCTGGATTGGGTGCGCCGATACCCGAAGAGGTGCCGATCGTCGCCGCGGGCGTCCTGTCGCGCGCCGCCGCGCTGCGATGGTGGGTCGCGTTGCCCGTGTGCGTCGGCGGCGTGCTGTCCGGCGACACCATCCTCTACTGGGTCGGCCATCACTGGGGTGAGCGGGTCCTCAACTGGCGCCTCGTGCGGCTCGTGCTGAGCCCGGCGCGCGAAGCGCAGCTGACCGCGGCGTTCCGGAACCACGGCGTGAAGATCGTGTTCACGGCGCGCCACGTGATGGGACTCCGCGCGGCGGTCTTCCTCACGGCCGGCATCGTCCGCGTGCCCTTCTGGAAGTTCTTCGCGATCGACGCCGGCGCCGCCCTGCTGGGCGTGCCGTTCAGCTTCGGGCTCGCCTTCGTGTTCGCGGACCAGGTCGAGTGGGTGTTCGCGGACGTGCACCGGGTCGAGCGCTGGCTCGGGCTCCTCGCCGTCATCGGCATCGCCGTCGGGACCGCCATCGCGGTCCGGCGGCGCAGCCCGCGGCCGTGACCCGGCGACTCCTAATGCTATATTCGACTTCGTGATCGGCGCGACGTCGGCCGAGCGAAAGCCGTGGCACGCGATCTTCCGTCTGCTCGAGCGGGACGAGCGCGCGTTCGCCGTGCTCCTCGCGGTGGTCATGGTGGGCGGCGTCGCCACGCTCGGGCTCGTCCCGCTCCGGCCGCGCCACCGGATCGACCTCTATCATCTGGTCATCTGGTTCGCGGCGTACAAGGTCGGCGTCTTCGCGCTCGTGACCGTGAACCCGCGCGCGACCGGGACGTACTTCGCGGGCGCCCTCGGGATCGACATGCTGCTGGTCTTCGCGCTCCTGGCCATGACCGGCGGCGGCGACAGTCCGTTCGTGAACCTCTTCTTCCCGCTCGTCGCCGTCAACGCCTACTACTTCGGGCGGTGGATCGGTCTGCTGCTCACCGCGGTCGCCGGCCTGCTCTACTGGACGGCGGCGTGGCTCGCCCCGCCGGAGGCCGCGTGGACCGCCGTGGTGATCCTCATGGGGCTCGTCGGGCTGCCGGCGTTCGCGCTGGGCCACGTGGCCGACCGCGAGCGACGCTCGCGCGCCGAGGTCGAGCGCCTCAACGAGGAGCTGAAAGGCACGCTCTCGCAGCTCCAGGAGGCGCAGCAGGAGCTGGTCGTCGCCGAGCGCATGGCGACGGTGGGGCGCCTCTCGCTGCGGATCGCCCACGAGGTCCGCAACCCGATCAGCGCCATCGAGCTCAACGCCGCGATGCTCGAGGACATCGTCCGCGACCCGAGCGACGAGCAGATGAAGGAGGCGCTGGGCCTCGTGGCCGCGATCCGCGACCAGGTCACCGCGCTCGACGCGCTGACCGAGGAATACCTGGCGTTCGCCCGGTTCCCGCGTCCCCATTTCGAGGAGGAGTCCGTCAACCACCTCGCGCAGGAGCTGGCCGACTTCATCCGCCCGGTCGCCACCCGCCAGGGATTGACGGTCCGCGTCGAGGTCGATCCGACCGTGCCCATGATGGAGATCGACCGCGGTCTCCTGCGCCAGGCGGTGCTGAACCTCGTCAAGAACGGCCTGGAGGCGCTCTCGAGCGGCGGCGAGCTCACGATCGGGAGTCGCCTGGAGGGCGAGTCGGTCGAGATCTCGGTTTCCGACACGGGCGGAGGCATTGCCGCCGAGGTCGAGCCGCGGCTCTTCGAGCAGTTCTTCACCACGAAGCCCCAGGGCACCGGGCTCGGTCTCTCGATCACGCGCCAGATCGCCGAGGAGCACGGCGGTGAGATCCGGTGGGCCAACCGGGCCGGCCACGGCGCGACGTTCACGATTCGCCTGCCGCTCAAGCGAGTGCGGGCCAATGCCTGATCCGGCAACGCTGCTGGTCGCCGATGACGACCCGGGACTGCGCGAGAGCCTCGAGCGCACGCTGACCCGTGAGGGCTATCGCGTGGTACTCGCGTCGGACGGACGGGCCGCGCTCGAGCGCGTGCAGGCCGGCGGCGTCGACCTCATCGTGACGGATCTGAGAATGCCGGGATTGACCGGCCTCGAGTTGCTACGCGCGGCGAAGGCGATCAGGCCCGACGTCGACGTGATCTTGCTGACGGCGTTCGGCACCGTCGAGGAAGCGGTCAAGGCGATGAAGGACGGCGCCTACGACTTCCTCACCAAGCCGTTCCGGCGCGAGCAGCTGCTGAAGCTCGTCGACAAGGCCCTCGAGCGGCGCGACCTGATCGAGCAGAACAAGGCGCTCAAGAAGCAGCTGGAAGACATTCGCGCCAAGGGACAGATGATCGGCGCGAGCCCCGCGTTCCGGCGGATGCTGACCCTCGTCGAGCAGATCGCCGACAGCTCCGCGACGATTCTCATCCAGGGCGAGAGCGGGGCGGGCAAGGAGCTGGTGGCGCGTGCGATCCACGAGCGGTCGGGCCGTCGCACCGGCCCCTTTGTGGCCGTCAACTGCGCGGCCCTGCCGGAGACTCTCCTCGAGTCCGAGCTGTTCGGCTACGAGAAAGGGGCGTTCACCGGCGCCGCCGGCCGCAAGGAAGGCCGCTTCGAGCTGGCGCACGGCGGCACGCTCTTCCTCGACGAGGTGGCCGACCTCTCGCTGGTCACGCAGCCCAAGATCCTGCGCGTGCTCCAGGAGGGCGAGTTCGAGCGCCTCGGGGGAACGCGCACGCTCCAGGTCGACGTGCGCATCGTGGCGGCAACCAACCAGGACCTGGCCGAGATGGTGAAGGAAAAACGCTTCCGCGAGGACCTCTACTACCGCCTCAACGTCATCACCGTCCGCGTGCCGCCCTTGCGCGAGCGTCACGAGGACATCCGCGTCCTCGCTCAGCACTACCTGCGGGTCTACGCCGCCAAGAACGGCCGAAAGCTCGAGGGCTTCTCGAACGAGGCGCTGGAGCGGCTCGAGTCATATGCCTGGCCGGGCAACGTGCGGGAGCTCGAGAACCTCATCGAGCGCACCGTGCTGCTCGCCCGAAAGGATCGCCTCGACGCCGAGGACCTGCCCGAAGAGGTCGCGGGCGTGAAGCGCCCGCCGCGCGACGCGATTCTGGAGTTGGTCGGCACGCCGCTCGACGAGATCGAGCGGCGGCTGCTGGACGAGACGCTCCGCATCACCGGCGGCAACAAGACGCAGGCGGCGAAGCTACTCGGGATCGACGTGCGCACGGTGGCGCGCAAGCTCGAACGTCGCGACGACGACGTCGTGGAGGGCGGCGACCGGCCGTGAAGGCCCTCCTGTTGACCCGCGAGTATCCGCC
This sequence comes from Candidatus Rokuibacteriota bacterium, assembly GCA_003221515.1. GTDB lineage: Bacteria > Methylomirabilota > Methylomirabilia > Rokubacteriales > CSP1-6 > AR31. Next base: position 20,553 of record QHSI01000029.1, read on the forward strand.
GCACGTCTACGGCGGCGCGGGCGTCGTGGTCGGTCAGCTCGCGCAGGCGCTGGCGAAGCTGATGGCCGTCGAGGTTCGCTGCTTCGGCGAGCGGTCCGCCGCCGAGGCGGCGGCGGCGATCTCGGTGCGCGGCTACACGCCCTGGGATCGGATCGGCGGCAAGGACGCGCCCCGCTTCGCGCCCGCACTGGAGACGCTGTCGATCGCCCTCGCGATGGCGCGCGATCCCGTCGATGCCACCGTCGCGCACGCGCACACCTGGTACGCCGACGTGGCGGGCCTCTGGATCCGCACGCTCCACCGGATCCCGCTGTGCGTGACCCTCCACAGCATGGAGCCACTGCGGCCGTGGAAGGCCGACCAGCTCGGCAGCGGCTACCTGCTGTCGAGCTGGATCGAGAAGACGGGCGTGGAGGCCGCCGATCGAGTCATCGCGGTCTCGCACCGGATGCGCGAGGACATCCTGGCTCACTTCCGCGTCGATCCCGAGCGCGTGGTCGTCATTCACAACGGCATCGATCCCGACCAGTTCCGCCGGACCGAGAACCGCGACGTCCTGGCGCGCTACGGCATCCGCGAGCCGTACGTGCTCTTCGTCGGGCGCATCACCGATCAGAAGGGGATCTTCCACCTGCTCGAGGCGGCGCCCCGGTTGCCGTCGGGCGTGCAGGTCGTGCTCTGCGCCTCTGCGCCCGACACTCCCGAGATCGAGGCGCGCCTCCGCAAGGCGGTGCCGGAGCACCCGAACGTCGTGTGGATCGGCGCCATGCTGCCGGTGCCCGACGTCGTCCAGCTCTACAGTCATGCCGCGGTCTTCGCCTGCCCGTCGGTGTACGAGCCCTTCGGCCTGATCAACCTCGAGGCGATGGCCTGCGAGACGCCGGTGGTCGCCTCGGGCGTCGGCGGCATCCTCGAGGTCGTGGACGACGGCAAGACCGGGTTGCTGATCGAGCCGGGGCGGCCGGACGTGCTGGCGGCGGCCCTCGGCTCGCTGCTCGCGGATCGCCAGCGCGCCCGGGCCATGGGACGCGCCGGGCGCCTCCGCGTGGAGGCGCAGTTCAGCTGGGCCAGCGTCGCCGCGCAGACCCGCGAGGTCTACGCGGAGGCGGTGGCCGACTTCGCCCGGTCGTCGGAAAACGGCTAACGCGCGCGTGCCCCCCCAGAGCCTGTCGACCCTCCGCGGCTTCGTCTTCGACCTCGACGGCTGCGTCTGGAGCGGCAACGCCCTCAACCCGGGCGCCGGCGACGCCCTCGCGGCGCTCGGCCGAGCCGGCCGCGGGCTCGCCTTCGTCTCGAACAACTCGCGCGCGACCGGCGCCGACCTGCGGGCGCGGCTGCAGGGCCTCGGCGTCGGCGTCGCCCACCACGTCCTGACGCCGCTCGAGATCATCGGCGTAGTGATCCGCGAAAGATTCGGACCGTCGCGCGTGCTCGTCATCGGCGCTCCCGAGCTGGCCGCCGTGGTCGCGGCGGCGGGCCACGAGGTCGTCGACGTGAAGGACTACCGGAAGGCGAGCGTCGTCGCGGTCGGCAACGACTTCGACCTGAGCTACGAGCGGCTGACCATCGCGGCGCGCGCCGCCGCAAGCGGAGCGCCGCTCGTCACGCCGAACGTGGATCCGCGCCTGCCGATCGAGGGCGGCGACTTCCTGCCCGGCTGCGGCGCGATCATCGCCGCGGTCGCGGCCGCGGCGGGCGTGCGTCCGATCGTGGTGGGCAAGCCCGAGCCGCCGCTGTTCCGCATCGCGCTCGAGCGGCTGGGGCTGCCGTCCGCCGCCGCGGCGATGGTGGGCGACAGCGTTCTGTCCGACATCCGCGGTGCCCGGGCCGTCGGCATGCAGACGGTGCTGTACGCGCCCGATGGCAACGCGCCAACCGGCGAGGCGGACGTCGTGGTGGGCTCGTTCGCCGAGCTGGCGCGGCTCGCCGGGGTCGGCTAGCCGGACCCGCGTGTTACTCTAGCCGCGATGTTCGACATCGGGCTGCAGGAGATGCTCGTCATCGGGGTTCTGGCGCTGCTGGTGTTCGGCCCCGGAAAGCTTCCCGAGCTCGGACGCATGGTGGGTCGCGCGCTGCGAGAATTTCGCCGTGCCAGCGACGAGTTCCGGTCGACCGTCGAGACGAACCTGCACATCAACGATCCCGATCCGATCATCGCCCCAACGCCCGCGTCCGTCGACGCCGCGCCGGCACCCGTGTTGCCGTCGGAGGCGGAAGGCGCCGTCGCCGCCGGCGATGCCACCCTGGTCGTGGCGGTCGAGCCGGGCGAGCCGTACTGCGCTCAGCGGACATCGCGGCTGTTCCACAAGAGCGATTGCAGCTGGGTCACGCGGATCCCGGAGCCCGAGCGGGCGTACTTCAAGCACGTTGTCGATGCCCGCGAGCAGGGGTACGTGACCTGCCCCGTCTGCGAGCCGTGGGAACCCGCCTGATCCGTCGCGTCTGATTCGCTCGTTTAGGCCTCGCCGGGGCCGCACTCGCTTTTTGTTGACCAGTCAACACGAGTTGAGTAATACTTCCGGATCGGGAGGCCGACCATGCGAGAGCTGACGAACCGACAACGGGAAGTGCTGGGTTTCATGCGGAGCTTCCAGGTCAAGTACGGCGTCCCGCCGACCGTGCGCGAGCTCGGCGAGCGCTTCAAGATCACCCCCCGCGCCGCGTTCGATCATCTCCGGGCCCTCGAGCGCAAGGGCGAGCTGCAGCGACGGCCGAGCGTGGGCCGAACCTCGCGGGCGCTGACGCTCCCCGACGTTGGCGGCGGCCGGGCGCACCAGTCCGTGCCGATCCTCGGCCGGATCGCCGCGGGCGCGCCGCTGCTCGCTCAGGAAAACCGGGAGGGCGAGGTGCCGATCGCCGCGGCCGCGCTGCCCGCTCGCGGCGAGGACGTCTTCGCGCTTCGTGTCCGGGGCGAGTCGATGATCGAGGCGCACATCTGCGACGGCGACCTCGTTCTGGTCCACCGTCAGGACTCGGCGCAGCCGAACGACATCGTCGTTGCCCTGGTCGAGTCGGAGTCGGGCGGTGAAGGCGAGGCGACCGTGAAGCGATTCTTCCGCGACGGCTCGCGCATCGTGCTCAAGCCCGAGCACCCGACCATGGCGCCGATCGTCATCGATCCCGCTCGCCGCTCGATCCGCATTCTCGGGAAGGTCATCGGACTACTTCGAGGCTTCTGATTCGGGAGGTCGCAATGAGCTCACACGCCGTCTCGTACGCACTGCTTCATCGTCGCGGGTCGCGCGCCTTTTTTTTGGCGCGATCCGCTCAACACCTGGAGAGTCTTCGCCTCGGTCGCGAGATCGTGCGAGCGGCGGTGGCGCTCGGCGCCGTCATCGCCTGGGGTGGCGTTTTTCTGCTGGTCGCGGGCTGACGGTCCACGCCGGCATCAGCTCCCAGAGCTTCGCGTCGACGAAGAGGTCGAGCAGCGCGCCGTCCACGTGGCCGGCCCGTCGCTCATCGCCCAGGATGTCGAGCGCCTCGTCGCGGGAGACGCCGCGCTTGTACGGGCGGTCGCCCGCGGTGAGCGCGTCGTAGATGTCGGCGATCGTCATCATCCTGGACTGTAGCGGGATCTCGTCGCCCTTGCGCTGGTGGGGATAGCCGGTGCCGTCGAGCTTCTCGTGGTGGGAGCGGGCGATCTCGGGAACGCCGCGGAGTTCTTTGGTCCACGGGATCTTCGAGAGAAACGTGTAGGTGTGCACCACGTGCGACTGGATCTCCTTGAACTCGGCGGCGGTGAGACTCCCGCGCCGGATCGACAGAATCGCCGCTTCGTCGGGCGTGATCACGCGCCGGCGCTTGCCGCGATGATCCTCGAAGGTCCGGCGCGCGAGGCGCTCGATCTGCTCGGCGATGTCGCGCGGTAGCACGGCCGGCTCGTTGGCGGCGGTGATCCGACGCAGGCTCTCGTCGAGCTCCGCCAGGTATGCCGCCAGCTCGGCGTCCAGGGCGGCGGTCTGCTCGGTGAACCGGCGGCGACCTTTGTCGAGCAGGTGCTCGATCTTCTTGCCGGCGTAGCGGAGCTCGACCCCGCGCTTGATCAGCTCCACGCGCTGGCCGATCCGTTCGAGCTCGCCGGGAAGGAGCTTCTTGGCCTTCACCAGCACCTGCTCGCGGACGCCGACCTTGCCGAAGTCGTGCAGCAGGGCGGCGTAGCGGAGCTCCGTCATCTCCTCGGCGCTGAAGCGCCGGTCGCCGTAGGGCCCCGTGCGGCAGCGATCCACGACCTGCGCCAGACCGACGGTGAGATCGGCGACGCGGAAGGAGTGGCCCGACGTCGTCGGGTCGCGCGACTCGATCGCGACGACCGAGGCCTGCACGAACCCCTCGAAGAGCCGGCGGATCGACTCGACCAGGTGGCTGTTGTGGATGGCGACGGCCGCCTGCGAGGCGAGCGAACCGGCGAGCTGCTGGTGGCGCTGGCTGTACCGCTGCACCGTCCGCTCGGTCTCCTCGACCGACGCGAACGGCCGCCCGAAGTCCGGCTTGCAGTTGATGAGCTGGAGCACGCCGATGGTCTCGCCCTGCGGGGTGCGCATCGGCACCACCAGCATCGACTTGGTGCGGTAGCGGGCCTGCTCGTCGAACGAGCGGTTGATGTGGAACGGCACGCCGGGTGGCGGGTGGTACGCGTCCGCCAGGTTGAGGATCTCGCCGCTCAACGCGACGTGCCCGGCGACGCTCTCGCTCGTCAGCGGCAAGTGCGACTCGCGGAACGGGATCTTCACCGAGTCGTTCTGGGCCAGGACGAAGACAAGCGATCTCGTCCCGTCGGCCGTCTCGTCCACGAGATAGAGCGAGCCCGCGTCGCTGCGCGTGATCTCCCGGGCCCGGGTCAGGATCGTGTCGAGGAGGGCGTCCCGGTTGCGCTCGGCCGAGAGCCGAATGCCGATCTCGTTGAGCTCGAACAACTCGTGCTCGAGCTGCGTGAGCGCCGCGACGTGGTCGATGTCGGCGAAGGCGTTGCGGACCGCGCGGGCCAGGATCGGCGCGCTCACGCCCGCCGGGAGCAGGGCGTACCAGTACCCCGGCCAGGGCCCCGGCTCCTCGCCCTCGACGAGGGCCACGACGCGGAGCCGGCGATCGTCCCAGCGCCCCGCGGGGGCGTCGGCGCCGAGCAGCAGCACGGCGGGGACCAGCGCCGACGCGTCGGTGGAAGCGGGCAGGGGAGCGACGTCGAACTCGTCGCCGAGCAGCCCTGCGGCGGCCGCCGCCGCGCGCGAGGCCGCGTCGTAGCGGACACGGCGGGGCATGGGACGAAAGTAGGACTGCGTTGCCGCCGAAGTCAAGAAAGCGCCCCCGGCAGAAAGTGCCCCCGGCGCCGTGGGCGGGCGATCCGACCGCGTAGAATGTTTTCCGGAATGACATCGGCGATCGACCTCGGGCGGCTCGCGGCCCTCTGCGAGCGGCTGCGCGCCAGCCCCGCCCGCCTCGGCAAGCTCGCGGTGCTCTCCGAGTACCTCCAGGCCCTGCCGGCCGACGTCGTGCCCGCCGCGGTGGCGTTCCTCACCGGACGCGCCTTCCCGGTTTCCGACGCCCGCGTGCTCGGCGTACGTTGGCTGCCCGCGGCCGAGCACGAGGCGACGGCCCCCCCGCTGACGCTGCCGGACGTCACGACGGCCTTCGGCGAGGTCGCCGCCATGCAAGGGGCGGGAGCGCGGCGAGCCCGCGACGAGCGACTGCGCGCGCTGGCCGCGCGAGCGACGGCGGACGAGCGGGAGACGTTGCAGCGGATCATCGTGGGCGAGATGCGCACGGGCGTGTCCGACGGTCTCGTGCTCGAGGCGATCGCCCGCGCCTATGCGATTCCGCTCGAGGCCGCGCGCCGCGCCGTGCTGCTGCTGGGCGATCTGTCGGCGATGGCGGCGCTGGCGGCGCGCGGCGGCGCCGCGGCGCTCGCGTCAGCGGCCGCGCGTCCCGGCGTGCCGCTCTCGCCGATGCTCGCGCAGATCGCCGAGGACTTCGAGGAGGTGCTGCAAGCCCACGGCGGGACGACGGCGCTCGAATACAAGTACGACGGCGCCCGGATCCAGCTGCACCGTGACGGCGAGCGATTCGCCATCTGGACGCGCCGCCTGTCCGACGTCACCGCGAGCCTGCCCGACGTCGTCGAAACGGCGCGGCGCGAGCTGGCGCCGGGCCCCTACATCCTCGACGGCGAGGTCGTGGCGCTCGACGCCGCGGGCCGGCCCTTGCCCTTCCAGGAGCTCATGCGGCGATTCCGGCGGGTCCACGAGGTCGAGCGGCTCGCCCGCGAGATCCCGCTCGCCTTCCACTTCTTCGACTGCCTCATGGCCGACGGGCGTCCGCTCATCGACGAGCCCTATCGCGTCCGCTGGGATGCGCTGGCGGCCGTGACCGGCGGACGCCATCTCGCGACGCGGAGCATCGTGAGCTCGCTCGAGGCCGCCCGCGAGTTCCTGGCGCAGGCGCTCGCCGCCGGCCACGAGGGCGTGATGGCCAAGGACCTCGGCAGCGCCTACGAGCCGGGAGGCCGCGGCAAGCGCTGGTTCAAGGTCAAGACCGCCGTCACCGCGGACTGCGTCATCATCAGGGTGGACCGGGGCTCGGGCCGGCGGCGCGACTGGCTCTCCAACTACCATCTGGCGGTGCGCGACGGCGTCGAGTTCTCGGACGTCGGCAAGACGTTCAAGGGACTGACCGACCAGCAGTTCATTCAGATGACCGAGCGCCTCTGGGCGCTCGCCGTCGGCGACGACGGCTACACCGTACGCGTGCGGCCCGAGGTCGTCGTGGAGGTCGCCTACAACGAAATCCAGAAGAGTCCGACCTATCCCTCGGGACTGGTGCTCCGCTTCGCGCGCATCACGCGCCTCCGCGACGACAAGGCGCCGGGGCAGGCCACCACGCTCGACGAGCTGCGAGCGCTCTACGAGCGCCAGTTCGCGACCAAGGGACGGTCAGTGTAGAATCGGCCGCTGTGACGCCGCGCGTCTCCACCGGCCTTCCCAAGCTCGACGCCATGCTTGGCGGCGGCCTCTGGCCCGGCACGCTCACCGTCGTGTACGGCGCGACCGGGATCGGCAAGACCCACCTCGGCCTCACGTTCGCCGAGCACGGCCGCGTCGTCGACGGCGCGCGCGGGATCGTCCTCGACATGAACGGTCGCGGCGACTCGCAGCAGCACGACGAGTACGCGGCGCGGCTCTTCGACTGGACGCTCCGGCCCTGGACGCACACGGTGACGCCGATGGCCGAGCCGTACCCGCCGGCGGGTCAGATGCAAGCCTTCTACTCGAACGCGTGTCGGTGGGTGGGGCGCCTGCGCGACTTCCAGGTGCCGACGCCCGACGGCGGCTTCGAGTTCGACTGGAACTGGAAGGCCGCCTACAACCACGCGCTCTACACCGTGCGGCCCTTCATGTACTTCCACTTCGCGGCGGGCTCGCGGCGCGTCGTGGTCGACGGCGTCGAGCCGATGGACTCGCCGGCCGACTCGATCCAGTTCTTCATGTTCGACGAGCTCTACCGCAAGATCGTCCACCGCGACGCTGAGACGCTCGGCATGGAGATCTGCCTACCGGTCTGGAAGCATCGCGCGTTCATCGATGGCCACCTGTACGACCACGCCGCGATCACGACGCTGCTGCTGGTGACGACCGAGGAGACGCGGCTGGAAGACCTGCTCGCGCGCAAGGTCGCGACCGGTGACATGGGCGCCACCGCGAACACGATCGTGGTGCTCGGCAGCGAGCGCGTGGGCAGCCGGCTGGCCCGCATGCTCTGCGTCGTCAAGCACCGCGGCAGCGCGATGAGCGACGAGATCGTCGAGTACCGCATCGGGGCGGGAGGCATCGAGCTCGGATAGGTGACACGTTTCTTCGCTGTCCACGACCTCACCCCAGCGGCGCGTTCAATCTTGCTGACCGTGCGCGCGTCGGCCGGACGGGCCCGGGCACCGGCGCTCGTCGGTGGCGCCGTGCGCGATGCCGGTCTGCAGGGGATGACGGCGCGCTCCGGTGATCTCGACGTCACGGTGGAGTCTGGTGCGCTCGCGATCGCGCGCGACGTCGCCGCGCGACTGGGCGGCGCCTTCGTGCCGCTCGATCCCGAGCGCGGTACGGCGCGCGTGCTGGTGCGCGGCGCCTGCCTCGACCTGGCGGACTGGCGAGCGCCGACGCTCGAAGGCGATCTGGCGGCGCGCGACTTCACCGTGAACGCGCTGGCGGTGGAGCTCCGTCCGCTGCTGCGCGACGGCCGCGCCCCCGTGATCGACCCGACGGGCGGCCTCGCCGATCTCCGGGCGAGGCGGCTCCGCGTCCCCGATCCCCGCGTGCTGCTCGACGATCCGCTCCGCGCGCTCCGCGGCGTGCGGCTCGAGGCGGCGCTGGGGTTCCGCCTCACGCCGCCTACCGCGCGGGCGATTCGGGCCGTCGCCTCCCAGGTGACCACCGTCTCCGCCGAGAGAATCCGTGACGAGCTCCTGGCGATGCTCGCGCTGCGGCACGCGGCGTGGGCGCTCCGCCGCCTGGACACGCTGGGCCTGCTCGGCGCGATCGTGCCGGAGATCGAGGCGATGCGCGCGAGCCCGCAGCCGGCGCCGCACCGGTTCCCGGTGCTCGAGCACTCGCTCCGCGCGGTGGCCGGGGCGGACGAGCTGGTGGCGTGGCTGCCCGCGCTGCGCCCGTTCGGGGAGGAACTCGCGGCGCATCTCGCCGGCGAGCTCGGTGGCGGCGTGACCCGTCGCCAGATCCTCAAGCTGGCGGCGTTGCTCCACGACGTCGCGAAGCCGGAGACCCGCCGGGTGATCGACGGCCGCGTACGCTTCTTCGAGCACGACGTCATCGGCGCGGCGCACGCGCGGAGGATCGGCGACCGGCTCAAGCTTCCGACGCGCGCCCGGGGCGTCCTCGAGCAGCTGGTGCGCCACCACCTGCGGCCGATGCACCTGGCCGCCGCCGGCGGCGTGACCCGGCGCGCCGGCTACCGCTTCTTCCGGGACCTGCGCGACGACGCCCGCGACCTTCTCCTGCTGTCGCTGGCCGATGCCTCCGCGGTGCGTGGCGAGTCGCCGCGCGCGGTCTGGCGCCGCGCGGGGCTCGTCCACGAGCTGCTGCGCGGCTGGGAGGAGCGGCCGGTGGGCGCCGCCGCGCCGCCCCTGGTGCGGGGCGAGGACGTCATGCGGCGCTTCGGGATCGCCCCGGGCCCCGCCGTGGGCCGGCTGCTCGATCGCGCGCGGGAAGCGCAGGCGCTCGGGCTCATCGCAACGCGCGAGGAGGCGCTGGCGTACCTTGACTCCCCTCGCGGCCGGACCCTAGAGTAGCGGGCATCCTGAGAAACGGATCCCCTCGTCCGAGGAGGCGCTGATGATTGGCTGGAAAATCGCAGTCGTTCTGCTTCTCACCCTGGTCGTGCCGATTGCGGCGAGCGCCGCGCCGGCCGGCAAGGTCGTGCTCGCCCAGGGCGTCGACCCCACGACGCTCGACATGGCGAACCAGTCCGAGACGCCGGCATCGAACGTGGGTCGCCACATCTTCGACACGTTGTACGAGCGCGACCAGAACCTCAAGATCGTTCCCGCCCTCGCCGCCGAGATGCCGAAGTTCGTGCCGCCGTCGGCGTGGGAGGTCAAGCTGCGCAAGGGCGTCAAGTTCCACAACGGAGAAGACTTCAACGCCGACTCGGCGAAGTTCACCCTCGAGCGGCTGGGTGGGGGGCAGGGCAAGCTGCGCGGCTCGACGTTCTTCGCGCCGATCGACCGGGTGGAGATCGTGGACGCGTACACGATCAAGGTCCACACCAAGAAGCCGTGGCCGACTTTCGTGCCGGTGATGACATTCGTGCAGAGCGGAATGCTGCCGCCGAAGGACTCGGCCGGCAAAGAGACCGCCGATCTCTCCAAGAAACCGGTCGGCACCGGCCCCTACAGGCTCGTCCGCTGGTCGAAGGACGAAGAGATCGTCCTCGAGGCGAACACCGCGTACTGGCGCGGCGCCCCCGCCATCAAGACCGTGGTGTTCCGGACGATCCCCGACGACGCTGTCCGGGTGGCCGCGCTCCAGAACGGTGAGATCGACCTCGCGGTGAACATCCCGCCGCACCTCGGCGCGCTCATCGACAAGCATCCCAAACTCTTCCTGAGCACCGCGCCGTCCATCCGGACCATCCAGCTCATGTTCTACGCGCACCAGATGGACGCCCAGCACAAGCCGACCGGCCCCTACAACGGGCCGACGGCCGACAAACGCGTGCGCCAGGCGATCGCCTACGCGATCGACGCCGACGAGATCATCAAGACCGTGCTCGACGGCAAGGGCGTGCGGGTCGCCACGATGCTGCCGTCGATGCACTTCGGCTACGATCCGAAGCTCCAGCCCATCAAGGCGGACGTGGCGAAGGCCAAGAAGCTCCTGTCCGAGGCCGGCTTCGGCAGCGGCGTCGAGATCACGCTGCACGGCCCGAAGGGGCGCTACGTCCGCGACGTCGAAGTGGCCGAGGCGGTGACCGGCCAGCTCTCCAAGGCCGGCATCAAGACCACGCTCCGGACCTACGACTTCGTGACCTATCTGAACAGCATGGTCTACGTCCACAAGGCGGGACCGGTCTGGCTGATCGGGTGGGGCAGCGGGACGATGGACGCCGAAACCATCTACACGCCGCTGTTCAAGTCGCCGGGCATCTTCGTGAACTGGCACAACGAGGACTTCAACCGGATGGTGGACGAGGCGACGTCGATCATGGACGAGAAGAAACGCCTCGAGCAGTACCACCGGATCAACAAGCTCTGGGTCGACGAGATGCCGGCGGTGCCGCTCTACCAGCAAGTCGATCTCTACGGCGTCTCCAAGCGGCTCAACTGGAAGGCGCGGAGCGACGAGGTGCTCCAGGCGTACACGATGTCGCTCAAGGACGGGAAATAGGGCCGGCGGAAGCGTTGTAGAATGGGAGGCGCCGGGCGGCCGTAATTCAGTGGCAGAATGCCAGCTTCCCAAGCTGGACGTCGCCGGTTCGAATCCGGTCGGCCGCTCCAAAAACTCAAGGGGTTACGGGGAGACCCGTAACCCCTTGGCTGCGTCGAGTGACCATCCAGTGACCACGGCTGCCGTCACAGTCCCTCGTCCGCGAGCCCTTCGCCGCAAGCGCCCCGTCCCGCCCACGTAGGTTCGGAATGAAGCGGTGGTATCGGCGATAGACCATCTCGGCATTGGTGTGCCCCAGTTGCGTTGCTACCCACCCCCGGGGATTCTCCTAGCTCCAACATGAGCGTGGCGAACGTGTGCCGTGTCTGGTACAGCGTGCGCGCGCGGAGCTTCGCTCGCCGAAGCGCTGGCCGCCAGACACGCTCGCGCAGATTCGTGATGTCGAGGGGCCCGCCGTCGCGGTTCGAGAACACCCATGGGCTCCGTACCGGACTCGCGGCCCGCTGCCCGCGAAGCGCCCGCTCGACGATCGCGAGCATCTGGACGGTCCGCTTCGACTCCACTGTCTTCGTCGGACCCGTCCCGAAGCGACTGACCGAACGTCGGACGAGGAGCATGATGTGTCGCAGGGGAAGCACGGCCGTGATCGCGGCGAGCTGGAGTTCGCCCTGAACGCCGCAGCCCACGATGGTCGCCGTGCGTGCGTCGGGGCGGGCCAGGAATTTCGCGGCCACCGCGGTTGCGGCACCCGTGCGAAGCGCCGTCACACTTCCGGA
>QHSI01000030.1 GCA_003221515.1 Candidatus Rokuibacteriota bacterium
GTTCCCGATCTACACCGCGCACCTCACACGCGAAGCGTTGAACGCCGCTGGGGCCCATGTGGTCTACCGAGAGATCGAGGATCTGTCGCACACCTACCCACGAGACGAAAACCCAAAGATTCTCGACTGGTTGATCGCGAACGACTGAGGACAACCATCATGGATTTTTCGTGCGCGTTCCCGCCGGTCCCCGAGACCCCTGACCACATCGCGCTGGCCGAGAAGCTCGGCTATCGGCGCGCGTGGGTGTTCGACACTCCGGCTCTGCAGCTCGACGTGTGGATGACGCTGGCCCGCGCGGCCGACAGGACGTCGCACATCGAGCTCGGGTCCGGTGTGCTCATCCCGAGCCTGCGTCACGTCATGGTCACCGCGGCGGCGATCGCGACCCTCGTCGACCTGGCGCCCGGCCGCGTGAACGTCGGCATCGGCTCCGGCTTCACCGGCCGGCTGGCGATGGGACAGCGCCCGAATTCGTGGGCGTTCGTGGCCCAGTACGCGCGCCAGCTGCGCACGCTGCTCGCCGGGGAGATCGTGGAGGTCGACGGCGCGGCGACCAGGCTGCTGCACGGTCCGGGGCAGGCGCCGGCGCGGCCGATCCGCGTGCCGTTCCTCTTCGCCGTCCGCGGGCCCAAGGCGCTCGCCGTGGCGCGCGAGCTGGGCCAGGGCATTCTCTCGGTGACGCCGACCGCGGGCTTCGCATGGTCGACGCTCATGATCCACGGGACCGTGCTCGCGCCCGGCGAGCCCTTCGATTCACCGCGCGTGATGGCCGCGGCCGGCGCCGGCGCGTCGATTGTGCTCCATCGCGCGTATGAGTTCCCAGGGGACGCCGGAGAGCTCGAGCGGCTGCCGGGCGGTCAGGCGTGGCGGAAGGCGATCGAGGCCATCCCCGAGCGGGAGCGCCACCTGCACACGCACGAGGGCCACCTAACGTTCCTGAACGCGCTCGACCGTCCGGTCGTCAACGGCGACATGATCAAGGCGTTTACGTTCACCGGGGAGACGGCCGCGCTCCGCGCGCGCGTGGGTGAGCTGGCCGCGAAGGGCGTGACGGAGATCGCGTTCCAGCCGAAGGGCCCCGACATCCCGCGCGAGCTCAGCGCGTTCGCGGCGATGGCGGGGCTCCCCGCGAGCCCCGCCCCGATCCGCGTGTAGCGCTAGGGCTTCAGGATCACCCGCGTGGCGACGGTGCCGGTGTTCTTGCCCTGCCACTCCGCGAACGCGAAAGCCTTGTTGACGTCGGCGAGCGGGAAGCTGTGCGAGACCACTTTCGAGAGCGGATACTTGTCGCGCGTGCGCACCAGGAAGTCGAGCGCGGCCGGCATGATCCACGGGTTGTAATGCATGAGGCCGGTCCAGTGGATCTGCTGCTGGATCACCTTGATGGCCGGGAAGCTCACGGCTTGCGGCACGATATTGCCGATGTCGATGAACTTACCGTTGAAGCGCACCATGTCGAGGCCCTCGACGGTCGCTGCGGCGATCCCCACGACCTCGACGACCACGTCGGCCCCGCGGCCGTCGGTGAGATCCTTCACGCGCTGCACCCGGGCCTCCGGCGTCGTGAGCTCGTTCATGTCGATGACGTCGGTCGCGCCGCATTTGCGCGCGAACTCCAGACGGTTCGGCTGCTTGTCGATCGAGATGACCTTCGACGCGCCCTTCTCGGCGGCGATCGCGCCGGCATAGATGCCGAGACCGCCGGCGCCCTGGATCACGACCACGTCGCCGAACTTCATCTCGGCGTACTCGATGCCGTGCAGCACCTGGCACAGCGCGCAGTTCACCGGCGGGATCGCCTCGTCGGGGAGAATGTCGGGGACCTTGAACACGTAGTGCCCGGGCAGCAGGTAGTAGTACTCGGCGTAGCCGCCATCGCAAAAGTTGTACGTGTCGAGGTTGAACTGCATGCTCCGCCGGTGGCGGTGCGGGCACGCGTGATGCTCGCCGCGGACGCACCAGTAGCAGCGATTGCACGGGTTGAAGAACGGGAACGCGACGCGGTCGCCTTCCTTCAGCGGCCGCCGCAGCGAGTCGGTGTCGACGCCCTTGCCGAGCGAGTGCACGACGCCGGTGAACTCGTGGCCCGGCACCCGGCGCAGGTCGGGGCCGCTGTAGTTGCCGTCGTTGCGCCAGTAGTGGAGGTCCGAGCCGCAGATCGCGGCGGCGGTGTTCTTGATCAGGATGCCTCCGGGATCGATGTCCGGAGTCGGCAGCGTTTCGAGCTCGAGCGGTTTTCCGGGCTGGTTCAGCACGACGGTCAATCCCTTGGGCACGGTCGTTCCTCCTCGGCCACGATCCTAGCGGATCTCCGCGCGGATGTCGCGCGCCTCCTGTACGCTGGTCCACCGTGGTGCGCGCTGCAGGCCGGCGCGGGGCTGGGGCCCCGCCGGCGGAGGCGCGGCTATAAAGAGAATGGGAGCACTCGACGGAAGGGTCGCGATCGTCACCGGCGCCGCCACGGGGATCGGGCGGGCGACCGCCCGGCTCTTCGCCCAGGCCGGCGCGAGACTGGTCCTGGCGGACGTGCGCGGCGACGAGCTCGAACGCACGGTGGCCGAGGTGCGCGCCGCCGGCGGCGACGCGATCGCTCAGACCGCCGATCTGGCGCGCCCCGAAGAATGCGCTGCGGTGGTCGCCGCCGCCGTGCGCGTCGCCGGCCGGATCGACGTGCTCTTCAACAACGCGGGGGTCGGCACGATGGTCGTGGGCGGCACCGTCGAGACCATCGACCTCGACCGATGGGATCTCGCCCTCGACGTGAACGTCCGCGCGATCTACCTCACGAGCCGCGCCGCCGTGCCGGCGCTGCGCGCGGCCGGCGGGGGCTCGATCATCAACACCGCCTCGGTGAGCGCGTTTCGCGGCTCGGTGGAGCGCCCGAGCCACGCGTACGCGGCGTCGAAGGGCGCGGTGCTCTCGCTCACGCGCGCGATGGCCGCGTCGTACGGGCGCGACCGCATCCGCGTCAACGCGATCTGCCCCGGCACGATCCGGACGCGGCTCACCGCCGACATCATCGAGCGCGTCGAGCGCGATGTGGCGCGGCTGATCCCGCTCGGGCGCGTCGGTGAGCCCGAGGACATCGCGCGCTGCGCGCTGTTCCTGGCCTCGCCCGACTCGGCGTGGATCAGCGGCACCCAGATCGTCGTGGACGGCGGCGCGCTCGCCGCGACCTGAGCCCGCTCAGCCCACGAACACGCCGCCCGACGGGTGCAGCAGCTCCCCCGTGAAGTAAGAAGCGTCGTCCGACGCGAGGAACAGCGCGGTCGCCGCGACCTCCTCCGGCTTGCCGTAGCGACCCATGGGCGTGACGTTCATCGCCCAGCGCGAGCGCGCCGGATCCTCGCGCATCGCCGCGGTCATGGGCGTCTCGATGAAGCCCGGTCCGATCGCGTTGACGCGAATGCCAGTCGCGGCGAGCTCCTGGGCCAGACACTTCGTCACCATCCACACCCCCGCCTTGCTCACGCTGTAGGCGCCGCTCGTCGAGGGCATCCGCGACATGATCGACGCGAGGTTGATGATGCTTCCGGGTCGCCCCTTCTCGGTCATCCAGCGGGCCACCGCGCGGTTCGAGAACAGCACGCCGTAAAGATTGATGTCGATGATGCGGCGGAACTGGTCCATCGGGATGTCGAGCATCGTGTACGGCAGGTACGACGTCGCCCCCGGCACGCGCGCGGCGCCCACCCCCGCCGCGGCCACCAGGACGTCCACCGCCCCGAGCGTCTCGACGCAGCGCCGAACCATGACGTCGTTGGCCGCCTCGTCCGTGGTGTCGACCTGCAGCGCGAGCGCCTTGCGTCCCTCGCCCTCGACCAGCCGCGCCGTCTCCTTCGCCCCCTTCAGGTCGAGGTCGGCGGCGCAGACGTTCGCGCCCTCCTTCGCGAAGCGCACGGCGCACGCCCGCCCGATCCCACTCCCGCCCCCGGTGATCAGCGCCACCTTCCCCTCGACCCGTCCAGCCATGTGTCGCCTCCTTTGCGCAGTAGTGCACGCCGCGCGCCATCGCGGAGCAGAGGCCCACTGGCCGACGGCGCTGCCGAGAATTGCCGACCGCGTGCACGAGCCTGCGACTTCCGGGTGCTCTCGTCAAGGCTCGCTGCCGCCCCGCGTCCCGCCGCCTGGCGTATGATCAGGGGCCAATGAGTACGCCCGAAATCCTCCGCGTGCGCACGGCCGAGCTAGAGATCGCCTACGAGGCCCACGGTGACGCGCGAGCCTTCCCAGTAATTCTGCTCCACGGATTCCCCGACGACGCACGCGCGTTCGACGGCGTGGCGCCGCCGCTCGCGGCCGCCGGGTATCGGGTGCTGGTTCCGTACTTGCGCGGCTACGGGCCCACGCGGTTCCTCGATCCGGCCGCACCGCGGATGGCGCAGCAGGCCGCGATCGGTCAGGACCTGCTCGACTTCATGGAGGCACTCGAGCTGCGGTCGGTCGGGCTCGGCGGGTACGACTGGGGCGGTCGGGCCGCGTGCATCGCGGCAATCCTGGCCCCCGAGCGCGTCCGCGGGCTCGTCACCATCGGCGGCTACAATGTGCAGAACCCCCAGAATCAGCCGTCGCCGGCATCGCCGGCGGCCGAGCGGGCGTACTGGTACCAGTGGTACTTCAACACCGAGCGCGGGCGGCTCGGCCTCGAGCGGAATCGACGCGAGCTCTGCCGGCTCCTGTGGCAGGAGTGGTCGCCGAGCTGGCGCTTCGACGACGCGACGTTCGACCGCACCGCGGCGTCCTTCGACAACCCCGACTTCGTCGACGTCGTGATCCACTCCTATCGCGTCCGGTACCGCCACGCGCCGAGCGATCCGCGGCTCGACGCGATCGAGCGCCGCCTCGCGGAGCGGCCGGCGATCACCGTTCCCACCGTGATCCTGCACGGCGCGGAGGACATGGTCGCGGGGCCCCGGCGCACCGATCAGGAGCTGTCGCAATTTCCGACTGGCTCCGAGCGGCGCGTCGTTCCGCGCGTCGGCCACTTCATGCCGCGCGAGGAGCCCGCCGCCGTGGTGGACGCGCTGCTGAAAGTTCTTCACTGAGGAGCCCCCATGCACATCGAGGTCATCTGCACCGGCGACGAGGTTCTGACCGGCAAGATCGTCAACACCAACTTCAGCTACATCAGCCAGAAGCTCGAGGACGCGGGGCTCGCGGTCCAGTGGGAGACCACGGTCGGTGACGACCGCGAGAACCTCCTGAAGGCGTTCCAGCTCGCCGGTCAGCGCGCCGACGCGGTCATCGTCAACGGCGGCCTGGGTCCGACCGTCGACGACCTATCCCAGGAGATCGCCGCGCAGGCCGCGGGCGTCGCGCTCGCGTTGAACGAGCAGTGGCTGACCACGATGGAAGAGTTCTTTCGCAAGCGCAGCCGCGTGATGCCGCCGAACAACAAGAAGCAGGCGATGCTCCCCACGACCGCCGAGGTGATCGACAACCCGATCGGCACCGCCTGTGGCTTCGCCCTCGACATCGGCCGCGCCCGCTTCTTCTTCACCCCCGGCGTGCCGCGCGAGCTCCGTCGCATGCTCGAGGAGCAGATCATCCCGCGGCTCCTGGCGAAGAGCGGCCTGCAGACGGCGATCTTCCTGAAGCGGTTCCACTCGTACGGGCTCGGCGAGTCGCACGTCGACGCGCTGCTGACGGGGCTCGAGGAGATGTCCCCCGACCGGAGCGTGAAGCTCGGGTTCCGTGCCCACTACCCGCAGCTCGAGACCAAGCTCACGGTGCGGGGCCGGGACATGGACGACGTTCGCGCCAAGCTGGGGCCGATCGAGCAGGAGGTCCGCAAGCGGCTCGGCAACTTCATCATGGCCGAGGACGAACAGACGCTCGAGGGCGTGATCCTCAAAGAGCTCTCGAGCCGCGGCGGCTCGCTGGCGATCGCCGAGACGTTCACGAGCGGCCAGATCGCCGCCCGCCTCGGCCACCTGCCGGGCGCCGAGAAGATCTTCCGCCGCGGCGTCGCCTCGCGCGACCTCGCCGAAGTCTTCGCCGGCGTCGGCCTGGATGGTGCGCCGCCGGCGGGCGAGCTGACCCGCGAGACCGCCGAGGCGGTGGCGGCCGCGGCGCGTCGCCGCACCGGCGCCTCGCACGCGCTGGCGGTGCTGATCGATCTCGACGACGGCCCCGACCGGATCGACTTCGGCGGCACCATCTGCCTGGCGATCGCCACCGAGCTGGGCGTGGACTCCCGGCGCAGCCGGATCCTCGGCGGGCGCGAGTGGGTGCGCCTGGGCGCCTGCGAGATGGGGCTCGATTGCCTGCGGCGCCAGCTACAGGGATTGCCCGTGTACGAGCGCAT
This sequence comes from Candidatus Rokuibacteriota bacterium, assembly GCA_003221515.1. Taxonomy (GTDB): domain Bacteria; phylum Methylomirabilota; class Methylomirabilia; order Rokubacteriales; family CSP1-6; genus AR31. The sequence goes on from QHSI01000030.1 coordinate 6,311, forward strand.
CGACTTCGAGAAGACGTGAGGCGCGGGATGAAACAGGTTCTGCTCGAGCGATACGGTCAGCCGGAAGACGGCGTGCGCTGCGCGGAGGTGGCCGACGTCGGCGCGCCGGGCGCGGGGGAGGTCGTGTTCGACGTCCTCGCGTTCCCGATCAACCCGGCCGACATCTCGATGTGCCGCGGCAACTACCGGCTGAAGCCGGCGCTGCCGGCGACGCCGGGTGCCGAGTGCGTCGGTCGCGTCACGGCCGTCGGCGCGGGCGTGTCGCACGTCGAGCCGGGTGAGCTCGTCATCAACCTGCAGCGCGAGAACTGGACCCAGCGACGGCGCGTCAAGAGCGAGGACGTCATCCCGGTGCCACCGGGTCTCGAGCTTCGCCAGGCCGCGATGCTGCGCATCAACCCGCCGACGGCGCTGCTGCTGCTCACCGACATCGTCGCTCTCAAATCAGGCGATTGGGTGATCCAGAACGTCGCCAACTCGGCGGTCGGCCGGCTGGTGATCCGGCTGGCCCGGGCGCGCGGCGTCAAGACGCTGAACGTGGTGCGGCGCGAGACGCTGTTCGGCGAGCTGAAGACGCTCGGCGCCGACGCCTGCGTCGTCGACGGCGCCGACCTCGGCGAGGCGGTGAAGGCCCACACGCGCGGCGCTCCGATCCGCCTGGGCCTCGACGCGGTCTCCGGCCAGGCGACGGCGCGCCTCTCGGCGTGCGTCGGCGAGCGCGGCGTCATTTGCAACTATGGCTCGATGACCGGCGAGGATCCGGTCATGTCCCGCAACGCGCTGATCTCCGGCGGGCAGACGCTCGTCGGGTTCATCCTCGGCCGGGCGCTCGGCACGCGCTCGCTCGACCAGATCCGGACGATCTACGCCGATCTCGGCGAGCAGGTCAGGAAGGGGATCCTCTCGGCGCCGGTCGAGAAGATCTACCCGATCGAGGAGATCAAGGCGGCCGTGGCGCACGCACAGCGCGGCGAGCGCAGCGGGAAGATCCTGGTTGCGCCGAATGGGCCGGTGTGACGGACGAGCCTATTTCTCGCGCGTAGCTCCGGCTCACCGAGAAACTCGGGAATGATGTGCTCGTACGTCAGCGGAGAAACGTTCGGGAACCCTGCGGGCGGCTCGCACGTTGATCGGGTGGTTTTGGCGGTAGGCAACGCAACCGTCGTTCAACCCGATTGGAGGTAAGGCGCGATGAGGATCTCAGCGTCTGGTCGCAGCCCCGACGCCCGCGGTGTTACCCCCTTACCGGTCCCCCTCCGAAAGGAGGCCACGATGCCACACGCGAGACGACTTCGGCTCCTTCCTCTACTCTTCATCCTGCCACTGGTGGCGGTGCCGGCCATGGCCGGCGACGACCACCATGACGGTCGCCACCTTCGCGCCAAGCTGATCGGGTTCCAAGAGGTACCCGCGGTCTCCACCGTCGCGCGCGGCGATTTCAAGGCAACGATCGCCGAAGACGACCAGAGCATCGAGTACGAGCTCACGTACAGCGGCCTCCAGGGGACCGTGCAGCAGGCCCACATTCATGTCGCGCAGCGCGACGTGAACGGCAGCATCGTCATCTGGCTCTGCGGGACGGCGGCGCTCCCCGGCCCTGCCGGGACGCCCACTTGTCCGCAGTCCGGCACCGTTGGTCCGAGAACGGTCATTGCCGCCGATGTCGTGGCCGGCGCCACGGCGAGCCAGCAACTCGCGGCCGGTGAACTCGATGAGGTGATCCGCGCTATTCGTGCCGGTGTCGCCTACGCGAATGTCCACACGACCCTGTCAGCGGGCGGCGAGATCCGCGGCCAGATCCGCACGGACGACGACTAGCTTCGCGCCGCTTCGCAAGCGCCGACGGCCGCCCCTCGCGGTCGCCGGCGCCGCAATTTCCGCATGAATTGCTCGGCCCGCTGGATTCTCGAGCGTGTCCCCCGCGCGTGCGACCTTCGGCCGGGTCGCCCGGCGCCGGATCGTGGCGCCGTGTATGATCCGGCTCGTGATCGGCCAGTCGCCGCGACGCAAGGAGGACGAGCGCCTCATCACCGGGCGTGGGCGTTTCATCGACGACGTCGTCCTGCCCGGCCTGCTCCACCTGGTACTGGTGCGCTCGACCCACGCGAGGGCACGGATCGTCGCGATCGACACGGCCGCGGCGCGGGCGCTCCCGGGCGTGAGCGCTTTCGCCGCCGGCGACTTGCCCGAGCTGGCCGAACCGCTACCGGCGGCGCGCGCCGACCGGACGAACCCCTACGTGTCGCTGGACACGCCACGTCCGCAGTGGCCGCTGGCCACGGGTGAGGTCCGTTACGTGGGCGAGCCGGTCGTCGCGGTCGTCGCGGCAGACCCGTACCGCGCTGCGGACGCGGCCGAGGTGGTCCGGATCGCCTATGACGCGCTCCCTGCCGTCGTCGACGCCGAGGCCGCGATGACCGCGGACTCGCCGCTGGTGCACGAGGGAGCGAGCAACGTCGTCGGCCAGGTCAGCAAGGTTATCGGCGACGTCGATCGGGCGTTCGCCGAGGCGGCCGTGGTCGTCGAGGACCATCCCGCTCACGGACGCGTGTCGTCGATGGCGATCGAGACGCGCGGCCTGTGCGCCCAGTTCGACGGCGCCACTCAAAGCATGACGGTCTGGGCGCCTCACCAGGGGCCGTACAACCTTCGCGCCGCCGTCGCCGCTCGACTCGGCCTGCCGGTGGAGAGCGTACGGGTGATCGCGCCGGACACCGGAGGCGGGTTCGGTCCGAAAGAAGGTGTCTATCCCGAGGACGTGCTCGTCCCGGTCCTGGCCCGGCGTCTGGGGCACCCCGTGAAGTGGATCCAGACGCGCACGGAATTCGTCTCGAGCACGCACCAGGCGCGCGAGCAGTCGCACCACGCGCGGCTCGCGGCCACGCGCGACGGGCGCATCCTCGGCCTCGACGTGCAACTCGTGAAGGACGTGGGCGCCTATCACTCCTTCTCCGTCCACGAGCCGACGAACACGATCAACCACCTGCCGTCGCAGTACAAGGTCCCGGCGTTTCGCGCCGCGGGGTTCTCCGTGGTCACCAACAAGGCGCCGAGCGCGCCGTATCGCGGCGCCGGCCGGCCCGAGGCAATTCTGGTCATCGAGCGGCTGCTCGATCGTCTCGCCGCCGCGCTCGGGCTCGACCCGGCCGAGGTCCGGGCGCGGAACCTGATCCCGGCCGAGGAGATGCCGTACCGCCCGGGCCTGGTGTATCGCGACGGCGTCCCGGTGCGCTACGACGGCGGCGACTATCCGCTCGAGCTGCGGCGCGCGCTCGATCTGCTCGACTACGCCGGCTGGCGGAAGCGCCAGGTGGAGCTGCGCGCGCAGGGGCGGCGCGTCGGGCTCGGCATCGCGGGCTATCTCGAGGCGGGCGGCAGCGTCCGTCCCGGCGAGTGGGCCACCGTGAAGGTCGACGATCGCGGCCACGTCGAGGTCCTCATCGGCGTCTCGGGCTCGGGCCAGGGGCACGAGACCGTGTTCGCCCAGGTTTGTGCCGAGTACCTCGGCGCCGCGTTCGACGACATCCGCGTGCGCGGCGGCGACACCACGCTGGTGCCGTACGGCTACGGGACCGGCGCCAGCCGCGTCGCCGTGAACACCGGGAACGCGGTGGCCGAGGCCGCGGCGGCCGTGAAGGTCAAGGCGTGCCGCGTCGCCGCGGGCTTGCTCGAGTGCGCGCCGGACGACGTGCGTATCGAGGCCGGCCAGGCGTTCGTGGTCGGTGCGCCGTCACGCACGATCCCGCTCGCCCAGCTCGCGCGCGTCGCGCTGCGCGACAAGAGCCTCGTCGCGCTCGGAGGCCCGGGGCTCTGGGCCACGAACTTCTACGCGCCGCCCACGGTGACGTGGTCGAGCGGTGTGCACGCCGCGGTCGTGGAGATCGACGTGGAGACGGGACGTGTCACCGTCGTGCGCTACGTGATCGTCCACGACTGCGGCCGGCAGCTGCATCCGGTGATCGTCGACGGTCAAATCCTGGGCGGCTTCGCCCAGGGGCTCGGGGTTCCGCTCGGCGAGCAAGTCATCTACGGCGACGACGGCCAGCTGCTGACCAGCACGCTGATGGACTATCCGGTGCCGCGCGCCGACGACATGCCGCCGCTCGTCATGGAGCATCTGCAGTTCTCGACCGATCACAACCCGCTGGGCGTCCGTGGCGTCGGCGAGGGCGCGACCGGGCCGCCGGCGGCCGCGATCGCCAACGCGGTGGCCGACGCGTTCGAGGGACGGCTCGAGATCAAGAGCCCGGTGCTGACACCGTACGCGGTGTACACGTCGATTCAAAGGAGGAGCTCATGGCACGGCTGACCCCGATCACCCGCAAGGACCAGGTCGCCGCCAAGGACCAGGCAATCGTCGACTCGATCGTCGCGAGCCGGGGCGCGCTGCAGGGCCCGTTCACGATGTTCCTGCACTCGCCGGAGCTGGCCGGCCGCCTGGCGCACCTCGGCGCCTACGTCCGCTTCGAGGGCTCGCTGGACATGCGCGTGCGCGTGCTCGCCGCGATGACGGTCGCGCGCGAATACGAGGCGCTCTACGTCTGGGGCGCGCAGACCGGCGGCGCACGACGGCTCAACGTGCCGGAGTCGACCATCACGGCCATCCGCGAGAATCATAGCCGCGGCCTGCCCCCCGAGGACGCGCAGATCGTCGACTTCACGCGCCAGCTGCTGCGCAAGCATCGCGTCGACGACGCGACGTTCAAGGCGCTCGTGGCGCGCTTCGGCCACGACGCCCTGATCCAGCTCACGGGCGCGATCGGCTACTACAGCATGCTCTGTATGACGGTCAACGCGTGCGAGCTCGAGGCGGGCCAGGGCGCCGAGGTGCTGAAGACGTCGTAGCACGCGATCGAGGCGGGACGGGGTTCGAGGCAAGCGTGCCCGTTTCTAGGGCAGACCAGCCCCGGCGGTCTATAGTGGTGGTTATCAGGATCTATGGGGTTTAGGCGATCGCTCGCCCTGCTCGTCATCGGCACGCTCGCCCCGCTCCTCGTGTTCTCCGCCGTCGCCGTCTATCAGTACGATCGCGCGCGGAACGCCGCCGCGGAGCAGACGCTCCTCGACGCCTCGCGCGCGCTCGTCCTTGCTCTCGACCAGCATTTCGAAGCGACGATCACCGCGCTCGTGGTGCTGGGCTCGTCCGAGCATCTTGACGCCGCCGATCTGGCCGCATTTCACCGGCAGTGCGTACGAGCGATCGAGGCTCGCGACGAGTGGCGGGCGATCAGCCTCTTCGACCCGAGCGGCCGGCGCCTCATGATCACCATGGAGCCCTTCGGGTCCGCCCTACCCGGGCCGCCGCCAGTCATGTCCGAGCCGTTCCGGCGATTGATCGAAGGCCGAACGCCCAACGTGTCGGACCTGTTCGAGTCTCCTCTGACCCGGCGGCACGCCGTGAGCGTTGGCGTTCCGGTCATGCGCGGCGGTGAGGTTCGGTGGGTCCTCTCGGCCGGGCTGAACCCGGAGGCGCTCGGGAAGCTCGTCACCGAACAACGGGTCCTCTCGGACTGGACGGCCACCATCTTCGACCGGAGCTACCGCGTCGTCGCGGGAGCCGGCAGTCCGTCACGCATCGGCGAGGCCGGCGCGCCGGGCCTCGTCGCGGCCGCGCGGGGCGTGGCCGAGGGGACGCTCCGCGGGCCGACCGTGGAAGGCACGCCGGTGCTGACTGCGTTCAGCCGCTCGCGCGCGTTCGGCTGGACGGCGTCGATCAGAGTGCCCGTGGCGGGCGGCGTCTTCGGACAACCGGTCCGCGCGATCCTCGGCGCCGGTGCGGCGCTCCTGCTCCTCGGTCTCACCGTCGCCGTGTGGGCGGGCCGGCGGATCAGCCGGCCCGTCGAGGCGCTCGCGCACGCCGCCCAGCGGATCGGCCGCGGCGAGAGCGTTCAGCCCGTGGAATCGGGCGTGACCGAGATCGCCGCGCTCTCGACGGCGCTGGTCGGAGCCAGCCGCGAGCACACGCGGGCCCAGGCGGAGCGGGCCAAGTACGCCGAGCGGCTGGACATCCTGCACGAGATCGACCATCTGATCATTTCCGGGGCCGCGCCGGTGACGATCGCCGAGGCGGTGCTGCGTCGGCTGCGCGATCTGCTGGACGTGCCGCGGGCGATCGTGAACCTGTTCGATCTGGAGAAGGGCGAGGTCGAATGGCTCGCGGCGGTCGGACGCCGCCGCGTCCACCTCGGGCCCGGCGTGCGCTACCCGCTCGCGCTGGCCGGAAACCTGGAGGCCCTGAAGCGGGGCGAGCCGCAGATCATCGATGTCCGCTCGCTGCCCGCGACCATCGATTCGCAGGCGTTGCTGGCCTCGGACGTCCGCGTGTACATGGTCGTCCCCATGATCGCCCACGAGGAGCTGATCGGCTCGGTCAGCTTCGGCGGACCGACCGGCCAATTCCCGCCGGAGCAAGTCGGGATCGCCCGGGAGGCGGCGACGCAGCTCGCGATCGCGATCGCGCAGGCGCGGCTCCAGGAGCGGGTGAACCACCACGCCAAGGAGCTCGAGGATCAGGTGCGGGTGCGGACGGCCGCGCTGGAGGCGGCGCGCGAGGAGCTCGTGCGCAAGGAGCGGCTCGCGACGCTGGGCCAGCTCGCCGGCAGCGTGGCGCACGAGCTCCGCAACCCGCTGGGCGTCATCAAGAACTCGGTCTACTACCTTCGGATGCGCGGGGCCGAGGACGAGGGGACGACCCGGCATCTGGCGATCCTCGAGCGCGAAGTGACCACGGCGAATCGCATCATCACCGAGCTGCTCGATTTCGCGCGCGTGCCGGACAGCCGGCCGGTGGCGACGAGCCTCAACCGGATCGTCGCCGACTATCTCGAGCAGAACGGCGCGCCCGACGGCGTCGAGCGCGTGCTGCGGTTGACGTCCGAGTCGTCCGAGCTCCACGCCGACCCGCACCAGCTCAAGCTGATCCTCGGCAACCTCGTGCGCAACGCGGAGCAGGCGCTGGCCGACGGCGGCGGTCAGCTCACCGTCGAGACCTGCCGGCGTGCCGACGGCAGCCTCGAGCTGACGGTGTCGGACACGGGCGGCGGCATTCCGCGCGAGGACTTCGAGCGGATCTTCGAGCCCCTCTACACCCCGAAGGCCAAGGGCTTCGGCCTCGGGCTGCCGATCGTCAAGCAGCTCACCGTGCTCAACGGCGGCGACGTCGAGCTCGAGAGCGAGGTCGGACGCGGCAGCCGGTTCAGGCTGCGGTTCCCGCCGATCTCATGACGATTTGAACAGCGCCTTGTACTTGCCGTAGCCGGCGTCGTCGAGCTTCGCCAGCGGGACGAAGCGGAGCGCGGCCGAGTTGATGCAGTAGCGAAGACCGGTCGAGGCCGGGCCGTCGTCGAACAGGTGGCCCAGGTGCGAGTCGCCCTCCGCGGAGCGCACCTCGACGCGCCGCATCCCGTGCGAGGTGTCGGTGTGCTCCGTGACGTTCGCCTTCTCCAGGGGCTGCACGAAGCTCGGCCAGCCCGTGCCCGAGTCGAACTTGTCGGTCGAGGCGAACAGCGGCTCCCCCGTCACGACGTCGACATAGATCCCGGGCTCGTGGTGGTTCCAGAACTCGTTGCGGAACGCCGGCTCGGTGGCGCTGCACTGGGTGACTTCGTATTGCGCCGGCGTCAGCTTCGCCTTGATCTCCGATTCGGTCGGTTTCTTGTAGGTCATGGCATTCGTCTCCTAGCGTCGCTTCAGAACCGCCTGGACCATCACGATCCGCTTCTCCTCGCGGTTGCGCTCGCCGGATCGCGCGATCGCCTCGAGCCCGTCACCCATCACGATGCGCTGGATACTGTGGGCGGGCGCGGACACGCGCGGCCCCGCGACCTCCGCGGAGACGTCGTCCCAGCTCTCCACGCGAAACCCCGCCGCCTCGACCACGGCTCGCATCTCGTCCGGCGTGCGCAGGAAGCTCGCGGAGGCGTCGCGCGCCCACATCAGTGGGAACACGGGGGGCTGGACGGGCCCGGCCATCGGCTCCTGGATCGCGAGAGTGCCGCCGGGGCGCAACGCGCGCGCGAAGCCGGCGTAGAGGCGCTCCTTGTCGGCGATGTTCATCCCGCTGTTCTGCGTCCACACCACGTCCCAGGCGGCCGGCTCGAGCGCCAGGGCGTCGCCGACTCGGTGGGTGACACGATCGGCCAGTCCCAACCGCGCGGTGAGCGCCTCGCCCGCCCGCACGTAGGACTCGGTGAGGTCGCATACGGTCACGCGACACCCGAACTCGACGGCCAGCGTGCGGGCGGGACCGCCGAGCCCGCCACCGACGTCGAGGACGCGAGCGCCCGGCTCGAGCCGCGCCAGCCGCGCGAGCCGCTGGGTCGCGCCTTTGCCGCCGCTGTGGAACTGGTCGGCCGGCGCCAGGTCGTCGATCGTCACCGCGCCGATGTCCTTGCCGGCGGCGGACAGCGCGTCGAGGATCCGGCGCTCGAGACCGTCGCGTCCCCAGTAGGCATTCGTCGTGCGGGCGTCGCTCACGCTCGGTTCCAGCGGTGATGGGAAGGCGGCTGCTCAGGCCGTGACGGACGCGCCGGCGAACGCCGGCAACACCTCGCGCGCGAAGCGCCGCAGGGTCTCGAGCCCGCCCACGCTGTTGAGGAGCACGTACTCGACGCCGGCGGCGCGCAGCGTCTGGAGCTTGGCGGCGATCTCGTCCGGCGAGCCGTAGAGCGTGCCGGCCTCGGCCGCCTCGAGCGTCGAGGCGTACGACATGATGCTCGCCTTGTTCTGACCGTCGGGCCGCTGCGCCAACCGTTCCGTGCGTCGCCGCGCCGCCAGTCGCGCCTCGATTGCCTTCTCGCGCTCGGCCGCGGTCATGACCACGTTCACCGATCGCGCCACCGCGACGCGCGACGGGTCGAACCGACGGCCGAGCGCCTGCACCTCGGACCTGAAGAGCTTGAAGCGGTCGATGGTCTGGTCGAACGGCGCGAACTGGTCCAGCAACAAGTTATAGCCGCGGGCCGCCACCTTCTTGATCGACTCCGGACGTCCGGCGCCCATCCAGAGGGGGGGATGCGGCTTCTGCGCCGTCGGCGGCTCGACCACGACGTTCTCGAACTGCCAGTACTTGCCCCGGTGGGACCACGGCACGTCGGACGTCCAGGCCCGGATCAACAACTGGACCGACTCGTCGAAGCGCTCCTCGGCTTCTTCCATCGGGACGCAAAATCCGGCGAACTCGTTGTGACGGTAGCCCGGGCCGATGCCGAGGTCGACGCGCCCGTTGGACAGCAGGTCCATAGTCGCGACCTGCTCGGCCAGCAGCACCGGGTTGTGCCACGGGAGCACCATCACCGCGGTGCCCAGGCGCAGCGTCGAAGTGCGCGCGCCGACCCACGTCAAGAGATTCAGCGTCGCCGAGATCTGGCCGAAGCCGGTGAAGTGATGCTCGACCACGAACGAGCTCTGGTAGCCGAGCGCCTCGGCCTGCACGTTGTACTCCACGAAGTCCTTGAACCCCGCCCCGCTGTCGACGTCGGGGACGCCGCGCCGCGCCTGCGCGCTGCCGAAGATCCCGAAGCGCATCAGGCGGCTCCGTTCTTCTGGGCTTCCTGTTCGTGATGGCTCGGCCGGTAGTCGGCGTGGGCGTCCAGGTGGTCCGTCGGCATGCGGTCCTCCGTATCGGTGGCGTGCACTGCGCTTGTCGGAGGATAGGCCATCCGGCTCCATCGCGCCAGGGGTTGGCTTGACGGACGGGAGCCCATCCCGTATACCGGGGCGATCCGGAAGGCGACGGGAGGAACCGCGTCATGGCCATGTACTGGAAGGAAATCACCGTCAACTGGGGCGAATCCGACCCCTTCGGGCTGGTCTACTACCCCCGGATCGTGGCGTGGTTCAACGACACCGAGCACGAGCTGTTCCGGATCATCGGCTACCCGATCGAGCAGATGATCAAGAACGATCGCACGACCTTCGTGATGGGCGAGATCCACTTCAGATTTATCGGTCCTGCCGCGTACGGCGACCGGATCCTGACCACGATCACGCTCGCCGAGATCGGCGTCCACACCCTGCACTGGAACTGCGTCGCGAAGAACGCGGTGACGGGCGCGCCGGTCAGCGAGGGGCGCGCGACGCGCGTGTACGCGCGCATCAACGAGGACGGCTCACTGAGCTCCGAGGCGATTCCGGCCGCGATGAAGGACGCGCTCCAGGAGCTGGGCAACCTGAAGCATCTCCACACCAACAGCGGCGCGACGAAGCTCTCCGCCCGCCGGACGACCGAGAAGGCGCGCCGGCCTACTTGAGGTAGCGGCCGAAGAACGCGACGACCTCGCGGATGCTGTCCGCCCAGGCCGCGGGATCTCCGCCGGTCGTGGCGCCGCGCCCGCTCGGCGTGTTCGGGTTGACTCGCGCCGCGACGTAGCGCACGGGGTTGTGGCTGTCGAACGAGTGGTAGACGCCGGGATAGACCTTGATCGTCACGGGATGCCCGACCCGCTGGGCGGCTTCGGCCAACACGCGGCAGGGCTCGGCCGGAGTCCAGTCGTCCTTCTCGCCGATGAGGATCAGCACGGGCGCGACCGGCCGATACCCGCGACCGGTGAGCGCCGCGCAACCGGGATAGAGCGCCACGGCGGCGCCGAAGCCCACGAGCCGCTCGCGAGCCTGGGGCGACTGATCGTTCTCCGGCGCGGCCATCGTTCCCAGCGTCGTCGATCCGCCGTGCGAGCCGCCCATGAGACCGACGCGCCGAGCGTCGACGAAGGGCAGCGTCCGGAGGTGGGCGAGCGCCGCGTACGCGTCGCGGTTTCGGCGCATCGGGCTGACGTCGACCCGCCGGGGTGATGTGTCGAAGCACACCCCATCGGGAAAGCCGCGCGTGCTGAAGCTGTCGGGAATCAGCACGACGTATCCGCGCCCCACGAGCTCGTTGGCCCACCGATCCGGCGCTCCACTCGAGCGAGGACCAAGCCCGCTGCAGTCGTGCATGATCACGACCGCCGGGAACGGTCCCGGCCCTGCTGGCTTCGAGAGCGTGGCCGGAATTTGGTCCGCGCCGCCGGTGGGTGACGTCGTCGCGATGGAGAGCGCGGTCCCGCTTGCGCAGCCCCCGAGCAAGCCCGCGCCGAGCGCGATCGCGCCCAGTGCGTGGCAGAGCGAGCGGGGACCAGCGCCGACCATACGCGACATTCTATGTCCGACGTCTCGCCTTGCGGAAAAGTCGCGGGCCGGTGGCCGTCTGGAACGCCGAAACGTCGACACAGCGCCGGTCGCTACCGAATGGCCCCAGCGGAGCGGGGGCGCTGCTCGATACCCGACGGCCCGATCGCGGAGTATGATCGGCCCGGAGGAAGCCAGCCGTATGAAAACCGTCGTCGCGCTTCCCGGGCAGGGCATCGGCGTCGAGGTGGTCGACGCGACCTGCGAGATCCTCGCCGCCGCCGGCATGCCGCTCAAGATCCTCACGCCGCCACAGACGACCGGCTCCGCCCCCGACGCGCCGGTGCCGGACGAGACCAAGCGCGCGTGCCGCGAAGCCGACGCGGTGCTCTTCGGCGCCGCCGGGCCCGCGACGACCGCGGTGGTCGCGTGGCTCCGCTGGGAGATGGAAGCGTGGGGCGGCGTGCGGCCGTCGAAGTTCTACACCGGGATGCGCTCGCCGCTGACCGATCCCGAGGGGATCGATTTCGTCGTCATCCGCGAGAACTCGGAAGGCCTCTACCCCGGCCGCGAGGGCGACCTCGCCGACGCCAAGCGCGCACTGCCAAACCTGCGCGACCGGTTCGGGCGTGGGCTCGATCGCTACGGTGAGGGCGCGTACGCCGTCAAGGTGGTCACGCGCAGGGGTGCCGAGCGCATCGCCCGGCTCGCCTGCCAGGTGGCGCGCCGCCGCAAGGCCGACACGTTCGAGCACTTTCACGTGGACGACGCGGCGCGGCGGCTCATCCGTTTCCCCAAGACGATGGACGTCGTCGTGAGCATGAACCAGTACGCCGACATCCTGTCCGACATCGCCGGCGAGGTCGCGGGCGGCCTCGGCGTCGCGCCATCGGCGAACTTCGGAGACGAGGGCTGGGCGTATTTCGAATCCGTGCACGGCTCGGCGCCGGACATCGCCGGCAAGGGCATCGCCAACCCGACCGCGACGATCCTTTCCGCCGTCCTGCTGCTCGATCACGTCGGGCTCGCCGGCGAGGCGAAGCGGCTCGAGACGGCGCTGGCGCGCGTGTACCGCGACGGCAAGACGCTCACGCCCGACCAGGGCGGCGCCGCCTCCACGAAGCAGATGTCCGCCGCGGTGCTGGCCGCGTACCGCAACCAGTGATCGCGGCGTGAAGATCACCGGCGTCCGGGCGACCTGGGTCCAGCCCGATCTGGCAATCGCCGGCGGGATCAGCGAGGGCGTGCGCATCGGCGCGATCGCGTCGGCGTTCAACCTGCGCCTGGCGCCGCACCTTTGGTCCGGCGCGCCGGCCTTCGTGCGCCGCTACGCGCGCGAGTGAACAGAACAGGAGAGCGAGCATGAAAGTCAAAGCGGCCAACGGCTTCGCGCGGATCCTCAAGACCGAAGGCATCCCGTGGGTGAGCTGCTATCCGACCAACCACGTGAACAACGCGCTCGGCGAAGAGGGTGTGCCCATTCTCATGATGGGCGAGGAGCGCTTCGCGGTCGCCGTGGCCGATGCGTTCTCGCGCGTGACCGCCGGCAAGCAGATCGGCGTGTGCACGGTCATGGCCAACCTGAACGCCGCCGGCATCCAGATGGCCTACGGCGCCGTCGGCCAGGCGTGGGAGGACTCGTCGCCCCTGCTCGTCATCGCCGAGGGCGTCGGCGTCGGAGCGAGCCGCCACACCCACTACGACATGGCCGAGGCGTTCAAGTCGGTGACCAAGTGGGTCGGCAAGATCGATCGCGCCGACCTGGTGCCGGACTACCTCCGGCGCGCCTTCACCCACCTGCGCTCGGGACGTCCGGGCCCGGTCCTGCTCGTGGTGCCGCGCGACCTCGGGGAGTACGACGACGCCGAGCACCCGTACACGCCGGTCAAGGGCTGGCGGTCCGGCCCCGACCCCGACGACGTGAAGACCGCGGTCCGCACGCTGCTGGCCGCGAAGGACCCGCTGCTGTACGTCGGCGAAGGCGTCTATTACGCGGATGCGACCGCCGAGCTCCTGAAGTTCGCCGAGCTGGCGCAGGTACCGGTGTTGACGACGCTGAAGGCGAAGGGCACGTTCCCGGAGAACCATCCGCTCTCGGTCGGCGTCCGCGGCTCGCACGCCGAGCATTTTCTAAGAAAGGCCGACGTCCTCTTCTCGATCGGCTCGAGCCTGTTCCCGAACCGGTTCAGCCACGCGATCCCGGACGCCGAGAAGAAGACGATCATCCAGTGCACGGTCGACACCCTCGACATCAACCGGAGCTACGAGACCCGTCACGCGGTGATCGGCGACGCGAAGCTGACGCTGGAGGCGCTCATCGCCGAGGTCTCGGCGCGCGGCGCTCGCAAGCGCCCGGAGCTGATCGAGGAGATCAAGGGCGCCAAGGCGGCGTTCCTGGCGAAGTTCCGGCCGCTGATGGACTCGACCGAGACGCCGATGAACCCGTACCGGGTGTTCGGCGACCTGATGAAGGTGCTCGACCCCAAGAGCTCGTTCGTCACCGCCGACTCCGGTAACACGCGCGACCAGACGAGCACGGTGTACGAGGCGCAGATCCCACGCGGCTACCTGGGCTGGGGCAACGTCTCGACGCTCGGCTTCAGCCTGGCCGGCGCGATCGCGGCGAAGCTCGCGTTCCCCAACAGACAGTGCGTGCACGTCACCGGCGACGCGGGCGTCTGCTACATGATGGGCAACTTCGAGGCGGTGGCGCGCTACAAGATCGGCGTGACGACCGTCCACATCAACAACGGCGGCTACTCCGGCTACGGCCAGGGCTTCTGGGGCCCCGGGCACGATCCCTACACGTGGAAGGTGTCCGATCACGGGTCGGCGTGCATGGCGTCGATGGCGCGGGCGGTGGGCTTCCACGGCGAAGACGTGACGAGCCCGTCCGAGATCATCCCGGCCTTCAAGCGCGCCTTCGACGAGAACGCGAAGGGCCGGCCGGCGTTCCTGGAATTCATCTGCTCGCACCATCCGGTCCACGGCGGCTGGGTCAGGCCGGGGACGGGCGGGCACTAGGAGCGAGACCAGACCTATGAGCGCCCTGTCCGGCATTCGCGTCGTCGACGTCACGAACAATCAGGCCGGCCCGTCGTGCGGCCAGATGCTCGCATGGCTGGGAGCGGACGTGATCAAGGTCGAGGAACCGGGCAAGGGCGACCCGGCCCGGACCACGCACAAGGATCGCCCCGACGCCGACAGCCTGTTCTACCTCTCGTTCAACGGCAACAAACGCAGCCTCACGATCAATCTCAAGAACCCGCGCGGCAAGGACGTGTTTCGCCGGCTGCTCACGACGGCCGACGTGCTGCTCGAGAACTTCGGTCCGGGCGTGATCGATCGTCTCGGCTTCGGCTATCCCGCGCTCAAGCAGCTCAACCCGCGCCTGGTGTACGCGAGCATCAAGGGCTTCGGCTCCCACGGCCCGTACAGCGACTACAAGAGCTACGAGCCCATCGCCCAGGCGATGGGCGGGGCGATGAGCGTGACCGGCTACCCCGACAGCCCGCCGACCTACGTCTGGCCGTCCATCGGCGATTCGGGGACGGGCATGCACTGCGTGATCGGGATCCTGGCCGCGCTCATGCAACGCCACGCGACCGGCGAGGGTCAGCAGGTCGAGGTGTCGATGCAGGACGCGGTGGTGAACCTGTGCCGCGTGAGCCTGCGTGATCATCAGCGCCTGGGCAAGCCGCCCGAGCGCGCGGGCAATCAGCTCGGCACCGCGGTACCCGGCAAGACGTACCGCTGCCATCCCGGCGGACCCAACGATTACGTGTTCATCTTCACGCAGCAGCAGATGTGGCATCCCTTCCTCCGCGCCATGGGCCGCGAGGACCTCATCGGCGACGCGCGTTACGAGGCCGGCGATGCGCGCTGGCGCAACCGCGACGAGGTCAACGCCATGGTCGAGGCGTGGACCATGGAACGCTCGAAGCACGAGGTCATGAAGATCCTGGCCGGCGCCGGCGTGCCGTGCGGCGCATGCCTCGACACCGGCGAGGTTCTGAGCGATCCGCACCTCCACGCGCGCGAGATGATCGTCGAGGTCCAGCATCCCGTCCGCGGCCGCTACATCACCGCCGGCAACCCGGTGAAGCTCTCGGCGTCGCCCACAAAGATCTCGGCGGCGCCGCTGCTCGGCCAGCATCGCCGCGAGATCTTGAACGAGCTCGGGTATGGCCAGACCGAGATCGACGCGCTGGAGTCGGAGGGTACGGTCTGACCGGGCGACGCACGGCCTTCGTCACCGGCGCCGCCTACGGGATCGGCGCGGCCAGCGCGCTGGCGCTCGCCCGCGACGGTTACGACGTGGCGGTGTCGGAGCTGCGACCAGACGATCTGGCCGAGACCCTCGCGGCCCTCGGCAAGGCCGGCGCCCGCGCGGTGCCGGTGGCCCTCGACGTCCGCTCGATCCCGAACGTCGAGCGTGCGATGCGCGAGGTGGTTGCGGCCTTCGGGCACCTCGACGTACTCGTCAACAACGCCGGCGTTCCCCTCACCCGCTCGGTCGTCGACATCACCGAGCTGGAGTGGGATGCGGTGATCGACGTGAATCTCAAGGGCGTGTTCTTCATGAGCCAGCAGATGGGCCGTCATCTGATCGGCACCAGCCGCCCGGGGGCGATCGTCAGCATCGCCTCGACCCACGGCGTCGCGGCACTGGCCGGTCAATCGGTGTACGGCATCTCGAAGGCCGGCGTGAGCCACCTGACGCGCATGCTGGCGATCGAGTGGGCTCCCCACAACATCCGCGTGAACGCGGTCGCGCCCGGCACGGTCGAGACGCGCTCCCGCGCCGCGGTCTTCGCGGCGAACCCCCAGCGCCGTCAGTTCATGATCGACCGGATCCCGCTGAAACGCTTCGGCAAGGAAGAAGAGGTCGCGGACGCCGTGTGCTATCTGGCCGGGCCGCGGGCGGCCTACATCACCGGCCAAACACTTCTCCTCGACGGCGGGCTCACGTCATACTGAACGGGTGAGATCGTCGCAACTTCATCAGGCGCGCCTCGGCCGGCGGGGCCCCAGCCCCGCGACGGCCTGCAGCGCGCACTGCCACCCGCCCGGCTCGACGGTATGAGGCGATGAGGGTCCGGCCGACCGTCGCACGCGTCGATCTCGGCGTCCTCAAGGCGAACTACCGCGCGATCGCCGACCATCTCGCCCGCCAACAGCCGTCGCGGCCGCCCGGCGTCATCGGCGTCGTGAAGGCCAACGCGTACGGCCACGGCGCCGCGCAGGTCGGGCGCGCGCTCGAGGACGGCGGCGCCGACCTGCTGGCGTGCGCCGACATCGAGGAAGGCGCCGTGCTCCGCGCCGCCGGGGTGCGCGCGGAAATTCTGGTCTTCGGCGCGCTCAGCGTCAGCGACCTCGACGGCCTCTTCGACGGCCGGCTGACCCCGACGATCTCCACGCCCGGCGCCGCGCGCGCCGTGCAGGCGGCGGCCGCGCGCTACAAGCAGCGCGTCCGCTATCACCTGAAGATCGACACCGGCATGAACCGACTGGGCTTCCGGTTCGACAACCTCCGCCGGACGCTGCCCGAGGTGCTGGGAAGCCCCAACCTCGAGCTCGACGCAGTGTTCACGCACTTCGCGACGGCCGACGACCCGGGCTCGGCGCTCTTCGACGAGCAGCGCCGCCGGTTCGAGCTGGCGCTGGCCGACGTGGCCGCGCTCGGCGGGCGCCCGCGCTATCGACACGCCGCCAACAGCGCGGCGGTGGTGCGTGACCCGCGCGTCTGGTTCGACCGCGTGCGCCCGGGCCTGCTCCTCTACGGTATCGTGCCGCCGCCGCTCGAGTCCGCGATCGCGCTGAACCCGGTCATGACGCTGACGAGCCGCGTGGTGGCGGTGAAGGGCATGCGCGCCGGCGAGATCACCGGCTACGGCGGCCGGTTCACCGCCTCGAAGCCCACGACGATCGCGATCGTGCCGGCCGGCTACGCCGACGGCCTGGATCTCAGATTGGCCGGCCGAGGCGCCGTGCTGATCCGCGGCCAGCGTGCGCCGATCGTGGGATCGGTGTGCATGGACATGCTGATCGCGGACGTGACCGGGATGGACGCGTCGCCGGGGGACGAGGTCGTCATCATCGGCCGTCAGGGCAACGACAAGATCGACGCGCGCGAGATGGCGGCCGCCATCGGCTCGATCCCGTGGGAGATCGTCTGCCGCGTCGGGACGCGCATCGAGCGCGT
Source organism: Candidatus Rokuibacteriota bacterium (assembly GCA_003221515.1). Classification (GTDB taxonomy): domain Bacteria; phylum Methylomirabilota; class Methylomirabilia; order Rokubacteriales; family CSP1-6; genus AR31. The sequence continues at coordinate 23,622 of QHSI01000030.1, forward strand.
CTACGGCTGAGCCGGCCGGCGGCTCAGGGTCTGGCCGGCACCACCCAGAAATGGATGTAACTGACGCGGCCCCGCACCTCCATGCGGAGCGTACGCGCCGGCGCCCAGTCGCCCATCCCGTAATCGTGCGAGACGATCCGCGCGCCCGGGCGCAGCTCCCGCAGGAACTTCGGGCGCAAGCGGAGGTTCAGCTCGGGCGAGAGGTAGAGCGTGACCACGGTGGCCGGCGAGAGATCCATCTGGAACAGGTCGCCTTCGCGAAACGTCACCCGGTCGGCCACGCCGGCCCGACGGGCGGACTCGGTGCTGAGCGCGACGAGCTTCGGATCGATCTCGATGCCGGCCCCCCGCGCACCGAAGTCGCGCGCCGCCGCGATCACCAGCCGCCCGTCGCCGGAGCCGAGGTCATACACGACGTCGTCGCGCCCCACGCCGGCCAGGCGCAGCATCTCCGCCACGACTTCGTGGGGCGTCTGGACGTACGGCACGTCCGCCCCGGGATAGCCGCACGCGGCGGCGCCAAAGAGCGCGAGCCCAGCGATGACGGCGAGGCGGCCGGCCCGCCGCCTCCCGCTCACCGCGGGCGCGCTGACATCTGCGACGGATCCATGCCGTAGAAGAGCGGAACGCCGCCGCCGCCGGGGCGCGGCCAGGGATGCTCGCGCAGCACGTGCTCGTTGATGTCGGCCCCCCAGCCCGGCGCGTCGCTGAGCCAGATGGTGCCGTCGCGGATCACCGGCGGCTTGGTGACGAGCGAGCCCTTCCACGGCACGTCGTCGATGTCGATCTCCATGATGCGCACGTTGGGCAGCACGGCGCAGAGGTGGAGCGAGTGGAGGTCGGCCAGGTGGCTGTAGTAGTTGTGCGGGGCGATGTTGATCTCGCACGCCTCGGCAAGCCGGCCGATCTGCACAGACTGCGAGAAGCCGTTCCACGGCACGTCGATGATCGCCACGTCCACCGCGTGGCGCTCGAGGAACGGGCGGTACTGGCGCAGCGTCACCAGGCTCTCGCACGAAGCCAGGCGCGTCGTGGTCGACTCCTTGATCTGGAGCAGCGCGTCCGGATCCCAGTTGTCGTACTCGAGCCACTGCATGTCGTAGCGCTCCAGGAGCTTGGCGATCCGCAGCACGCCCTCGGTGCGGAAGTTGTAGTTCAGGTCGAGACACAGGCCGACCTTCGGCCCCACCGCGTCGCGGAAGGTGCCGATGAGCCGATCGATCGCGTCGAGGATCTCGACGGACGGGGCGCCGTCGGTCGTGTTGATGCCGCTGGCGAACCCCGGAAAGTAGACGGTCGCCGGCTCGCCGGGAATGACCATGTTGGTCTTCAGCGCCGTGAAGCCGCGCGCGACGACCTCGCGGCCGAGCGCGGTGACGTCGTCGTAGGTGCGCAGCGGCGGCGTGC
>QHSI01000031.1 GCA_003221515.1 Candidatus Rokuibacteriota bacterium
CGTGGTCGCGCAGCGCGGCGCCCGGCGTCCAGCGTTATCCCGGCCACTGGTCGGGCGATCCGGAGTGCACATTCCTCGATCTCGCGAACACGCTGCGGGGCGGGCTGGCCGCCGCGATGAGCGGCCTGGCCTACTGGAGCCACGACATCGGCGGCTTCTGGGGCGATCCGTCCCCGGACCTCTTCGTGCGCTGGGCCCAGGCCAGCTTTCTCTCTGGGCTCAGCCGCTATCACGGCGCGACGGCGCGTGAGCCGTGGCGCTTCGGCGACGAGGCCCTACGGATCTTCCGTCAGTACGCGCGGCTGCGGAGCCGGCTCGTGCCCTATCTGGTGGCCTACGGGTGGCAGGCGTCGGAGGACGGCGTCCCGCTCATGCGGCCGATGGTCATGGAGTTCCCCGACGACCCGGCCGCCTACGCGTTCGATCTTCAGTACTGCCTCGGGCGCGAGCTGCTCGTCTCTCCCGTGGTGCGCGCCGACGGCTGGGTCACCACGTATCTGCCGCGCGGCCGATGGACCGACTGGTGGAGCGGGGCCTTGCACGAGGGCCCGACGACGCTCCAGCGCCGGGTGCCGCTGCACGAGCTGCCGCTCTACGTTCGGGACGACAGCCTCGTCATCCTCGGGCCCGAGCGTAGCCACGTGGGCGAGCGCCCGGCCGATCCGCTCACGATCGAAGCGTTCGTCACGACCGAGGCCGCGTTCGCCTTGCGCGGCGACGGCGGCGACGTCGATCTCACGTGCCGGCGACGGGGCGGGGAGGTCACGTTCGAGGCGAGCGCGGCGCCGGCCACGTTCGTCCTGCGCGTGCACGACGGTCCCGCGACTACCGCGGTCTCCGCGGACGGGCGAGCGCTTCCACGACTGGACGCGACGAGCCTGGATCGTGGCGAGACGGGTTGGACTGTCGACGATCGGATCGCGGTCGTCAGGGCGCGGGCGCGACGAATCGAGATTCGCTGAGACCGGCAGATTTGCCGAGGCCCCAGCGGTTCGCCGAGGCCGTCAGGCGACGGCCGCGATGATCGAGCCGCCAGCGGCGGCGATCGCGACCACGAGCCACGGCGGCAGCCGCCAGAACATCAGCAGCGCGAACGCGACGAGGGCCAGCCCGAAGTCGCCATGGCTCTTGACGGCGCTACTCCACACCGGGTCGTAGAGCGCGGCCAGGAGCAGGCCGACGACGGCGGCGTTGATCCCGCGCAGCGCGGACTGAAACGCGGTCCGCTCGCGCAAGAGTCCCCAGAACGGCAGCGCGCCGATGACCAGGAGGAACGCGGGCAGGAAGATCGCCACGAGCGCTAACGCGCCGCCGGCCACTCCGTTCGGTGGCTCGTGCATCACGGCGCCGAGATACGCGGCGAACGTGAAGAGCGGGCCCGGCACCGCCTGGGCCGCGCCGTACCCGGCGATGAACTCGGCGTTCGTCACCCAGCCGGTCGGCACGACCTCGGCCTGGAGCAGCGGGAGCACGACGTGTCCGCCGCCGAAGACGAGCGAGCCCGCCCGATAGAAGCTGTCGAAGACCTCGAGGCCATGGCTGGACGCCGCCTGCCGCGCGATGGGCAGGCCGACCAGCAGGACGAAGAACAACGCGAGCGATCCGACGGCGAGGCCGCGGCCGATGGGTATCCGCATCGCGGTCGTCGCCGACGCGCCGGCGGCGGGCAGAAGGAGCCACCCGACGAGACCCGCGACGACGATCACGACCACCTGCGCGCCAGCCGTCCGGGACGCCAGGGCGACGGTCGCGGCGACGATCGCGAGCGAGACTCGCGGGCGGTCCGGGGCGAGGCTGCGCGCCATCCCCCACACCGCCTGGGCGACGACCGCGACCGCGACGACCTTCAGCCCGTGCAGCCATCCGGCGTCGGCGACCCCGAGCGACTGCACACCGTACGCGAACGCGAGCATCGCCACCGCCGACGGCAGCGTGAACCCGAACCACGCCGCCACGCCGCCGAGCAAGCCGGCCCGCATGATCCCGATGGCGATCGACACCTGACTGCTCGCGGGCCCCGGCAGGAACTGGCACAAGGCGACCAGATCGGCATAGTGCGCCTCGTCGAGCCAGCGCCGCCTCACCACGTACTCTTCGCGGTAGTAGCCGAGGTGCGCGATCGGACCGCCGAACGAGGTGAGGCCCAGACGCGTCGAGATGCCGAGAACTTCGACGAGCGGGCTCAAGGCGTTGTCATCGCGCGATTGTGCCTGCGGTAGCATAACCGAAGTCGACGCGGGGGAGAATTACGGGGCCGGCTGCGGACCGGGCGGGGCCGGCGGGATTCCCAGGCGCCGAGCGCGGGGGGCTCGCCCCGCGCTCAGCGTCCAACGTTGGGCGGCGCTTAGTCGCGGCGACCGGTGAAGCGCAGGAGCATCAGGAAGAGGTTGATGAAGTCCAGGTAGAGCGAGAGCGCGCCGACGATCGCGTACGAGCCCACCTGCCCGTCCGGCAGTGCCAACGCCATCTGCTTCAGACGCTGAGCGTCCCACGCCGTGAGGCCGGTGAAGACGATCACGCCGACCACGGAGATGAGGAACTGCAGCGCATCGCTCTGCCAGAACATGCCGACGATCGAGGCCAGGATCACCCCGACCAGACCCATCATGAAGAACTGCCCGGCGCCGGCCAGACTGCGCTGGGTGGTCGAGCCGAAGAGGGCCAGCGCGCCGAACATCCCGGCCGTGACCACGAAGGTCGTCGTCACGGACTCGCCGGTGTAGGCGAGCAAGATCACGGACAGCGTGACGCCGTTCAACGCCGAGTAGAGCGTGAAGAGACCAGCCGCGGTGCCCGGCGCCAGGCGATCGGCCCGCGCGGACAGATAGAAGACCAGCCCCAACTCGGCGATCACCAGACCGAAGAACACGAGGCGATTGCCGACCAGCGCCCGAAGAATGTCGGGCGAGCCGGCCACGGCGAAGGCCACCACCGCCGTGAGGCCAAGGCCCACGGCCATCCAGCCGTAAACCTTCCAGAGAAAGGCCGAAACCCGCTCCGCTGCCTGGACTGAGGTCGCCATTCGTGTGTCCATGGTGTTCTCCTCGCCTCAATTGTACTAGGATGGCGGGCCATGGCCACAACCACTCGCTCCGTCGCCGCATCGCCCTCTCCGCTCGACGTCGCGCGCGCCCTGGCGCCGCGCATCAAGGCGCGGGCCGCCGAGATCGAGGCCGCCCGCGAGCTCCCCAAGGATCTCGTCGCCGAACTGGTCGAGGCACGCCTGTTCAAGGTGGCGCTCCCCGAGAACGAGGGAGGCCTCGGCGCCGACGTCGTGACCTCGCTACGCGTGATCGAAGAGGTGGCGCGCGCCGACGGCTCCACCGGCTGGTGCGTCGCGATGGGGATCAACACCTTCCGCCAGAGCGCCCAGCTGGCCCCCGAGATCCGCCGCGAGCTGTTCTTCAGCGAGCCCATCGGCATCTCCGCGGGTTCGGCGCGCGAGCGGGGCCGCGCGGTCGTCGCGCCCGGCGGCTATCGCGTCAGCGGGCACTGGTTCTTCGCCAGCGGCTGCATGCACTCGCACCTGCTCCACGGCGCGTGCAAGGTCTTCGACGGCGACGTGCCGCGGCTGCGCCCCAACGGCGATCAGGAGATCCGCATCGCGTTCTTCCACCCGAAGTCGCTGGTGCGCATCATCGACACCTGGCACGTCAGCGGCCTGCGCGGCACCGGCAGCCACGACATCGCGGTCGACGATTTGTTCGTGCCGGAGGAGCGCACGTTCTCGATGCAAGACCGGCGCGCGCGCGTGACCGGCACGATGAACCGCCTGCACGGCTTCGACCTGGCCGGCTGCGGCTTCTGCTGCGTCGGCCTCGGCGTGGCGCGCGCGGCGATCGACGCGTTCGTCGAGCTCGCGACCACCAAGATCCCGCGCTCGTCGTCCGATCTGCTCCGCGAGCGCGTGATGGTGCAAGCGCTCGTCGGCGAAGCCGAGGCGATGCTGCGCTCCGGGCGCGCGCTGCTCTTCGACGTCATCGGCGGGATGTGGGAGACCGTGCTCGCCGGCGACGGGGTCACCGAGCGCCAGCGCTCGGATCTGCGCCTGGCCATGACTCACGCCGCCCAGAACGCGGCCAAGGCCACCCACATGGTGTGCTCGGCCGCCGGCACCACGTCGATCTTCGAGAAGAGCCCGCTCGAGCGCTACGCGCGCGACGCCGAGGTCGTCACCCGCCACAACCAGCTGCAGTTCGTGAATTACGAGGCGGTGGGCCGGACGATGATGGGCCTGGAGTCGAACAGCCCGCTGTTCTAGCTAGAGACTGAACTCGCCGCGAATAACGTCGACCACGGCGCCGCCGACCCAGACTCCTTCGCCGTCCTTGCGGAGATGGACGCGGCCGGCACGCCGCAACGCGGTGCCCTGGGCTGCGACATACGAAGACTCCGCGAGGCCTGCGCCGATGAGCCACTGCGCGAGGCTGGCGTTGAGGCTGCCGGTGACCGGATCTTCGTATCCGCCGGGGCTGACGAACGCCCGCACCTCGAACGCCGCGTCGTGGCCAGCCTCATGCGGACCGACCACGCCCAACTTGAGGGAATCGAGCGCGGCCCAGTCGGGCTTGAGCGATAGCACTTGGCGCGCGGAACGAAGCATCACGGCGCACCAGCCCGGGCCGTTGTCGACCCACTGGTTGTGAACGATGTCCGATGACGACAGGGCGAGCGCCTTGGCGATCTTGGCCAGGAGGTCCTGTTCGAGCGGGCCACTACGACGCACCGGGGGCGCGGCGAACTCGAGGCGCGGACCGTCGCAGCGCACCCGGACCAGGCCCACGCCGCACTGCTGCACGACCAAGCCCGGTTTGCGCGTCTTTCCGCCCGCGGCGAGCCACGCGTGGCAGGAGCCGAGCGTCGGGTGGCCGGCAAACGGCAACTCGCCCCCGGGTGTAAAGATGCGCACGTAGTAGTCGGCGTCAGGGTCCGTTGGCGGCAGTAAGAACGTCGTCTCCGAGAGGTTGGTCCAGCGCGCGAGCGCGCCCATCTGCGCTTCGCTCAATCCCTCGGCGCTATGCACGACCGCCAGCGGGTTGCCGCCCAGCGGATCAGCCGAGAAGACATTGACCTGCCTGAAAGGACGCTGAGGGCTCATGCCCGTCCTTGCGCTCGAACGCCGAGAAGGTTGCGTCGCTACGCCGCGCGCTCCTTGATCGAGACCCGCCAGTGGATGCGGTCCTCTTCCGGCGGGTAATCGCCCGCCGCCCGGTGGTACGAGCAGCGGTTGTCCCAGATGACGATGTCGCCCTTGCGCCACTGGTGGCGGTACTGGGCGTCGGGCTGGATCATGCGTTCCGTCAGCTCCGCGATGATCGCGTCGCTCTCCTGCTCGTCCACGCTCTCGATCCTCAAGATCTTGCCCGGGTCGAAGTAGAGCGCCTTGCGGCCAGTCTCGGGATGCGTGCGGACGATGCGATGGAACACCGGCTTCCAGTCGCGGTCCTCCTCGTTGAGCAACGCGGTCTTCTTCCGACGCCCGCCGTAGGTGAAGGCGCCGTTGAGGCCGTCGAGCCGTTCTTTCAATCGCGGCGGCAGCGCGTCGTACGCCGCGTACATGCTGGCGAAATGCGTGTCGCCGCCTCGGCTCGGGACGGCCAGCGCGTAGAGCTGGGTCGCCTTGAACGGCTCCTGATCGTAGGCGCCGTCGGTGTGCCAGCCCTCGGCGCCCCGCCGGTAGATCGCCATGTCGAGCGTGCCGTCCGCCCCGAACTTGTTGACGCCGAGCAGCGTGATCTCGGGATAGTCGGGGTGCCGCGTCATCTTCGACGGGTGCGGGAGCACGACGCCGAAGCGGCGGCTGTAGCGCAGGAAGTCGTCGATCTCGAGCTCCTGGCCCGTCACCACGAGCACGTTCGCGCCGAGCCACGCGCGATAGATCTCGGCGAAGCCCGCGTCGTCGAGCTTCTTGACGTCGACGCCGGACACCTCGACGCCGATCTTTCCGCCCAGAGGCCGAATCGTGGCCATGGGCTCTCTCCTCAGGCCTGCAGCCCGTAGTAGGCCGCGCAGTTGTCCCAGAGGATCTTGCGCTTGCTCGCCTCCGAGATCGGCAATTGCAAGAACGACTCGACCGCCTTCGGGAACTTCGAGTCGCCGTGCGGGAAGTCGGTCGAGAACACGATGCGGTCGTCGCCGATCGCGTCGATCACGTGGCGCACCGGCTCCTCGTCGCATTCCACCGACACGAAGCACTGGCGCTTGAAGTACCCGCTCGGAGCCATCGTGAGGTCGCGCGCGTAGACGTCGCCGAGCCACTCCCAGTGCTCGTCCAGGCGCCAGAGCAGGAACGGCACCCAGCTGCAGTTGCCTTCGAGGAAGGCCACGCGTAGCCGCGGATGCCTTTCCAGAATGCCGCCGGCGCAGAAGGCGCCGACCGCGAGCATCTGCTCGACCGGGTGCGAGTACACGTGCTTCAGCAGCGTGTTGGCGCCGAACTGCTCGCCGACCTGGCGAAGCTGCGAGCCTGAGCCCTCGTGGAACCCGAGCGGAATCTGCAGCTCCTCGAGCTCCGCCCACAGTGGCTCGTAGTAGGGATCGTGCCAGTTCCGTCCGTTGACCTCGTTCGGCCGCAGGAACACGCCGCGGAAGCCGAGCTCGCGCACGCACCGCCGCGACTCCGCCACCGCGTCGGCGACGTCGAACGGCGAGATCATGCCCGCGCCGATCAGCCGCTCGGGGTTCTCCTGGCAGAACTCGTAGAGCCAGTCGTTGTAGGCGCGCGCCATCGCCGCGGCGAGCGGCCGGTCCATGTCCGGGACCGTCAGCGCGAAGAGCCCACGCGAGGGATAGACCACGGCGACGTCGATCCCCTCGATGTCCATGGCCTCGAGCTGCACCTTGGACGTCCAGCCGCGCTCCTCGTAGGGCTTCCAACGTTCCTGGTTGAGCGCGTAGTTGTGCCCCTGACGGCGCCGGCTGCGGTCGGCGTCGATGGCCACGCGACCCCACGGCTTCCCGGCGTGGGCCAAGCGCAGGTCGCCGACGTCTTCAGTGAGCCCGTGCGGCGCCCGGTCTCGGAAGGCCGGATCGATGTATCGCTGCCAGAGATCGGGCGGCTCGATGATGTGGATGTCGCTGTCGAGAACCTTGAAGCTCTGGTGCGCCATGACCCACCTCCGTTCAGCGTGCCCTAGTAGTACACCGACCGCCCGGCGCCGCCCGTGGCGACGACGAGCTCGCCGCTGACGGCCCAGGACCTGTCCGACGCGAGAAAGACCGTGACGTAGGCGATCTCCGACGCGTCCACCATCCGGCAGATGGCGTTGCCGCGCGGAGAGTCCGGGGTGAAGTCGCGCTTCTCGGCTTCGTCCGGCGTGACCCCCAGCTCGGTCGCCCGCGCCGCCAGCAGGCGCGGCGTGCGCTCGGTGCGCGTGGTGCCGGGGTGGACGCAGTTGACCGTGATCCCGAAGCGGCCGAGCTGCACCGCCAGGGTCTTGGTCATGTGCACGAGCGAGGTGTTGCGCGCGCCGCCGCTGAGGTTTCCGGCGTTGCGCGCGTTGGTGCCGCTGATGTTGATGATGCGGCCCCACTTCTGCTCTTTCAGGTACGGGATCACGGCGCGGGCGCAGCGCAGCGCCCCCACGTACTTCACGTTGAAGTCGTGGAGCAGATCCTCGTCGACGACCGACTCGATCGGGCCCGTCGCGCTGGCCGAGCCTCCCGGGGGCGAGCCGCTGTTCACGAGGATGTGGAGGCCACCGAGCTGGCTCGCGGCCTGGGCCACCATCGCGTCCACCTGGGCCCGGCTGGTGACGTCGGCCGCCAGCGGAATGACCCGTCGCCCCGTCTCGGTCGCCAGCTCGCGCGCCGTCGCTTCCAGCTGCGCCTTGGTGCGGGCGACGATCGCCACGTCGGCCCCTTCGCGGGCCAGCTCCCGCGCGATAGCCTTGCCGATGCCAAGGCTGCCTCCGGTCACGATCGCGTGCTTGCCTCGGAGCCCAAGGTCCATTGCGCGCCCTCCCGTGTCTCGCGGTACGTGCGGCTCGTCGTCGAGGACGAGATTCTACCGCAGACGGCGCGGCGCGGCTTGACTCTCCCCCGCAACAGAGTTAGTCCCTCGGCTGTCACCGCCGCGCCCGGGCGCCGCCGGTTCTGGAGAACGCAATGGTGCTGATCCAGGGGCGCGTCGAACCCGCAGGAGGAGAGCGATGCCGCACTACCTCAGTGACGACGAGCTGAAGCGCACGGCGCCGGCCGAGATCGCCGCGTACCGCGGGCCGGTGCCTACTCAGATCGTGTCCAACGGCGAGTACAACCCGATGCCCCAGACCCGCGAGCAACGCCGGGTCGAGGCGCGGGTGAAAGAGCTCGCCGGCGATCTGGCCCCCAAGCACGGCGTGAGCCGTCGCCAGTTCCTGGCCTCGAGCGCCGGCATGGCCGCCGCCTTCCTCGCCATGAACGACGTGTTCGGCCAGGTCTTCGAGGTAACCCGGGCGGAGGCGGCCACGCCGGGCGTCGCCGACATGCGAGCCCAGGCGCTCTCCGGCCAGTTCATCGTCGACGCGCAGACGCACTTCGTGCGCGACGACTTCAAGCAGGAGGGGCTGCTCGATCTCGCCAAGTACGCAAAGGAGAACTGGAACCCGAAGCTCTGGGGCGCGAACAACCTGGCCCGGTACAAATTCGAGAACTACCTGAAGGAGATCTTCGTCGACAGCGACACCAAGGTCGCGCTGCTCTCGGGCGCGCCGTTCGACGATCCGACCTGGGATCTCCTGACCAACGACCAGATCGCCGCCGCGCGGCTATCCATCAACAAGTTCGCGGGCTCCCGCCGTCTCCTCGGCCACGCCGTGTTCACGCCGAAGAAGCAGGGCTGGATGGAGGAGGTCGACCGGGCGATCGCGACGCTCAAGCCCGACAGCTGGAAGGGCTACACGATCGGCGATCCGCTGTTTCCGTCGAAGCTGCAGTCGTACTGGTGGCTCGACGACGACAAGCTCGTGTATCCGTTCTACGAGAAGGCCGTGAAGTCCGGCATCACGACCGTCTGCATCCACAAGGGACTCCTGCCGGCCGACTACGAGACGTCGTGGCCCGGCGTGTGGGAGTACGCGACGGTCAAGGACCTGGGCAAGGCGGCCAAGGACTGGCCCAAGATCAACTTCGTCATGTATCACGGCGCGCTCCGTCCATTCATGGAGAAGCCCGACGCAGTGCTCGCCGAGTTCGAGCAGACCGGCCGCATCAAGTGGGCGACCGATCTGGCCGAGATTCCGAGCAAGCACGGCGTGAAGAACGTGTACGGGGAGATCGGCACGGCGTTCGCCACGTGCGCGGTCGCGAACCCGCGCTTCGCCGCCGCCTTCATCGGCACGCTCGTCAAAGGACTCGGCCCGGACCACGTCATCTGGGGTACCGACTCGCTCTGGTACGGCTCGCCCCAGTGGCAGATCGAGGCGATGCGGCGGCTCGAGATTCCCGAGGACATGCAGAAGAAGCACGGCTTCAAGCCGCTCGGCGCGGCCGACGGGCCAGTGAAGAGGGCCATCTTCGCCGGCAACTCGTCGCGTCTGTACGGGCTGCGGCCCAAGATCGCCCAGCATGGCATCACCACGGACAAGATCGCCGCGATCAAGGCGGAGTATCTGGCCGCGGGCGGCGCGCGCACCAACGCCCGCTACGGTTTCGTGGCCAAGTAGGGCGCTGAAACAGGCCCATCTGCGTCGTTGGCGCCCGGCGGCTGTGCGCTCACCGTACTCGAAGTACGGCTCGCGCCAGCCGCCGGGCGCCGCCTAGCATCTGGACCTGTTTGAGCGCCCCAAGGCCAGATGCGGTCTACAACTTGATGTTCAGGAGCTTCGCGGCGGTCCCGCTCAGGATCGCGACGCGTTCGGCGTCGCTCAGGCCGGGCGTGCCCAGGATGTGGTCGACCGAGGTGTGCGTCCACGGGAACGGATAGTCGGTGCCCATCACGATCTGGCTCGAGCCGGCCTCCGCGACCAGATGCCGCAGGGCTTCGGGCGTGAACACGAGCGAGTCGAAGTAGAGCTGGCGCAGATACTCCGTCGGCTTCTTGTTGAGCTTGACGGGGCACCGGTCGGGGAAGGTCACGCAGATCGCGTCGGAGCGCGCCGCGTACGACGGCAAGTAGCCGCCACCGTGGGCCGCGCAGATCTTCAGACCGGGGAAGCGGTCGAGCGTCCCCTCGAAGATCAGGTGCGACAGCGCGATCGTCGTCTCCAGCGGATTGCCGATCGCGTTCTCGAGCCCGCCGCTGCCCTTGAGCCGCGGCTTCAAGTCGGCCGCGGCGCCCTCGGCCTGCGGATGCATGAAGACCAGCACGCCGAGCCGCTCGGCCTTCGCCCAGAACGGGTGGAACTTCGGATCGGACAGATCCTCACCGTTGACGCTGCCGCCGACACCGGCGCCCCGCAGCCCGTACTTCTTCACGCCCTCCTCGAGCTGCTCGGCGGCGAGGTCCGGGTGCTGCAGCGCCACCGACGCGAACGCGACGAAGCGATCCGGCTGCGCCGCGCAGACCTCGGCGAGCTTCTCGTTCTGGATCCGGATGAGGTCGCGCGCGACGTCGCGGTCGGCCTTGTACCAGTAGGGGTTGATGCTGAGCGCCTCGACGTCGATGCCCTGCTCGTCCATCGCGCGGATCCGATCGGCGGGCTGCGACATCAGCAGGGTCGGCGGCTGGACCTTCCGGCCCATCAGCGCCATCGCCTCCGGGACGGAGCAGTGCGCGTGCACGTCGACGGTCTTCACGCGCCGGCCGCTCACGACGACTTCGCGGCGCCGCGTCTGCGCCTGCGCCGACCCCGATCCGCCCGCCAGGCCGCACTCGACGAACGCGATGCCGGCCACCGCGCCGGAGGTCGTGTCTCCGAGGAATTCTCTGCGGGTCATGGCGTCCCTCCGTGGTTAGGGCGTGAGGGTACCACACCGCCGTGATACCCTCGCCCACGTTCCGTCACGAAGGAGGCACCACCAATGATCCAGCATCGACACCTCGTCACACTCGGCGCCGCTGCCTGCGTCGCGCTCTCACTCGGCACCGCCTGGGGCGCGGAGCTTCGCGGCCGGATGACCCTGGCGAGCGGCCAACCCGCGGCCAACGAGGCGATCCAGCTCAAGGACAAAGAGATCGGGCGCACCGACGGCGCCGGGGCGTACCTGCTCAATCTCCCCGCGGGCAAGCACACGCTGACCGTGAAGGGACAGCCGGTCGACGTCCAGGTCTCGCCCAACGGCAGCCGCCAGGACGTGCGACTCAAGTAGAGCCATGGCTGACGAACAGCCGAGCGGCCGGATCAAGCGCTTCCTCGACTATCTCGAAACGATCAGCAAGATCCTCGGCGGCGTGAGCATCCCGATCGCCGGGCTGTTCGTCACGCTGGCGCTGCACCAGCAGACCGAATCGAATCAGCGCGCGCAGCTCTACGCCAACATCATGACCGGGCGCGAAAAGGCGGACAGCGACGTGCGCGCCCAGATGTTCAGTCGTCTCCTCGACCGCTATCTGGTCACGTCCGGCGGCGCGACCCTCGACGGCTTCCGTGACCGCGTCATGTTCCTCGATCTGGTCCAGGCCAACTTCGAGGAGTACTTCAACGCCCGGCCGCTGTTCACCCGCCTGTACGAGCAGATCCGGGATCAGGAGAGACGCACGCTCGGCAGCGACCGGCCGGCGTGGGGGGCGCTCAAGCAGCAGCTCTTCGAGATCGCCAGGGACACCACCTCGCGGCAGGTGGCGCTCCTCGTCCGCTCAGGCCACCTCACCGAGGACATCGTGGTCCCGATGACTCCCGCCGACAACGCCACACCCTCACAGCCGTCGGTGAGTCAGCGCATCGCCCTCTATTCGACCCGCGGGCTCACCGGTTTGAACGGGCTCTTCGTTCCGGCGGAGGACGGCTGGGCCGCTCCGCCGGGCCCCGGTGCGGACGCCGGCAAGGATCGCGACACGGGCCGAAGCCAGGAGGACGGGCGCAAACGCTACTCGATCATCATCCGCGTCAATCAGATCTTGGAATCGGCGGCCAAGGTCACGGTCTTCCTCTACGAAGACGTGTACAAGAAGAAGCGGCTCGTGCCCGAAGAGTCGGTCGCGCAGGTGAGGCCGATCGAGTTCGAGGTCTCCTACTTCTCGACGCCGTACATGGACAACACCCGGCTCTTCGGCGGCAGTCGCTTCTCCGTCATCTACGATGGGTGTATCGACCCCAGCGTCGAGGACCAGGTGTGCCGGTTCCCGCTGAAAGCGTCGGCCCAGCCGCGCGCGCAGTTCAAGGTGATCACGTTCGACGAGGCGTTTCTGAGCCAGCGCGATCGACCCTACGTCGACCAGATCCTCGAGAAGATCGGCGCCACCAGGGGCTGGTGACCCACCGCGCGACGGCCGCGGCTCTGCTCCTGCTGGCGCTCACGGCCGTCCCGATCGCGGGCGCCGCCGCGAGCGTCACGCTCGGCGACGACGGGTACTGACTAGATCACGTCGAAGCCGCACAAGTGGGCCTCGATCGCCGAGCGCGTCTCAGCGTCGAGGGAAGGATAGAGTCGGCGGATCTCGTCCCACGCGGTGTGCAGCGCGCGGTTCGTGGTCTGGAGCGCCGCATCGCTCAGCATCCGACTCAGGTTCACCGCCGAATCCTTCAGCTTCGCGTCGAGGAAGTTCTGGTAGAAGCGGATCTGCGCCTCGGTGGCGAGGAGCAAGTGCGCGTGGATCGAGCCGAGCTTCTCCGGCACGTCGAGCATCCGCATCCGCATGAGCACGTCGAGCTGCTTCGTCCGGTAGACCTCGTAGAGCCGGGTGTACTCCGCAGGCGAGCGCCGGGTCTTCAGGACGCCGTCGATGTTCAGGCGGTTGGTGATGCCTTCGTCTAGCAGCGCGACCAGCCTCGTGAAGTACGTCAGCTCGTCGTGGACGTCGATCGAGCTCGTCTTGACGTCGATCTGCCAGTACGTGTAGACCCATCCGCGCTCGGGCCAGTAGGTGTCGCTGACGCGCCAGTCGTAGACGCGGGAGCCCGCGTCCACGAGGGTGGTCACGATGCGCTCGGGATAGCTGTAGAGCATCGCGGCGACCAGCACGACGCCCAGGATGACCAGGAGGCGGTTCAGGACCCGGAGTTGGTGACGCTTCTTGGCGGCCAGCGTCGCGTGCTCGTCGACGAATCGGCGCAGGGTCTCGACCACGTCGCTGGTCATCCACGCGCCGTGCCGGTCGGGACACGCGCTCACGAAGAGGCCCACGCCCGGCAGCGGATTGCGGATGAGGTCGCGGCGGCACGTCGGGCACGCGCTCGGGATCGCGTCGGCTCCCGCCGGGGTGCGGACGACGTCGGCGAGCAGCTGCTCGACCTCGGCCCGGCGGCCGCGCTCGAGCGCCGAGTCGATCACCTGGAGCCGCTCACCCTCGATCCACATGGCACGCCCTCCGGGCTGGAGGGTGTGCAACCGTCGTACCGACCCATAAGTCCCCGATCCATCGACCGGCCGAACGGATGGGGCGGGTCGGGCTGGTGCCCAACGGGCACTTCCGTGGTCAGAAATCGGTGGTTTCCGGATCCGCCCGATCGTTGACAACGTCCCCGCCCCGGCCTAAGTTCGCGCACACGAGGTCGGACGCGATCCGTTGGGGAGGGCATTGAGGTGATCCCGAAGCTGAGCGGCGACATCCGGCCACTCATCCCGAAGCTCGGCCTCCGCAACTACTGGTACCCGGCCGTGCGCGAGCGCGCCGTGGGCCGGCGCAAGCCCTTGAAGGTCTCTCTACTCGGCGAGGACATCTGTCTCTTCCGCGGCGCGACCGGCGCCGTCGCGGCCATCCAGGACGTCTGCCCGCACCGGGGCGCTCGGCTGAGCCGAGGCGTTTGCCACTACCGGGGCACGGTGGCCTGCCCCTACCACGGCTGGGTGTTCGACGAATCCGGGAAGAACGTGATGGTGCTCTCCGAGGGCCCGACCTCCGGCGTCTGCGGCAAGCCGGGCACGGAGGCAAAGGTCTACCCGACGCGCACGCTCAAGGGGTTGGTGTTCGTCTGGATCGGCGACGGCGATCCCGCGCCGATCGAGGAGGACGTGCCCGAAGAGTTCTTCGATGACGACGCGCTCGTCCTCACCGGCCTGGTCTACTGGCGATGCAACTGGGAGGTCGCGCTCGAGAACTCGATGGACTCGCACGTCAACTACGTCCATCGCGACGCGCTGGTGGTCGCTCGCGCCGGCTTCATCGCGCGCGGCGCGCAGGGCGAGCACCCGATCTTCGTCGGCAACGGCTTCGGCGGCGACGTGAGCGAGAGCACCTATTTGCGGAAGGGTCCACAGTTCGACATCTACCCCGACGGGCGTCGGTGGCCGAAGACCAACTACCGTCGCCTCTGGACATGGCTCTTCCGGCCGTTCGCCGAGCGCGGGCGGCGCAACATCCCTCCGCCCCGCACGGCGCGCTGGTGCGGTGGCCATCACCTGCCCGGCATGTTCCGCGCCGAATTCGCCTGGGACCTCTACACGCGGGTGTGCGTGCCGGTGGAGGAGAATCTCACGCGGGTCTGGTACTACCACTACCTGCGCCCGAAGGGCGCGCTCCAGCGGCTCTGGCAGCAGTTCCTGTACGGCGCGCTGCACCGGTGGATCATCGAGTACAACTTCTCGCGCCAGGACGAGGCCGTCATGCTCGGCCAGCGTTACGACACGCCAGAGAAGCTCTCGGGGACCGACGCCGAGGTCATCCAGTGGCGCCGTCTCGTGGTCACCAAGCACTTCGGCGGGCGCGACGCGGAGTTCGAGTACCGGAACCCCGACGGGATGGCGCCGGATCAGGTGCCGCTGAGCCGCGTCTCTGTGCGGTACCTACAGGCGCAGTCGCGGGCGAAGTCGTAGTCGTCCGCTTCGACAGGGCGCGCCGATGAAGCTCGCCGGCAAGGTCGCCATCGTCACCGGGACCAGTCCCAACATCGGCGGCGGCATCGCGCAGGGGCTGGCCGACGAGGGCGCCGCCGTCGCCTGCGTCGATCTGGCTCCCGAGAATGCCCAGCAGTGCGCCGACTGGATCAAGGGCCGCGGCGGCGACGCGCTCGGCATCACCTGCGACGTCACCGACGAGACGCAGGTGGCGGCCATGGTCGCGCGCGTGCGCGAGACCTACCGCGGCGTCGACATCCTCGTCAACAACGCCGGCATCCTCGGCGGCCTGAGCGTGCTCGACATGCCGCTCGAGCGCTGGACCCGTCAGATTGCCGTGAACCTCACCGGGACATTCCTGTGCACCAAGCACGTCGGGCGCCTCATGGTCGAGCAGGGGCGCCGGGGCAGCATCATCGTGATCGTGTCCACGGCCGGCCACCAGGGGCAGGCCGGCAACATCGCGTACTGCACGAGCAAGAGCGGCCTGCTGAACTTCGCGCGCGCCGCGGCCATGGACCTGGCCAAGCACGGGATCCGCGTGAACAGCCTCACCCCCACCGCGACCGATCGCGAAGAGTCGCTCGAGCGCGCGGCGGCGTGGGGCCGTCCGCGGCCCGACCGCGGGAGCGGCCGGATGCTCGACTTCGAGAAGATGGTGCCGGCCGGCCGGCTCCCGAGCCCGCGCCACTACGCCAAAGCCGCCGTCTTCCTGGCCTCCGACGACGCGGAGATGATCACCGGCTTCGATCTGCGCGTGGACGGCGGCGCGATCGCCAAGTACTGGCCGTGGATCCCGAACGCCTGAGCCTCGCCGCCGAAAGGGGCTGCCCGTGAATGCCAAGCGCCTCGTCGCCATCGCCGTCACCGTGCTGGTCTTCCTCCCGGGGCTCGCGTCCGCCGGCGGCGTCAGCGTGCGCTTCGATTTCTCCTCGACGGCGGGAAGCCCGTACCCCAACAACCGCTTCACGGTCGACGACCACGCCCAGCAGACCGGGCTGCGCGTGGATCTGCCCAAGCCCGATTGCAGCGTCCGGCCGTCGGACTGCGACGATCTCGACGTCATCAACACGCTCGACGGCTTCAACTTGCAGCCACGCCTGTCCATCCCGTTCTCGGGGCCGATCGACGTCTCGACGGCGAACAGCCGCACGGTGTTCCTGGTCCGACTGGGCCACGGTCCCGGCCGCGAGGTGGTCGGGATCAACCAGGTGGTGTGGGATCCGGCGACCAACACGCTGCACGCGGAGTCCGACGAGCTCCTCGATCAGCACACCAGCTATCTCCTGGTCGTGACCACGGCGGTACGGGACGCCGAGGGCGACCCCATCGAGCCCGGGGCGTTCGAGGACTTCCTGGAGAGCGGACGCCACCACGCCGACGAACTGGCCGACTACCGGCGAGAGCTCTGGAACGCGCTCGAGCGCGCGCACGTGCGTGGCCGGATCGCGGCAGCGAGCGTGTTCACCACACTGAGCGCCACCGCGGTGCTCGAGAAGATCCGCCGGGAGATCAAGTCCTGGGAGCCCCTGCCCGCGACTATGAGGGGCACGTTCCCGCTCGCCAGCCTCACGGCGATCCAGTGGTCGCGCCAGACGGGAACGGCGCCGAGCTTCACGGTGTCGTTCCTACCGCTTCCGGCGCTTTCGGTCTTCCCTGGCTCGGTGAGCGCGATCGCCTTCGGCAGCTTCGCGTCACCCGACTGGGAGACGCCCGAGAAGTTCATTCCGCCGATCGGGACCCGCACCGGCGTACCAGTGGTGCAACGGATCAACGAGCTCTTTTTCAATCTGTTCATCCCCTCCGGGACCGCGCCGGCCGACGGCTGGCCGGTCGCGATCTTCGGGCACGGCTTCACGGACAGCAAGCAGGGCGCGCCGTTCGCGGTCGCCTCCACGTTCGCCGCCCACGGAATCGCGACGATCGCGATCAACGTCGTCGGCCACGGCGGCGGCGCGGCCGGCTTCCTGACGGTGCAGCCCGCCGGGGGCCTGCCCGTCGTGATTCCCGACGGCGGGCGCGGCATCGATCAGAACAACGACGGGAGGATCGACTCCACCGAAGGCGTGAGCGCGGTTCCGCCGCGCGCGATCATCGGCAACCGCGACGGCTTGCGCCAGACGGTCGCCGACCTCATGCAGCTCGTGCGGGTCATCGAGACCGGCGGCATTCCCGGCCTCAGTCGCACGCGAATCTACTACGCGGGCCAGTCCTTCGGAGGCATCTACGGCGTCAAGCTGCTGGCGCTCGAAGACTCGTTGCGCGCTGGCGTGCCGAACGTCCCCGGCGGCGCGATCATCGAGATCGCGCGCCTGAGTCCTGTCTTCCGGGTCCTGGTCGGCATCGCGCTCGCGAGTCGGATCCCGTCACTGCTCAACGCCGGCCCGCTGGCGCCGCCGGCCTGGGGCTTCAACGAGAACATTCCGCTGCGGGACCTGCCGCCGGTGACCAACACGGTGGTCGGGGCGATGGAGATCCAGGAAATCATCGACAACAGCGAGTGGGTCTCGCAATCCGGCAACCCGGTCGCGTACGCGCCGCATCTGCGGAAGAGCCCGCTGCAGCGGACCGACCCGCCGCCGGTCATCATCCAGTTCGCCAAGGGCGATCAGACCGTGCCCAACCCGACCGCCTCGGCCATCTTCCGCGCCGGGGATCTCGCCGATCGCTCGACCTACTTCCGCAACGACCTGGTGAGGGCGGCGATACCGACGGCGCCGGCGAACCCCCACACGTTCCTGACCAACATCGGCGTGGCGTCGGTCGCGGCGCTGGCGGTGGCGGCGCAGCAACAGATCGCCGTCTTCTTCGAGACCGACGGCGCCGTCGTCATCGACCCGGACACGGCGACGGGCCCATTCTTCGAGGTGCCGATCACCGGCCCGCTGCCGGAGGCGCTGAACTTCTGATCAGCCGGCCGCGACCGGACTCGGCACCGCGGCCGGAAGCGGCCGTGGCGGGCGGAACGTGAGCGCGATGGCCACGGCTCCCAGGCCGATGCCGAACGAGCCCATGTAGAGCCAGAAGTAGCCGCCGAACGTGTCGTAGAGCCAGCCGCCGGCCCACGGCCCGAGCGCCATACCCAGCGTGGCCACGGAGCCGACCGCGCCGAAGACGGTCCCCATGACACGGCCACCGAAGTACTCGCGCACGAGGATCGCGTAGAGCGGCATCGCGCCGCCGTAGGCGAAGCCGAACACGACCGCGACCGCGTAGAAACTCGCCAGATCGCGCGTGAACACGTAGAGGCTCACCGCGACCGCCTGGAGAGCCAGGCCCGCCAGCAGCATGCGCTTGGCGCCGATCCGATCGGCCATGAGCCCGCAGAGGATCCGGCCGCTGAGCGAAGCCACCCCCGCCACGCCGAGCACGGTGGTGGCGGCCATCGCCGACACGCCGTTGTCCATCGCGTGAGTGACCATGTGGAAGATCGGGCCCGAGTGGGCCGCGCAGCACGCGAAATTCGTGAACGCGATCGCGGCGAACTGCGGGGTTCGCAGCGCCCGCCCCACCGTGAACTCTCCGCCATCGCCGCCGGCCGCCGCCCGAGCGGCGCCTGATCCGGCCACCGCCGGCTCGCGCACGAGAAGGGCGGCGGGAATGACGACGAGCCACGCGAGGTCGCCGATGACGAGCATCGCGGTACGCCAGTCGTAGGTCGTGATCATCCAGCGGGCCAGTGGTCCCACGGTCGTCGACCCGAGACCGAATCCGGCCGACACCAGGGCGACGGCCAGGCTGCGGTTTCGCGTGAACCAGCGGGTGGTCGTCGCCGTCAGCGGCGTGTAGAAGCTCCCCGCCGCGAGGCCGACCGGCACGCCGAACATGATCTGGAACTGGGTGAGCGAGCCGGCCTGGCTGGCCGTCACCATGCCGGCGCCGAGCAGCAAGCCTCCGCAGAGCACGACGGCGCGCGTCCCGAAGCGGTCGGACAGCGTGCCCCAGAGGAACGAGCCGATGCCCATGCAGAGCCAGTTGATGAGCGCCGCGGTGGAGATGCCCGTGCGGGACCAGCCCGTCGCTTCCGATATGGGCTGGAGGAAGATGCTGAGCGAGAGCATCGAACCGACCCCGATGCAGGTCATGACGATGCCCGCGCCGACGATGACCCAGCCGTAGAAGATCTTGCTCATCCGCGGCTCGCCAACTGGATCAGCTGCACCAGGTTACCCTGCGGATCGCTCCACATCGACGCCCCGGCCAGTCCTTTGATCATGATTCCAGTCCTTTTTGCGGGCAGGCGGCCCGCCATCGACATCGCATGGAGTCCACTCCTTCATCGCGCGGAGCCCGGCAAGCCGGAGTACGTGACGCGGTAGATGCGCCCGGCCTTGTCGTCCGAGATCAGGAGCGCGCCGTCGGGCATCACGAGCACGTCGGCCGGGCGCCCGGACGCGACGCCGCCCTTCAGCCACCCGCTCGCGAAGGCCTCGTACGACGTCGCGCGGCCGTTCTCGACGTTCACGAAGGTCACGCGATAGCCGATGGGCGTCGAGCGGTTCCACGATCCGTGCTCGGCGATGAAGATTCCGCCCTGGTACTTCTCGGGAAACATCCGTCCAGCGTAGAAGCGCATCCCGATCGCCGCGACGTGCGGGCCGAGCTCCCGGGCCGGCGACGTGAACTCGCTGCACGGCTTTCCGGCGTTCTGATCGGGGTCGCGAATCGCGGCGCCGTGACAATGCGGGAAGCCGAAGTGCTCGCCGACCCGGGTCACGTGGTTCAGCTCGTCGGGTGGCTGGTCGTCACCCAGCATGTCGCGGCCGTTGTCCGTGAACCAGAGCTGCCCGGTCGTGGGATGGAAATCGAATCCCACGCTGTTGCGCACGCCTCGCGCCACGATTTCGGGCCGCCCGCCGGCCAGATCGAGCCGGGTGATCGTGGCGTGCAACGGCCCCGGGGGCAGGCACACGTTGCACGGCGCGCCGACCGGGACGTACAGCTTGGCGTCCGGCCCGAAGGCGATGAACTTCCAGCCGTGATGGCCGTCGGACGGATAGGCGTCGGTGACGATCTCTGGCTTCGGCGGCTTCGTGAGGTCGCGGGCGACGTCGCGGAAGCGCAAGACGCGATTCACCGCCGCGACGTAGAGCGACCCGTCCCGGAAAGCGACGCCGCTCGGCATGTTCAGGCCGCTGGCCAGCACGTGCACCTGGCGCTGGGCGCCGTCGCGGTCGACGACGGCGTACACCTTGCCCTCCGAGCGCGAGCCGACGAAGACGACACCGGCCGGGCCGGCCGCCATCTGCCTGGCGTTGGGGACGTCGGCGGCGTAGAGCTCGATGCGGAAGCCGGGCGGCAGCGTGATGTCGCCAAGCTCGGCGGCGGAGGTCGGAAGAAATCCCGCAAACTGGCCCGGGATGCAGCCCACCACGATCAGGAGCGCGAGCGACAGTCCCCCGGCCAGCGCGACGCGAGACACCCTCATGGCGAGCCTCTCACCCGCCGGCCATCGCCCCCACGACGAGCAACGGCTCGGCGCCGGTCGCCACCGGATCCGGCAACGGGGCATCCGGCGACTCGTTGGACAAATCCTCCGCGCACGCGAAGAACCTCACGAACGCGCGGCGCTGCTGGGTCGCGTGATCGCGGATCGTTCCGCGCAGCGCCGGATAGGCGGCCTCGAGCGCGTCGAGGACCGCGCGCTGCGTGACCTGGCCAGCGATCTCGAGCTTCACCTCGCCGTCGACCCGCGCCAGCGTTCGCAGATGGGCCGGGAGCACCACCCGGATCATGGCAGCGTCTGGACTTCGACGGACACCACGGACGGCAGATCTCGGACGATCGGCGCCCAGCTGTCGCCGGAATTGGGCGAGACGTACACCTGCCCGCCCGAGGTGCCGAAGTACACGCCGCACGGATCGAGGGTGTCCACCGCCATCGCGTCGCGCAGCACGTTGACGTAGCAGTGGCTCTGCGGCAGCCCCTTGGTGAGCGCCTCCCACTCGTGCCCGCCCGTCCGGCTTCGGTACACGCGCAGCTTTCCGTCGGGCAGGTAGTGCTCCGAGTCGCTCTTGATCGGGACGACGTAGATCGTCTCGGGCTCGTGGGCGTGCACGTCGATCGGGAAGCCGAAGTCGGTCGGCAGGTTGCCGCCGACGTCCTTCCACGACTCGCCGGCGTCGTCACTGCGCATGACGTCCCAGTGCTTCTGCATGAACAGTACGTTGGGCCGCGAGGGATGCATCGCGATGCGATGGACGCAGTGGCCCACCTCGGCTGTCGGGTCGGCGATCTGCTCCGAGCGCAGGCCGCGGTTCATCGGCTGCCAGGTCCTGCCCGCGTCGTCGCTGCGGAACACGCCGGCCGCGGAGATGGCCACGAAGATCCGGTCGGGGTGACTCTTGTCGAGCACGATCGTGTGCAGACACATGCCGCCGGCGCCCGGCTGCCAGACCGGCGCCGATTTGTGCTGGCGCAGTCCGGGCAGCTCCTGCCACGTCTGCCCGCCGTCGCTCGAGCGGTAGATCGCGGCGTCCTGGATCCCGGCGTAGACCGTATCCGGATCGGTCAGCGACGGCTCGAGATGCCACACGCGCGTGAACTCCCAGGACCGCGGCGTGCCGTCGTACCACAGGTGCGTGCCGACGGCGCCCTCGTACGCGAACTTGTTCCCGACGGCCTCCCATGTCTTGCCGCCGTCGTTCGAGCGCTGGATGATCTGCCCGAACCAGCTGCTGGACTGCGAGGCGTAGATCCGATTCGGATCGACGGGCGATCCCTTGAGGTGGTACATCTCCCAGCCCCCGAAGTGCGGGCCGCTGACGTCCCACCGCTCGCGCTTGCCGTCCGCCGTCAAGATGAACGCGCCCTTGCGAGTGCCGACGAGGACCCGTACCGTGCTCATCCCTTGCTCCTTTCGATCTGAGCGCGCATGCCGCCCAGGGTCTTGTCCATGTTCACGAACATTCAGGACCATGCTCAGCGAGCCTTCAGCGGGGCCAGCCGCCAGCGGCCGTAAGCCACGAACGCCAGGAGGAGCCCCACCGCCAGCGGCGCGAGCGCCGGAGCGACGTCACCCTTCTCGAGGGTGAGCACCGTCGCGCCGATCATGACGATCACGAGTCCGGCCGCCGCCAACGGCGTGAGACTCGGTCGGATGCGCAGCAGCCCGGGCAAGATCAAGCCGATCCCACCGAGCAGCTCGGCCACCGAGATGAATCGCATGAAGGGCCCGGGCATGCCCGTTTCCTTCACCAATTCCTCGATCGGCATGAACAGCTTGAATCCTCCAGCGAATACAAACAGGAGCGCGAGCAGCCCCTGAATGATCCACAGCGCATAGGTCATGGTCTGGTGTCCTCCCCTGATGTGCCTACGTTGGCGGGCCGTCTCTCACTGGCCTGACCTCGATGGTACCCACGCTCGCAAGGGGACCGCGCGCGGCTATGGCGATCGCCTCGTCGAGGTTGTCGACGTCGATCAGCATGTAGCCGCCGAGATGCTCGCGCGTCTCCGCGAACGGACCATCGGTGAGAAGGCGCTTGCCGTCACGCACCCGGACGCTCGTGGCCGTCGACGGGGGATGCAGCGGGTTGCCGCCGAGATATTGCCCCTTCGACGTCAGCTCGTCAGTGAGCCGCACCTGCCCCAGGTAGATCTGCTGGCGCTCGCTCACGCTCCGGTTGAGCCAGGCCTCGTCGAGATAAACCAGCAACATGTATTTCACGTGTGCCCCCGTGAGTAGGTCGAACCGCAGGGTCCAGGATCGACACCCGGCGTAGATTATCTCTCGTGGAGCAGGCCCTCGGTGCCAACGCGGCAGTCGATCTCGTCTATCGTTCCGACTGGGGCCGGATCGTCGCCACGCTGATCCGGCTCGTCGGTGACTTCGACGTGGCCGAAGAGGCCGCCCAGGAAGCGTTCGCGACCGCGGTCGATCAGTGGCCGGTCTCCGGCGTCCCCGACGTCCCGCGCGCCTGGATCATCCAGACGGCACGCCACA
Source organism: Candidatus Rokuibacteriota bacterium (assembly GCA_003221515.1). GTDB lineage: Bacteria > Methylomirabilota > Methylomirabilia > Rokubacteriales > CSP1-6 > AR31. The sequence goes on from QHSI01000031.1 coordinate 22,799, forward strand.
AGGCCATCGATCGCATCCGGCGCCGGGCGCGGTTCGACGAGAAGCTGGATGCGTACGCGTCCGAGCTGACCCCGATCGTGGAGGAGCCGGACTACGACCCCGATCAGATCCCCGACGACCGCCTGCGGCTGATCTTCACCTGCTGCCACCCGTCGCTGTCGCTCGAGGCGCAAGTGGCGCTCACGCTCCGGACGCTCGGCGGCCTCGAGACGGACGAGATCGCCCGGGCGTTCCTCGTCCCGGTCGCCACGATGGCCCAGCGGCTCGTGCGCGCGAAGGGCAAGATCCGCGACGCGGGCATCCCGTATTCCGTGCCGGACACGAAGGACATGCCCGGTCGGCTCGACGCCGTGCTGACCGTGATCTATCTCGTCTTCACCGAGGGCTACGCGGCCACGCGAGGCGACGCCCTCGTGAGAACCGACCTCTGCGCCGAGGCGATCCGACTCGCCCGCCTGGTGAGGACGTTGATGAGCCCGGGGCCGCCGTCGGAGGCGACGGCGCTCCTGGCCCTCATGCTGCTGCACGATTCGCGGCGCGAAGCCCGACTCGACACCGCCGGTGACCTCGTCCTGCTCGAAGACCAGGATCGCGCCCGCTGGAACCACCCCCAGATCGGCGAGGCGCTGCCGCTCGTCGAGGAGGCGCTGCGCGGCGGGCCTGGCCCGTTCGCGGTGCAGGCGGCGATCGCGGCCCTCCATTGCCAGGCGACGCGCGCCGAGGATACCGATTGGGCGCAGATCGTCCGGCTCTACGACCTGCTCGAGCGCTTGCAGCCTTCGCCCATCGTGTCGCTGAACCGCGCCGCCGCGGTCGCCATGGTGCAGGGCCCCGGCGCCGCGCTCGCCCTCGTCGACGCGCTGGCGTCCGGCGGTGAGCTCGACCGCTATCATCTACTGCACGCCGCACGCGCCGACTTGCTGCGGCGCCTCGGTTCCGCGGCCGAAGCCGCGAAGAGCTACGCGCGGGCGCTCGCGCTGGTCACCAACGACGCCGAGCGACGCTTTCTCGAGCGCCGCCTGCACGAAGTCACGTCAGGCGGCTGAGCGTCCCTCGAACGCTCGCGTTCGGGCGGCGATGTCGAGTTTCTTCATCTTCAGCATCGCCGCCATGACCCGCTTCGACTTCTCGGGATCCCGGTCCTGCAGCATCGTGGTGAAGACGGTGAGCGCATCTGGCCAAAGAGTACCCGAACCGTCGCCGGTGAGCCCCTTGACTCCGCGCGAGCTCCCTATTTAGATTCCGGCCAGCCCCGAGTTCCGGCCGGCCACTCTAGACGCAGGAGGAGCCATGCGTGAGCACACGTACGCGGCGGGCGAGCCCAACGAATCGGCGCGCGAGGGGCACGGCGTCTCGCGCCGCGCGTTTGTCGTCTCGGGCGGCACGGGGCTGGCGGCCGGCGCGGCCATGACTGGACTGGCCGGCTGCGCTCTCGCCGCTCCGGCGAGCGGCGCCCCGGCCTCCGGCGGCCCCGGTCAGCGACTGCTGCTCAAGGGCGGCGTCGTGCTGACGATGGACCCGCGGCTCGGCGACTTCGAGAACGCCGACGTGCTCATCGAGGGATCGAAGATCGCGGCCGTGGGAGCGAGCCTGCCGGCGAACGCCCCGATCGTCGACGCGTCGAACATGATCGTCATGCCCGGGTTCGTGGATACGCATCGCCATATCTGGCAGGGCCAGCTCCGCAACATCCTGCCCAACGGTCGCCTGGATCCCGACTACTTCCGCGACATCGGCGCCTCGGCGCGCAACGCGTACCGCCCCGAGGACGTGTACGTCGGCGACTTGCTCAGCGCCTGGGGCGCGATCAACGCGGGCATCACGACCTTGCTCGACTGGTCGCACATCTCCAATTCGCCGGAGCACTCCGACGCCGCGGTGCAGGGGCTGCGTGAATCCGGCATTCGCGCGGTGTACGGCTACGGCACCGGCGCGGCGGGGCCGAGGAACCAGTACCCTCAAGATATCCGGCGCCTGCGCAAGCAGTACTTCAACACCGACGACCAGCTGCTGACGCTCGCCCTGGCGACGGCGTTCGATCCCAAGCACTGGGAGATGGCGCGTGAGGTCGGCGCGCCCATCACTTTGCACGACAACGGCAGCGGCCTGCTGCTCCCGCTGGCCAAGCTCATGGGTCCGGACGTCACGTACATCCACTGCTGCCACCTGACCGCCGAGGAGTGGAAGCTGATCGCGAGCTCCGGCGGTAGCCTGTCGCTGGCCACGCCGATCGAGATGGAGATGGGGCACGGCATCCCGCCGATCCAGCAGGCCCTCGACCACAAGATCCCCTGGTCGCTCAGCAACGACGTCGAGACCGAGATCCCCTCCGATTTCTTCACGCAGATGCGCACGAACTTCTTCCTGCAGCGCATGCAGATCTTCACGCGCGAGCGCGCCAAGGAGTCGAACGTTCCGCCGCTCCTGACCGTGAAGGACATCGTGCACGTCGCGACGGCGGGCGGGGCGCGAGCGAACTGGCTCGACAAGCGCACCGGATCGCTCACGCCGGGCAAGGAGGCCGACGTCATTCTCTTGACGGCGAACGCCATCAACGTGACGCCGCTCAACCACGCCTACGGCGCGATCGTGCTTGGTATGGACACCAGCAACGTCGACACCGTGTTCGTGGGCGGCCGCGTGAAGAAGTGGCAGGGCCAGCTCGTCGGCGCGGACCTCGATCAGCTTCGCACCCGCTCCGCGCAGTCGCGGGACTATCTACTCGCGCAGTCGAAATGGCCGCGCACCGTGCTGGGTGGCTATCTGCCCGGGCACTGAGCGCGCGCCGGGAACCAGCCCGTTCTTGCCCCCTCGTTGCGTTGGCGCTACGGTTACCTCACGATTCGGGCCGGCGGGGGGCGTGACGATGAGGATGCCTCGGGGAAGCCGCACTGGAGGCGATGGGCCGCGGCGCGACCACCACGATTGGGCCTCGGAGACGTACGTCGACGAGTGGGTGCGACGGCAGCAGGCCGAGGACCCGAGCCGAGCCGAGCGGTTTCAGCTGATCTGCGACCTCTTCCCCTTCTCGAACGATGCAACCGTCACCATCCTGGATGTCGGTGCCGGCTACGGGCCGGTGAGCACGTTCATCCTCGACCGGTATCCTCACGCGACGTGCGTCGCGCAGGATGGCTCCGAGCCGATGCTGAATCGTGCACGTCACCTCGTCGCGAGGTACGGGGGGCGCTTCAAGCTGCATCGGTCCGATCTCTTCGAGGTGAACTGGCTGCCCGAGCAGTTCGGTCCGTTCGATGCCGCCGTTTCGTCCAGCTGTCTGCACAACCTGCGTGACTTCAAGCGCATCCGCGAGATCTACGGCGAGATCCACGGGCATTTGAAGCCGGGCGGGGTCTTTCTGAACGCCGACTTGATCAACGCCCCGACCGCCACGCTGCTCGAACGGTACGACGGCGTGGCGACCGCGCGACGCCGCCGCGAAGGCGCCTCGGCCGAGGATCTCGCGGCAATGGTGCAGCACGCATCTCCGGCTACTGCGAGCGGCGGTCCCTTTCCGGCCACCCTGGATCAGCACCTCGTGGCGTTGAAGGCCGTCGGGTTCAAGGACGTCGACTGCTTCTGGAAAGAGCTGCGTCGGGCCGTCTTCGGCGGGTTCGCCTAGCGCACGGGGACGGCTTTTTATGCCCTTGACAAGGGGCGGCGGGCGCTAGACCATCGCGCCCACCAAGGGCAGAGTATCTCCACGCATCGGCGGCTGATCGCTAGAGGTGTCCGATGCGATCAGATGTTGTTTTCGAAGGTCCCTCCGCGGTGCGCTGGCGCCCTCTTCAGCGGATTCGTGATCCCATCGCTCGATCGAGGAAGGGAACTCTAGGTCCTCCCTGGCGAAAGGAGAACCGGCGATGCGAAGACTCACGGTGGGCGTGATTCTCCTGACGGTCGTGACGCTCGTGGGCCTCTGGACCGCGCCGGTGGCCATGGCTCAGGAGCAGCCTCGTCGGGGAGGGGTCTTGCGGGTGGCGCTGGCCGCGGACCCCCCCAGCCTGGACGCGCACCAGGAGCAAACCTTCGCGGTGACCCAGCCGATGAGCGCCGTCTACAACAACCTGCTTGTTTTGGACCCCCACAACTATCCCAAGATCGTCGGGGACGTGGCGAAGTCCTGGAAGGTCTCGAGCGATCACCTCACCCACACGTTCACGCTGCATGAGGGGATCAAGTTCCACGATGGCAGTGAGCTGACCTCGGCGGACGTCAAGGCCAGCTGGGACAAGGTGGTCTTTCCCTCGGCGGGCGTGATCAGCCCACGGCGCGGAAACTATCAGATGATCAAGAGTGTCGAGGCCCCCGACCGCGTCACCGTGGTCTTCCGGCTGCACCATCCCTCGCCGGCGTTCATGACGAGCCTGGCCCACCCGGCCAACTTCATCTATCCGAAAAAGCATCTGGACACGGATCCCCACTACTTCAAGACCCGCGCCGTCGGGAGCGGGCCCTTCAAGCTGAAGAACTACGTGCGGGGTTCCTACGTCGAGCTGGAGCGCAACCCCGACTACTGGAAGAAGGGGCTGCCCTACCTCGATGGGCTCACGTACTTCATCATCACGGACACCTCGGCCCGGACCACCGCCCTGCGATCGGGTCGCGTCGACACGGAATTGCGCTTTCTCCCCCCGGTGGATGTCCACGCCATCAAGCAGCAGCTGGGCGACAAGGTCGTGGCGGCCAGGATCCAGAGCATCGGCTCTTTCGGCGTCACGGTCAATGCGGGCAAGAAGCCCTTCGACGACGAGCGGGTGCGCAAGGCCCTGACCCTGGCCATCGATCGCTACGATGCGGTCAAGACGCTTTCCTCGATCACCAACCTGGAATTGATCGGCGGCGTCATGCACCCGGAGAGCCAGTGGGCGTTGAGCCAGGCGGAACTCGAAAAGCTCCCGGGCTTCGGCCGTGACCACGCCGCCAATCTGCGTGAGGCCAAGCGCTTGCTAGCGGAGGCCGGCTATCCCAATGGCTTCAAGACGGTACTGACCAATCGGAACATCAAGATGCCGTACGTCGATCTGGCGGTCTACCTGATCTCGGTGTGGAAGAAGATCGGCGTGGACGCCGAGCACAGGGTGGAGGAGACGGCCACCTGGAGTCAGAGTCGGCTGAACAGGGATTTCGAGCTCCTCATCGACCCCTACGGCTCCACGACGGTGGGAGACCCCGATGAGATGCTGGACAAATTCGTCACCGGGCAGCCGGAGAACTGGGGCCGCATGAGCGATCCCGTGCTGGATGACCTCTTCTCGCTGCAGTCGAAGGAGATGAACGAAGCGAAGCGCATCCAGCTGGTGAAGGAGATGATCAAACGCATCCTGACGAAGGCCTGGCGGATCGAGGGGCTGTGGACGACTCGTCTCGAGGTGCGTACGGCCCGCTTGCGGAACTACGAGCCCATGCCCAGCCACTGGAACAACCGACGCTTCGAGGATGCGTGGCTAGCGGCCAAGTAAACGGCAATCGTCATGCGGCGATACATCCTCAAGCGGGTCCTCCTGATGGTCCCCACCCTGCTCGGGGTGGCCCTGGTGGTCTTCCTGCTCATGCACGTCGTCCCCGGGGATATCGCACTGTTGATCCTGGGCGCGGGTGAGCAAGGCGGCGACGTCAACCTGTCCGAGCTCGCGAAGGTGCGACACAAACTGGGGCTCGACCGCCCGCTCTACGTGCAGTTCTTCTCCTGGGTCTGGGGCATCGTTCGCCTGGACTTCGGCAACTCGCTGTGGACCGGGGCGCCGGTGATCGAGGAGCTGCGGATCCGTTTCCCCCTGACCCTCGAGGTTGCCGTCTTCGCGACGCTGGTCTCCACGCTGATCGCGATCCCGCTGGGCACGCTGGCGGCCATCCGTCAGGACACCTGGGTGGACTATATCGTTCGCGTCATCAGCATCGGCGGCCTGGCGATCCCGAACTTCTGGACCGGAATATTATTGATCCTCTTCCTCGTCATCTAT
>QHSI01000100.1 GCA_003221515.1 Candidatus Rokuibacteriota bacterium
CGCTCGTTCCGCGCGAGAGCGCAGGCGCGGAGCGGCGTGAGACGCTCGCGATGAGCCAGTGAGCACGCTGCGGTTCGGGGTCATGTGCGCCGGCGAGCGCCTCGAGAGCGCGTTCGCCGCGTCGATCGACGAGCTGCTCAAGATCGAGGGCGTCGAGCTTGCGCTGCTCATCGTGAACGCGCACCCGCCCGCCCGCAGCTCGATGTGGACGAATCTCAAGCGGCTGGCCTCGCTGAACGGGACGCTCTGGGCGATCTTCCAGCGACTGTTCCCGCCCGAGCGGCTGTCGTGCTATCGGCCTCGCGACATGTCGGCGGTGTTCGCCGGGGTGCCGCGAATCCGGTGCCGCATCATCCGCAAGGGCAAGTTCAGCGAGTATTTCGATCCCGGAGACGTCGAGCGGATCCGTGGCTACGGTCTGGACTTCATCCTGCGCTTCTCGTTCGGGATCATCCGCGGCGACATCCTGGACGCGGCCCGGTACGGAGTCTGGTCGTTTCATCATGACGACGAGTCGAAGTTCCGGGGGCGTCCGCCCGCGTTCTGGGAGATCTACCGCGGCGAGCCGACGACGGGCGCGATCCTTCAGCGGCTGGTGGATCGTCTCGACGCCGGCATCGTTTTGCAAAGATGCACCATCCGGAGCCGCGCGTGGTCGTACGGTGAGAACCTGAACGCCATCGTATGGGCGACGGCGCACATGCCGGCCCGAGTCTGCCGCGACATTCTCGGCGGGTGCGCGCGATACCTCGAGGCGCCGCCGAGCCGCACGGAAGCGCCCATCTATCGTCCGCCGAACGACCTCCAGATGCTGCGCTTCCTGATCAAGACCTGGTCGGCCTGGGTGAAGCGGCAAGTCGAAGGGGTTCTGCTCGTGGAAGACTGGCGCGTCGGCGTCGTCGAGGCGCCGCTCCACGCGTTCCTGCGGCCCGGCTTTCAACCAAAGGTGAGGTGGCTGCCGAACGGAAAACCGAACACGTTCCGGGCCGACCCGTTCGTCGTGACCCTCGGTCCAGGGGCGCGGAAGCTGCTCCTGGAGGAGTTCGACTACGTCGCAGACCGAGGTGTCATTCTGGAACTGGACCTCGACGGATGCGGCGCGCCGACGTCGTGGCCCCGAACGGCGATCGATGACGGGATGCACATGTCCTATCCCTACCTGCTCGAGCACGAGGGTCACGTGTACTGCGTTCCCGAGAGCTGGCAGAGGCGGGGCGTCTCAATGCACGCGTTCGACCGCGGGCAGCTGCGCTGGCGTCCCGGGGTCCCGATCATCAAGGACTTTCCGGTCGTGGATCCGACGGTGCTGAGGCACGACGGGCTCTGGTGGCTCTGGGGCACCAGCGGCGACGACGAGCCGGACAGCAAGTTGTTCCTCTGGTATGCGCCCGACCTCTGGGGGCCGTGGCGGCCGCATCCCGGCAACCCGGTCAAGGTCGACGTCCGCTCGAGCCGGCCGGCGGGCAGACCGTTTCTCCACGAGGGAAGCCTGTATCGCCCCGCGCAGGACTGCTCGCGCACGTACGGCGGCGGCATCACGATCAACCGCGTCACGTGCCTGTCGCCCACGGAGTTCCGCGAGGAGGCGGCCGTTCACGTCGAGCCCTGGGATCGGAAATATCCGAGCGGAATTCACACGCTGGTGGGCGATGGCGCGCTGACGGTGCTGGATGGCAAGCGCGTGGTGATCGCGCCCGATCTGCTCGGCCGGCGATTGACCCACAAGCTGCTCCGGCTCGCCCGGTCGCTCGGGAGCCGCACGCGCCGGGAGCCCAGCCGATGATCGCTCCCGGCCGACGTCCGTCGATTCTGCTGCTCGGCAACGTCCTCACTCCCGGAGGGACCGAGGGACAGTTCGTGGAGATCGCCTGCGGGCTGGATCGATCCCGGTGGGACCTCCACGTCGGGTGTGTCCGGGCCGAGGGACCGTTGAGGACGAAGCTCGAGGCCGCGGGCCTGCGCGTGTTGAGCTGCGTCGGGGGCTCCTCGTTCAAGTCGCCGCGCTTCGCGGCGTCGGTCCTGAGGCTCGCGAGCTTCCTGCGCGCGCACCGGATCCGATTGATCCATTCCTTCGACTTCTACAGCAATCTGCTCGGCGTTCCCGCGGCACGCCTGGCCAGGGTGCCGGTGGTGATCGCCAGCCAGCGGGATCTCGGCAACCTGCGGCCGCCGCTGCAACGCCGGCTCCACAACGTGGTCCTGGGCCTCGCCGACCGGGTCGCGGTCAACGCGGAGATCGTGGCCGAAGGCGCCGCGAAGACCGGTATCGTCGCGTCGAGCCGGATCGTGGTGATCCCGAACGGCGTGGACACCGCACGGTTCTGCGGCGCGCCGGTCGAGACCCGCCCGCCTGGCCGCGTCATCGTCGGCACGGTCGCGATGCTGCGACCGGAGAAGGGGCTCATGGACCTCGTCCGAGCCGCCGGCCACGTCGTCGATCATTTCCCAGAGGCGCGCTTCCTGATCTGGGGCGAAGGACCCCTTCGACTCCCGCTCGAAGCGTTGATCCGCGAGCTCGGGCTGAGCGGCGTCGTCACGATCGCCGGCGCGACCCTCGAGCCGGAGACGACCCTGAGACGCATGGACATCTTCGTGCTCCCGTCGCTCAGCGAGGCGTGCTCCAACTCGCTCCTCGAAGCGATGGCGACCGGCCGTCCCATCGTCGCCACGCGCGTCGGAGGGACCCCTGCCCTCGTCGAGGACGAGGCGACGGGACTTCTGGTGCCCCCCGCGGATCCGGCCGCGCTCGCCAAGGCCGTCATCCGACTGATCGAGGAGCCCGCGCTCGCCGCGAGGCTCGCCGCCCGGGCGCAACAGCGGGCGCGGGCGGAGTTCGGCATCGACCGCATGCTCGAACGCATCGAGGGCCTCTACCACCAGGCGCTGTCGTGGAGTGCGGGCGGATTCGCCGTCGCGCGGGCGGAGTCGCGTCCGTAGAGCTTACGCTCTCCGCGAGGCGAGGAAGACCATGTGCGGAATCGTTGGCATCGCCAGGCTCAATCCACGAGAGACCGTGGACGAAGCGCGCGTCAAGCGCATGCGGGACGTGCTGCGCCATCGGGGTCCCGACGGCGAAGGCCTGCTGCTCGACGGGCCGGTGGGGCTCGGGATGCGCCGGTTGGCGATCGTGGACGTCGTCGGCGGCCAGCAGCCGATGGCCAACGAGGACCGGACCGTCTGGATCGTGTACAACGGCGAGGTCTACAACCACGCTGTCCTGCGACCCGGGCTGGAGCGGCGCGGCCACACGTACGCCACCCGGAGCGACACCGAGACGATCCTCCACCTCTACGAGGAGGAGGGTGAGCGGTGTGTCGAGCGCCTCCAGGGCATGTTCGCGTTCGCCATCTGGGACAGCGTGCGCGGGCGACTTCTGCTGGCGCGGGACCGGCTGGGCATCAAGCCGCTCTACTACGCCTGCACCGACGGGGAGCTCCTGTTCGCGTCGGAGATCAAGGCGATCCTGGCGGCGGCCGCCGTTCGTCCAGCGCTGAACCAGGCGGTCATTCCGGAGTTTCTCGCCGCCGGCTTCACCGCCGGGCCGGAGACGTTCTTCCGGGGCGTGAGGAAGCTCCTGCCCGGACGGACGCTCTCGTGGTCGCCTGCGGAGGGATTCGCCGAGCGGCGCTACTGGCGACTGCCGAGGGATCTCGACGATTCGCCGACGCCGCTCGAGGAGCGGGCGCGCGAGGTTCGCGTCCGACTCGAGGCGGCGGTCGGGAGCCACTTGATGAGCGACGTGCCGCTCGGGTTGTTCCTGTCCGGCGGGATCGATTCGAGCGGGCTCGCCGCGCTCATGGCGCCGATGGTCGCGGCGCCGATTCGCACGTTCGCCGTCGGCTTCGACGACCCAGAGGCGAACGAGCTCGCCTACGCCCGGCTGGCCGCCCGCTCGGTCGGGGCCGAGCACCGCGAGGTCGTCGTCTCACCGTCGCAGTTCTTTGATGCGCTGCCGAATCTCGTCTGGCACGAGGACGAGCCGATCGCGTTTCCCTCGAGCGTCGCGCTCTACTTCGTCTCGCGCCTGGCCCGGGAGCACGTCAAGGTGGTGCTCACCGGCGAAGGGGCCGACGAGCTCTTCCTCGGGTACAACCGCTACCGGGTGACGGCCTGGAACGAGCGACTCGGACGCCCCTACTGGGCTCTGGTCCCCCCACCGCCGCGCAAGAAGGTGAGAGAGCTCATCCAGAGGCTCCCCACGTCGCTGCGCCGTTACGCTGGACGGACGTTCCTGGCGCTCGAGCCGGGGAGTCGCTCGCTGTTCTACGAGAACTTCGCGGCATTTCCCCTGGCTCTCCAGGCCGAGCTGCTGGCGAACCCCGGGCTGCTGGGCGATCGCGACCCGTACGCCGAGGGGATTGGCTGCTACGAGGACGGCGCCGGCGGCACTCTCGAGCGGATGAGCCACGCGGATCTCCAGACGTATCTGGTCGAGCTCCTGATGAAGCAGGACCAGATGAGCATGGCCGCCTCCGTCGAGAGCCGCGTACCCTACCTGGATCACGCGTTCGTGGAGCACGTGACGGCGATTCCCGGGCAGTTCAAGCTTCGTGGCTGGCAAACCAAGGCGGTGCTCCGGGCCGCCCTGCGAGACCTGGTGCCGCGCGAGATCCTCACGCGGCGGAAGATGGGCTTCCCCGTTCCGGTCGGGCGATGGTTCCGCGGGCCATTCTGGCCGGTGGTGGAGGAGCTCGTGCTGGGGCCGCGCGCGATCGAGCGAGGGCTCTTCGAGCCGTCCGTTCTCCGGCGCTTGGCCGAGGAGCACCGCGCCGGGACCGCGGAGCACGGCGCGCGTCTCTGGCACCTGGCGAACCTCGAGATCTGGCAGCGGCTCTTCCTGGACGGCGACGACGTCGCCGGGGTGATGCCGCCGACGGAGGCGCGATGCGAATCCTCTGGGTGAAGGTGGGAGGACTCTGGCCGCTCAACACCGGGGGCCGTCTGCGGAGCTTTCACACGATCGCCCAGCTGGCCCGCCGGCATCGCGTCACGGTGCTTACGACCCACGGCCCAGCCGATGCGCCCGAAGGATTGGACGCCCAGCTGGCGGACTGCGAACAGGTGCTCTCGGTCCCGTACGCGGTGCCCGGGCACGACAGCGCCCGCTTCGCTCTGGCGCTGGTGCGGTCCTGGCTCTCGCCGCTGCCGGTCGACATCTGGCGGTGTCGCGTTCCGGCGCTCCGCCGGGAAGTCGCCCGGCACCTGGCGCGCGGGCACACCGACCTGTGCGTGGTGGACTTTCTCGCCGCCGCTCCCAACGTCGCGATGGACGGGCCCGTCCCGTCGGTCCTCTTCGCCCACAACGTGGAGCACATGATCTGGAAGCGCCTGAGCCAGATCGAGACCCGGGCGTGGCGCCGGGCCCTCCTCGAGGTGGAGTGGCAGAAGCTGCGCCGTTACGAGGCGCGGGCCTGCGCGCGTGCCCGCCTGACCGTGGCGGTCTCGGAAGTGGATCGGGAGATCCTCGCCACGCATGCCCCTCGGGCCCGAGTGGAGGCGATCCCGACCGGCGTCGACACCGCGTACTTCGCGCCCGATCGATCGGACGAGATTCCCGGGTCGCTGGTCTTCTTCGGCTCCATGGACTGGCTTCCCAACGAGGACGGGATCGAGTACTTCGTCGAGTCGATCCTGCCTCGCATCCGCGCCGAAGCGCCCGAGGTTTCCCTGACAGTGGTCGGGCGGAATCCCAGTCCCCGTGTGCGGAGACTGGCGGCGGTCGCGGGCGTGCGGGTCACCGGCACCGTTGAAGACGTCCGGCCGCACGTCGCCGCAGCGGCGGTGTGCGTGGTCCCGCTGCGGATCGGCGGGGGGACGCGGCTCAAGATCTTCGAGGCGCTCGCGATGGGCAAGGCGGTCGTGTCGACGACCGTGGGAGCGGAAGGTCTTCCGTTGATTCCCGGGAGGCATTTCTTGCAGGTGGACGATCCGGCGCAGTTCGCGGACGCCGTCGTCGCGCTCCTGCGGGCTCCAGCGCGGCGCAGAGCGCTGGGGAGCGCCGGGCGCCGGCTGGTCGAGGAACGATATTCCTGGTCGCAGGTGGCTCGAGAGTTCGAGGCGATCTGCGAAGACGTGGTGGGCGGCCATGCGTGTTAGCGTGTTCGGCCTCGGATACGTCGGCTGCGTGACCGCGGCCTGTCTGGCCAAGGCCGGGCACGACGTGATCGGGGTCGACGCCAACCCGGAGAAGGTGGCGATGATCGACGCCGGCGGCTCGCCCGTCGTGGAGCCCGGCCTCGGCGAGGTTCTGGCGGAGGTGGTCGCCGCCGGGCGGCTGCACGGCACCCTGTCCGGCGAGAAGGCCGTCCAGAGCTCGGACGTCGCGCTGATCTGTGTCGGGACTCCCAGCAAATCCACCGGCCAGTTGGACGTGCGCGCGGTCGCGCAGGTCGGGTGGGAGATCGGGCACGCGCTGCGCGAGCGCACCGGGCCCTATACCGTCGTGCTGCGAAGCACCGTGCTCCCCGGCACGACCGAGCGCGTGCTTGTCCCAGGCCTGCGGGCCGGCGCGGGCCGCGATCTTTCAACCAGCCTGCAGGTGGCCGTGAACCCGGAGTTCATGCGCGAGGGCTCCTCGCTGCGCGACTTCGCGCAGCCGCCCTTGACCCTCGTCGGCTGCGACGATTCCACGACCGCCTCCGTGCTCCGAGCGCTGTACGCGGACGTCGGGGCGCCGTTCGTCCACACGGCGGTGAAGACGGCCGAGATGGTCAAGTACGTGTCCAACGCGTTCCACGCGCTCAAGGTGTGCTTCGCCAACGAGATCGGTGACGTGTGCGAGGCGCTCGGGGCCGACGCGCAAGAGGTCATGCGCATCTTCCTGATGGATCGCAAGCTCAACGTGTCCGAGGCGTACCTGCGCCCGGGCTTCGCGTTTGGCGGCTCGTGCCTGCCCAAGGATCTCCGCGCGCTGGTCCACGCGGCCCGGACCGTCGACGTCCCCCTGGCGCTCCTCTCCGAGGTCCTGCCCTCGAACGAAGGACAGATCCGGCGGGCGGTTGAGGCGGTGCTCGGGACGCGCAAGCGGCGGATCGGCGTCGTCGGCCTCGCCTTCAAGGCCGGGACCGACGACCTCCGCGAGAGCCCCATGGTGGCGCTGGTCGAGATGCTCATCGGCAAGGGATGCGACGTTCGGGTCTTCGACCCGAACGTCGCCATCGCCCGACTGATCGGTGCCAATCGCCGGTACATCGAGGAGGAAATCCCCCACATCGCGTCGCTGATCTGCGCGGACGTCCAGGCGCTGGTCACCCATGCCGAGGTGCTGGTGATCGGCAATGCCTCCGACGAGACGGAGCGGGTGCTGGCGGCGGCGGGACCCCAGCACGTCGTGATCGACCTGACGCGCGGCGCCGTCCGGCGGTCACCGGCGAGCCCAGAAAAATCTGGACCGCCGGCCGACGCGCCGGGTCGGGCCGGTCCGCGCCTTCCGCCGTTGCTGCGCGAGGAGCGCGGCACGGTTCCCCGAGCCGGCGCGTCCCAGGTCGACACGGACGGCGGCGCGGCGGAAGCGGTGAGGGGGATTCGAGTGCGGGAGGCCCGTCCCGACGACTACGAGGCCGTGCAGGAATGCATGGGCCAGGTCTACCGCGAGACCGCCGGGCTGAAGACCGCGGTGTTCGACCGGACGCTCTGGGAGTGGCAATACTTCCACAACGAGCTCCCGTCGATGATCGTCGTCGCCGAGGCGGAGGACCGCATCTGCGGCTACTACCACGTGCTCCGCTTCCGGATGCGCGTCCGCGGCCGACCGGCCATCGCCGCCATGGTCCAGGATGTGGGCACACTGAGCGGCTACCGTCGCCAGGGCGCGTTCCGCGCCATGGGCGGCCTGGCGCTCGAGCGCTTGCGCGCGGAGGGGATCGACTTCATCTACACGTTCCCCAACGCGCGGAGCCTGCCGAGCTTCGTCCGCGACCACCGCTACGACGTCGTCACCCCGGTGCCGGTCTACCTGGCGCCGCTCGACCTCGGTGGCCTGCTCGCCTCACGCATCCACCTGGGCATGCCGGGTCGGTGGCTCGGCCGGCTCCTCACGCCCCTCGCCCGCGCGCTCACGCTGCACGCTCCGGCGCTCGAGCGCGCCGACGGGGTCATTCGCGTCGGCCCGGTCGATGCCCGGCTCGAGCCGCTCATGCGCGATCTCGCGCGCGGGCGGGACGTCAGCCTCGAGCGCGACCTCCGCTACTTCCACTGGCGCTTCTTCGACAAGCCGACGGGCGACTACAAGGTCTGGGCGCTCGAGCGAGGTGGGCGGTTCTCCGCGTACGTCGTGACCCGCGGGGCGGTGCTGTTCGACGCGCGCTGCACGATTCTCATGGACTTCGGGTGCCTCCCGGGCGAGGAGGAGGCGCTCCGCCGGCTCATCCGCACGCGCCTCGCGGACGATGCGCGCGAGGGGGCGGTCCTCGGCGTGACGATGGGCCTTCATTCGCAGCTCGGCAAGCTCGGGTTCCTCCGCGTCCCTGATCGCCTCAACCCGCGGCCGTTCAACCTGCTCGTCCGTGGGCTCGCCCGGGGCGGGCCAGAACTGCTCGACGGGTCGGCATGGCACATCACCCTCGCCGACTGGGACGTGCTCTGATCCTGCCGAAGCGCCAACCCTAGGAGCCCGAAACATGAAAATCCGGACGAAGCTCTGCGTCGCCATCGTGTTCTCGCTCGTCGTCGCGCTGCCCGTCGCCGAGGCACGGGCGCAAGCCATGACCGTGACTCCCACGAGTCCCCTGATCGCCGTCGGCGAGACCCAGCAGTTCACGGCGAGAGGGAACTTGACCCCGGTCCACGTCTCGGCCAGCGGAGCCCACAGCTGCGCGCTGCTGCCGGACGGCACCCTCAGCTGCTGGGGCTACAACGAGTTCGGCCAGCTCGGCAACGGGACCACCGTCGACACCTCCACGGCGGTCGCGGTAGCCGGCATCACCGGCGCCACCGCCGTCTCGGCCGGCCATCACCACACCTGCGCGCTGCTAGGGGACGGCACCGTGCGGTGCTGGGGCGCGAACCAGTTCGGCCAGCTCGGCGACGGGACGGCGACCACCGATACCACCCCCGTTCCGGTCGCCGTCGGCGGAATCACCACCGCCGTCGCGGTTACTACCGGCGCCTACCACGCGTGCGCGCTGCTGGCCGACGGCACGGTGCGCTGCTGGGGCTACAACGAGTTCGGCCAGCTCGGCAACGGCGCGACCGCCAGCTCGTCCACTCCGGTCACGGTCGCCGGGCTTGCCGCGCCCACCGTCGTGACGGCGGGCGCCTACCACACCTGCGCGCTGCTCGCCGACGGCGCGATACGGTGCTGGGGGCGGAACGACTACGGCCAGCTCGGCGACGGCAACACTCCTGACTCGCCCTCTCCCGTCGGCGTCTCCGGGCTGGACCCCGCCGCCGCCGTCACCGCGGGAGGCTTCCACACGTGCGCCCTCCTGCCGGACCGCAGCGTGCGGTGCTGGGGCCAGAACATCTTCGGTCAGCTCGGCGACGGCTCCTCGATCACGTTTCTCGTATCGGCGGAGGTCCTCGGACTCACCCCCCTCTACAGTTCGACCATTCCTCCCGGGAGCCACTCGCGGACGCCCGTGAAAGTTTCAGGCATCGGCACGGCGACCGCCGTCACCGCTGGGGGCTTCCACACCTGCGCGTCTCTGTCGGACGGCTCGACGAAATGCTGGGGCGAAAATGACTACGGTCAGCTCGGCGACGGCAGAAACAGCAACTCGTCCACACCGGTCGGCGTCACCGGGCTCGACCCCTCCGCCGCGGTCAGTGCCGGCGCCTGGCACACGTGCGCCCTTCTGCCGGACCGCAGCGTGCGGTGCTGGGGGCGGAACTTCGCCGGACAGCTCGGAAACGGGACCGTGAGCAACTCCTCAACGCCCGTAGCGGTGACCGGAAGCGGGCCCGCGACGTGGGCGAGCGACCAGCCGGCGGTCGCCACGATCGACCGGGCGACCGGGCTCGCCACGGGCGTCGGTCGCGGCTCCACGACGATCACCGCCACCGCGAACGGCGCCAGCGGGAGCACGGCGTTGACCGTCGCGAACGCGGTCACCCTCGCCGTGGTCAGGGAGGGCGCGGGGACCGGCACCGTGAGCTCGACGAACTGCCCCGGGATCAGCTGTGGAACGGACTGCTCGGAGAATTATCCGAGCGGCAAGGTGGTCACGCTGGGGGCGGCGGCCGACGCCGGGTCGACCTTCGAAGGGTGGACGGGAGGTGGGTGCTCCGGCACGGCCGCCTGCACGGTCACCGTGACATCCAGCGCGACGATCGTGGCCAGATTCGGCACGGCGACGGAGCCGTCGCCGTGATGCGTCGACCGGCTCCGCGCGTGATATCCGGCGGCCGTTGGCTGCTCGTTTTCTCCGCTGCGCTTCTCGCTGCGATCGCGCTGGTCGTCACGGTTAGCTTCGGTCAAACAGGGCGGCCGGCGAGCGGCCCGGAGCTCCCGCGCTCCTGTGTCGACACGAGCCTCGTGCCGCCCGCCGGCCGCACGATCGCGGTGGCCGCCGGTGGCGACTTCCAGGCAGCGCTCAAAGCGGCGCAGCCGGGTGACGTGATCACGCTCGAAGCCGGGGCGAAATTCACCGGCAACTTCACGCTCCCGAACAAGCCGGGCGCCGGCTGGATCGTCGTCCGGACCGCGGCGCCCGATGGTAGGCTGCCGGCGCCGGGCACGCGGGTCACGCCAGCCTCGGCGGGCGCGTTTCCGAAGCTGATCAGCCCGAACGGCCGGCCGGTGCTGACCGCGGCTCCCGGCGCCCATCACTACCGTTTCGTCGGCCTGGAGTTCACGGTCACGCCGGACGTCGCCGGCTACGACCTCATCTCGTTGGGGAACCGGCCCGCCTCGGCGGCGGACGTGCCGCACAACCTGATCTTCGACCGGGTGTACGTTCACGGCACTCCGACCGCGAACCTGCGGCGCGGGATCGCCCTGAACAGCGCCTGGACCGCCGTCGTCGACTCGCACATCAGCGACGTGCACGAGATCGGTGCCGACTCTCAGGCGATCGGCGGCTGGGACGGCCCGGGACCCTTTCGGATCGTCAACAACCACCTGGAGGGAGCCGGCGAGAACGTCATGTTCGGCGGCGCCGATCCCTCCCTCGCGAGCCTCGTGCCCTCGGACATCGAGATCCGCCGCAACCACTTCGTCAAGCCGTTGGCGTGGCGAATCGGCGACCCGAGCTACGCCGGGCGAGCGTGGACGGTCAAGAATCTTCTGGAGCTCAAGAACGCGCGCCGGGTGCTCATCGAGGGCAACCTCTTCGAACACAACTGGGCGCACGCCCAAGGGGGGACCGCGATCGTCTTCACCGTGCGCAACCAGGACGGGGGCGCGCCCTGGTCGGCGGTCGAGGACGTCACCTTCATCAACAACGTCGTGCGCCGCACCGGCGCGGGGATCGGAATGCACGGCATGGACAGCAAGCCGAGCCAGCCGACCAAGCGCGTGCTGATCAAGAACAACCTGTTCGAGGACGTGAGCGGTGCCCGCTGGGGTGGCGGCGGCCGGCTCTTCCAGCTCTACAACGGGGTGACGGACCTCGTGATCGATCACAACACGGCGTTCCAGGACGGGCCGATCATCATGGCCGAGGGCCGGCCGCATACGGGGTTCGTCTATCGCAACAACCTGGCGCCTCACAACGAGTACGGCATCCAGGGCACCGGCACCGCGCCGGGCAAGGGGACGCTCGACGCGTACTTCCCCGGCGCGGTCATCGAAATGAACGTGATAGTCGCCAATCCATACGTCGCGCAGTACCCGCCCAATAACTTCTATCCAGCGTCGCTCGCGGCGGTAGGCTTCGCGGAGCTGACCGGTGGCAACTACCGTCTTGGCGCCACCAGCCCGTTCCTGCGCGGCGGCACCGATCGCAAGGACATCGGCGCCGACCTCGACGCGCTCGCGGCGGCGATGGCGGGAACCGCGGATTCGCGACGCGGGGGGTGCCGTCGTGCCGAGAACGACTGATGGCGAGGAGCACCGTCGGCGGCGTCGCCTTCTGCGCGCTGCTGCTGGTGCCGCTCGGCCTCGCCCCGGCGGCGGCGCCGGAGCTTCCCCGCGTCCTCGTCGACACCACGTACACGCCGCCGGCCGGCCGCACCCTTGCCGTGGCGGCGTGCGACGATTTCCAGGCGGCGCTCGAGGCGGCGCAATGGGGCGACGTGATCACGCTCGAGGCGGGGGCGCGATTCACGGGCAACTTCACGCTGCCCAACAAGCCGGGCACGGGCTGGATCACCATCCGCACCGCGGCTCCCGACGCGCAGCTGCCTCCGCCGGGGACCCGCATCACGCCGGCTCACGCGGGCGTCTTGCCCAAGCTCGTCAGCCCCAACATCCATCCGGCGCTCACCGCGGCCCCGGGCGCGCACCACTACCGGTTCATCGGCATCGAGGTCACCGTTGCGTCCGACATCGTGATCAACTACGACCTCATCCTGCTCGGCAATCGCCCGGCCTCGCCGGCCGACGTGCCGCACGACCTGGTCTTCGACCGGGTGTACATCCACGGCCATCCGCAGGTGAACGCCCGGCGCGGCATCGCGCTGAACGGCGCCGCCATCGCGGTGATCGACTCCAGCATCATGGATTTCCACCTGCTTCTCGAAGACTCGCAGGCCATCGCGAGCTGGGACGGTCCCGGACCGTTCAAGATCGTCAACAACTATCTGGAGGCGGCCGGCGAGAACGTCCTGTTCGGCGGCACCGATCCATCCATCCAGGGTCTCGTCCCGTCGGACATCGAGATCCGCCGCAATCACTTCGAAAAGCCCCTGACCTGGCGAGTCGCGGATCCGACCTACGCCGGCATGCCCTGGGCGATCAAGAACCACCTCGAGCTCAAGAACGCGCAACGGGTCGTCATCGACGGCAATCTGTTCGAGCAAAACTGGCCGGACGCGCAGGGCGGCACGTCCGTCCTGTTCACCGTTCGTAACCAGGACGGCACCGCCCCCTGGTCGACCGTCCAGGATGTGACGTTCACCAACAACATCGTGCGCCGCACCGGATCGGCCATCGGGATGCATGGCTCGGACGACATCAACCCGAGCCAGCCGACCAGGCGCGTCTTGATCAAGAGCAACGTGTTCGACGACGTCCGCGCCGCCCGGTGGGGCGGCGCGGGCAGACTGTTCGAAGCATTCGGGGGGATCGAGGACCTCGTGATCGAGAACAACACGGGGCTCCAGGACGGTTCAATCCTCTACGCCGCCGGGGGTACCCACTCCGGCTTCGTCTTCCGCAACAACCTGGCGCCGCACAACGACTACGGCGTCCACGGCGAGGGCGCCGGGGTGGGCCTCGACAGCCTCAATCGGTATTTCCCCGGGTACGTGTTCGAGAAAAACATCCTCGCCGGCGGAGATCCGCTGCGCTATCCCCCTGATGATTTCTTCCCGGCGTCGCTGAGCGACGTGGGATTCGTCGACCTGGCCGGCGGCAACTACCGGCTCTCGACGACGAGCCCGTACAAACGCGGAGGAACCGACGGGCGTGACATCGGGGCCGACATCGACGCCATCGAGGCGGCGACCGTCGACGTGAGGGGACCGAGCCGGCCGGAGTTTCCGCGCGCCTTCGTGGAGACGACATACGTGGCGCCCACTGGCGCCACGCTCGCCGTGCCCGGGGACGGGGACCTCCAGGCAGCGCTCGACCTGTCGCAGCCGGGCGACGTGATCACCCTCCAGGCGGGCGCGACGTACACGGGGAACTTCACCCTCCCGAACAAACCCGGCGCGGGATGGATCGTCGTCCGCACGTCGGCGCCGGACTCGAGCCTGCCACGCTCGGGGACCCGAATGACCCCGGCCTACGCCGGCGTCCTGCCAAAGATCGTCAGCCCGAGCTCCGGCCCGGCCCTCACGGCCGCTCCGGGCGCGCACCACTACCGCCTCATCGGGCTCGAGTTCGGCGCGGCCGACGGCGTGGCGCTCAACTACGCCCTCGTCCTCATCGGCAACGGCGAGACCTCGTTCGACCAGCTGCCCCACCATGTGGTCTTCGATCGCGTCTACGTCCACGGAAGCCCGACGGTGAATCTGCAGCGCGGGATCGCGCTGAACGGCGCCTCGACCGCGATCGTCGACTCCCACATCGCGGAGGTGCACGTCGTCGGGGCCGATTCGAATGCGATCGCCGGCTGGAACGGCGCTGGCCCGGTCAGGATCGTCAACAACTACCTGGAGGCAGCCGGCTCGACGGTCCTCTTCGGCGGCATCGACCCGAGAATCGCGCACCTGGTTCCCGCGGACGCCGAAATCCGCGGTAATCACTTCCGCAAGCCACTGGCGTGGCGGCCCGAGGACCCCGGCTACACCGGCACGCCGTGGCTGGTCAAGAACCACCTCGAGCTCAAGAATGCGCGCCGGACGCTCATCGACGGCAACGTCTTCGAGAACACCTGGCTCGACGTCGCGAGCGGAATGGGCATCGTCTTCCTGGTCCGCGACGAGGACGGTACTGCGCCCTGGTCGGTGGTCGAGGATGTCACCGTCACCAATAACATCGTGCGGGGCGCCGGCTCGGGTGTCGGAGTGAGAGGTCGAGACGGCCTCTTCCCCAGCCTGCCCGCCCGGCGCATCCTGTTCGGCAACAACCTGTTCGACGACGTCAGCGGCTCACGGTGGGGCGGACCCGGCGCCTTGTTCGTGGCCTATGACGGGATCGCGGATCTAGTGATCGAGCACAACACTGGCTTCCAGGACGGCGCCGTCATTTACGCCGACGGCGCGCCGCACAGCCGCTTCGTCTACCGCGACAACATCGCGCCGCACAACGCGTATGGCGTCTCCGGCGCCGGGACCGAGCCTGGCACACAGACCCTCGACCGGTACTTCCCGGGCTACGTTCTCACGCGAAACGCTCTCGTCGGCGGGAGCCCATCGGCCTACCCGGGCGACAACTTCTTTCCCCTCTCGGTGAGCGAGGTCGGGTTCGAGGACTTCGCGGGCGGCAACTATCGCCTCTCCGCCTCGAGCCCTTACAAGAACGGCGGCACCGACGGCAAGGATCCCGGCGCCGACTTCGGCGCGCTCGAGGCGGCGACGGCGGGAGCGCTATCGGGCGCGAGAAACGAGCCCGCGCTCGCCGGATGCGTCCGGCCGTGAACGGATCCTCCCGAGCTCCCGACTCGCGCTCACCGGAGCGAGTTGACGGCGGTGCGGAGCTCGTTGATCTGGCCCGCGTCGATGACGGTCTGCGCAGGCACGACGGTGGGGTCGGACCATGGGGGCAGAGTCTGGCCGGCCGTCTGGTAGAGCAGGATCATCGCTGAGCGGAGCTCGGTCAAGTGGACCACTTTCGCGTTGGTGAGCCCGGGTGTGAGCGTCGGGTCGGTCCAGTTGAAGGTCGCCAGCCCGTAGGCTGCGCCGACACTTTCAGTGGCCGTACGAAGCTCCGTGAGGTGCATCGCCTTGATGGGCGTGCTTCCCGGGGCCAGTGGATCGTCGCTGAACTTGAACGACAGCGTGACGGTCAGCGTGCGGGTCGCGATGTTGCCGGCGGCGTCGCGGGCGGTGACGGTCAGCACGTTCGTGCCGGGCTTGAGCCTGATCCCGCTGGCCGTCCAGCTCGTCGTCCCGGTGGCCGTTCCGCTGCCGCCCCGGCTGTTCATCCAGGTGACCTGGGTGACACCGACGTTGTCCGACGCGGGTCCTCCGATTGTGAGCGGCGTGCTGTTCGCGGTGTAGGTCGCGCCCGAGGTCGGCGTCGTGATGGTCACGGTCGGCGCCGTGGTGTCGTTCGTGACGGTCACGGTGACGCCGGCCGAGGTGGTGACGTTGCCGGCGGCGTCACGCGCGACTGCGGTGAGGGTGTGGGAGCCGTTCGGCACGATGGTGGTGTTCCAGGACGTGGAATAGGGGGACGTGGTGTTCTCGGCGCCGAGGGTTGCGCCGTCGAGCTTGAACTGGACCCCGACGACACCGACGTTGTCGGCGGCGGTCGCGTCGACGGCGACGGGTCCCGACATGGTCGCGCCGCCGGCGGGGGACGTGATGGAGACCGTCGGCGGCCCGGTGTCCGTCGGCGGCGGAGCGCTCGCACCGCCGGCGAACGCGGCGGTGATCGCGTCCATGTCCGCGCCGACGTCCTTGCCGTCGGTCCCGGCGTTCCGGTACAGGCTCAAGGCCGAGAGACGGTAGTTTCCGCCCTCGAGGTCGACGAAGCCCACGGCCGCGAGCGAGGCGGGGAAGAAGTTGTCGGCGGGATAGAGCGACGGGATGCTGCCCGCCAGGACGTTTCGCGCGAACACCGCGCCCGGGAAGTACGCGTTGAGCGTGGCGACACCCTGGTTCGTGCCGTCCCCGGCGAACCCATAGACCCCGATGGGCGTGAGGTTGTTCGTATAGATGAAGCGGGTGTTGGACCCGTAGCCGGCCATCATGCTGGCCTGGTCCATGAACCCGGTGTTGTGGTCGATGACCAGGTCGACGATGCCCCGCCAGTCGTTGAAGAGCCACCCACGCCCGAGGGCGCTGGTGTTGTCGTCGAAGAGGTTGTTCCGGATCAGGAAGCGGGCGCTCTGCTGGCTCGGGTTGAGATCGTCCCAGCCGTGCATGCCGAGGCTCTGGCCCACGTGGCGCACGATGTTGTTGGTGAAGGTCACGTCCTGGACCACCGACCACGGGGCCGTGCCGTCCTGGTTGCGTACGGTGAACAGGACCGCGGTGCCCCCCTGGGCGGCGACCCAGTCGTTCTCGAACAGGTTGCCGTCGATCAGCACGCGCTGCGCGTTCTTGAGCTCGAGGTGGTTCTTGACGATCCACGGAATGCCGGCATAGCTCGGATCGCCCGCGCGCCAGGACAGCGGCTTGAAGAAATAGTTCCGCCGGATCTCGATGTCGGACGGTACGAGGTTGGCGACCGAGGGATCGGCCCCGCCGAACAGCACGTTCTCGCCTGACCCCTCGATGTAGTTGTTGACGAGCTTGAATGGACCGGGCCCGTTCCAGCCGACGATCGCCTGGGCGTCCTGCAGGGTTGAATGGAAGTCGGAGAGGTAGGAGTCGAGGACCGCGGTCCTGGCGTTGTCCAGTTGAATGCCTTGCTTGTAGTTTCCAGTGGGCGTGCCGTGGATATAGCAGCGATCGAACACGACGTCGGTCCCGGACGTGAGCGCGATGAGATTGTATTGCGTCGAGCTCGTGCCGCTGAGGGTCCCCGTGATCTCTACCCCGATGAAGCGGTAGTGGTGCGCGTTGGCGGCCGCCGCGAGGGCCGAGGATGAGTTGGCGGTCACGATCTTCGGCATCAGCGTGGCGTGTATGGGGCCGACGCGGGTGCCGGCGAGGGGCAAGCTCGCGATCGCCGAGGACTGGACGTAGATCCAGCCGGTGCCCGATTTGTACGGCAAGGTGAAGTTACCGGTAAACGTCGCCCCCGCCTGGAGCTCGATCACATTCCCGGGCTGCGCGGCATTGAGAGCCGCCTGGAAATCGTCCCCGGACGACACGGGGATGATGGAGCCCGTGGGCGGGACATACGTCGTGTCCAAAAACACCAGCGGGAGCTGCGGGGTCGCCGTCTGAGCGACGCCCGGTACGGGGCAGCCGAGGGTCGTAGTGATGACGGCGAGGAGAAGAGCGACGCTGGTGCTGATCCGGGCGTGACGGCTTCCCGAACACATGGTTCCCCCTTCGCGAGGAAGACCATCGTGTCCCGGGAGGCTTGCGCCCCCTCCTTCGGTTGCTCGGCTGTCAGGCTCGAGGCCTGACCCGTTGCTTTGCGTCCCCGCCTCACGACGGGTTTGCCCTTATCGGGAGGGGTCTTCACTGGCGCCAGCGGCGGGGGTGCACGGAGGGTGCCAAGCAGCGGTCGTGGCTGATCGGAGCGCCTGAAATTCTGGAAATCACGGGGCTCGTCCGGCTGCGTAAGCGCAGATGAGCGGATTCGAGCGGGGCCACCGAATGACACGGAGCTGTCACGCGGACGGTGACAGTGCCCATTCTGGCATCGTCGTGTTCTTTCCGCGCACCCTGTACCGAAAATGAGTCGAGCGAGAGACCGCCTCCGCCCGCGTTCGCAAGCGGAGGCGGTCTGCGCGTGGGTTGGCGCCGGCCAGCCTCAGTTGGGCTTCGTCTTGAACGTGAAGTCGCGGGACACGGCCAGGTTGCCGGCGGCATCCCGCGACTTGACCCGGTAGTGGTACCGCGTGTTCGGGGCCAAGCCGCTCAGCGGCTGCGAGTGGCTCGTGACGAGGCTCGTGTTGAGCGGCGTCACGAGGCCGTAGCCCGTCGTCAGGCCGTACTCCACCTGTGAGTCGCTCGCCTTGTCTGTCGTCCACGTGATCTTGGCGCTAGACACGGTGATCGAGGACGCGGCAATGGCGGAAAGCACCGGCGGCGTGGTGGTAGCGCCGGTGCCTGAGAGCGCCGCCGTCTTGGAACTTCCCGCCGCAGTGACCGTCAGCGTTCCCGTGGCGCTGCCGGACGTTGCCGGAGCGAACACCACGTAGGCATTGCAGTGGGTGCCCGGCGCCAGGACGCCGTTCCAGGTGGGTGTCGGGGAGCAATCGGTGCTGGAGAGCGCAAAGGGTCCCGAAACGGTGATGCTGCTCACTGAGACGCCGGTTGTGCCAGTGTTCGTCACCCAGACATTGCTCGCGGCGCTGGTTGTTCCGACGGTGACCGATCCGAAGGAGGCGCTCGTGGGCGACAGCGAGAAAGAGCCCGACGGCGGAGGCGGGGCCGTGATCGCGGCCGAGGCGTTGGCGGACTTGGTGGCATCGGCCACGCTCGTGGCGGTCACCGTTGCCGTGGCGTCGGCGCTGACTGTGGGAGCTGTATAGAGCCCGGTGCTCGAGATCGTGCCCAGGCTGGCCGTCCAGGTCACCGCGGTATTGGTGGTACCGGTGACCGTGGCTATGAACTGCTGGGTTCCACCGGAAGCAACCGTGGTGCTGGTGGGCGAGACATATACCGCGATGGCGGGCGGCGGAGGCGGAGCCGTCGGCCGTGGGCCGTACTGGGGCATGGGCTGGCCGAACTCGTAAGCGCCCAGGTCCGGTGCGGCTCCGGCGAAGCCATCGTTGATGTTTGCCAGGATTGTGCCGGCGTCGATGGCGTTACAGCCCGGCTTCAGGGTCATGAACTGAGGCGGGATGGTGGTGGGCGGCGGACCGGGGACGTTGAAGGTTTCCATGCACGTGCTCTTGTTCACACGGATCCCGCGTGACTCAAGACCCGAGACCGCCGTCAGGCTGACGATGTCGGGGTAACCGACGCCTCCGTAAGTGAAGGGTGTGGAATAGGAGCCCCAGTCGAACCCGTTGTAGTTGAGATCGGTCCGCCAGCCCTTGAGCGACGCGTTGTCCATCGGCCAGATCGGGCCGCCGGTCGCGGAGATCCAGAGATTGTTCTTGCCGATCGCCTTCAGGATGTCGTCGCGGTCGATGCAGCAGGGCATGATGTTGGCCCAGTTGACGATCGTGTTGTGCACCAGCACGAACCGGTCGACCGTCCGGAACTTGAACGGGTTCTCGCTGAAGCTCACGAGCTGGTTGCGGATGAAGTACCAGGGCGCGCCCGACTGGGGCTGAAAGCTGATGCCGTTGTGCAGGGCCATGTGGACCCGGTTGCCCCAGACGCGGATGTTGGCGCGGGCGGGATCCAGCTCGATGCCGTCGTCCGAGACATCGAAGATGTCGTTGCCATAGATGTCGACGTTGCTGTACGGGGCCGAGATGCCGTCGGCGACGTGCGTGATGCGGTTGTAGGCCACCACGTGTCCGGTGCTCGCGTAGTACGAGCCGTTCAGCTCGATGCCTTCGCCGTCGAAGCTCCCGGACGCTGGATCGACGTCGCCGGTGATGTCGTTGTCGGTGATGTACCAGTTCGTGCCGCCTTGCTGGAGAAAGATGTTGTAGTGATTGTTGACGAACGTGGACCGGGTGAGCACGACGTCGTCCGGAGCGTTGATCGAGAAGGTCGCGTACGCCTGGTTCCTGATCGTCAGACCTTCAAGCCAGATGTGGCTGGCCGCGATGTCGATGCCGAGGAACAGCGCCTCGCCGTCGCCAGCTCCTTTCCACACGATGTAATTGCCCGCGGTCCCCGGCTTGTTGAAGACGATCCGCCCGCCGTAGCTGCCGGCGTGGACGAGAAAGATGTCGCCTGCCTGGGCCACCGCTTGGGCGGCGGAGATCCCTCTGAACGGATTCGCGGCCGAGCCGTCGCCGCCGCCCGACCCCGGCACGACGTTGAAGGTCCCTCCGGCGGTCGGCAGCGCAGGCACGGGGCGGGTCGCGACCGTCACGGTCCGGCTCTCGGCGCCGCCGTCCGGATCGTACAGGTCGAGCTTCACCTGATAGGTTGTGTTCGGATCGAGGAACAGGATGCTGCCGGCGAGCATGTTGGCGCCGTTGTA
Organism: Candidatus Rokuibacteriota bacterium; assembly: GCA_003221515.1. GTDB lineage: Bacteria > Methylomirabilota > Methylomirabilia > Rokubacteriales > CSP1-6 > AR31. The sequence continues at coordinate 20,381 of QHSI01000100.1, forward strand.
ATCGACCCGGACGAGCGGCAGCGCGGACTTCCACGTGCTCGCGCCCTGGATCCGGTACTGAACCTCGACCGTGGCGTTGTGGTTGGGATCTCCGGCGATGTCCCACTCGACGCCGATCGACTGGATCGTCGCGTAGCTTCGCAAGGCACCGGGCGTCGTCGCATTCGTCGGGTTCGGGATGACCGGGACGGCCAGCGTCGTGAAGGTGAAATCGCCTGATACTGTCAGAGCTCCCGAGGCGTCTCGCGACCGCACCCGATAGTGACAGAGCGTCCCCGCCGCCAGTCCGGTCAGCGTCTGCACGTGGGCGGTCACCAGCGTGGTGTTCAGCGGTGCCAGCGTCCCGTAGGCGGCGGTCAGGCCATATTCTACTTGCGAGTCGCTGGCCTGGTCGGTCGTCCAGACGATCGCCGCGCTGGACGAGGTGATCGAGGACGCGGCAATGGCGGAAAGCACCGACGGCGTGGTGCTAGCGCCGGTGCCTGAGAGCGCCGCCGTCTTGGAGCTTCCCGCCGCAGTGACCGTCAGCGTTCCCGTGGCGCTGCCGGATGTTACCGGAGCAGAGACCACGTAGGCACTGCAGTGGGTGCCGGGTGCCATGACGCCGTTCCAGGTGGGTGTCGGGGAGCAATCGGTGCTGGAGAGCGCAAAGGGCCCAGAAACGGTGATGCTGCTCACTGAGACGCCGGTTGTGCCGGTATTCGTCACCCAGGCAGTGCTCGCGGCGCTGGTCGTTCCGACGGTGACCGATCCGAAGGAGACGCTCGTGGGCGACAGCGAGAAAGAGCCCGACGGCGGAGGCGAGGTCGTGATCGCGGCCGAGGCGTTGGCGGACTTGGTGGCATCGGCCACGCTCGTGGCGGTCACCGTTGCCGTGGCGTTGGCGCTGACTGTCGGAGCTGTATAGAGCCCGGTGCTCGAGATCGTGCCCAGGCTGGCCGTCCAGGTCACCGCGGTATTGGTGGTACCGGTGACCGTGGCTATGAACTGCTGGGTTCCACCGGAAGCAACCGTGGTGCTGGTGGGCGAGACAGATACCGCGATGGCGGGCGGCGGCGTGGTGCTGGCTCCGGTGCCTGAGAGCGCCACCGTCGTGGAACTTCCCGCCGCATAGACCGTCAGCGTTCCCGAGGCGCTGCCGGATGTTAGGGGAGCAAACACCACGTAGGCATTGCAGTGGGTGCCGGTCGCCATGATGCCGTTCCAGGTGGACGTCGAATAGCAATCGGTGCTGGAGAGCGCGAAGGGCCCCGAGACGGTGAGGGTACTCACTGAGACGCCGGTTGTGCCGGTGTTCGTCACCCAGACATTGCTCGCGGCGCTGATCGTTCCGACGGTGACCGATCCGAAGGAGACGCTGGTTGGCGAAACCGATACCGCGGTCGTGGTCGGCGTGGGAGCAGGAGGTGGAGGTGGAGGATCTCCCCCGCAGGCTCCGCCGAGCGCACAGGCGGTCGCGGAATTCAGGGCGTTGAAATCGACACCGATATCGGTGCCGTCCGTGGCGGCACCCTTATAGGGGCTCAGGGCCGAGAGGGCGTAGTTGCCGCCCAGGAGGTCGACGAAGCCCACGGCATCGAGGGAGAGCGGGAAGAAGTTGTCGGGGGGAAAGCTCGACGCCGCGCCGCCGATGATGACACTGCGATCCACCACTGCGGGGGCGGTGCTCCCGACAAATCCAACGCCGTACGTCGGCGTGCCGACCTTGCTGATGTTGTTGGTGTAGGTCAAGGCCGTGTCGGTCCACGCAATCGCCCCGTCTTGGAAGCCGGTATTGTGATTGATGAGGAGGTTCGGAATTCCCCCGATGACCTGGAACAGCCGGCCATTCGCAAAGGGACCGTAGGTGGCGGCGCTGACGTCAGCGAACAGGTTGTTCTGGATCAGAAACCGTCGCGCGCCCGCGCCCTCCCCGCCCGATATGCCGACGCCTTGGCCGATGTGGCGGGCGATGTTGTTGGTGACTGTGACGTCCTGGACGACGCACCACGGACAACCGCCGCCCTGGTTACGAGTTGTCAGAACGAAGGCGTTGGCCCCCTGCTGGCCGTAGGCGGCATTGGGGTCGACCCAGCAGTTCTCCAGCACGTTGCCGTCGATCAGGACCCGCTGCGCGTTCTTTAGCTCGAAGAGGTTCTTCACCGTCCAGTGGATCCCAACGTAATTGGAGCTCAGCGCCCACCATTGGAGCGGCTTCCGAAGCCAGTTTCCACGGATCTCGATGTCCGAGGGCACGAGGTTGGCGACGGAGGGGTCGGCCCCGCCGAACATGATGTTCTCGCCGGCGGCTTCGAGGTGATTATTCACAATCTTGAACGGACCGCGGCCATTCCAGCCGATGATCGCTTGCGTATCGCGATCACCGGCGTGGATGTCGGAGATGTAGGAATCGATGATCGCCGTGCTGGCGTTGTTCAGGAGCACGCCCTGCTGGTAGGCCCCCCCCGGCGTGCCGTGGATGTAGGAACGGTCGACGACGAAGTTTGACCCGGTCGTGAACGCGACGAGGTTGGACTGGGTGTAGCTCTGGTTGGCGAGGGTGCCGGTGACCTCGATCCCGACCAAGCGGTAGAAGCTCGCCCCGGGGCCCGTCACGATAGCGGACGAGGAGTTGGGGGTCACGATTTTCGGCATGCTCGCAGCGTTCGTCGGTCCGACGCGCGTGCCGGGGGGCGGGAGGCTGGCGAGCGCGGAGGACTGCACGTAGATCCACCCCGGCCCCGCGTTCGCCGGAAGGGTAAAGTTGCCAGTATAGGTTGCGCCGGCCTGGAGGATGATCGTGCCGCCGGGCTGGGAGGCGTTGAGCGCCGCCTGGAGATCACCCCCGGCCCCGACGTTGATGACCGCACCGGTGGGCGACGCATAGGTCGTGTCCAGGAATACCTGCGGCAGCTGCGGTAACGTCGTCTGTGCGAGGCCTGGAACGGGGCGTACTACGAGCGTGGCGATCCCCGCGAGGAGAAGAGCAAGAGCGATGCGAGTGAGCCGGTGCCCCCCCAACGACATCGTGGTCCCCCTTTGTGCGGAAAGACCACGTGTCCCGGGACGCTATCGCCCATCCTTCGGCAGCCCGGCTGTCAGGCCCGAGACCTGACCCGCGGCTTTGCGCCCCCGCCTCACGACGGGTTTGCCCTTATCGGGAAGGGGTCTTCGCTGCGGGAGGAACCGTGCACAGCGGGTGCCAAGCAGCGGCTGTGCCCCACTCAAAGCGCTTCAAAATCTGGAAATCGCAGGGGCTTGAATCGCTGCGTAGCGGCCGACAGGGAGTGTCCGAGCGGAGCGATTGACAAGTTCGACGTGCGCGCATGTCCATTCTGGCATCTCGAGTTCAAGCATCCTGAGCTTCCAGAACTTGCGACTCTCGTGTGAACCCGGGAGGCTGACCGCAGCGACTAACGCCCAACCGATGTCAGCATCGATTTCTTCCTGGCTTTGCGCCCCCGGGCATAAGAGGTCGGGTCGAGGTCAGAAGAAGTCTCGAAGCGGTGCGCGCGAGTGACAGCGGCGCGACCATTCGATCGGGACGATGCTCATTTGGCATCCCGGTGGAGGACGCCGACGAAGGAGCGCCGCTGAAGAGATCAGAGCGCCGACAGCCTCTAGAGCCCACGCTTCAGCAGAGCATCGGCGACCTGGGACTGACCCCCTGGCACCTCCGGCTGCTCGGGAGGGTTCGCGAATGCGAGCCCACCGGCCGCCGAGCGCCGACCATCGGCGCCTTGCCGGGGCGATCCGGGGAACCATTGCATACCGACGAGAAAGTACAGGGAATTATAGGAGAGACCCGAGGGTATGATGCGGCGGAAGGGGGACGGGGCGTGAGGTTCTCGTGGTGAGCGGGACGACCGCGGAGGTCGTGATCTGCGGCGCAGGCATCGCCGGGATCGCGGCCGCGTACCACCTGGCGGTGCGCCGCGCCGTTCGCGGCGTCGTCCTGGTGGACGAGGGCCCGCCGCTCTCGGTGACCAGCGATAAGTCTGCCGAGTGCTACCGGAACTGGTGGCCCGGCCCCGGCGACTCGATGGTTGGCCTCATGAGCCGCTCCATCGGTCTGCTCGAGGAGCTGGCGCGCGAGAGCGGCAACGTGTTCAGGCTGAACCGCCGCGGCTACCTCTTCGCGACGGCCGATCCCGCGCAGGTGCCGGTGTTCGTCGAGCGGGCGCGGGAGGCCGCGACGCGCGGCGTCGGCCCTGTGCGCGTCCACACGGGCGCATCCGACGGCTACCGGCCCGCTCCCGCCGACGGCTTCGAGGATCAACCCACGGGCGTCGACGTCATCACGGATCCGGCGCTGGTCCGGCGGTATTTCCCGTACCTCGCGGACGACACGCTCGCAGTGCTGCACGCACGCCGCTGCGGATGGTTCAGCGGCCAGCAGCTCGGCATGTACATGCTCGAGCGAGCGCGCGCGAGCGGCGCGCGGCTGCTCGAGGGACGCGTGGAGCGCATCGACACGAGGGGCGGGCGGGTCCGAGGCGTGCGGGTGAGCGCTCGTGGCGAGACGCTGACGATCGACACCGACCGCTTCGTGAACGCGGCCGGCCCGTTCGTGGCGCGCGTGGGACGTCTGCTCGGCGTGGACCTCCCGGTGTTCTGCGAGCGCCACGCGAAGGTCGCCTTCAACGACATCCTGCGCGCGGTGCCGCGCGCGGCGCCGTTGACGATCTGGACCGACCCGCTCACGCTACCCTGGTCCGACGAGGAGCGGCGAGAGCTGGCGGCGTCGCCCGAGCACCGGCGTCTCGTCGAGGAGTTCCCGGCCGGCGTGCACGGCCGGCCCGAAGGCGCCGGCGACAGCCCAGTGGTCCTGCTGATCTGGACGTACGACGTCGCGCCCGTGGAGCCCACGTTCCCGATCGAGTTCGATCCGGCGTACGGCGAGATCTGTCTGCGCGGCATGTCGCGGATGATTCCGGCGCTCGGGGCGTACCTGGCGCGGCTGCCGAGGGTCTTCGTCGACGGCGGCTACTACACGAAGACGCGCGAGAACCGGCTCCTAGCGTGCCCGCTGCCCGTCGAGGGCGCGTATCTGCTGGGCGCGCTCTCCGGCTACGGGCTCATGTCGTCGAACGGCGCGGCGGACTTGCTGGCCGACTACATCACCGGCAAGCCCCTGCCGGCCTACGCGCCGGCCTTCGCGCTCTCCCGCTACGACGATCCCACCTACCGCGAGCTGCTCGGCCGCTGGGGCGACTCCGGGCAGCTGTGAGGAGCTAGATCATGGCGAAGATCGAGAAATACTGCGCGCCCGGCGTCTACGACCCGCCCGGGTACAGCCAGGCCATCAAGGTGACGGGAGTCCAGACTATCCTGTTCCTCGCCGGGCAGGTGCCCTATGAGATGGACGGGACCGTGAAGCACCGGGGCGACTTCCGGGGCCAGGCGCGCGCGGTGTTCGCGGCGGTCAAGGCGCTCGTGGAGGCGGGCGGCGGCACCCTCGCGAACGTCGTCAAGATCACGACCTACGTCACCGACGTCCGCTATCGCCTCGACTTCCGCGCCGTGCGCGACGAAGCGTTCGGCGCCAAGGGCCCGGCCTCGACGATGGTGCAGGTCGCCTCGCTCTCGCATCCGGACTACCTGATCGAGGTCGAGGCCCTCGCGGTGGTATAACGCGATCACGGTACTCAGTCGCGCGCGATCACGGTCGCGCCGCCCTTGAGCACGCGCTTGATCAGCCGCGTGTCCTGAAGGACCCGCACGTCCTTGAGCGGATCGCCGTCGACCAGGATGAGGTCGGCCCACTTGCCCTTCTCGATCGTGCCGATCTCGTGTTCGAGCCCGAGGCACGCCGCGGCCCGGCTCGTCGCCGCCTGGAGCGCCTGCATGGGCGTCAGGCCCGCCGCCACCAGGTGCTCGAGCTCGAGGGCGTTGTTCGGGTGGCCGTGGCCGCCGGCGTCGGTCCCGGCGACGACGTTGAACCCGGCGGCGAGCGCCCGGCCGACGCTCTCCAGGTGATGCGCGCGCAGCGCACGGGCGCGCTCGCGCACGTGGGGCGCCTGCGATTCGCGGTGGTACTCGTAGACCGTCAGCGTCGGGACGAACGCGATCCGGCGCTCCGCCATCATCGGAATCAGCTCGCGATCCTCGTCGAGGTAGCAGCCGTGCTCGATCGAGTCGACGCCGGCTTCGATCGCCACGCGCAGCCCGGGCCCGCCGACCGCGTGGCACATGACGCGACGTCCGAGCAGGTGGGCCTCGTCGACCAGCGCCTTCATCTCGTCCAGCGTGAACGCGCGGTCGCGCGGGCCGTGACCGGCACGCGAGCTGGCGCCGCCGGTGGTAGCGCACTTGATCACGTCGGCGCCCGCCCGGACCATGGTCCGCACGGTCGCGCGCACCGCCTCGACGCCGTCGGCGACGCTCGGGGGCACGCTCGGATCGTGGCTGCCCGGCGGCGTGTGGCCCGACGGGCTCACGCGGTCGCCGAGGCCACCGGTCGGCGAGATGATCGCGAGCGACACGACCAGGCGCGGCCCCGTGATGAGGCCGTCGCGAATCGCCAGCCCGAAGCCCGCGTCGAGACCGCCGGCGTCGCGCACCGCCGTGTAGCCCGACTCGAGGATCTGGCGCGCGATCGTGGCGGTGCGCAGGTGCCACGTGCTCTGCGGCTCGTCCAGGCCCCAGCGCTTCGCCAGCTCGTAGCCGTGGAAGGACAGATGGTCGTGGCAATCGATGAGCCCGGGCACCGCGGTGAGACGCGAGGCGTCGATCACGTCGACGCCGGTCTCGGCGCCGGCCGGCCGACGGCCGCTCGGGTCCGCCGTGGTCACCGCCTCGATCCGTCCGTTGTCGATCACCACGCTCGCGTCGCGCACGGGCGGCGCGCCGCTGCCGTCGATCAGTGTGCCGACTCGGATGACCTGCATGGGCGTTTGCCTCCTAGCTCTTCACCGACCCCGCGGTGAGGCCGGCGACGTAGTAGTCCACGAAGAACGAATAGATGACGGCGACCGGCACCGAGCCCAGCAGCGCCGCCGCCATGAGCTGGCCCCAGTAGAAGACGTCGCCGCGGATCAGCTCGGTGATGGCGCCGACCGGCACCGTCCGCACCTCGCTCTTGGCCAGGAAGATCAGCGCGTAGAGGAACTCGTTCTGGGCCAGCGTGAACGAGAAGATCCCGGCCGACAGCAGGCCGGGCGTGCAGAGCGGCAGCACGATCCGCGTCATCGCCTGGAAGCGACTGGCGCCGTCGATGCGCGCGGCCTCCTCAAGCTCGCGCGGCACGCTCTTGAAGTAGCCCATGAGCAGCCACGCCGAGAACGGGATCAATAGAGTCGGGTAGGTCAGCATGACGGCCGTCAGCGTGTTGCCGAGATCCAGCCGGTTGATGATGTCCGACATCGGGATGAACAGCAGCGGCTGCGGGACCAGATAGGTCGCGGCGACGCCGATCGCTACGACCGCCGCGCCGGGGAACCGCAGGCGCGCCAGGGGATACGCCATCATCGTGCCGAGCACCACCGAGACGAGCGTCGTGACGACGGCGACCAGCATCGTGTTGTAGGTCCACGTGAGGAAGTTCGTCTCGTAGAGCAGATCGACGTAGTGCTTCAGCGTGGGCTGGTGGACGATCAGCGGCATGATCCGGGCGTTGTAGAGCTCGCGGTTGGGCTTGATCGACGTGATCAGCATCCAGTAGAACGGGAACAGCATCAGGACCAGGAAGACCGCCAGCGGCAGGTACAGTCGCCGCAGCCGCCCGAGGAAATCCCGCCCGCCGATTATCATGTTCGCCGTCGGGGAGTCGACCGTCTTTGCATCATCAACCGCGCCTCAGGTAAATCGTGAGCGCGACGATCAACACGGCCAGGGCCGGCAGGATGGCCAGGGCGACGGCGGCGCCCATGCCGAGCTGGCCGGCCGACATGCCGATGTCGAACGCCCACGTGGAGAAGACGTGGGTCGCGTTGGCCGGCCCGCCGTGCGTGAGCGCGTAGATCAGCTGGAAGTCGCCGAACGTGAAGATCACCGAGAACATCGTCACGATGATCAGGACCGGCTTGATGATCGGCAGCGTCACGTAGCGGAAGCGCTGCGCGGTCGTCGCGCCGTCGATGGCGGCGGCTTCGTAGAGGTCGGGCGTGATTGTCTGCAGCCCGGCCAGCAGCGTGATGCCGTAGAACGGCATCCCGCGCCAGGTGTTGACGACGATGAGCGACCCCATCGCGAGCGTGGCGTTGCCCAGGAACGAGTAACCCTTGGCGACGACGCCGAGGTTCACCAGGAGCCAGTTCACGACGCTGAAGGTGGGATCGAGGATCCACATCCACGCGACCGTCGACAGCGCGGTCGGCACGATGAAGGGCAGGAGCAGGAACGCCCGGGCGAGGTTCCGGCCGCGGAAGGACTGATTCATCACCAGCGCCATCGCGAGGCCGCCGGCCAGCTTCAGCACGGTGGTGGCGGCGACGTACACGAAGGTATTGCGCGTGATCTGCCAGAACACCGCGTCGCCCAGCAGCGTCTGGAAGTTGGCGAAGCCGACGAAGACCCCCGGGGTGGCGACGCGCCGATCCTCGAGGCTCAGGAAGATGCCGTAGAAGAACGGGTACGCGATGAACGCGAGCAGGAACAGGACGCCGGGGCTCAGCATGAGCCAGCTGAAGACCCCTTCGCGCTCGAGCACGCCCTGCAGCGTGAACGGTCGGCCGGCGACGGGACGCGCCAGCGACGCCGGTCGGACCGCCATCAGGCTACTTCGCTTTGTAGATCTGCTTCAGCTGCGACGCGGCGGTGGTGATGACGTCCTTGGTCGAGTCGCCCCGGCACGCCTTCGCGAACATGTCGACCAGCACGTACTTGGCGACGCTCTCCGCCAGCGCGTGCCCGGCCGGCCCCGGCCATCCGTGCAGCCGCGACGTCTTGAGCGACTCCTTGTACGGCAGGTAGCGCGGCTCGGAGTTCCACATCGGATGGTTGTCGTACGCGGTGAGGAACGGCGCGTAGTACGCGTCGCCCGACGCGAGCCAGCGGGACATCTGCTTGTCGTCGTAGAGCCAGCGCAGGAACGCCTTGCTGGCCGCCACGTCAGCATGGTTCACGACGGCGTGGGACACCGCGTTGATGATGTGGTAGCGGCCCTTCGGGCCCTGGGGATTCATGCCGTGGTCGGTCACCTTGGCGATTTCGGGGAAATCCCGCTTGGCCACGACCAGGATCGACGAGGCGTTGTTGGTGCAGGAGATTTGCTCGCCGAGATACGCCTTGTTGTTGTTGACGTCGGTCCAGCCGAGCACGTCCTCCAGCATCGTCTCCTGGTAGAACTTACGGCAGAAGTCGACGGCCTTCGCGGTCTCGGGGGAATCGATGAGCACGGTCTTGCCGTCCTTGTCGACCTCGCGGCCGCCATACGACCACAGCAGCGGGTAGAGCCAGCCGTGGTTGTCGCCGAAGCCGTGGCCCAGCTCGAAGCCGAACGGATGCCCCTTCTTCTTGAGTAGGCGGCCGGCCGCCAGCAGGTCTTCCCAGGTGTCGGGGAACTTCTTCACGCCGACCTCGGCGAACCAGTCGGTGCGGTAGGCCTCGAGCTGGCCGATGTTGCCCCACGGCAGCGCCTTCCACCTCTTGTTCACGACGACCGCGTCGAGCACGTTGTCGTGCCAGGGGCCGAGCTTCTTGCCGATCTCGGTGGCCACGTCGGTGAGGTCGACGAGCCCCGCGTCGAAGAGGTGGGGCCAGTTGATCGCGGTCATCGCGACCTCCGGTCCCGACTTCGTCTCGACGATGGTGGTGAGCCGTGTGAGCATGCCGCCGACGCTCACCGCCTCGTAGCTCATCTTGATCCCGGTGAGCTTCTCGTACTCCGGCAGCAGGGTCTTGGCGAAGTAGTCGTCGAACGCCTTGATGAAGGAGCTCTCGCGGACGATGGTCATCGCCTTGGGGGCGGCGTCCGCCCGCCGAGGGCCGAGGGCCGTGGCGGCGACGGCGCCCGCGGACAAGGCCAGGAATTCGCGACGAGTCCTCATGAGATCCTCCGGAGCTCGACGAGTGTGGGGCGGGACATGGTTTCGGGACAGTAGGCGCGCCGGGCGAGGTCTGTCAAGGCCCGCCGGCCCGCCGGCCTTGACACCCGGCGGGCCTCACGCGTATCACACCCGTCGTAGCCATACATTGAGGAGGACACGATGCGCGCGACCACACGGCTCCGCCAGCTCCTGTCGTCGGGCAAGCCCCTGTTCGTGCCCGGCTGCTACGACGCGCTCAGCGCGCGAATTCTCGAAACGGTCGGGTTTCCCCTGCTGTACATGACCGGCTATGGGACGTCGCTCGCGCTGCTCGGCTTGCCCGACGCCGGCCTGGCGACGATGACCGAGATGCACCTGAACGCGCGCTACATCGCCGGCGCGGTGCGCGCGCCGGTGATCGCCGACGCCGACAACGGGTACGGCAACGCCATCAACGTGATACGCACGGTGCGCGAGTACATCGGCACGGGCGTGGCCGGCATCCACATCGAGGACCAGGCGATCCCCAAGCGCTGCGGCCACGTGGCCGGGCGTCGCGTGATCCCGCTGGAGGAGGCGGTGGGCAAGTATCGCGCCGCCGACGCGGTGCGCCGCGAGCTCGATCCCGACTTCGTCCTCATCGCGCGCACCGACGCCCGCGGTGCGCACGGCGGCTCGCTCGACGAGGCGATCCGGCGCGCCAACGCCTACCTGGCCGCCGGCGCCGACCTCGCGTTCGTGGAGGGGCCGACGAGCGTCGACGAGGTCCGCCGCGTCTGTCGCGAGGTAAAGGGGCCGATCTTCTACAACCAGACCGGCGTCTCGCCGCGGTTCAGCCTCGCCCAGATGCAGGAGCTCGGCATCGCGGTGACGATCCTCCCCGGCGCCACCTTTCGCGCGACGATCGAGGCGGTGTACGACCTCGCCGTCGCGCTCCGCGACGAAGGTCCGCTGGCCGAGGAGCGGTTCGCCGAGCGCTTCAAGGGCCACCCGCTGGGCGACCTGCACACCTTCGCCGGCTTCGACCGGATCCGCGAGTGGGAGGCGCAGTACCTGCCGCCCGAGGAGCTCGACAAGTACGCGGACTCGGTCGGCCACCAGCCCGCGCCGCGCTAGTGGGGGCCCGCCCCCGGCGGCAGATCGTCGCGATGGGCGGTGGCAGCTTCGCGGCCGAGCCGGCGGGATCGCGTCTGGACGCGTACGTGCTTGCGCTGTCCGGCAAGCCGCGGCCGAAGATCTGCTTCCTGCCAACCGCCAGCGGTGACGCGGCAACGTACATCACGAAGTTCTACGAGGCGTTCGGCGAGCGGGCCGAGGCGGTGCACCTCGCCCTGTTCGGACGCCCGCGTACGGACATCGCGTCGCTCCTCACGAGCCAGGACATCGTCTACGTCGGCGGCGGAAACACGGCGAACATGCTGGCGGTGTGGCGAGTGCACGGGGTCGACCGAATGCTGAAAGCGGCGTGGGAGCGCGGCGTGATCCTCACCGGTGTCAGCGCCGGGATGATCTGCTGGTTCGAAGCCGGGGTGACCGACTCGTTCGGGCCGCTCGCGGCGCTGCGCGACGGGCTCGGCTTTCTCTTGGGGAGCGCCTGCCCGCACTACGACGGTGAGATGGACCGGCGGCCGACCTACCAGAGCCTGGTGCGGGCGGGCTTTCCCGAAGGCTATGCGGCGGACGACGGCGCCGCGCTGCATTTCATCGGCACGGCGCTCGAGACGTGCGTCGCCGGTCGGCCGGGCGCTCGCGTCTACCGGGTAGGGGTGGCGGGCGAGGTGGTCGTCGAGACGCCGCTCCCGGTCCGCGTCCTGAGCTGATCGCTCCTCGCCGAAATAGTCGATCACCCGATCGATGCGACGGCTCGAATCGCGCTTGATGAGCTTCGCGTAGGTCACGGCGATTGCCTCCCTCGTTGATTTCCCTGCAACACCTCTGCGATCTCCGTGACGGACTCAACTTCCGTGCCGGGGCGGACTCGTGAGTTTTCGGGCCCTGGGGCTTGGCGCACGTTTCGAAAGGGAACGCGCATTTCGCGAGGAAACGCAGGGATCTCCCCCGTTGAATCCGCGTGCCGGCTGCGCCACCTCTAGAGGTAGAGGGGGTGGAGAGGGCTCCGAAGTGAAGAGGAAGTTCACGACGATGGAGAATGGGAAATCGGCGGCGGTTGGGGCGCTGTTTCTGCTGAGCGTCCTTCTCGCCGCGGTCGGCCAGGTCTCGGCCCAGGGTCAGGAAGCGCGCCTCGACGGGCGTATTCAGTGGATCGCCGGTCAGCTGATGGTCGTTCAGCTCGATTCGGGCGGCAGCGTCAGCGTCGATCTCAAGGGAGTGCACTTCGCAGTCAGGTGATCGACCTCAGCGGTCGATCCCGTACTCTTTGAGCTTGCGCCATAGCGTGGTGCGGCCGATGCCGAGCGCCTCGGCGGCGCCGGAATGGTTGCGGCCGAAGCGCTCCAGCGTCTGGAGAATGTGGGCGCGCTCGGCGTCGGCGAGGCTGATCTGCCGCGGTAGGGCTGGTGAGGGGCCGAGCTGGATGCCGGCCGTCACGTGCGGCGGCAGGTCGTCAGGCTCGACCGCGTCGCCGCGGGCCAGGATCGCGGCGCGCTCGATCGCGTTTTCCAGCTCGCGCACGTTGCCGGGCCACGGATAGCGCAGGAAGCGCTCGAGCGCCTCCGGTGACAGGCGCAGACTCCGGCCGAGCTTGCCCGCCGACCGCGCCAGGAAGTGCTCGGCCAGCGCCGGAATGTCCTCACGGCGGTCCCGCAGCGGCGGCAGCACGATCTGGATCACGTTGAGCCGATAGAAGAGATCTTCGCGGAAGGTTCCTTGGCCGATCAGCGCGGCCAGATCACCGTGGGTTGCCGCGATCACGCGCACGTCGATCGTCGCCGGCTGCGTCGCGCCGAGCCGGCGGACCTCGCCGCTCTGCAGCGTGCGGAGCAGCTTCACCTGAAGTGCCGCCGGCATCTCGGCGATTTCGTCCAGGAACAGCGTGCCGCCGTCCGCCTCCTCGAACAGACCGAGCTTGTTGACGGCGGCGCCGGTGAATGCGCCCCGCATGTAACCGAACAGCTCGGACTCGAGCAGCGTCTCGGGCACCGCACCGCAGTTCACCGCCACGAACGGGCGCGCCGCTCGCGCGCTGGCGTGATGTACCGCCTTGGCGATGACTTCCTTGCCGGTCCCCGACTCACCCTGGATCAAGAGCGTGGCGTCGGTCGGCGCCACCCGCTCCACCAGGTCGAGGACGGTGTGCATGGTCGGCGACTGCGCGATCAACCCGGGCAGGCCGTAGCGCTCACGGAGCTGGGCGCGCAGGTTCTGGTTCTCGCGGCGCAGCGCGCGTCCGGCCAGCGCGATGTCGATCCGGTGAAACAGCTCCTCGGGCTCCTGGCCCTTCTCGAAGTAGTCGAGGGCGCCTAACCGGATCGCCTCCTTGGCCGACTTCCACTCGGCGTAGGCCGTCAGGAGGATCACCTCGGTCGCGGGCGCGTGGGTCTTGGCCGCCCGCAGCACGTCGAGGCCGTCGCCGTCCGGCATTCTCAGGTCCGTGACAACGAGGTCGAAGACCTCCTCGGTGAGGCGCTTGGTCGCGGTGGTGACGCCGTCGGCCTCGACCACGCGGTGGCCGCGCTTGCGCAGCAGCAAGGCCAGCGTGGTCCGCGCCGAGAGCTCGTCGTCGACGACCAGGAAGTGGGCCATCGTCAGGCGGCCTCGAGCGGGAACAGGAGCGTCACGCGCGTGCCGCGGCCGGGCTGGGAGTCGATTTCGATGCGGCCGCCGTGGGCCACGACGATGCGCTCGGCGATGGTGAGCCCCAGCCCGCTGCCATTGGGCTTGCCCGTGTAGAACGGCTCGAACACTCGTGCAAGACGCTCGCTCGGGATGCCGGGCCCGGTGTCGCTGACGGCGAGCGCGACGTCGTCGTTCTTGCGGGCGACCTCGAGCGAGAGGCGCCCGCGCCCGTTCATCGCCTCGACGCCGTTCAGCGCGACGTTCCACAACACCTGGGTGACCTGGTCGCGGTCGAACGCGAAGCGCGGCACCGTCGGATCGACCGCCACCCGTACGTCCACGCGAGGCGCGCGCGAGCGGTCGTCGCGGATCAGCGCGCTCACGTGCTGGACCACCTCGCGGATGTCGCCCGGCGCGCGCCGCGCCTGCTGGGGTCTCGCCAGCTGCAGGAAGTCGGAGAGGATCCGGTTGAGCCGCCGCGCCTCGGTGCGGAGCGCCGCCAGCGTCGACGAGCGCTCCTCGGCCGTGAGGCCGGTCTCGTCGGTCAGCAGCGCCGTCGCGTTGACGATAGCCGCGAGCGGGTTGCGGATCTCGTGGGCCATGCCGGCGGCGAGCTCGCCGGCGGTCGCCAGGCGCTCGGCCTCGCGCAGGCGCTCGTGGAGGCGCTCGCTCTCGCTGCGCGCGCGCTCGAGCACCATGATGATGACCGCGAAGGTCGAGAGGAAGTAGAGCGTGATGAACACGGCGTGCACGGCCAGGTAGCTGGTCGATCCGGTCGCGATCGTCATGAACTGGATCACGATGCGATGGGCGCCCCAGAGCGTCAGGAGTCCGGCCAGGAGCCGCTCACCGCGGCACCGGGTGACCCCGACGCGGGACGGCCAGAAGAGCACGCCGGCGGCCATCTGGACGAGGCCGAGCGCCACGTCCACCGCGTGCCCGCTCGCGTCCCCGCCGTTCGCGCTCGCGAGCCCCATCAGGACCGCGGCGCCGGTGCCGAGCAGGACGTCCCGCCCGCGGAGCCGATAGTCCCACCGGTGCGCGAACGCGGCGGCCAGCGTGAAGGCCACCGCGGCGACCGTGGCCACTTCTGTGGCGAAGCTCGGATGGTCGGTGTCCAGAAGGAACACGTCAATCACCTTGAGGCCCTTCGACAGCGTATAGGCCCCCCACGACACCAGCAGGTACTGGAAGAACCGCACGCGGTGCGAGGAGTAGAGGTACGCGAAGATCAGCAGCTGGATCGCGAACGCGACCGTCGAGACGAACGTCAGCACGAGCGGCGCCGGCAACAAATCCTCCAGTCGATCAGCCTACGCGTCAGGGCAAAGCGCGTGCCACGTCAACGCCGCGTGGAACCGCCACAAATCACGGCGCGCCGCAACGCGCGCGTTCCAGTTCGGAACGTCGTTCCAATGCGGAACGCCGATCGAGTGCCGATACGTTAAAGATGCGATCGTCATTCACACGGTTTCAGCATGAACACGGAAGTTTCGGCTTGAAACCGGCTCCGCCCGCGACCGCCTGCGCCTCCTCAACGATTTCAGCGAATTGGAGTTTGGCACGCCTGCTGCTCTCAAGACGTCGCCCGGCGCCGAGATCATGGGATCTACGAAGTGCCGGAGCGCCGCACAACCGCCGAAAAGGGAGGACGACCACATGAAGCTCGCATCTACGCTCGCAATCCTCGTGGCGACCGCGCTCACGGCGACCGTCGCGAGTGCCGAGTGGACGCCGCGCGATGAGATCCAGGCGCCACGCAGTCAGGACGTGCAGGCGTCCCGCGACCGGACGGACGAGATGCAGGCGCCGCGTGACCGGACGGACGAGATGCAGGCGCCGCGCGGCGATCGTCCGGACGAGATCCAGGCCCCTCGCGGGCCGGCGGAGTCGCCCCGCCGGTAATGCCCGGCGGATTCGATCCGCCGCTCCGGCGGATTCGATCCGCCGCTCCGGCGGCCGGGTGAGGGAGGCGCGACCTCTCTTGCCCGGCCGCGCCCGCACCGAGTAATCTGCCACTCCGCGACCAGCCAACGGCCTGGTGAGGGGGGTGGATGCGAAGCGTGCGGGCGGCAGTCCTCGTCATCGTCCTGGCCGGCCTCACCGCCGGCTGCCTGTCGATCAAGTCCTACGTCGACCCGTTTCTTCCCCAGGTCGGCTACGGCGATCTCCTGCCGCGCCGCGACGTGCGGCCGGCGGTCCTCACGGTCGCCTTCCATCGCAACGGCGAACCCGCGTCGCTGGGCACCTCGCGCGCCCGCGACGAGATCCGCGCGGTCTTCGAGAAGTCGAAGCTCTTCTCGGCGGTGTCCGACAAGTCGACCGACGACGCCGATCGGTTCGACATCGTGCTCGACAATCGCGGTGACGTCGGCGCCGCCATGGCCAAGGGCATGCTGACCGGCATCACGTTCGGCGGCGCCGGCTCGCGGGTGACGGACGGCTACGTCTTCACGGTGAAGTTTCAGCGAGCCGGCCGGGAGCCGCTGACCAAGGTGTATCGCCACGCGATCCACAGCACCATCGGCGACGCCGCCGCGCCGCAGGGCATCGCGCCCCTGAGCATCAGCGAGGCGTTCAGCAAGGTCGTCGAGGGTCTGGTGCTGAACCTGCTCCTCGACCTCCAGAAGGAAGAGCGTCTCTGATACTGTTGCGCTGAGGAGAACGCCGCCCCTGTCCACCGTGCAGACGATGTTCGAGAAGATCTGGACCCGCCACGTGGTGGCCGAGGGCCCGGGTGGGCACGTGCTCCTCTACGTCGACCGCCATCTCCTGCACGAGGGAGCGACCGCCGCCTTCACGCGCCTGGCCCGAAGCGGCCGTCGCGTCCGTCGCCCCGACCTGAGCTTCGCGACCGCCGACCACTACGTTCGGACCGCGCCCGGATCGCCGGTGCCCGACGACGAGATCCGGATTATGGTCGAGGGGCTCGGGCGGCACACGGTGCTGCAGGGCATCACGTACTTCGGCGTGGGCGACCCGCGGCGCGGGATCGTGCACGTGATCGGGCCGGAGCAGGGGCTGACCGTGCCGGGCATCACGCTGGTGTGCGGCGACTCGCACACCGCGACCCACGGTGCCTTCGGTGCGCTCGCGTTCGGGATCGGCTCGAGCGAGGTCGAGCACGTGATGGTCACGCAGACGCTCTGGCAGAAGCGACCGCGGACGATGCGGATCACCGTCGACGGTCGCCTGGCGCCGGGCGTCGACGCCAAGGACGTCATCCTCGCGATCATCGCGAAGATCGGCGCCGGCGGCGGCGTGGGGCACGCGATCGAGTACGCGGGCTCGGGCATCCGCGCGATGTCGATGGACGAGCGCATGACCGTCTGCAACATGTCCATCGAAGGCGGCGCCCGCGCGGGGATGATCGCGCCGGACGACACGACGTTCGCCTACGTCGAGGGCCGGCCCCTGGCCCCCCGCGGCGCGGCGTGGCGGCAGGCGCTCGCCTTCTGGAAGACGCTGCCGAGCGATCCGGGCGCCGTCTTCGATCGCGAGGTCGCGCTGGCCGCCGGCGAGATCGCGCCGACCGTCACCTGGGGCACGAGCCCGCAGGACGCGTTGCCCATCACCGCGCGCGTGCCCGATCCGGCTGACGTCGGCGAGACGGGACGGCGCGAGAGCATGGTGCGCGCGCTGGCGTACATGGGCCTCCGCCCAGGCACGCCGCTCGCCGAGATCGCGGTGAACCGCGTGTTCATCGGCTCGTGCACCAACAGCCGACTCGACGACCTGCGCGCCGCGGCGCGCGTCGCCAAGGGCCGGCGCGCGGTCGTGCCGGCGTGGGTGGTGCCGGGCTCGGGGCTCATCAAGCGCGCCGCCGAGCAGGAGGGGCTCGACCAGATCTTTCTCGAGGCCGGCTTCGAGTGGCGCGAGTCGGGCTGCTCGATGTGCGTCGGAATGAACGGCGAGACCGCGCGCGAGGGCGAGCGGGTGGCGTCGACGTCGAACCGCAACTTCGAGGGGCGCCAAGGCAAGGGTGCCCGCACGCATCTCATGTCGCCCGCGATGGCCGCGGCGGCCGCCGTCACCGGCCGGCTCACCGACGTGCGCACGCTCCGGACCTGACTTGCGAGCCTTCACGCGCCTGACCGGCGTCGCGGTGCCGATCGACCTGCCCAACGTGGACACCGACCGCATCATTCCGGCGCGCTTCCTGCGTCGTGACAGGGACGAGCCCGAGTACGCGAGCTTCCTGTTTCACGACGTGCGGTTCAGCGCCGACGGCTTGGAGAAGGCGGACTTCATTCTCAACCAGCGCCGGTATCGCGGCGCGCGGATCGTCGTCGCTGCCGAGAACTTCGGCTGCGGCTCCTCGCGTGAGGCGGCGGTGTGGGTGCTGGCCGCCTACGGCTTCCGCGCGGTGATCGCGCCGAGCCTGGGCGACATCTTCCATCAGAACTGCTTCAAGAACGGCGTGTTGCCGGTGATCTTGCCGGCCGACGTCGTCGCCGGGCTCCGGGCGCACATCCACGCGCAGCCGGGTGCGGCGCTCACGGTCGACCTGCAGCCTCAGACGGTGTCGACCGCCGGCGGGGCGTCTCATCGCTTCGAGGTCGACCCGTTTCGCAAGGAGATGCTGCTCGCCGGCCGGGACGAGATCGGACTGACGCTCGGCTTCGAGACGAAGATTCGCGAATTCGAGGCGCGCCACGCGCGCGAGATGGCGTGGGTCGTGCCCCCACGCGCCAGCGCCTAAAGACGTGGTGCGCGCCGCAGGCCGTCGCGGGGCTGGGGCCCCGCCGGGCGAGGCGCGACTACAAATCCGGGAGGAGCGACATGCCCACGCTCAAGGTGGAGTACCCGAAAGATCTGCTCAAGCTCGTCGGTACGGAGCTCGGTCCCTCGGAGTGGGTCACGGTCGACCAGGCGATGATCGACAAGTTCGCCGACGCCACCGGCGATCACCAGTGGATCCACGTCGACGTCGAGCGCGCGAAGCGCGAGATGCCCGGGGGCAAGACGATCGCCCACGGCTACCTCACGCTGTCGCTCGTGCCGCGGATGGCGTCGACGCTGCTGGAGGTCACCCATCGGAGCCGCGGGATCAACTACGGCTCGAACAAAGTCCGCTTCATCAGCCCCGTGCCGGCGGGCGCCCGCATCCGCGTGCGCCAGCGGATCGTCGGCGCCGAAGAAGTGACCGGCAACGGCGTGCGCGTGACTTCCGAGATGTCGGTCGAGATCGAGGGCCAGCCGAAGCCCGCGCTGATCGGCGAGCTCATCGGCGTGCGGTACGCGTAGGATTCGCAAAGGAGGCCCGATGAAGCTCGTACGGTACGGACGACCCGGGGCCGAGCGTCCCGGCGCGATCGACGCCGACGGAAAGCTCCGCGATCTCTCCCGCGTCATCAAGGACGTGACGCCCGACGTGCTGGCGCCGGCCGCGCTCCAGCAGCTCCGCCGTCGCGACCTCTCCCGCTCGCCCGTGGTGCGCGGGCGTCCGCGCCTGGGCTGCCCGCTGGCCGGCATGGGGAAGATGGTCTGCATCGGCCTCAACTACACCGACCACGCGGCCGAGGTCAGCATGGCGTTGCCGAAGGAGCCGACGCTCTTCATCAAGGCTCCGAGTGCTCTGTGCGGACCGGACGATCCCATCGCGCGCCCGCGCGGCTCGGCGAAGCTCGACTACGAGGTGGAGCTGGGCGTCGTGATCGGTCGCGATGCGCGCTATGTCGGCGAGACCGACGCGCTGCGCTACGTCGCCGGCTACTGTCTGATCAACGACGTATCGGAGCGCGAGTTCCAGATGGAGCACGGCGGCACCACGACCAAGGGTAAGAGCGCCGACACCTTCGGTCCGACGGGCCCGTGGCTGGTCACATCGGACGAGGCCGGCAACCCGCAGACGCTGGCGCTCTGGACGACCGTCAACGGGGAGCGGAGGCAGGACGGCAACACCGGCAAGATGATCTTCTCGGTCGCGGCGCTGATCGCGTACGTGAGCCGCTTCATGTCGCTGCGCGCTGGCGACGTGATCTCCACCGGCACCCCCGCCGGCGTGGGACACGGGGCGAAGCCGCCGCGCTATCTGCAGCCGGGCGACATCGTCGAGATGGGCATCACCGGGCTCGGCACCCAGCGGCACAAGATCGTCGAGGCCAAGTAAGATCTACATCCAACCACCGCCGTCGTGTCAACCGGCGGTCGCCGGGATTTTCCCGGAGCGCGGTTCATGTTGGCGGCGAATCGCGTAGTTGGCGCGACCTCGCGGCGTGGCCCGCGTTTTGCGTCACGCGTCGGCAATGTCGACGCCTCGACGCAGTCGTGGAAATGCCTGCGCCCAAATTTTCGGGCTCGTCCTCCTGAGCGTCGGGTGCTGGGTCGGGCCGGTCGCAGCTGAGCCACACGGTCCGGACGATCGGGCGCGCAGCGCCGACGTCGAGCGCCGACGCTCCAGGACGGTGAGCCTCGTGCAGCGATTCATCGGCGTCCCCTACCTCTGGGGCGGCGAGAGCGCGGAGGGTTTCGACTGCTCGGGCCTGGTCAAGTACGTGTACGCGCTGGCCGGCATCGCGATGCCCCACAACGTCGCCCAGCAGTACAAGTACGGCGTGCCGGTCTCACAGGACGAGCTGAGGCCGGGTGATCTGGTGTTCTTCGACGAGCTCCGTCACAACGGTATCTACGTCGGCGATGGCCGGTTCGTTCACGCGGCCCGGAGCGGCGGCAGCGTCGGGGTCGCGCGGCTGGAGGACTCCTGGTTCAAGATCCGCTGGTTCGGTGCCCGACGCCTCACCGCTGAGGGCCTTTCCAGCGCCGGCGCCGATTCGCGCAGGTAGAACGCGGGCGGAACGGCCCCGGCGCTAGGCGTCGGCGCGCCAGAGCACCATGCGCCGATAGGACTCGGCGTGCTTGACCCCGGCGCTCCGGCCATCGCGAAGAGCCCACCCCCGCAGCAGCTCGTCGACCCACTCGCCCGGCCCCACCTGAGAGACGTGAGCGCGCAGCGCGGCACACTTGACCTCGAGCGTGTCGGTGATGTCGATCCACGTGTCGGGCGGCACCGCGCCGGTGATGAAGACTTCCTTCACCTTGTGGGGCTCGAGACCCTCGGCCAGGAGCTCCGGGAAGATGACGCGCGTCTCCGACGACGGAAAGACCGCGTCGAGCGCCGCGCTGGCCACCGCGCGATGGTCGGGGTGGTTGAGGTACTCGTTGCCGTAGTAGCGCACGGTCGGATCGCTGCAGACCACGACGTCGGGCCGGGACCGGCGGATCACGCGGGTCAGATCGCGTCGCAGCCCGATCGTGGGCTCGACCACCCCGTCCTGATAGCCGAGGAACACCAGATCCTTCACGCCCAGAAGCTTGGCGGCATCCCACGACTCGCGCTCGCGGATGGGCACGAGACCGGTGTTGTCGGTCGTGTGCTCGTTGGTGCCGGCGCCGCCGGTGGTGACCAGGCAGAAGACGATCTCGCGTCCCTCCCGCGCCCACGCGGCGACGGCGCCGCCGATGGTGAACTCGTTGTCGTCGGGGTGCGCCGAGATGCAGAGGATCCGCGTGAACGCGGGGTCGAGCGCGTGCGGCCGGGCCGTCTTGTCCGCCATCGAGGGCGCGCCTACGGCCGCATCTGGTGCGTCGACGGCCCAGGCCGCCGCAGCGGCGCCGTCAGGTTCGCGAACTCGCAGAGGAGGGGCCGGGTGTCGCGCGGGTCGACGATCTCTTCGATCCAGAACGTCTCCGCCGAGCGAAAGGGCGAGCGGAGCTTGTTGAGGCGCTCCTCGATCTCCGCCATCTTCGCCTTCGGGTCCGGTGCGGCGTCGAGGTCGGCGCGATACGCGGCCTCGATCCCGCCCTCGAGCGGCAGCGAGCCCCAGCGACCGGACGGCCACGCGTAGCGCATGCAGTAGCGGCTCTGGTTCCGGTGCGCGGCGCCGGCGACCCCGAACGAGTTCCGGACGATCACGGCGCACCAGGGAATCGTCGTCTGCCACATGGCCGACATCGCGCGCACGCCCTGCTTGATCGTCCCGGTCTTCTCCGCGTCCAGGCCGATGAGGAAGCCGGGGCAGTCCACCAGGTAGACCACCGGCAGGTGGAAGGTCTGGGCGATGTCGATGAAGCGCTCGACTTTCTGGCAGGTGTCGGCCGGCCACGCGCCGCCGTAGAAGTACGGGTCGCTGGCCATCAGCGCCACCGGCCAGCCGTCGAGACGGGCGTAGCCGGTGATCACCGAGCGGCCGTAGAGCGCGGCGACCTCGAAGAACGATCCCTGATCGACGACCGACTCGACGATGCGGCGCATCTTGTACGGCTTGCGCGGGTCGTGCGGAATCGCCTCGAAGAGCCACGGATCGCGGCGCTGCGGGTCGTCGCCGCGCGGGCCGCGCGGCGGCAGGTCGTCGATCGACGACGGCATGTAGGAGAGGAACCGGCGGGCGCGCGCGAAGGCCTCTTCCTCGGAGTCCACCGCGTCGTCGACGGCACCCGCCCGAAGCTGGATCTCCCAGCCGCCGAGCTCGTTCTTGGTGAGCTTCTGGCCCAGGCGCTCGACGACCGGCGGGCCGGCCACGAAGAGCGCGGAGAGATTCTTCACCATGATCGAGTAGTGCGCCGCGGCCAGATGGGCGGCGCCCAGGCCCGCGACCGAGCCCAGACCCAGCGCGACGCGCGGGATCGTGCCCATGTTGTTCACGACCCACTCCCAGCCGTCGACGCCCGGCACGTTGGCGCGGCCGGTCGTCTCGATCGTCTTGACCGAGCCGCCGCCGCCCGAGCCCTCGACCAGCCGGATCAGCGGCAGTCGCAGGTCGTGCGCCATGCGCTCGCACTGGTTGTGCTTGCCTCGAATTGTCGCGTCGGCCGAGCCGCCGCGCACGGTGAAGTCGTCACCGCCCACGACGACCGGCCGCCCGTCGATCTCCCCGCGCCCGAACACGAAATTCGACGGCGTAAACGCGACCAGGTCGTTCTTGGCGTCGTACTCCGCGCGCCCGGCGATCTTGCCGATCTCGTGGAAGCTGCCCTTGTCCAGGAGCCTGGCGATCCGCTCGAGGATGGTGAGCCGCCCGCCATCGTGCTGTCGCTTGATCCGTTCGGGCCCGCCGAGCTCGTCCGCGAGCTCCTCGCGGCGCCTCAGCTCATCCAGCTCCTTTTGCCAGTCCATGCGCCCTCCGTGCGACGTTCCCGCGGCGGTGAACCGGCCCGGGTGTGAGATGAGAGTAGTCCTACCGGCGAGGAGCGGTCAACGAACAGCGGTCGCGACGGTCCAGTCGCCGTGGGGCGGGACGTTCCGCCTCTGTCGCGCCTGCCTGGGCGCGGGCCACATGCGCGGAACGCAGTTTCGCTGACCCGCCGCCGGCGCGAGCCGCCCGCCGGAACGCTGTCGCCTAGATCTCCGAGTACCCGCTGCCGCGCGATTCGACGCCGCGGCCACGTCCGTCGGTGATCCAGCCGAACTCCTTGAGGATCTGCTGGCTGTAGGTTACCCGGCCGCAGACTTTCTCGACCGGCTCCGTTGCGAGCAAGAGCGCGGCTTTCGCCATGAGGATCGGCGCCTCGCCACGCGGATCGTCGAGACTCTTCACGAGGCGGTGGTGGACGGTGCCGGGCGTCGGAACGATCTGCGAAGGTGAGACACACGTCACCGACACGCCGTGCTGGTACACCTCCGACGCCAGTCCCTGGGTGAAGCGCTCGAGCGCCGCCTTCTCGGCGCCGTAGCAGGTGCCGCCTCGCGTACCGACCGAGGGATCCAGGTAAGGTCCGCGTCCGGGACCGATCGCGGCGCCCGACGAGATGTTGACGATCGCGCCGGAGCGCCGCGCGATCATGTCGGCGAGCACTAGCTGGCTCAGGACGAACGGGGCGTGGAAGTTCACCGCCCACGAGCGCAGCCACCGGTTCAAGGGATAGTCCTTCGTGGGCAGATAGTAGGTGAGCGCGGCGTTGTTGACGAGCACGTCGACCGGACCGTAGGCTTCGCGCGCAGCGCCGATGAGCCGCTCGCACTCGGCCGGCTCGGCGATGTTCGCGGCGACCGCGCGCGCCTCGCCGCCGGCGGCCCGAATGTCCGTCACCGTCGTCTCGAGCGAGCCCGCCATCGGATGGTCGCCTTCTCGCAGCGTGCGCGCGGCGCAGATGACGCGCCCGCCCTCGGCCGCGAAGAGCCGCGCGATCTCGGCGCCGATGCCGCGCGATGCGCCCGTGATTACCACCACTTTGCCGTCGAGCCGCCCCATCGCCGCTCATCAATAGCGCCAGCGCGGGCCCCGCGCAAGTGCGCTCTCCTGGGGGGGGGGAGCGCCGATATGCCCGCGAGGGAATTTCCAGGGCGTCCTGTGGGGAAAGGCCTGATAGCGACCGGTCACCCCGGAACCTAGAGTCGCCTCATGGAGGATGCACCAATGAGGGTGGTCTGCGCGTGGTGTCAGCGCGAGAGGAAGATGGCGGGGCTCGATGATGATGCCGACCAGGGCGAGCGGATTTCGCACGGAATCTGCGACGAGCATGCCATCCTGGTCCTCGCCGAGGCCCGGCGATCGTTTGAGGGCGCCGATGCGATCGAGCGCGTGGCATCCTAGCCAGGCCCCGAGGCTGGCGATGAGCCGCCTCCTGCTGGTCGTCGTGCGGGAGGAGCCTGGGCGCTATACCTACTTCAAGCACACGTACAGTAGCGATACGGTGGAGGTGATCATCGACCGCCGCATGTCCGAGCGTCGCCGTGGTGAGAGCCCGGTGGGCCTCGACCGCCGCCAGGCGTCGCGCCGTCGGCGGGACCTCAGCCCCGACCTGCAGGCCTTCGGCTGGGCGCTCGTTAGACACTAGGCAAGCAGCTCGTTCGATCCTATGGAGGCCCGCCGGTCGCCCTACCTCCCTCCCATAGGAAACTCCAGGGATTGCCGTTCGCTCGTGCAGGTAAATACCTGATGGAGGGTTTTCCCTGAGGGGGTAGACTCCTGCTGATGTCCGCACGGATGCCGCGTGGGCGGCGGTCGATCGACGCCGAGGAAAGCGGGAGGTACTTGATGGCCAATACTCAGGACTTCGCAACGCTCGCGGAGGCCCGTCTGGAAACGACGGCCTCACGCCTGCGCGAGCTTGTCGCGCACCTCCGGCAGCAGCGGGCTCAACTCCGCGAGGAGTGGGCCCGGCTCATCACCGAGGCGAAGCTGCTCACCGCGATGACCAAGGAAGAGATCTTCGCCGAGGCGACGTCGGTGTACGACAACTACGTCGAGGCCCTCGAGACCGGCACGTACGAGGCCCTCCAGGCCTACGCGCGAAACCTCTCCGAGCGCATCATCCCTCGGGGCGTCGAGACGCACGAGGTCGTCGGAATCGTGCTGTTACTCCGCGACGTGCTCGCCCGGTCACTGTTCGCCAAGTACCGTGAAGACTTCAACAAACTGAACCGGATCCTGGACGCCTACGAGCCGGCCGCCAACCGGATCGCGGGCACGGTGGCCGTCGGATTCGTCCAGGAGCGCGAGCGCATCATCCGCGAGCAGCAAGAGGCCATCCGCGAGCTGTCGACCCCGGTGCTCCAGGTGCGCGAGCGGCTGCTCATCCTGCCGATCATCGGCGTCATCGACCCGCAGCGCACCCGGCAGCTCACCGAACAGCTTCTGCGCGGGATCCGGACCAACCGCGCCAAGGTCGTCGTGCTCGACATCACCGGCGTGCCGTACATCGACTCGCCGGTCGCGAACCACCTCGTGCAGACCGTCGAGGCGGCGCGGCTGCTCGGCGCGAACGTCATCGTGACCGGCCTGTCCCCGGAGATCGCCCAGACCCTCGTCAACATCGGGGTGGACCTCGGCAAGATGAACACCGTCGGCGACCTTCAGGGCGGCATCGAAGAGGCCGAGCGCCTCTTGGGCTACAAGGTCGTGCCGATGCAGGAGCCGACCGCCGCACACGTCGTGGGATAGCAGGCGAGGAACCCCGTGCAGGTTCCGATCCTCAAGCAGGGCGCGTATCTCATCGCGACGGTGCAGTCCGCCCTCACCGACGAAGACCTGAAACAGCTGCGCGACACGCTGGTCGTGTCGGTCAGCAAGGTCCGCGCGCGCGGTGTGATCGTCGACGTCACCGCGCTCGACGTGATCGATTCGTTCGCGACTCGAACCCTGCGTGACGTCGCCCACATGATCAGGCTCCGCGGAGCCGAGACCGTCATCGTCGGCATCCAGCCCGAGGTGGCGTTCTCGATGGTCAAGCTGGGGTTGTCGCTCGAAGGCATCGCGACATCGTTAGACCTGGAAGAGGGCCTCGCGTACCTTGACCGGAAGGGGAAGGGGCCTGGCCAGGAGGTTGGCACTCATCGCTGATGAAGTGCGAGTGCCCATCGACTGCGATGCGGACATCGTCTCCGCCCGCCAAAAGGGGCGAGAGCTAGCGTCCCAGTGCGGCTTTCCGACCACCGACCTGGCCGTGATCGCCACCGCGATCTCTGAGCTCGCGCGCAACATCGTCCGTTACGCGGTGCACGGCGAGGTCCTCGTTCGACTCGTCGAGGCCGACGGCAAGCGCGGGATCGAAGTCACGGCCTCCGACGACGGCCCGGGCATTGCCGACATCACGCTCGCCCTGCAGGACGGTTACTCGACGTCCGGGGGTCTCGGCCTGGGCTTGCCGGGGACGCGGCGCCTGATGGACGAGTTCGAGCTCCTCTCGGATTTCGGTAAGGGCACGAAAGTGACGGTCCGGCGATGGAAACGGTGAGAACCGGGCCGATCGAGTGGGCTGTCGCCGAGCACATGCAGCCCGGCCAGACCGAGTCCGGGGATCACTCCCTGGCGATGGCGATCCCCGGCGGCGCGCTCGTCGGCGTCGTCGACGGGCTCGGGCACGGCGCCGAAGCCGCGGACGCGGCCAAGACCGCCGTGTGGTCAATCGAGCGCCACGCGCAGGAGCCCATCATCCCGCTCATCCGGGACTGTCACCGCAGCCTGTTCGGCTCGCGCGGCGCCGTCATCAGCGTCGCCGCGTTCAACGCGGCCGACGAGACGATGACGTGGCTGGGCGTCGGCAACGTCGAGGGGCTCTTGGTGCGTGCGCAGACCACGAGCCCGGGGCGCGAGCTGCTCCTGCTGCGGGGCGGTGTGGTCGGCGTGCACCTCCCGGCGCTCGCGGCGGCGATCGTCCCGATCGTGCGGGGCGACACGCTCATCTTCGCCACCGACGGCGTCCGGAGCGACTTCCTCCACGAGGTCCTCCCGCATCGCGACCCGCCCCATGCCCTCGCCAACCGTGTCCTCGCGCGCTTCGGACGGGCCACCGACGACGCGCTGGTACTCGTCGCCCGGTACCTCGGGCCGCCGCCATGAACCTGGAGCTCCGCGCGTTGACGCGGCGCTACGCCCGGGCGCTGGAAGACTTCCTGGGCGGGGGCGGGGAAGCGGCGCTGCAGGAGGCCTACCACATCGGTCGCGAAGCGCTCGCCCGCGGGCTGGGCGTTCACGATCTGGCGACCGTCCAGCAGGGCGCCTTGCTGAAGGCGATGTTGGGTGTCCGGACGAGGCGGGAAGGCACGCGCGCGATCCGCGCCGCCGGCAAGTTCTTCGTCGAGGGGTTGCTGCCGTTCGAGATGTCCCATCGCCAGAGCCAGGAGGCCAACGCCGCCCTCCGGGAGTCCGAGGAGCGTTATCGCGGCGTGGTCGACACCGCCCGCGACGTGATCTTCACGCTCTCGTCCGACGGCAAGGTGATGTCGCTGAACCCCGTCTTCGAGACGATCACGGGCTGGTCCCGGGCCGAGTGGATCGGCAAGGACTTCGCCCCCCTCGTGCACGCCGACGATCGCGCCCGCGCCGTCGAGCTCTATCGGGCGGCGCTCACCGACCAGGCGTCTCCCAGGTTCGAGGTCGGCGTGGAACTCGGCATCCTCGTAAAGTCCGGCGCCACGATCCCCGGCGAGGTGGTCGCCACGCCGCTCGTGCGCGACGGGAAGATCGTCGGGATCCTCGGCGTCGCGCGCGACATCACCGATCGCAAGCGGGCCGAGCAGGCGCTGCACCATCTGAACGAAGCGCTCGAGGAGGAAGTCAAGCGCATCGCCCACGCGCTCCACGACGAAGCCGGACAGCTGCTCGCGTCCGTGCACATTGGTCTGGCGGAGATCGCACGCGATCTGCCGCCACACGTCGCGCAGCGGCTGGCGGACGTGGGAGGGCTCCTGAACAAGATCGAGGAGCAGCTCCGACACCTGTCGCACGAGCTGCGTCCGACGATCCTCGACGATCTCGGCCTCCAGCCCGCCCTCGAGTTCCTCGCCGACGGCGTGTCGCGTCGGACCGGGCTGCACATCGTCGTCGAGGGCTCGGCGGGAGCGCGGCTGCCCGCGCCGACCGAGACGGCGCTCTACCGCATCGTCCAGGAGGCGCTGACCAATGTGACGAAGCACGCGCAGGCGACGAGGGTGTCGATCACGCTCACGCGCAGCGGGCGTCAGCTCCGCTGCACGATCCGCGACGACGGCGTGGGATTCGACGTGCGGGCCGTGCATGCGCGTCGGGGCGCGCGCGGCCTCGGACTGATCGGCATCCAGGAGCGACTGCATGGGGTGGGCGGAACGCTCGAGATCGTCGCGACGCCCGGCGGCGGAACTCGACTGATCATGGCCGTTCCTTTGGAGGTCGACCGTGCCGAATCGAATCTTGCTCGCTGACGACCACGTCATAGTCCGGCAAGGGCTCAAGGCCCTGCTGGAGCGCGAAGGATTTACCGTCATCGCCGAGGCCGAGGATGGTCAGGCCGCCGTGCGCGCCGCGCGCGAGCGCTGCCCGGACGTCGCGGTCCTGGATTTCTCGATGCCGCTGCTGAACGGGCGCGACGCGGCTCGCGAGATCCTCCAAGTGTGCCCGCGCGCGAAGGCCATATTGTTGACGATGCACACCGAGGACCACTACGTCCTCGAGGCGCTCCAGATCGGAGTCAAAGGGTACGTCGTCAAGAGCCAGGCGTCGGGGGACCTGGTGCGCGCGATCAACGAGGTGCAACGTGGCATGACGTACCTGAGCCCCGGCGTCTCGCAGACCGTCGTGCAGGCCTTCCTGTCGAAAGCGGTGATGCCGCGCGACCCGCTGACCTCGCGCGAGCGGGAAGTCCTCCAGCTCGTCGCCGAGGGGAAGTCGACGAAAGAGATCGCCCAGCTCCTCGCGATCAGCTTCAAGACCGCGGAGTCGCACCGGACCCGGATCATGAAGAAGACCGACATCCACGAGACAGCCGGCCTCGTCCGCTACGCCGTCCGCCGTGGCCTGATCCAACCCTGAGCCCTTTCTAGTCGGCGCCCTGCTCGCCGTCAGGGTTTTCCCTCAGGCGATTTGCGGATGCGCCTGATTTCGGCCTCCGTGCGCCGTCGATAGACTCTACAGTGATGGCGACTCGAGTCTTGCTCGCCGACGATCACGCGATGGTGCGCCAGGGTTTGAGATTGCTCCTGCAGCGCGAGGGACTCGACGTCGTGGGCGAAGCGGCCGATGGTCAGGAGGCCGTGCGCCTGGCGACCGAGAGCTGCCCGGACGTCGCGGTGCTCGACTACGGGATGCCGGTCATGAACGGCCTCGGCGCCGCGCGCGAGATCATGCAGACCTGCCCGCTCACGAAGGTCATTCTACTGACGATGCACACCGACGACCGCTACGTGCTGGAGGCGGTCCGGCTGGGCGTCAAGGGCTACGTCGTGAAGACGCAGGCGCCGACGGATCTCGTTCGCGCGATCAGCGAGGTGCTGCGGGGTCTCATGTACCTGAGCCCGCGCGTCTCGCGCCTGCTGGTCGAGGCGTACCTGGCCAAGTCCGAGGTGCGACCCGACCGGCTGACCTCGCGCGAGCGCGAGGTGCTCCAGCTCGTCGCCTCGGGCAAGACGACGAAAGAGATCGCCGGGCTCCTCGGCATCAGCGTGAAGACTGCGGAATCCCATCGCACTCACATCTTGAGAAAGCTCGAAGCGCCCAACACCGCTGGCATCGTCCGCTACGCGATCCGCCAGGGCCTGATTCAGGACTGACGCGGACCCGCCTCAGGGGGCCAGCGGCATGTACCTCAAGTTCTACGGACTCGACGAGAAGCCGTTCAGCGAGACACCAGATCCGAGATATCTCTTCCTGAGTCCGCCGCATCGCGAGGCGCTCGCCCAGCTCCAGTACTGTGCCGAGGAACGGAAGGGGTTCGTGGTCCTCACGGGCGAGATCGGCACCGGCAAGACCACGTTGCTCAATACGCTCTATCGGCGGCTCGACCCGAAGACCGCGGTGGCCTTCATCGTCAATTCGAGGCTCCCGTTCGACGGCCTCCTCGACTGCATCCTCGACGGCCTGGGAGTCGCCAAGCGCGAGGACTCGCTGGCCCGGCGGCTCATCGTGCTGCAAACCTTTCTCACCGAGCGGGAGCGCGCCGGCCAGAACACGGTCCTCATCATCGACGAAGCGCAGAGCCTGTCCCCGATGACGCTAGAGCAGATCCGTCTCCTCTCGAACTTCGAGACGACCCGGCGCAAGCTCCTGCAAATCTTGTTGGTGGGGCAGCCGGAGCTCGAGGCCAAGCTCAATCTTCCCCAGCTGCGTCAGCTCCGACAGCGGCTCGGGCTGCGCTGTCGCATCCGGCCGCTGACGGTTACGGAAGCCGGCCAGTACATCCGCAGCCGGCTGCGGGTCGCCGGCTCTCGCGACCTGGGCGTGTTCACGGAGGCGGCGGTGGCCCGGATGGCTAGCTACTCCCGGGGAGTCCCGCGAGTCCTCAACATTCTCGGCGACCACTGTCTCCTCTTCGGCTACGCGGAGCAAAGGCGACGCGTCGAGCGGGGGCTCGTCGAGCAGGCGATCGAGTACCTGGAAGCGAGCGCGCGGGCGCGGCGCGGCTGGACGATTCCCGGCCTCGGAGCCCTGCGGCGACTCCCGAGGCTCGTGGGCTCGGCGGTCGTCCTGGCCGGCGCCGCGGTCAGCCACGGCCTCGTCGTTCGATGACGATCGTCGCGCTCGGCGGCGGGACCGGATTGCCCGCGGTGCTCAGGGCCTTGCGTCGCCACCTTCCCGCGAGCCACCGTATCACCGCGATCGTGACGGCGGCGGACGACGGCGGTAGCTCGGGAGTGCTGCGGCGGCAATACGGCGTGCTTCCGCCGGGCGACATTCGGAACTGTCTGCTAGCGCTTGCGCGGGTGCCGCCGGAGGTGTCGGCCGCGCTCCAGTACCGGTTCGACAACGGCGCTGACCTGCATCCGGTCGGCAACTTGTTGCTGGCGGCGCTCGACATGGTCGCGACGGACGAAGTGACGGCGATCCGGCTGGCCGCGGATCTCCTGGGGGTGCACGACCACATCCTGCCGTCCACGACCCAACGGGTTCACCTGGTCGCCGACCTCGTCGACGGTCGCTCCGTCCGCGGCGAATCGCAGATCTCGCGCAGCGGCGCGTCGATCAAGCGGCTGCGGCTCGATCCAGCCGACGCGACGGCCGCGCCCAGCGTGCTGGAGGCGTTGGCCAACGCCGACGCGCTCGTGCTCGGACCCGGGAGCCTCTACACGAGCCTGCTCGCCATTCTGGTGGTTCCGGGCGTGATCGATGCGATCACGCGCTCGCCGGCGATTCGCATCTTCGTGTGCAACGCGATGACCGAGCCCGGCGAGACCGACGGCTATGGGGTCGCCGATCATCTACGTGCGCTCGCAGCCCACGGGTTGCCGCCGGAGGCTCTCGACTACGTCGTCACCCACACCACGCCGATTCCGTCGGGCGTTCTCGCCCGATACGCCGCACGGGGCGCCAGATCAGTGGATCCGGACTTCGCGCCGACGAACGGATCGCCGGCGATCGTCCGCGCCGATCTGTTGGAGGCCGGGCCGGTGGTCCGCCACGCCCCCGACAAACTGGGGCCGATCCTCTGCGACCTGGCCTTTCGTCGCAGCGTCGGCGCCGAGGAAGTAACATGGAGACGACAAGACGTGCGGGCCTCGTAGCGGCGATCCTGCTCCTTGCTGTGACCCCATCGGCGGCGCCTCAGAGCTGGAGGGCGCCCCAGAACCCGACAGTGCCCCAGAACCCGCCCGCGCCCCGACGCTCGACGCCTCCGGGCGACGTGTACGTCTCGCTGGCGACCGGGCCGGTGCAGTGGCGGACGTCCGACGGCGCTCTTCGAGGAGAGCTGGTCAACCTGGTCCCCGGCCCGGCCGAGGGTATGAGGATCGATCCCGCCGGCAACCTGTACGTCGCGCGGCGATGCGCTGACGCCAGCTGCACGGTCGGCAACTCCGTCGAGAAGTTCAATCCCATGGGGGTCTCGCAGGGAGCGGTAGGCGGCGAGACCGGATACAACTGCAACCCGCACTCGATCGCCTTCGACGCCGCCGGCAACACCTTCGTCGGCCAGGCCAACTGCACAGGGCACGTGCTGAAGTTCACGTCGGACTCGACGCCCCACGAGCACAAGGTGGCGCCGGACAGCCGCGGCTCGTCGTGGATCGACCTCGCCGGCGATGGCTGCACGCTCTTCTACACGTCGCGCGGTCCGAACGTGAAGCGGTTCGACGTGTGCACCGAGAGCCAGCGTCCGGACTTCAACGTGCATCAGCTGCCCGGCGGCGACACCCAGGGTCTTCGATCCCTGGATGACGGCGGCGTGCTCGTCGCCAGCGGCGCCGTCGTCGCACGGCTCGATCCGGCCGGCGCCCTGATCCAGACCTACGCGGTGGAGCCGAGCGAGCCACAGTACTGGGTCGGTCTCGATCTCGACACGGATGGATCCTTCTGGGCGGTCAACTCCGCGACGTCAAACGTCTACCAGTTCGATCTGGTGACCGGCGAGGTGCGGCGCCAGTTCAACACCGGCACCGCGCCGTACACCGCCGTCGACGTCGTCCTGCGGCGCGCAAAGAAGCCGTCGCCGGCGCCGCCGGGAGGCGTCACCCTCCACTGAGGGATCGGCCCCGCGTCGGTGGCCCCGCGTCACTCCAGCGTGACGAAGATGCAGTTGCGAACCTTGCCGTCGATCGCCTTCGAGAGGTGCCCCTTGCCGGACGTGTCCTCGACCAGGATCACCTCGCCGGCGCCGATGCGTCGCGCCTCGCCGTCGCTCGCGGTGATCTGGACGCCCGCGTCGAGGTTGATGATGTACTGGCGTCGCGGCGCGGGGTGCCAGTCGAGGTCGTAGTCGGGCTGCACCTCGCGGAAGATGATCCCGTTGGCCGGGAGCCGCTTGGACAGCCGGCCGGCCCGCGTCGTCTCCGCGTACTCGACCTCCACGTCCTGCCAGTGGGACTCGCCGTTCTTGTCCGCGTAGAGCCGATGGATCTTCATGGGGCTCTCCTCCCTCAGGGTGGGCCGATCATAGTGAGGCCGGGACGTGGTGGCAAGAACGGCTATACTCCCGCCGATGACGGGAAAGCCGGCGGTCAGCCTCGTCGCCGTCGCCGGACGGCGCCGCGCGACGCTCGAGCTGGCCGCACGGCTCGAGCGTGAGGGATTCGCCGGGATCTACTGCCCGAGCCCCGGCGACGGCTTGGCACTCTGCGAAGCGCTGGCGCTCGCGACGCACGAGATCCCGTTCGGCACCAGCATCGCGAACATCTACACGCGCCACCCCTTCGACTACGCACAGACCGCGGCGGTCATCCACGAGCTGTCGGGCGGTCGTTTCCGCTTCGGGATCGGCGTGAGCCACGGCCCCACCCACGAGCGGCTCGGGCTCCACGCCGGCAAGCCGCTCGAGGACATCCGGAAGTTCGTGGCGGAGGTGCAGGGCTACGCGGCGCAGGTCGGCGCGCTGCCGCCGATCACGCTGGCGACGCTGCGCGGGCGCATGGTCGAGCTGGCCGGCGAGATCGCGCGGGGCGCGGTGTGGGCGAACGGCGCGCGCTCGCACATGGCGGTGTCGCTCGACCGCCTGCCGGCGCCGGCCCGGACCGATCCGTCGTTCTTCATCGGGGACATGGTGCCGACCTGCATCGACGACGATCGCGCCGCGGCCGCCGCCGTCATGCGCAAGACGCTCGTGTCGTACGTGCGGCTGCCGAACTATCAGAACTACTGGATCGAGGCCGGCTACGAAGCGGAGATGCTGGCGATCCGCCGGGCCATCGCGGCCGGCGAGACCGGCCGCATCCCGGAGCTGATGTCCGACCGCTGGCTGCGCGACGTCTCGCTCTTCGGCAGTGCCGCGGAGGTCCGCGAGGGCGTCGAGGCGTGGCTTGCCGCTGGCGTGCGGACCCTCATCGTCGTGCCCTCGTCGACGCGCGGCGGCCAGATGGTCGCCTTCGACGAGCTCATTACAGGGTTCCGATGAGTACATGGGCCTCCCAAGCTCCCCGCGCTCGGGCGCGCCCCGGCGGAGCGTGGCGCGCCTCGGTCTCGGGCAACGAGGAGGAGAACGACGTATGCAGCTCGAGGGAAAAGTTGCGCTCATCACGGGCGCCAGCAAGGGCATCGGACGCGTGATGAGCCGGATGTTCGCCCGCGAGGGCGCCGCCGTGGTCTGCGCGGCGCGCTCACAGAGCCTGGTGGAAGAGACGGCCGCGCTCGTCAAGGCCGACGGCGGCCGGGCGATCCCCGTCACCGGGGACGCCGCCACCGAGGCCGACGTGCAACGCATGATCGAGGCCGGGACCAAGGCCTTCGGCAAGCTCGACACCCTCGTGAACAACGCCGGCGACGGCGGCCCCACCAAGCGCGTGCAGGAGTACACGAGCGAGGACTGGTTCTACACGATCAACTCCTGCCTCACCAGCTCCTACATGTGCATCCGCTTCGCAGTGCCGGAGATGATCAAGGCGGGCGGCGGCGCGATCGTGAACATCGCGTCGGTCGCCGGCCGGCGCGGGCTTCCGTACCGGATCGGCTACTGCTCGGCCAAGGCCGGCCAGGTCGGGATGACGTTCGGGATGGCGATCGAGCTGGCGCCCCACAACATCACGGTGAACGCGATCGCGCCCGGTGCGGTCGCCGGGGACCGGATCGACCGCGTCATCGAGGGCCAGGCGCAGGCGCGAGGCGTGCCGCTCGAGGAGATGCGCCGCAGTCTCATCGACCGCTCGCCGCTCAAGCGCATGTCGACCGCCGAGGACATCGCGACGCTCGCGATCTACCTGTGCAGCGACGCCGCGCGCAACCTCTCGGGCCAGTGCATCGCGGTCACCGCGGGTGAACCCGCGGTCTGAAGATCACCAGGCCTTGCGGCGATCCAGGCGATCCTCGACCCAATCGAAGGAGAGGATCCGCACCCGATAGGACGCCGCAGTCGGCACGGCCGTCTCGAAGAAGGCGCGGTTGTTCGGCGGGACGTCGCGGATCCACGTCAGCGTCTTGGTGACGACCTTTCCGGAACCGTCGAGGCCTTCCACGACCAGCTGCATGTGGGCGGCGTGTCGGTTCGCCGAGCTGTACACGTAGCCGTTCACGCTCCGGCCGTCCTTCGACCACTCCAGGCGAAAATAGTGGTCGAGCGTCTGGGGTGCGTAAATCTCGGCGGCCTGCGCGAAAGCGCCGGCGAGCGCCAGGAGCCCGACCGGCAACAGGCTCAGCCAACTGACCCTGCGTCCCCTGCGCATGGCCTCAGTGTGCCACGCACGTGGCCTGCCCGGCCATCGGGAGGCCACACGGAAGACCCGCGTGCCGTGAAATGGCACGGCTTGCCCGTGGATATAAACAGAATGCCCAGTGAATCTGGAGGTGAACATCGCTGGCGAGGCTCGCAACCGATCCTAAGTAAGCAAGAAGTATTGCCTTGCGGAGCAGACAGGAGCGCTGGCACCTCCGATGCCCTCACGAGAGCGACGTGGGGATGCCTACCGTCGCGAAGCGGGCGGCGCGCACCTCGATCTGGGCCTCCTCGGCGCTCGGATCTTCGTGCCGGCCGTGCGGAGCGCGCTCGACGCCGGATGCGGTCGACTCTGGGAAATCCAGAAAGTCGCGTCCAGCGCCGACGCCGCTCCAGCTCGCTGACGCCCGTCTGGGCTCCACCGGAGCCCGCCCACTTTCCCGCCAAACAGCCACCGCCTTCGGGTATTCTTCGTCCGTCAGGGAGGATCCCATGGCAGCGATCACAGGGTCGGACCTTCTCGCGAAATCGCTCGTGGCGCAGGGAATGGAACACCTCTTCTACGTCATGGGCGGACCGATGATCGAGACGGAGAGCGCGATCATCAAGCTCGGGGCGCGGGCGATCGACACCCGCCACGAGCAGGCCGCGAGCCTGATGGCGCACGCGTACAGCCGCGTGACGCGCCAGCCCGGCGTGTGCATCGGCGCCTCGGGTCCAGGCACGACGAACCTCGTCACCGGGGTCGCCAACGCGTTCGTGGACGCCGCGCCGATGATCGCGATCGGCGGGTCGAGCCCGCGCGTCTATCTCGAGATGGAGGCGTTCCAGGAGATCGACCAGGTCGCGGTGATGAAGCCGATCACCAAGTGGGCCACCCGCGTCTACGACGCCAAGCGCATTCCCGAGATGGTCGCCACCGCCTATCGCCAGGCGATGACGGGGAAGCCCGGCCCGGTCTACCTCGACCTGCCCGGCGACACCCTCGGCGAGACGATCGAGGAATCCTCGGTGCCGATGCCGAAGCGCTGGACGCCGGCGCCCCGCACGATGGGCGATCCGGCCGCCGTC
>QHSI01000101.1:0-67698 GCA_003221515.1 Candidatus Rokuibacteriota bacterium
ACTCGATCGCGTCGATCAAGACGAAGGGGCTGATCGGCGAGAAATACATCCGGATCAGCCCGGGGGGGTCGGAGAAGATCATTCCCCCGAACGGCAAGATCCGCGAAGTCGAGGCGCCAGTGGACTTCGAAGAGTTGCTGTCCAAGTACATTTTCGGCAAGGTGTAGGGCCGGGAGGTCGCCCATGATCGGTTTCGCTCAGGCATTCGCGCTCGCCACGGCGCTCCTGGTCGTCTTTGCCGGCCCGGATCGGGCCTGGGCCGGGCCGCCGACCGACCAGCTCAGAGCCCAGATCGACCGAGCCGTCAAGATCCTCGAAGATCCGGAGCTCAAGAAGGACGGCAAGCAGAAGGATCGGCGGACCGCCGTGCGCCAGGTCGCCAACGATATCTTCGACTTCGCGGAGACGGCCAAGCGCTCGCTCGCGCGGCACTGGGCGGCGCGGACACAGCCCGAGCGCGACGAGTTCGTCCAGCTGTTCGCCGATCTTCTCGAGCGCTCCTACATCGGGAAGATCGAGCTCTACGGCGGAGAGAAGATCGGCTTCGTGGGCGAGTCGATCGAAGGCGACGTGTCCGTCGTCCGCACGAAGCTCGTGACCAAGCAAGGGACCGAGATCCCCGTCGACTATCGGATGCTCCGCCGGGGCGACCGGTGGCTGATCTACGACGTCCAGATCGAGGGCGTGAGCCTCGTCGCGAACTATCGCGCCCAGTTCGACCAGATCATCCGAACCAGCTCGTACGCGCGGCTGGTCGCGAAGTTGAAGTCGCCGTCCTGACGCTTCCGCCCCTTGACTCGCCGCTCCCCGCCCGGTTAGGCTCGCGACGATCGCTCGTGCACTGCCCGCCGACGTCCGACGCAATGCCTGCTCGACGCGCCGGCAGATCCGGTGCGACGTCCATGCGACGAGGGAGGGAGGACGAGGGAGGGAGATGGTCACTGCGCGGATGACCCGGGGTCTCACGAGTGGGCTGGCCGCGGTCCTAGCCTTCGCCCTGGTCGCGACCCCGTCGAGTGGGTGCTGCTGGACGATCAGTCCAAGCCCGAGATCACGCGGACTCTCTACGAGAAGCTCATCACCGTGGACAAGGTCGATCTGCTCATGGGCCCCTACGCGACAGGCGCGATCATCGCCGCGATGGGCGTAGCCCAGCGCTATCAGAAGATGCTCATTCACCATAGCTTCGGCATGCCGCATCTCGCGAAGTACGAGATGCACTTCCCGGCGGCGCCCTTCGGGCCCGAGCCGAGCCGCACGGTGCCGGGCGTGGTCTTCGACGCAGTGGCCGCGACCGTGAACCCGCCGAAGACCGTCGCGATCATCACCAGCAAGTTCCCGTCGGCCCAGTTCCAATCCTCGGGGGCCCGCGACGTCGCGATCCAGCGCGGGCTGAAAGTGCTGCTCTACCTGGAGTACGAGTTCGGAACGCGTGACTTCGGTCCGATCGCCGCGCGCGTCAAGGACGCCAATCCGGACCTGCTCTGGGTGGGCGCGCTCGGCCTCGACGGCAACCTGGTCCTGGAAGAGCTCAAGCGGCTCGATTATTCGCCCCGGCGGCACTTCCACCTCTTCCCCGCGCCGGGCCCCATGGCGCTGGCGCCGGAGGCCAAGCTCGCCCTCTCCAGCACGTTCTTCGAGGAGCACCCGCCGTTCACGAACAACCCGGTCGCTGCCCGGTTCGCGACGCTCTACCACGAGCGCGCGGCGAAAGCCGGCGTGCCTTACACGAATGTCGACACGCAGGCCGCCGGCTCGTACGCGGCCTGGCAGATGCTCGAGGCGGCGGTGACCGCCACCAAGAGCCTCGACGACAAGGCGCTGGCGCAATGGCTCCGGAAGAACCAGGTCCAGACGATCGTGGGTCGGTTCCGCTTCGACGGCCCGAACAACTACGGCGACGATCTCACGAAGGTGAAGCAAGTCCAGGACGGCAAATGGGTCGTGGTATGGCCGAAGGAATTCGCGGCTCCCGGCGCTCGCCTGCTCCCCCCATGACCGAGACGGATAGAATCGCGGCGCCGTGCGTTCGCTGATGTTCGAAACGGTGGGGGGTCTGGGGTGACCGAGGTGGTGGGGGGGTCTGGGGGAGGAGCGGCACTCGCTCCCCCCCAGTAGTAGAGGAGACAGTGCCGATGGGGCAGTTCGGAATCGGGCAAGGCATCAAACGGGTCGAGGACGTCCGGCTCCTGCGCGGCGCCGGCCGGTACCTCGACGACGTCAACGTCCCGGGCCAGGCCCACGCCGTCATCGTGCGCTCGCTGCATGCGCATGCCCGGCTGGGTACCGTCGACGCGTCGGCGGCGCTCCGTGCGCCCGGGGTCCTCGCCGTCTTCACGGGCGCCGACGTCGACGGCCTCGGCACGATGACCATGACGCTGAAGCGCAAGCGCCCGGATGGCTCACCGATGTTCGCCCGCCCGCACCGTGGCCTCACCCGGGACCGCGTGCGGTACGTGGGCGACCCGATCGCCCTCGTCGTCGCCGAGACACGCGCGCAGGCCGAGGACGCGGCGGACCTCGTCCAGGTCGACTACGAGCCTCTGCCGTCGGTGACCGCGACGGCGGAGGCGACCCGGCCCGGGGCTCCTCCGGTCTGGGACGAGTGTCCCGACAACATCTGCAACGTCTTCGAGTCCGGCGACCGAGCGGCGACCGAAGCAGCCTTCGCGAAGGCCCATCGCGTCGTCCGCCGCCGCTACGTCATCACGCGGGTCCACGCGCAGTTCATGGAGCCCCGGGGCTCGCTCGGCGTCTACGACGCGAGCGAAGACCGGTACACGCTCTACGCGGACGTCCAGTACCCGCATCGGGTCAGGAACGCGCTGGCGAGCAACATCTTCAAGGTCCCCGAGCACAAGATCCGCGTCGTCGCCGGGGACGTCGGCGGCGCCTTCGGGACCAAGGGCTGGCAGTACCCCGAGCACAAGCTCGTCCTGTGGGCGGCGCGGAAGCTTCGCCGGCCGGTCAAGTGGACGTGCGAGCGGCGCGAGGCGATCCTCGCCGACGAGCACGCGCGGGACAACGTCACCGACGCCGAGCTCGCGCTCGACGCCGACGGGCGGTTTCTGGGCATGCGCGTCCACACCCTCGCCAACGTCGGCGCGTACGTCTCCTCGGACCGAAATCTCTTGGCCACGTTCAGCAACGTGGTCACGCTGGTCGGCGTCTACAAGTTCCAGGCGGCCTACGTGCACGTGACCAGCGTCATGACCAACACGAACTCGACGGCGCCGTACCGGGGCGCCGGGCGGCCCGAGGCGACTTACGTGCTCGAGCGGTTGATCGACGACACGGCGCGCGAGCTCGGGCTCGATCCGGTGGAGCTACGGCGGAAGAACCTCATCCCGACCGCGGCGATGCCGTACCGGAACCCGCTCGGCGCCACCTACGACTGCGGCGACTTCGCGACCAGCATGGAGCGCGCCCTCAAGCTCGGCGAGGTCGCCGGCTTCGCGCTCAGGCGCGACGAGGCGCGGCGGCGCGGCAAGCTGCGCGGCCTGGCCGTCGTCAACCCGATCGAGCAGGCGGCCGGCGCCCAGCCGGAGTTCGCCGAGATCCGGTTCGCGCCGAGCGGCAGCGCGACCGTCCTCATGGGCTCGAAGAACCAGGGCCAGGGGCACGAGACCACGTTCAAGCAAATCCTCAACGAGCGGCTCGGCCTCGACCCCAAGGACGTCCTCTACGTCGACGGTGACACGGACCGGGTCGCCTTCGGCATGGGGACGATGGGATCGCGATCGACGGTCATCGGCGGCACCGCGCTGTGGATGGCGGCCGACAAGGTGATCGCCAAGGGCAAGAAGATCGCGGCGCGCCTGCTGGAGGCGGCTGAGGCGGACGTCACGTTCGCCGACGGCAAATTCGGCGTGGTCGGCACCGATCGGACGGTCGTCCTCAAGGACGTGGCGCGCGCCGCGTTCCAGCCGGCGCAGCTCCCGCCGGGTGTCGAGCCCGGCCTCTACGAGACCGGGACGTTCTCGCCGAAGCAGGCGACGTGGCCGAACGGCTGCCACGTGTGCGAAGTGGAGGTCGACCCCGACACCGGCAACGTCGCGCTCGCGAGCTACGTGATCGTCGACGACGTCGGCACCGTCATCAACCCGGTGACCCTCAAGGGCCAGATCCACGGCGGCGTGGCGCAGGGCGTGGGCCAGGCCCTGATGGAGCAGATCGTGTACGACCGGGAATCCGGTCAGCTCATGACCGCGTCGTTCATGGACTACGCGATCCCGCGCGGCGACACGTTCCCCGACATGCACATCGAGAGCAACCCCGTGCCCACCAAGCTCAACCCGCTCGGCGCCAAGGGCGCCGGCGAGGCCGGGACCGTGGGCGCCTTACCCGCCGTCATGAACGCGGTCATCGACGCGCTCGCCCAGGTCGGCGTGCGCCAGCTCGACATGCCCGCGAGCGCCGAGCGGGTGTGGCAGGCCATCCAGGACGCGAGGAGACCATGACGCTCGACGAAAAAGCGCTCGATCTGATCCTGCTCAAGGCCCGGACTCAGAACGGCTGGCTCCCGACGCCGGTCAGCGACGACCAGCTGCGGGCGATCTACGACATCATGAAATTCGGTCCCACCAGCGCCAACTCGTGTCCGGCGCGGTTGCTGTTCGTCCGAACGCCCGAGGCGAAGGCGCGGCTGCTGCCCGCGCTCAGCGCCGGCAACATGGAGAAGACCAAGCAGGCGCCGGTCACCGCGATCATCGGGTACGACCCGCGCTTCTACGAGTTGCTGCCGCGCCTGTTCCCGCACCGGCCCGAGATGAAGAACCCGTACGAGGCCAACGCCCAGCTCGCCGAGACGGTGGCATTCCGTAACGGCACGCTCCAGGGCGCGTACTTCATGATCGCCGCGCGCGCGGTCGGGCTCGACGTGGGCGGGATGTCCGGGTTCGACAACGCGAAGGTGGACGCCGAGTTCTTCCCCGACGGGCGCGTGAAGTCCAACTTCCTGTGCAACATCGGCCACGGCGACCCGAGCAAAGTTCTTCCGCGCCTTCCGCGCCTTCCGTTCGACGAGGTGTGCCGCATTCTGTAGCGCGCGCCCCCGCCGCTACAGCCTTCCGACGTCCTCCGGCCAGGCGAGCATCCGCGCCTGCAACGCGCGCAGCCCCCGCGTGAGCCCGGAGCGAGATCCGATCGAGCGCCGTCACCGAGCGCCCGTGGCTCTCGAAGGTCACGCTGACTTCGTTCACGACGACTTTGGGTGAGCGTCCCGGCATTGATCTCTAAAACGGCGAGCGGCGGGTCGAGGCAAGATCCCGACCCGTCGCCCGGTGAGGTGACTACTTCAGCGAGTCGATTCCAGCGCGGCCGATCTGGGCGTCCTGCGCCGAGGTGACGCCCGACACGCCGACGCTGCCGATGAGCTTGCCGTCGACGACGATCGGGATCCCACCCTCGAGCGGGCTCGCGCCGGGCACCCGGAGGATCCTCAAATTGTTACCGCCCTGGGCCAGCGCGTCGTCGAAAGCTTTGGTAGGCCGGCGGAACGCGACGGCCGAGTAAGCCTTCTCGCGCGCGACCTCGATGCTCCCGAACTGCGCGCCGTCCATCCGCTGCACCATCACGATGTTGCCGCCCGAGTCGAGCACGACGATGCAGACGTTCCAGCTGTTCTTCTTCGCCTCGGCCTCGGCGCCCGCCATGACCTTCTTGGCCTGCTCGAGGCTGATCGCCATGCCGTACGGCGGCGGTGGGGGCGGTGCCGCGGCTGGCGGCTGCTGTGCGCTTGCCGTTGTGGCGGCCAGGACTAACGCCGCGCCGATGAGGGGGGACAGGAGCCGTTCCATCTTCATGGGTGTCCTCCGGGGTGAGTGGATTGTGGGATGTCGCTTCGTTCACTCGGGGTCGCTGTCGAAGGTTCCCTATACCACACTTGCCTTCGACGGGGATCTGTGTGTAAAACGCGAACCATCAACATCGAGATCAGACGCTGCGCGATCTGAATGGACTTGCGGCGCGAGGCGGTCCGCCTCCGCGACGAGCTCCAGACGACCCTTCACGTGCCGGCGAAGATTCGCTGGGGCGGCCTTGGCGAGCTGACGGTCATCGTCGACGGTCGCA
This sequence comes from Candidatus Rokuibacteriota bacterium, assembly GCA_003221515.1. GTDB lineage: Bacteria > Methylomirabilota > Methylomirabilia > Rokubacteriales > CSP1-6 > AR31. Next base: position 6,073 of record QHSI01000101.1, read on the forward strand.
CCGTGTTCTCCAAGCGCGGGGCCGGCCGTATTCCCGAGCCCGGCGAGATCACGCGCCTCGTCGAGTCCCCACGCTGATCGTGCAGCGATCGAGGAGGCTTCCATGACCCGGATTTGGACGGTCACGATGCGGCTCGCCGCGGCGGACCGGCGCCAAGGCCGACGTGATCCGCCGCGCGGGCGCATGTGCCCGACCCGAATCTCGAGAGGGATCCCGCGGTGCTCGACTCGATGCAGCGGCTCAGCGGCGAGTACGGCTTCCTCAAGTACAAGGACCTGCTGCCGCCGGCCAGGCTGTGCAACTTCAGCTACCGCGATCGCGCGGTGGCCGAGCTCGGCAAGAAGTAGCCACGCTCGATCCACACGCGTTCCGGCGCGACGACCAGTCGTCGGAACGCTCCCCTCACCTACACGTCGAGCTCCAGAACATACAGGCCGCCGATCAGGCGGTCGACCGCGTAGACGATCCGGCGCTCGTCCACGAACACGTCGTTGATCTGGATGGCGCCGGCCTTCGATCCGGCCGGCGCGTCCGGGACGCAGTACGCGACTTCCTCCGGCCGGAACGGGTTGGAGACGTCGAAGACGCGCACGCCGCCGTTGAAGAACGTGCCGAAGATGAGCGTCTCGGAGACGAACGATCCCGGTACCGGCCGGTTCTCGTGCAGGTTGTGGGCGCCGTACCGGCCGCCGCGTCCGGCGAATTCGCCGACCGGCGGGATCGGGCACGTCGCGATCGGCACCGGATTCGTCTCGTCCCTGACGTCGACCACCCACACGAGCTTAGGCCAGTCAGCGCCACCGACCGCGGTGGCCTCGTCGGAGACGATCATCAGCTGCGGGTCGAAGAGCGGCAGGACCGTGTGCGTGAAGCCCGGATACGGCGGGTGATAGTCCCAGCGGCTCACCAGCTTGGGTCGGGCCATGTCCGAGATATCGAGGACGATCGCGCCGGCGTCGAGATAGCCGATCCACGCGCGGTCGGGTCGCCGCGGGTAGACGTTCGTGTTGTGGGCGCGGAAGCCCGCGTCGATCTTGGTGTGCCGCGTCGGCGCCGGCTCGGAATCTCCGTCGCGCGTGCCCGGGAGCCACCAGCGGCCGACCTCGACCGGGCGCGTGGGCTGGCGCACGTCGATGATCCGATAGAACTGATCGTCCTTGGGATTGCGCGGCTTGAAGTCGCCCGCACCGCTCGCCAGGTGCAGATACGCCCCGTCGACGAACCACATGTGATGCACGCCCCGCGAGTGGGGCCCGGAGGCGTCGAAGAACGCGACCGACTTCGGATGGTTCGGGTCGGAGACGTCGAAGAATTCGACACCCGCCGGCTTCAAGCCGACCCGGCTCGTCTGGTACGGGACGATGAGCAGGTCGCCCAGCAGCTCCAGGTTGTTCGACCGCATGTCGCCGTGCGGCAGATCGGTCTGGAGGATGACCGAGGGCTTGCGGGGATCCGTCACGTCCACGGCGGTGAAGTTCTTGGGGGCCGACTCGTGGCCGAGCCACAGGATGCGCCGGCCGTCGCGGGCGAGCTGGATCGCCATGCCCTCGCCGACGTTGCCGAAGCCCCCGAGGTCGTTGTGGCTCAGGAGCCGCATATTCTTCATCGCGCCGTTCTGTGCCATGGCAGTTCTCCCCTTGTCGATTCGTGAGCGGCGGAAGCCGATGGTGCGTCAGCGCCGCGCCATGCGCTCCTGCATCGCGGCGCGCTCGCCGCTGATGTCGGCGTCGTAGCCGGGCCGTACACGCGCGTCGATGACGACGACGTCGCCGTCCTGCACCGCGCGCACGCCCTGCGCGATCGCGCTCCGCAGCTTGTCGGGATCCGTCACCGGGCCGATGCCCTTGGCGCCCTGCGCGACCGCGAGCATGGCCAGGTCGATGTCCGGCTCGTTGATCCGCTGGCCGATCCACTTGTTCTCGACCGGTCGCCCGCGCAGCCGCGCGACGCGCTCCTGGTGGGCTTCGTCGTTGTAGAACGACCGGTTGTTACAGATCAGGAACAGCGCGGGGATCTTGTAGTGGGCCGCGGTCCACAGCGCGGTTACGCTCATCAGGTAGTCGCCGTCGCCGAGCATGCCGATCGTCACGCGGCCAGTGCCCTTGAGGGCCAGCGCGGCGCCGACCGTGAGGCCGGGCCCCGCCCCCACACCCGCGCCGCCGTCGCCGCCGAGATAGTCGAGCGGGTGATCGAAGTGGCGGCCCTCGCCCGGCCAGCCGAGCGGCAGGCGCGTCAGGCACACGTCGATGCCCTCCGTGGCTTCGTTGAGCGCGTCGGCGACGGCCCGGAGGCTCAGGACCTCGTGCGGGCGCCGCGCCGGCTCCGGCGCGCGCGGCGGCGGCGTGTGCGCGCGGGCGCGGCAGGCCTCGAGCAGCAGGGGCACGGCGACGTCGGGCTCGGCGAGGAGCTGGACGTCCACCGGAGGCAGCCCGAAGTACTCCATGCCGAAGCCCCGATGCAGATGGACATCGACCGACGCCGAGACGATCTTGGCGCCGACGGGCTGATCCGCGTACACCTGCTTGAGCGTTCCGGCCAGATCGATCCAGTCGAGGGCGAGGACCACGTCGGCCTCGCGCACGACGCGGACGGCGGCCTCGGAGAGATAGGTGCCGGGCGGCCCGACGTGCAAGGGATGGCGGGTCGGAAAGCTGGCCCCCGGCTTGAGGTCGGTGACCACCCGCGCGCCGAGCTTCTCGGCGAGCGCGACGCGGGCCCGCCAGCTCTCGATCGTGCGCCGGCCGCGACCGACCATGATCACCGGCGCCGCGGCGCCGGAGAGCAGCGCGGCGGCGCGCGCCATCAGCTCGGGCGCCGGGCGCGGCGGCTCGGGCGCCTGGAAGCGCGACGCGTCGGGAAGCGGCGGCAGGCCGCCGAGCTTGGCTTCTTGTAATCCCGCGTCGAGGTTCACGTAGGTGGGGCCGCACGGAGCCGTCGTGGCCATCTGCGCCGCGCGCAGGAGGGCGTCGTAGGCCGCCGGCACCGACGCCGGCTGGTTGTCCCACTTGGTGAAGCCGCGGATCAGCGCGCCCTGATCGGACGCGGTGTGGATCCAGTCGATCCAGGGCCGGCGCTTGGCCGCGTCCCACGGCCCCGTGGCGCCGAGGATCAGCATCGGGACCCTGTCGCACCACGCGTTGAAGATCGCCATGCTGCCGTTCAGCAAACCGACGTTCGAGTGCAGGATGGCGCCCATCATCCGGCCGCTGGCCTTTGCGTAGCCGTGCGCCATCGCGATCGCGTGCTGCTCGTGCAGGCACAGCAGCATCTGCGGATGCTGGTTGCCGATGTGGTTGACCAGGCTATCGTGGAGCCCGCGGAAGCTCGCCCCGGGCACCAGGGCCACCCAGGGCACGTCGAGCGCCTGGAGCATGCGGGCGATGGCGTCGCTCGACCACAGCTCGTCGCGGGAGGTCGAAGGCAGCGGCGTCTCGGGAACGATCGTCGGCTTCATCTCTGTTTTCCTCCCCGGGGCGCCGGTCGGCGCCGCGAGCGCAGCCAGCGTACTCGGCGGCGCGGCGCGCCGCAAGACCGGGGAGCTCGCCGACCGCCGACAGCTCTGCCTCGGCTTCCGTGAGCCAGAGCTCCATGGCCGCGTTGAACCGGAGCTCGACCCGGTTCAACCGCTCGCCGGCGAGCTGGACGACTCGCGCGGGGGTGATCGAGCGGCGCCGGGAGGATCGGCCGACGCCGTGGACGACGAGCACCGCGCTCGGCCCGCGCGTTCCGTCGGCACGCCGAGCGTCGCCCGTCTGCGCCTCGCCGTCAGCTGCCTCGGTAGGTCGTGTAGCCGTACGGGGAAACGAGCAACGGCACATGATAGTGCGCCGCGGCGTCGGCGATTGCAAAGCGGATGGGGATCTGGTCGAGGAATGGCGGGTCCACCGAGGTCGCGCCGGAGGCGCGGAAGTAGGGGCCGACGTGGAAGAGGAGCTCGTAGCGCCCGAGCTCCATGTCGGCGGGACCGAGGAGTGGGGCATCGCACCGGCCGTCAGCGTTGGTCGTGACGCTCTTGACCAGGCGCGTGCGCCCGTCGGCCTCGACGCGGGAGAGATCGATCCGGAGGCCGGCCGCCGGCCGGCCGCGAGACGTGTCGAGGACGTGGGTCGTGAGGCCGGGGCTCATCGGGCACTCACGAGCCAATCGAGACGGAGACGCGCGATCTCGAAGACCTGGGCGAGCGCGGTTGCGATTTCCTGCTCGGACGTGTTGAGCAGTCGCGTCTCGAACGCGGCCAGGATCGCGTGCTTGTCGTGTCGGCGCACCGCGATGATGAACGGAAACCCGAACTTCTCGCGATACGCCGCGTTCAGCCGGCCGAACCGCGCGAACTCGGCGTCGTCGAGCCGATCCAGCCCGGCGCTCGATTGCTCGGCGACGGAGGCCGGGCTCAGCGCCCCGGCTCGCGCGGCCCGCCCGGCCAGGTCCGGGTGGGCGCGAAGCAGCGCGAGCCGCTCGTCGCGCGAGGCGCGACGCACGGCCGCCACCATCGCCGCGTGCAGATCCTCGACGGTGGCGAACGGGCGCGCCGGCGCCACGCGGCCCGCGACCCAGGGCGAACGCTCGAAGACTTCCCCCAGCGCCCGCTCGAACTCCGCGGCGCGCACCCGGTTCAGCGCCTCGAGCGTGAGCGTCACCGCCGCCACGCTCAGCGGCCCCGCGTGCGGACGTCGATCGCGGCCCCCTGATCGACCCAGCGGGCCAGCAGATCGCGCTCGGCGTCCGTCATGCCGGTCTTGTTGGCGAGCGGCATATTTTTCAGAATTGCCACGCGCATACGGATCGTTTCGGCGCGGGCGCGGATGCTCTCCGGCGTGTCGAACGTCACCCCGTTGGGCGCGATGCGAAAGATATCGTCGCTCGGCCGCTCGGAGTGGCAGGACACGCAGCGATGAGCGATGACCGTGTTGGCCGCGTCGAACGCGACGCGCTCCCCGCCCCTGGTCGCGGCGCCGAGCCACGCCGGCGACGTCAGGTAGACGACCGCGGCGACGGCCGCGGCGACGGGCACGAGCCACCAGTCGGCGCGCCGGCCGTGCTCGCGCGCGATCATGACGTGACGGACCCCCGCGCCCACGACGATGAGCAGCCAGAGGACCAGCCAGTTCAGCCGATGGCCGTACGTCAGCGGATAGTGGTGGCTCAGCATCATGAAGATCACGGGGAACGTCACGTAGCTGTTGTGGGTCGACCGCTGCTTGGCGCGCGTGGCCAGCGTGGCGTCCGGCGTGCGGCCCGCCGTGGCGGCGGCGATCTGGTCGCGCTGGGCCGGCACGATGCGCATCCACACGTTCGCCACCATGATCGTCCCGAGCATGGCGCCGGTGTGGATGTACGCGGCGCGGCCGCTCAGCACGCGCGTGAGCCCGTACACGACGGCCAGCAGCAGCGCCCACGAGAGCACGGTGGCGGCGCGGCCCCCGTCGCGGGCGAGCGGCGAGCTCCACACGAGGTCATACACCGCCCACGCGACGACGAGGAGGCCGATCCCCAGCGCGACCGCCTGGCCGGGACCGATCGCGGAGATGGCGGGATCCACGAGGTACACGCCGCGCGTGAGGTAGTAGACGATGACCAGCAGCGCGAAGCCGGTGAGCCAGGTCATCGCGGCTTCCCACTTGAACCAGTGGATCGGCGCCGGCAGCTGGCCCGGCGGGAGCTTGCGCCGCTCGACGAGGTAGAAGCCGCCGCTGTGGAGCAGCCAGGTGTGGCCCTCCACGTCGGGCCGCGACGGGTCGTTCCGGATCAGCGCGGCGTCGAGCCACATGAAGTAGAGCGACGTGCCGATCCAGCCGATGCCGGCGATCAGGTGGACCCAGCGGAAGCCGACATTGAGCCAGTCGAGGATCCAGGCGTCGATCATCAGGCCCCCACCCTACGTCAAGACCGGAGCATGAGCCGCAGCAGGCTCTCGGACCTGATCGGCGTGCTCGTGATCCGGGCACCGAAGCGGCTCAGCGCGTCCTCGACGGCGGCGGCGATCGCCGCCGGAGGGGCCAGCGCGCCGCCCTCGCCGACGCCCTTCACGCCGAGCGGATTGAGCGGGCTCGGCGTGACGACGTTGGCGATCTTGAGCGGCGGGACCTGCTCGGCCGACGGCATCGTGTACTCCAGCAGCGTCTGGGTCCGCGGCTGGCCGCTCACGTCGTACGCGAGCTCCTCGTAGAGTGCGCCGCCGAGCCCCTGAGCGAAGCCGCCGTGGATCTGTCCCTCGACGATGAGCGGGTTGATCAGCCGGCCCGCGTCGCTCACCACGGCGTAGTCCGCGATCGAGACGACGCCGGTGTCGCGGTCGATCTCCACGACCGCGACGTGGAGTCCGCTCGCGAAGGTCGGTCGAGGCGCCAGGAAGTAGTGCGTGGCCTCGAGCCCCGGGGTCATCCCGTCCGGCAGCGGCGAGCCGGGAGCGCACGCGGCCGCCAGCTCGGCGAGCGAGAGGTGACGGTGCGGAGCGCCGACGACGCGAACGACGCCGTCGGCGAGCTCGAGGTCGCGTTCGCCGACCTCGAGGCGATGGGCGGCCAGCCGTCGCGCCTTGGCGGCGACCATCTGGGCCGCGACCAGCGCGGCGCTGCCGGCCACCACGGCGTTGCGGCTCGCGTAGGTGCCGACGCCAAAGGGGATCATCGCGGTGTCGCCGTGCCGCACCACCACGTCACCCGGTGTGAGCCCGAGCTCGTCCGCGACGATCTGGGCGAGGGCGGTGGCGGTCCCCTGCCCGTGCGGAGACGCGCCGGTGACGAGCAGCACCTGTCCCGTCGCGTCGACCCGAAGCACGGCGCCCTCGTGCGGCCCGAGGCCCGTCAGCAGCACGTAGGCGGCGACGCCGATGCCGAGCAGGCGGCCGCGCTCGCCCTTGGCGCGCTCCGCGGCCTGCTCGGCGCGCCGCTCTCGATAGCGGGAGAGCGTCAGCGCGCGATCGAGGGCGCCCACGTAATCGCCGCTGTCGTAGACGATGGGGACCTGGGCCGACTCGGTCCCGACCTCCCACGGGAACTCGTCGCGGCCGATGAAGTTCAGGCGGCGGAGCTCGGCCGGGTCCATGCCGAGCTCACGCGCCAGATGGTCGACCGCGCGCTCGGTGGCGAAGACCGCCTCGGGCTGGCCGGCCCCGCGATACGCAGCCGCGGGCGCCTTGCACGTCAGCGCCGCGCGCACGCGGCAGGTGTAGTGCTTGATCCGGTACGGGCCCGGCAGGCTCGCCGCGGTGATCGAGGGGCACAGCACGCCGAGGCTTCGCGTATAGGCGCCCATGTCGGCGAGCAACTCGGCGCGCATCGCGAGGATCGTCCCGTCGCGACGGGCGGCCAGCTCGATGTCGTGCCATTGCTCGCGCGCGTGAGCCGCCGTGGTCACGTGCTCGCGCCGGGTCTCGATCCACTTCACGGGCGAGCCCAGGCGCATCGCCAGCAGGGGGACCAGGACCTCCTCGGCGTAGATCTCCTGCTTCACGCCGAAGCCGCCGCCCACGTCGGGAGCGATCACGCGGATCCGGTGCTCGGCGAGCCCGAGCACGTCTCGCAGGACGTCGCGGACAGTATGCGGCCACTGCGTGGAGGTCCACACCGTGAGCCGCCCGGTACCGAGATCGTAGTCGGCAGCCACGCCGCGAGTCTCCAACGGCATCCCGGTGTACCGCTGAACGTAGTACCGCTCTCGCGTCACCACCTCGGCGGTTCTGAAGACCGCATCGGCGTCGCCGACCCGCACGGTGAAGTCCGCCGCGACGTTGCCCGCAACCTGGTCGTGGAGCAGCGTGGCGCCGGCGGCGACGGCCGCCTGAGCGTCGGGCACCGGATCGTACGGCTCGTACTCGATGGCCAGCGCGGCCGCGCCGTCCTCGGCCACGTAGCGGCTGGTGGCGACGACGGCGGCGATCGGCTCGCCGACGAAGCGCACCTTGCCGACCGCCAGCGGGGGCTGGCCGCACGCGCGCAGCGAGGGGTGCGCGATGATCGCGGGAATGTGGCGAAAGCCCCTGGCCGGCGGGAAGTCGGCCGCCGTGAAGACGCCCACGACGCCCTCGAGATCCGCCGCCGCTGGCGTGTCGACCCGGAAGCGCGCGTGTGGGTACATGCTGCGCGCGAGCGCCACGTGACGAACACCCGGAAGGCGCAGGTCGTCGAGGAACGCCGCCTGCCCGCGCAAGAGGCGCGGGTCCTCGAAGCGCGTCAGGGGCTGACCGGTGAATTGGGTTCGCACGTGGGCCGCCGAGGGAGTCAATTATATAATCCCGCGGCATGAGGATCCTCCTCGGCCCCGGACCCACGATGGCCGATCCGCGCGTGCTGCGCGCGATGTCGACGCCGCTCCTCGGCCAGTTCGACCCGGAGTTCACGGCGATCATGGGCGAGGTCGTCGAGCTCTCGCGCTTCGCGTTCCAGACTGCGAACGAGCGCGCGTTCCCGGTGCCGGGCACGGGGCGCGCCGGCCTGGAGGCCGCGATCGTCTCGCTGGTCGAGCCCGGCGATCGGGTCGTCGTGGCCGAGTGCGGCCGCTTCGGGCTCCTGACGATCGAGATCGCCGAGCGGTGCGGCGCCGAGGTCGTCCCAGTGCGCGGCGAGTGGGGGCGGATCATCGAGCCAGACGCGATCGCCGCGGCGCTCGAGGGAGGGCGCACCAAGGTCGTTGCGCTCGTCCACGGGGAGACGTCGACCGGCGTGCTCCAGCCACTCGAGGAGATCGTGCGCCTGGCCCACCAGCACGGCGCGCTGGTCGTCGCCGACTGCGTCGTCACGCTCGGCGGGTGCGAGGTCCCGGTCGACCGGTGGGCCGTCGACGTTGCGACCGCCGGCACCCAGAAGTGCCTGAGCTGCCCGTCGGGGCTGGCGCCGGTGACGTTCAGCGCGCGGGCCGAGAGCGTCATCAGAGAACGACGGACCAAGATCCGCAGCAACTATCTCGACCTCGGCCAGCTCGCGGACTACTGGAGCCCGGCTCGCTTCAACCATCACACCGCCCCGACCTCGATGGTGTACGGCTTGCGCGAGGCGCTCTGCGCGGTGCGCGAAGAAGGGCTCGCGGCCCGCTTCGCCCGCCATCGTCTGCACGGCGACGCGCTGCGCGCCGGCATCGACGCGCTCGGCCTTTCGCTCTTCGGCAAGGAGCCGCCGGAGCGGCGGCTGCCGTTCATCACCCCCGTGGTCGTGCCGGAAGGCGTCGACGAGCTTCGCGTTCGGCGCCGACTCATCGAGGACTTCGACATCGAGATCGGCGCCGCGTTCGGGCCGCTCCAGGGGAAGATCTGGCGCATCGGCACCATGGGATACTCGGCGCAGCGACAGAACATCCTGCTCTGCCTCGGCGCCCTCGAGCATGTGCTGCGCCACGAAGGCGTTCGCACCGCCGCCGGCGCAGGCGTCCACGCCGCGTTGGCCCACTACACCGCCGCCGGCGTCACCGGCGTTCTGGACGTCGACGATAACCTCGGCGCAACCGGCATTGGTCGCATATGACCCCCACGCGCAAGACACCGACGCGTTCGAGCGCGGGCTTCGCCCGCGCAACTGATCCGGGGGGGAGGCCTCGGAGGGGGCCATCGAGGCCCCCTCCGAAGAGGATGGGGGGCAAAGCCCCCCTCCGAGTTGCTTACCCGCGCGATCTCGTCGGCTACGGCAAGACGCCGCCGGATCCGAAGTGGCCGGGCGGAGCCCGGCTCGCGCTCCAGATCGTCATGAACTACGAAGAAGGCGGCGAGCGATCGATCCTGCACGGCGACGGCGAGGCCGAGGCGTTCCTGCAGGAAGTCGTGGGCATGCCGGTCTTGAAGCGCGTGCGCAACCTTCAGGTCGAGTCGATGTACGAGTACGGGACCCGCGCGGGGTTCTGGCGCCTCATGCGCATCTTCGCCCAGCACGGCGTCAAGATCAGCGTGTTCGCCGTGGCCATGGCGCTCGAGCGACACCCGGACGCTGCCGCCGCCATCGTCGAGGCCGGGCACGAAGTCGTGAGCCACGGCTGGCGCTGGATCGACTATCAGTTCGTGAGCGAGAAGGTCGAGCGCGCACACATGCGTCGCGCCGTCGAGAGCCTCACGCGCCTGACCGGCAGCCGCCCGCTCGGCTGGTACACGGGACGCCTCAGTCCCAATACGCGCCGCCTGGTCGTCGAGGAAGGCGGGTTCCTCTACGACGCCGACGCCTACGACGACGACCTGCCGTACTGGACCCAGGTCTCGGGCAAGCCGCATCTCGTCGTTCCATATACCCTGGACAACAACGACATGAAGTTCGCGCTGCCCGGCGGGTTCGCCACGGGCGACGAGTGGCTCGCCTACGTCCGAGACGCCTTCGACCACCTCTACGCCGAAGGTGTCGATCATCCGAAGATGATGTCGATCGGCCTACACATGCGGCTCATGGGACGGCCCGGGCGCGCCGCCGCGCTCGCGCACTTCCTCGATCACGTCGCGCGGCACGACCGGGTGTGGGTCTGCCGGCGCGTCGACATCGCCCGGCACTGGATGGAGCACCATCCCTATCGAGTGGCAGTGCGCGCCGCAGGCCGTCGCGGGGCTGGGGTCCCGCCGGCCGAGGCGCGCGAAGACAGGGAGGCGACCTGACATGGCCTACAAAGATCTCCGCGAGTACCTGGCCGCGCTCGAGACGCGAGGCAAGCTCCACCACGTGAAGAAAGAGGTCGACGGCGATTGGGAGGTCGCCGCGGTCATCCGCCGCGTCTTCCAGCGGCTGCCGCCGGCGCGCCGGCCGGCGGTGATGTTCGAGCGCGTCAAGGGCTTCAGCATCCCAGTGGTCGCGGGCATCCTCGGCGCCTCGCCCGAGGTGTACGCGCTGGCGCTCGAGACCACCGTGGACCAGATCGCCGACAAGTGGGCGCAGGCGCAGAGCCGGCCGATCCCGCCCGTGCGCGTTGCCACGGGCCCTGTGAAGGACGTGATCCTGACCGGCGATCGGATCGACGCGACGACGCTGCCGCTCTGCCGCTGGACGCGCGATCAGGACCCGGCGCCCTACGTCACCGGGCCGTGCGTGATCTCCCAGGACCCGGAGACCGGCGAGCGCAACATGGGCACGTACCGGCTCATGCTCAAGGGTCCGCGGAAGTTCGGCCTGTTCCTCAGCACCACGTGGCGCGACATGTACGCGCACCTCATGAAGAACGAGAAGAACGGCAAGCCCACGCCGTGCGCCGTCGTGATCGGCTGCGATCCGCCTGTGCCGCTGACGTCGGTGGCCCGGATCCGCGGTGACGAGCTCGGTGTCGCCGGCGCGCTCCGCGGCGCCCCGCTGGAAGTCGTGAAGTGCGAGACGCACGATCTCGAGGTGCCGGCGCACGCCGAGATCGTGATCGAGGGGTTCGTGCCCGCCGGCGTGCGCGAGCACGAGGGGCCGTTCGGCGAGTACACGGGCTACATGGGCTCCTCGGGTCCGAGCTTCGTGATCGAGGTGACCGCGATCACGCACCGCAGGGACCCCATCTACCAGGCTTTCTTCAGCCAGATGCCGCCGAGCGAGTCGAGCTGCATCCGCGGCACCGGACGCGACGTGGCGCTGCTCCAGTACATGCGGCGCGATCTGAGGCTCCCGGTGCGCGACGTGCACTTGCTCGAGGCCGGCGGTGGCGCCGCGTTCCTGGCGATCTCGCTCCGGCGCGATCATCCGGCCCTGCCCCAGCGGGCGATGTGGGCGGCGTGGGCGTACGACCCGTCGTTCTCCAAGTGGGTGGTGGTCGTCGACGAGGACATCGACGTGCGCGACTACTTCCAGGTGCTGTGGGCTATGTCCTGGCACGTGCAGCCCGAGCACGACCTCTACGTCAACCGGGGCACGGCCGGGGTCGCGCTCGACCCGTCGGTCGCCGAGGAGGACGTGAACCAGCTCGAGCGCAAGACCGTGCTTTCGTCCAAGGTGGGTGTCGACGCCACGCGCAAGCACAAGTTCCCGGCCCGCTCGGTTCCGCCGAAAGAGGATCTGGACCGGGTGGACGCGCACTGGGCCGAATACGGCCTGGAGTGAGGTACGATAGCGGGACCTTTCTTCCCGTAGCACGTCCCTGACCCGACGATACCGTCCTGCCTCGGGCTAGGAGGAAGGCTATGAGACCGCGGTCCTGGATTGTGTCGATGATCGTGATCCTGTCCCTCGGGGGTGCCGGCCAGGCACTGGGTCAGCCCAAGGCTCCCGGCCGGGCCGAGGCACCGACGGGCACCCTCACGGTCGCGGTGGCGACCTTCGGCAACGAGCGCTGGCTTCCGCACCTTTACGTCGGGGCCGAGGACGTGGTGCTCAAGCCCATGTACGAGAATCTCCTCTCCCGTGACCCCAAGACCGGCGAGCTTTCCCCGATGCTGGCCGAGCGCTGGAAGGTGGCCGACGGCGGCCGCGCCTGGACGTTCTATCTTCGCAAGGGCGTGCAGTTCCACGGCGGCAAGGGCGAGTTCACCGCGGAAGACGTCCGGTTCACGTTCGCCACGCTCGCCAAGGAAGGCTCCGCGAACTCGCTGGCGCCGGAGTTCCGGCTGATCAAGAGCATGGAGATCGAGGACCCGTACACGATCACCGTGCGCTTCGAGAAGCCGTTCGTCGCGTTCGGCAACAAGGTCAACCAGGGATTGTTCGCGTCGGTCGCGTTCATCCAGTCCAAGCGCCACGTCGAGAGCACCAAGGAAGACGGCGCCGAGCGGCAGCCGATTGCGACGGGTCCGTGGAAGTTCGTGGAGCACATCCGCGGCGACAAGATCGTCTACGAGGCCGTCGAGAACCACTGGCGGGCGACCCCGAACTTCAAGCGGCTGGTGTTCCTCAAGGTGCCGGAGCCGTCGACGCGGATGGCGATGTTACGGGCCGGCAGCGTCGACGTGATCGAGATCGGCGGCGAGTACTCCGACGAGCTGAAGAAGGTGGGCGTGCGGACGCTCGTGATGCCCAACGTCTCCTGGCTCTACGTCATCCTGGGCGGCCAGTGGCCCACGAAGGCGACGTACGACCCCAAGGTGCCGTGGGCCCAGCCCGACGCCGAGCGGGCCCGCAAGGTGCGGCTCGCGCTCAACCTGGCGGTCGACAAGAACGCTGTCATGCAGCGGGTGCTCGGGGGCCTGGGCACGGTGATGGGAAGCTGGCTCTCCTATCCGAGCGACCCGTGGGCGTCCGACGCGTTGAAGAAGCCGTACCCGTACGATCCGGCGAAGGCCAAGGCGTTGCTCGCGGAGGCGGGCTATCCGAACGGCTTCGAGACCACCATGAACCTCACGGCGTGGCCGGGCCGCGGGTTCTTGCCCGACGTCGGCGAAGCGGTCGCGACCTACTGGGAGAAGATCGGCGTCAAGGTGAAGCGCCGCCCGATCGACCGTGCCGTCTTCGCGTCCGACTTCAGGGCGCGCGCGTACTCCGGCGTGAGCGTCGCGTACGCGTCCCCGCTGGTGGCCCCGGAGCCGTGGGAGGTCGTCTATCGCGCCGGCTACACGAAGGCCGCGCTGTGCCTGTTCATGGAGCACCCGAAGCTCGACGAGTTCATCGATCGCCTCGCGGTCCAGCCGAGCTTCCAGGAGCGCGTGCGCATCATGCGCGATGAGATGGGCCCGTGGCTCCATGAGTACGTCCCCGGCGTCGCGATCGGCGCCGCCCACGCGATCGCAGGCGTGGGACCGAAGGTCGGCGAGTGGCCGCTGATCGCGGGGCACATGGGCTTCCACAACTGGGAATACGTCGGGCACAAGAAGTAGTGCGTGCGCAACTGGGAATACGTCGGGCGCGCCCGGTAGCATGTGGCGCTATCTCATCGGCCGCGCCCTGCAGACGCTGCTGAGCATGCTGGTGGTGATCAGCATCGTGTTCTTCCTGACGCGGCTCTCCGGCAATCCCGTCCACCTGCTGCTGGACGTGAACGCCAGCGAGCGGGACCAGCAGATCCTCATGCATCACCTGGGCCTCGACAAGCCCCTGCCCGTGCAGTACGGCATCTACGTCATGAACATCTTCGTGGGTGACTTCGGCAACTCCGTGCTGACCCGGCGCCCGGTCACCGAGCACATCTGGGAGCGCCTGCCGGCGACGGTCGAGCTCGGGTTCGTCGCGATGTTCTTGAGCGTCCTCATCGGCGTGCCGCTCGGCATGTACTCGGCCGTGCACCGCGGCAGCATGCTGGACAGCGCGGCGCGCGTGTTCGCCGTGCTCGGCCAGTCCATGCCCGCGTTCTGGCTCGGGCTGATGCTGATCTTGATCTTCGCCGTCGTGCTCGGCTTGTTCCCGGCCGGCGGCCGGGGCGGGGTCGAGAACATCGTCCTGCCCGCCTTCACGCTCGGCTACTTCACGTCGGCGGCGATCCTGCGCCTGACCCGTTCCGCGATGCTGGAGGTGCTCGGCTCCGACTACATCAAGTTCGCGCGGCTCAAGGGACTGCACGAGCAGATCGTGCTGTGGAAGCACGGCCTGAAGAACGCCCTGCTGCCCGTCGTCACCTTCGCGGTCATGCTGTTCGTGCAGTTCCTGGGCGGCGCGGTGGTCACCGAGACCGTGTTCGCGTGGCCGGGGCTCGGGCGGCTGATCCTCGAGTCGATCACCACGCGCGACTATCCGATCGTGCAGGCCGGCGTGCTCGTGCTGAGCGCGCTCTACCTCGTCGGCAACCTCTTCGTGGACGTCCTGTACAGCTATCTCAATCCGAGGATCCGCCATGCCCGCGCCTAGCCGCGAGCTCCCCTGGTTCCCCGGCGCGATCCTGGCCGCGCTCGTGCTCACCGCGGTGTTCGCGCCGTACCTGGCGCCGCAGAGCCCGACCGAGGGCGACATCACCCAGAAGCTGATCCCGCCGGTCTGGATGGAGCGCGGCGAGGGCCGGCACCCGCTGGGGACCGATCGCTTCGGGCGCGACGTGCTGAGTCGGGTCATCTACGGCAGCCGGATCTCGCTCGTGGTCTCGCTGCTCGCCATCGGCCTCTCGGGCACGTTCGGGACGGCGCTGGGGCTGATCTCCGGCTACCGCGGCGGCTTCACCGATTCGCTGCTGATGCGCTTCACCGACATCGGCCTGTCGCTGCCGACGATCTTGATCGCGGTCGTGCTGGTCGCGGTGTCGGAGCCGAGCTTCCGCAACGTCGTCCTGGTCATCTCGCTCCTGCTCTGGCCGCGCTTCGCCCGGCAGATTCGCGGCGAGACGCTCGGGATCAAGGAGCAGGACTTCGTCGCGCTCGCCGTGGTCGCCGGGCGCTCGAGCACCTGGATCATTTCCCGCCACATCTTTCCCAACGTGGTGCCGACCCTCCTGGTGATCTCGACGCTGCAGGTCGGCTACGTGATTCTGCTGGAGGGCACCCTGAGCTTCCTCGGCGTGGGCGTGCCGCCGCCGAATCCGGCCTGGGGACTGATGATCGCCGACGGGCGCGGCTTCCTGGCCACGGCGTGGTGGATCACGCTCTTCCCCGGCGTGGCGATGCTGTTGACCGTCCTGGCCGTCAACCTCATGGGCGACTGGCTCCGCGATCATCTGGATCCCAAGCTGCGCCAGCTCGGGAGCCGCGCCGAGACCGAGCCGGCGGCGATCGAGCCGGTCCCGGAGGCGCGCCCCCGGGGCGCCGCCGCCGGCGCGGACGGAGGATAGGTGGCCGCGGCCCCGCTGCTGGTCGTCGAGGATCTCAAGACCCACTTCTTCACCCGACGCGGCGTCACCAAGGCGGTGGACGGCGTCAGCTTCACGCTCCACGCCGGCGAGACCCTGGCGCTCGTGGGCGAGTCCGGGAGCGGCAAGTCGGTCACGTGCCTCTCGCTGGTGCGGCTGGTGCCCGAGCCGGCGGGCCGGATCGTCGGCGGTCGCGTGCTGCTCGAGGGCGAGGATCTGCTGACCAAGAGCCCGGGGGAGATGCGGCGCGTACGCGGCAAGAAGATCGCGATGGTGCTGCAGGACCCGATGACGTCGCTCAATCCCGCCCTGACGATCGGCACGCAGGTCAGCGAAGTGGTGCGGCTCCATCAGGGACTGCGCGGAGGGGCGTTGCGCGAGCGCGTGCTGAGCGCCCTGCGGCGCCTGCGCATCTCGGCCGCCGACACGCGGCTCGGCCAATACCCGCACCAGTTCAGCGGCGGCATGCGGCAGCGCGTCTCGAGCGCGATCGGGCTCTCGTGCGAGCCCCGCCTCTTGATCGCGGACGAGCCCACGACGTCGCTCGACGTGACGATCCAGGCGCAGTACCTGGAGCTGCTCAAGGAAGTCCAGGCGGCGGCCGGCGTGGCGATCATCCTGGTCACCCACGATTTCGGCATCGTCGCGGCGATCGCCGACCGCGTGGCCGTGATGTACGCCGGGCGCATCGTCGAGATGGGCACCACGCTGGAGGTCTTCAACAACCCCAGCCACCCCTACACGCGAGCCCTCCTTCGTTGCCTCCCCGACGTCGGGCTCGGCCGCCAGCAGCTCGTCGAGATCGGCGGCCAGCCGCCCGATCTGTCGCGCCTTCCGGCGGGGTGTCCCTTCGCGCCGCGCTGTCCCGAACGGCAGTCGATCTGCGAGGAGCAATCGCCGCCCACGGTCTCGGTCGGCGACGGCCACCTGGCGGAGTGCTGGGCGACGAAGGCCGTCGGCAGTCAACAATGATCGAGGCCATCGGCCTCAAGAAGTACTTCCCCGTGAGCAGCGGCTTCGCGATCGGCTCCCGCGGATCGGTGAAGGCGCTCGACGGCGTGAGCATGAAAGTCGGCGCCGGCGAGACGCTCGGCATCGTCGGCGAATCCGGGTCCGGCAAGACGACGCTGGCGAAGATCATCCTGCTCCTGGAGCGTCCCACCGCCGGCTCGCTGCGCTTCGACGGCAAGGAGGTCGCCGCGTTCACCCGCGACGACCTCGCGCGCTATCGCCGCTCGGTCCAGGCCGTGTTCCAGGATCCCTACAGCTCGCTCAATCCGCGCATGCGCGTCGAGCACATCGTCGCCGAGCCGCTCCCGCGCGACAACGGGATGAGCCGCGCCGAGAAGACGGAGCGCGTCCGCGAGGTCCTGCAGCTGGTGGGGCTGCGGCGCGACAGCGGCGGGCTCTACCCGCACGAGTTCAGCGGCGGGCAGCGCCAGCGCATCGCGATCGCCCGCGCGCTCGTGACCTATCCGAAGTTCATCGTGCTCGACGAGCCGGTGTCGGCGCTGGACGTCTCGATCCGCGCCCAGATCCTGAATCTGCTGAAGGGGTTACAAGAAAAGCTCGGCCTCGCGTACGTCATCATCTCCCACGATCTCGCGGCCGCCCGCTACCTGGCGACGCGCCTGGCGGTCATGTACGCGGGCAAGCTGGTCGAGACCGGCGAGTGCGACGCGGTCTACGGCGAGCCCCTGCATCCCTACACCGAGGCGCTGCTGTCGGCGGCGCTGCCGCTGCATCCCTCGGCGCGACGACAGCGGATCGTCCTGCGGGGCGAGGTGCCGAATCCCGTGAAGCCGCCCGACGGCTGCCGCTTTCACCCGCGCTGTCCGAAGGCGATGGAGCGCTGCCGGAACGAAGAGCCGGAGGGGCGCGAGGTCAAGCCCGGCCGCTTCACGGCCTGCCACCTCTACTGACGCTCAGGCATCCCAGAGGCTCCGGAAGCGGGTGGCGACCACGCTCTCGTAGCTCACCGGCCCGGTCAGCAGCCCGAGCGTCTGGGCGAAGCCGTTCATGACGGTGACGGCCCGCTCGTCGATCCGCGGATCGTAGAACGGCAGATCGCGCTCGACGACCGCGGCGATGATGTCGGCCGCCGCCGGCGGGAACCGTCGCCGCCCGACCTCGGTCGCGCGCGCCGGCTCCTTCTTCAAGATTTGCTGAGCGCGAACGATCGCGCGTACCACCGCGGCCACGCGCTCCGGCTCGCGCGCGATCAGCGCGTCGGTCGTCGAGAGCGCCGCGAACGTGTAGTGCCCGGCGTCGGGCGGGCCGTCGCCACGGCGGACGTCGACCACGATCGTGCCGACGCCGCGGCGCACCGCGGTCTCGCTGCCGAGCGCGTTGGCCCAGAACCCGTCGATGTCGCCCCGCTCGAGCGCCGCCGCGGCGAGGACGCCGAAGGAGGCGCCAGGCGCCGTGCCGCCGGGCACGGGCGCGACGCTGACGCCGTCACGGACGGGATCGATGCCGGCCTCGTGCAGGAGCCGCATGAACGCGCGGTCCGGGCCGGGTGCGGCGCCGATGCGCAATCCCTTCACCGCCCCGACGTCGCCGCGGCGCGCCGGAAGATCGGCGCGGAGCACCAGGAGCCAGGGCGTGCCCTGCGAGAGCGTGACCACGAGCTTGGCGCCCTTCCAGTTCGGGAACGCGAGCAGCATCGTGTGCGCCCCCCCGGCCACGAAGTCCACGGCGCCGTCGCGCAGCGCGTTCACCGCGTCGAGCGACGGGAGCAGCTCGACGTGGGCGTCGAGCCCCTCGTCACGATAGACGCCGAGCTCCTCGGCGGCGAGCGCGGGGAAGTAGGAGTTCGTGACCAGGTCGGGCGTCGCGATCTTCATTGTTTGTCGCCAGTAGCCCTAGTGCTTCACCGAAGCGTACTTGTAGCCCAGCGCCTCTTCCCATCTCAGATAATTCTGCATGTCGGCGAAGTTGCGATCGGGCCCGGCGGGCACGACGTCGGTCGGCGGCGCCATCACGCCCGACAGCCCCTTCTCGAGCGGGAGCCCCGCCTTCTGCCACGCCGCCATGCCCCCGTCGAGCACCGACACGCGCTGGTAGCCGAGCTCCTTCAGCGTGACGGCCGCGAGCATCGAGCCCCGGTCGTTGAGGCAGGTCACCGCGACCGGCGTGCTCTTCGACGGCACGACGTCGCCGATCCAGAGCTCGAGCCATCCCCGCGGGACCCAACGGGCGCCGGGCACGTGGCCGCGGGCGAAGTCCTGGCTGGTGTCGACGAAGATGATGGCCGGCGGCGGCGAGGCGTGCAGCTCGGCCGGCGACACGGCCTTCACGTGGCCGCGCGCTTCGCGGTAGCCGACCGGAGCCTCGTCCGGAACGCCGCGCTCGAGCGAGCGGCCGCTCGCGGTCCAGGCGGACGTGCCTCCACTGACGGCGTAGACCTCGCGGTAGCCCATCTGGCGGTACCACGAGGCGATCAGCGTCGCGCGCGCCTTGCCGTCGCAGGCGAAGACGATCGGTGCATTCTTCACGACCGCCACGTCGTCGGAGCGCTGGACGGCCTGACCACCGGGGAACCAGCGGAAGCCAGGGATATGCCCCGCGGCGTACTCCTCGGCGGTGCGGACGTCGATCAGGTAGACGACCTCCTGGCGGCCGCGTTCGATCACGGCGAGCAGCCCGGCGACGTCCAGGGAGCGCACGCCGTCTTCGGCGGCGAGCTTCGCGGCGTACGCTTCCGCCGCCGCCACGCCCTCGGCCGACGGCGGCGCCAGCCGCACGCGATCGGCGCCGGTCTCGAGCTTGTGGCCCGCCAGCACCCAGCCGGCGGTCCCGTTCTTCAGGCCGTAGACGTTGGGAATGCCCATGCGCTGCAGGACGCGCGTGCCGATGATGCTGCGCGTGCGGCCCGCGCAGTTGACGATGATCGTCGTGTCCCGGTCGAGGTTCTTGGCGATGTCGGTGATGCGCAGCGAAAGCTCGCCGCCCGGCACGCTCCGGCCGCCGGGGATGCAGAAGCGCTGGAATTCCTCCGGCGTGCGGCTGTCCAGGATGACGAACTTCTCGCCCTTCGCGATGCGCTCGGCCAGCTCCTTGGCCTCGATCTCCGGGACGTGGTTGACGACCTCGACCTTCTCGCCGAAGTCCTTGCTGGGCACGTTGCTGCCCCACTCGGTCTCGAAGCCGTCGGTCACCCAGCGGTTGATGCCGCCGTCGAGCACCGACACGCGACGGTACCCCAGCCGCTCCACGGAGGCCGCCGCGAGCTGCGCGCGCCGCCCGTCGTCGTCGCACAGCACGACGTGCGTGTCCGTCAGCGGGACGGCGTGCTTGATCGAGAGCTCGAGCTGGCGCCGGGCGATGAGGCTGGCACCGGGAATATGGCTGCTGTTGTACTCGCCCGCTTCCCTGACGTCGATCAGGGCGAACGGTGCGGCGCCTTCGAGGAGGCCTTTCAACGCTTGCGCGGCGATCTTGTCGGCCATGGTCGAGTCTCTCTCTCCTGCTTTATGAGGTGCTAGACAGCGTGCCGCCGAGGTTCGCGCTCACAGGCCGAGGACCTTGATGTACCATTCCCGCGTCCGCTCCCGGCTGCTGATCGGGACGTTGACGTGATGAACGAGCTTGATCCGGGGCATGGCATGGCCTCCGTTACGTGGAGTGCACGAATCATCATCCCCGAGACGGGCGCGCGTCAAGCGGCCTCGTCTCTCCCGCGGCGCGGCTCTACACACGCAGTGCGCGCTGCAGGCCGTCGCGGGGCTGGGGCCCCGCCGGCCGCGGCGCGGCTACGACAGAGGAGGAATCGGCAATGACGATCGTGGGCAGCGGCACCTACCAGTACGAGCTGAACGAGAAGTGGGCCCAGCTACCCAGCGGCTGGGCGTGGGGCCAGGTGAGCGCGGTGGCCACCGACTCCCAGGACCGGGTCTACGCCTTCCAGCGCAAGGATCCGCCGATCGTCGTGTTCGACCGTCACGGGCAATACCTCACGTCGTGGGGCAGCGGCCTCATCACCGACCCCCACGGCATCGCCATCAAGGACGACGTGATCTATGTGACCGACCGCAACGACCACCTGGCGATGAAGTTCACGCTCGACGGCAAGCCGCTGCTCACGCTCGGCGTCCGCGGCCAGGCCTCCGACACCGGCGCGACGAAGGACATCGAGCTCCCGCCGCGCGCCGCCGGGCCCTTCAACAAGCCGACGGAGATGTTCCCGGCGCCGTCCGGCGAGCTCTACGTGTCCGACGGCTACCGGAACAGCCGCGTGCACCGCTTCGCGGCCGACGGCAAGCTGATCGACTCCTGGGGCAAGCCCGGCAAGCAGGAGCCCGGAGAGTTCCATCTCCCGCACAGCCTCTGGGTCGACCGGGCGGGCACGGTCTACGTGTGCGATCGCGAGAACAGCCGCATCCAGGTCTTCACGGGCGCGGGGAAGTTCGTCGCCCAGTGGCGCGACATCCACAAGCCCACCGACATCTACTTCGACGCGCAGGAGATCGCGTACGTCAGCGAGCAGCGGCCGTCGGTCAGCGTGCTGGAGAAGAACGGCAAGGTGCTGGCGCGCTTCGACTCGCCCTCGGGTCACGGCATCTGGGTCGACTCCCGCGGCGACATCTACCTGGCCGAAGCCGGCGGCAAGCGGCTGACGAAGTACGTGCGCAAGCGTTGAGGGCGCGTCGCTCCCGCCCCCGCGCGGCGGGTCGCTCCCGCCGCCACGCGGCCGGTCGCTCCGGCCGCCGCGCCGCCGCGGCGGCGGCCACGGCGCTGCCCCCGGACGTCCACGCTGATTCGCTCTCGCGGCTGCCCCTCCCCACCCGCGAGGAGATGGACGCACAGGGCCAGCGTCTCTACGACGCGGTCGTCGGCCCGCAGAGTCGGACGCTGGTCGGGCTGCAGGGCCCGAGCGGGATCTGGCTCCATAGCCCACGGCTGGGCGAGCTCCAGCGCGCCGTGAACCAGTACCTGCGTTTCGACACCGCGCTCGGCCGTCGCCTCACCGAGCTGGCGATCCTGGTCGCGGCGCGCGAGCTCGACAGCCAGTTCGAGTGGACGGCGCACGAGCCCGCGGCGCTCATCGAGGGGCTGGAGCAGACGATCATCGACGTCGTGAAGCGCCGCCGACCCCTGGCCGGCCTACCCGCGAAGGAGGCGGCGATCGTGGGCTTCGGCCGCGAGCTCTTTCGCCGCAGGAAAGTCCAGTCGCAAACCTTCGCCCGGGCCGTGGAGCTGTTCGGGCGCCAGGGCGTGGTCGAGCTCGTGGCGCTGATGGGGAACTACGCCGCGACGGCGCTCGTGTTCAGGGCGGTCGATCAGCAGGTCCACCCGGGCCGGAAGCCTTTGTTGCCGATACCCCGATAGGTGTGCTACGAGAAGCCTGTGCTGTCCCAGTGAGGGAGCTTTCCGGAGGAAGAGACTGATGGCTCACGATCTCGTCATCAAGAACGGCATGGTCGTCGACGGCTCAGGGTTTTCCCGCTATCGCGCCGACGTGGGGGTGAAGGACGGCAAGATCGTCGAGATCGGCAAGATCCGCGGCGCCTCCGCCGCGACGATCGACGCCGAAGGGCTCTTCGTCGCGCCGGGCATCATCGACACGCACACCCACTACGACGCCCAGCCCTTCTGGGACAAGCTCTGCACCTCGTCCATCTGGCACGGGGTGACCACGGTCCTGATGGGCAACTGCGGCCTGACCCTGGCCCCGCTGCGGCCGGAGCATCGCGACGCGATGCTCGCGACGTTCTGCTGCGTCGAGGACATCCCGGTGCGCTCGCTCGCGTCCGTCGTCCCGTGGACCTGGGAGAACTTCGACGAGTACCTGACCGCGATCGACATCGGGCTCGGGCTCAACCTGATGCCGCTGGTCGGCCACAATCCCCTCCGGCTCTCGGCGATGGACCAGGCCGCCTGGGACCGCGCCGCGACGCCGGACGAGATCGCCCACATGCAGCGGCTGCTGCACGAGTCGCTCGAGGCCGGCGCCTGGGGCTGGAGCACGACGGATTCGCCGACGCACGCGGGACCGCAAGGCCAGCCCGTGCCGAGCCGGCTCGCCGCCGACGAGGAGCGCGTGGCCTTTGGCCGGACGCTCGGCGAGTTCAACAGGGGGATCATCGAGATCCTGCCGAAGGGCGCCGGCAAGCCAAGCCCCGCCGACCTCGATCACCTGCGCGACGTGGCCGTGGCGAGCGGCCGCCCGGTGTTCTTCCTGAGCTTCGACACCAACGCCTGGCCGTACGTGCAGAAGGCCTCGCGCGAGGGCGCGCAGCTCTACAACCTGCTGCGGGCGATCCCGTTCAATCCGCGATTCACGCTGAAGAAGACGACCTTCTTCCATAACCTCGACGTGTGGGACGTCGTCATGCACCTGCGCGTCCCCGAGCGGCTGGCCGCGCTCGCCGACCCCGAGCGGCGCGCGAAGATGCGCGACCAGGCCCTGAAGCCGCAGCGGCGGCGGCCCGGCGTGGCGGGCCGGCTCGTGCCCTGGAGCGCGATCTTCGTCCGCAAGGTGAAGCTCGCCAAGAACGGGGGACTCGTCGACCAGAGCCTGACCGTGCTCGCCCAGAAACACAACAAGCACGTCGCCGACATGATGCTGGACCTGGCGCTCGAGGAAGGGCTCGACACGGAGTTCCAGCTGATGACGCGCTCGGCCGAGGAAGAAGTGCTGATCGCCGACATGGTGAAGAGCGGCCACGCGCTGCCGACGCAGTCCGACGCGGGCGCGCACCTGAACACGAACTTCTGCACCGCCGGCGAGTCGAGCTACGTGCTGGGTCAGTGGGTGCGTGACCGCGAGCTGCTCACGCTCGAGGACGCGATCCGCCGGTACACCTTCCAGCCCGCCCGCATCATGGGCCTGCGCGATCGCGGCATGATCCGCGAGGGGCTGGCGGCCGACCTGATGGTGTTCGACCTGGCGTCGATCGGCATCAGGGAGGACGAAGTCACCCACGACGGGCCGTCCGGCACTCCGCGGCGGGTGCAGGGCGCCGACGGTGTGCATCACGTGATCGTCGGCGGCCAGGTGGTGCTGGAGCACGGCAAGCACACCGGCGCGTTCCCCGGTCGCGTGTTGCGCGCCGGCCGGGAGCACTGAGGGGCTCTCAGTTCCCTCGGTCTCTGGGACGCGGGATACGCTCTCCGGACGTACGCCACCAGCTCCTCGACGAATTGCTCCGCGGAGGACCTATGAGAACCACGCTGACGTCGATCGCACTTCTTCTCGCTCTCGTCGTGTTCGCGGTCCCAGGGCTCGCGCAGGAAAAGCTCGGCAAGCTCACGTTCCCGACGTCCTGCGACACCACGGTGCGGGCGCAGTTCGAGCGCGGCGTGGCGATGCTGCACTCGTACTGGTTCACGGAAGCGCGCAAGGTGTTCGACGGCGTCGTCCAGCAGGATCCGAAGTGCGCGATGGGGTACTGGGGGCTGGCCGTCAACTACCTCGGAAACTCGCTGGCGGCGCCGCCGCCACCCAAGGACGCCGTGGCGGCGGCCGAGGCGCTCGACAAGGCGCGGGCGATCGGGGCGAAGACCCAGCGCGAGAAGGACTGGATCGAGGCGATCGGCGCCTACTTCAAGGACCACGACAAGGCGCCGCTGAACGCCCGGATGGCCGCCTACACGAAGGCGATGGAGCAGATGGCGCAGCGCTATCCGGACGACTTCGAAGCGTCCGTCTACTACGCGCTGACCCTGCAGGCCTCGGCGCCCAAGAACGACAAGACCTACGCCAACCAGCTCAAATCTGCGGAGATCCTGGAACGCCTGTTCAAGCAGAACCCCGACCATCCCGGCGTGGCCCACTACCTGGTCCACGCCTACGACTACCCCCCGCTCGCCGACAAGGGCATCAAGATCGCAGCGCTCTATGGGCGGCTCGCGCCGGCAGCGCCGCACGCCCGGCACATGCCCTCGCACATCTACTCCATGGTCGGCATGTGGGAGGATTCGATCGCCTCGAACCGGTCGGCGCTCGAGATCCAGTCCGACTACCATCACGCGACCGACTTCGTCGTGTACGCCCACTTGCAGCTCGCTCAAGACGCGAAGGCGAAGACGCTGGTGGATCAGATCGCCGCGCTTCCCAAGCAGGATTATCCGAACATCGCGGTCTTCACGGCCGTCGCGGTGGTCCCGGCGCGCTATGCGCTCGAGCGCGGTGACTGGGCCGGCGCGGCGAAGTTGCCGGTCGTGTCGACCGGGCGCGCTCAAGCCGATTCCCTCGTGCGCTTCACGCGCGGCCTCGGCATGGCGCGGAGCGGCGATCTGGCCGGAGCGAAGGGCGAGATCAAGGCGATGCAAGACCTGCGTACCGCGCTGGAGAAATCGAATCAATCCTACTGGGCCGACCGGACCGAAGAGCAGATGCTGGCCGTCTCCGCGTGGATCGCGTACGCCGAGGGCACGCGTGACCAGGCCCTGAAGCTCATGCGCGACGCCGCCGACAACGAGGATGCCAGCGTCAAGCACGTGGCGATGGAGAACCGGCTCTACCCGATGCGCGAGCTGCTCGGGGAGCTCTTGCTGCAGATGGGACAGGGCGCGGCCGCGGAGCGCGAGTTCGAGGCGTCGCTCAAGGAGAATCCGAACCGCTATCGCGGTCTCTACGGCGCCGCGCGAGCGGCGGAGGCGGCCGGCGATCGCCAGAAGGCGGCGGGATACTTCGAGAAGCTCGTGGCGCTGGCCAGCAAGGCCGACACGGCGCGACCGGAGACCGCGCGCGCGAAGGCGTTCCTCGGCCAGCGTTGAGTTCGAGGATCGCGGCGGCCGCGGCGATGGCCGTGGCCGCCGTCGTCAGCATGCCGTCGGCGACCTTCGCGGACCCGACGGAGACCAAGCCCGAGGCGACGGCCAGCGACCCCGACTACGCGGCCGGCAAGCTGGCGTACGAGCGCAAGGACTGGCCCGAAGCGGTCAAGCGATTCCGGCAGGCCGCGCTGCGCGACCCCGAGAACGCCGACCTCCAGAACTACCTCGGGTTCGCGTACCGGCATCTCGGCCAGCTCGACGTCGCGTTCGAACACTACAAGCGGGCGCTCGAGCTCAACCCTCGCCACCGCGGCGCTCACGAGTACGTCGGCGAGGCCTACCTGCTGGTGGGCGACCTGCCGAAGGCCGAGGAGCACCTGGCGGCGCTTCGCCGGATCTGCCTGCTCCCGTGCGAGGAGCTGGCCGACCTGGAGCGCGCGATCACCGCGTATCGAGCACGAGCGCAGCCCCGCCGATGATAGGATCTCGCGCGTGATCGGCGAAGCGCATCCACGACTCGGCGGCGATCGGTTCGTCAGCGGCTCCGGCCGGTTCGTCGAGGACGTGCGCGTACCCGGGATGCTGCACGCGGTGGTGCTCCGCTCGCCTCACGCTCACGCCCGCCTGGTGTCGATCGACGCGAAGGCCGCGCGCGACCTGCCCGGCGTCCACGCCGTTCTCACCGGCGCGGACGTGCCGCCGGCCGCCGTCATTCCCAATCGCGTGCCGGCTCCCAAGGGCACCGAGCGCTATCTGCAACCGGCGATCGCGCGAGAGGTCGTCCGCTACGTGGGCGAGCCGGTGGCGCTGGTCGTCGCCGACGATCCGTACATCGCTCGCGACGCTCTCGACCGCATCGACGTCGTCTACGAGCCGCTCCCGGCCTGCGCATCGACCGCCGACGCGCTCGCGCCCGGGGCACCGCGGCTCTTCCAGAGCACGGACACGAACAACGTCGCCACGATCACGATGCGCGTGGGCGACGCCGACGCGGCGCTGGCCGGCGCCGCGCTCGTGCTTCGCGAGCGCTTCGCCTACCCGCGCCAGACGGCGGCGGCCCTCGAGACGCGCGGGCTCGTCGCGGTGCCGCCCGACCCGCGCGGCGGCGAGCTCCACCTGATTGGCTCCACCAAGTGCATCCACATCAACCGGACCATCCTGGCGCCGATCTTCGGCATCCCGCTGGGCGCGCTCCGCCTCACCGAGGTGGACGTGGGCGGCGGCTTCGGCGTGCGGGGCGAGCTCTATCCCGAGGACATCCTGGTGCCGCTCGCCGCCATGAAGCTCGGGCGGCCCGTGCGCTGGATCGAGAGCCGCCGCGAGAATCTAATGTCCGCTAACCACGCGCGCGAGGTCGCCTACGAGATCGAGGTCGGTTTCGACGGCGAAGGCCGCATCGCCGGGATGCGCGCGGTGATCCACGCCGACATCGGCGCCTACGTGCGCACGGCCGCGCTCGTGCCCGCCGAATTCGGTGCCGCGCTGTTGCCGGGGCCGTATCGCGTCCCCAACTACGCGTGCGATCTCTGGTCGGTCGTGACCAACAAGACGCCGGCTGGCACGCTCCGCTCGCCCGGCCGCCCGGAGTGCAACTTCGTCCGCGAGCGCCTCGTGGACCGCGCGGCCGCGCGCCTCGGTCTGGACCCTGCGGAGATTCGCCGCCGCAACCTGATCCGGCCTGACGAGATGCCGTACGACTGCGGCACCAGGTCCTTCGGTGGCAGCACGGTCTACGACTCCGGCGACTTCCCCGCGCTGTTCGAGGAGCTGCTGCGCCGGCTGGACTATAAGCGTACCCGCGCTGAGCAGGCCGCGTTGAACGCGCGGGCCGGCGGGCTACGTCGAGGCATCGGCTTCGCGATCTACGTCGAAAAAACCGGCCTCGGCCCATTCGAGACCACCCAGGTAGAGGCGAGGCCCGACGGCACGCTGATCGTGGACACGGGCGCCTCGTCGATGGGGCCAGGGCTCGAGACCGTGCTCGCCCAGATCCTGGGCGAGGCTCTCGGTCTCCCGACCGGGAAGTTTACGGTGCGTCACGCCGACACCGCGATGGTCGAGAGCGGCGTCGGCACCTACGGCTCGCGCGGCACCATCACCGCCGGCAACGCGGCGCACCTCGCGGCGGCGAAGCTGATCGCCGAGGCTCGCCAGCGGGCTGCGGCTCGCTGGGGCGTTCCGGAGGCCGAGGTGAAGTACGCGCGTGGCGTCGTCGAGGCGGGCGGCCGGCGGGTGACGCTGACGGAGCTGGCGGCGGAGCGTCGTCTCGCGGCGGGCGCGTCGTTCGAGGTGCCGAAGATCACCTACGCGGGCGGCGCCGCCGCCGTGGTTGCCGACGTCGACCCCGAGACCGGCGCCATCAAGCTCGTCCGTGTGGTCGTGGGCGCCGACGTCGGCCGTGCGGTGAACCCGGCGCTGGTCGATGGTCAGCTCGTGGGCGGCGTCGCCTTCGGCATCGGCAACACGCTGCTCGAGAGCCTCGTGTACGGCGCCGACGGCCAGCTGCAGTCGGGCACGTTCATGGACTACGCGCTGCCGATGGCTCCCGATGTCCCACTGGTCGACGGCTTCTATCAGGAAGTGCGAGCGACGACGAACCCGCTGGGGCTGCGCGGTCTCGGTGAGGTGGGTAACCCTGGGCTCGGCGGCGCCATCGCCAACGCGGTGTGCGACGCCCTGCCGTCAGGAAACCTAGGGATCACGGCGCTGCCCCTGACGCCGGCGCGCGTCTTCTTGGCCGGGCGCCCGGCGCACGCGCCCTGATCTACGCCGAGACAAGTTCCGGGGCCCAGGCGATGTCACGCGGCATGTACTTCATCACGCATCCCGATGTCGTGATCGACCCCGCTGTCCCTGTCCCCCAGTGGCCGCTCTCTCCGCGTGGCCGGAGCCGGATGCAGCGCCTGCTGAGCCAGGACTGGCTCCGTCAAGTCGAGGCGATCTATTGCAGTACCGAGCAGAAGGCCGTTGATGGCGCACTCATTCTGTCTGAGGCGACGGGTATTCCGTTTCACCAGGTCTCAGCGCTCGGGGAGAACGACCGCGTGGCCACTGGCTACCTGGCCAAGGCAGAGTTCGAAGTGACCGTCGATGCTTTCTTCGCTCGTCCAAGCGCGAGCATCCGCGGGTGGGAGCGCGCTGAAGCCGCCCAAGCCCGTATCGTCGAGGCACTTTCATGGATTGCAGAGACCACGCCTGGCGCTGGGTCAATCGCGGTGGTGTCACACGGCGGCGTAGGAGCGCTCCTGCTGTGTTCCCTCAAAGGGCGGCCCATCTCACGAGAGGAAGAGCAGCCGGGGACATCCGGCGGACACTACTTCCTGTTCCAGGAACCAGAAGGTACGCTCATCCATGGCTGGAAGCCGATTGATGGATAGTCGTCGAGGACATGGGCTGATCAGGAACCGTAGAGGTGACACGCGACGTGATGTCCCGGCGCGTGCTCCTGCAGCACTGGCTCCGCCTCCGAGCACACCGGCAGCGCCTGCGGACACCGGGGATGAAATCGACACCCCGCCGGCGGATTGAACGCGCTCGGCACCTCACCCCTCAGAATGACCTCCTCGCGCACGTCGTCCGGATGCGACGGCAGCGCGTTGTTCAGGAGCACCTGCGTGTACGGATGGAGCGGGTTCGCGTAGAGCTCGTTCGCCGGCGCCGTCTCGACGAGCTTGCCCAGGTACATCACGCCGATCCGCGTGCTCACGTACTTCACGACCGCCAGGTCGTGGGCGATGAAGAGATAGCTGACGCCGAGACGGTCCTGGATCTCTCGCAGCAGGTTCATCACCTGGGCGCGGATCGACACGTCGAGCGCCGAGACCGCCTCGTCGAGCAGGATGCACTCAGGATCCGTCGTCGGGGCCCGGGCGATCGCGACGCGCTGGCGTTGGCCTCCGGAGAGCTCGTGAGGGTAGTCGTCGGCGATCCGCGGCCGTAATCCCACCCGCGTGAGCGAGCCGGCGATGCGCTCGTCGATCTCCGCGCGCGTGAGGCCTGGCTGGTTCTGGGTGAGGGGCTCGCCCACCGTCGTGCGGATCGTCAGGCGTGGGTTCAACGAGCCGTACGGATCCTGGAACACGGCCTGCACCGCTCGTCGGTACTCGTTCGTCTCGTCACGGTCAAGCGAGTGAATGTCGCGGCCGCGGAACAGGACACCGCCGGCGGTCGGGCGCTCGAGGGACAGAACGAGCCGCGCGGCGGTGGTCTTCCCGCATCCGCTCTCGCCGACGAGCCCGAGCGTCTCCCCGTGACGCAGGACGAAGTCGACGCCGTCGACCGCCTTCACGGTGCCCGCGGCGCGGGCGAAGATCGTCCCCCGCGCCAACGGGAAGTGCTTCGTCAGCGCACGCGCCTCGAGTACGACGTCGCCTCCGCCGTCCAGGTCGTCGCGAGCCGGATTCGCCATACTCGATAGCGACACCACGCGTCCATTCGGCTTCGAGGTGTCCTCTGCACGCAGGCATGCGACGAGATGCCCCTGCGCGATCGGCTCCAGCGCCGGCCGGGCCTCGACGCAGCGCGGCTCGGCTATCGGACATCGCGGCGCGAAGCTACAGCCCGGAGGCACCGCGGCCAGATCGGGCGGCTGGCCATCGATCGCCGTCAGCGGCTCGCGGCCGCGGCGCAGGGTGGGCAGACAGTTCAGCAGCCCGATCGTGTACGGGTGACGCGGCTCATTGAAGATGTCGCGCGTCTTGCCCATCTCGACGACGCCCCCGGCATACATGACGGCGACCCGGTCGCAGAGCTTGGCCACGATCGCCAGATCGTGCGTGACGAAGACCAGCGCCAGGTTGGTCTCGCGCTGGATCTCCTTCAGGAGCCGCAGGTACTGCGCCTGGATCGTCACGTCCAGCGACGTCGTCGGCTCGTCGGCGATCAGGAGACTCGGCTGGCACGAGATCGCGATCGCGCCGGCGACGCGCTGGCGGATGCCGCCACTCATCTGATGGGGATAGGCGTGCACGCGCCGCTCGGGATCGCTGATCCTCACCTGCCGTAGGAGTTCGAGCACGCGCTGGTCGAGGGCGCGGCCGCGGAGGCCGCGGTGGAGCCAGAGCGTCTCCGCGATCTGCTCGCCGACCGTCATGGCCGGATTCAGCGAGGCCATCGGGTCCTGCAGGATCATCGCGATCCGCGAGCCGCGGAGCTGGCGCATCTCCTCGGGGCTCTTGGCGAGCAGGCTCTGGCCGTCGAAGACGATGTCGCCCCCGACGATCTTGCCGCCGGGCTCGGGCACCAATCGCAAGATCGAGAGGCACGTCATCGACTTGCCGGAGCCGGACTCGCCGACGATCCCGAGGGTCTCGCCGCGCTGGACCGAAAACGTCGCGCCGTCGACCGCCTTCACGACCCCGCGGCGCGTATAGATGTAGGTCCGGAGATCCCGGACCTCGAGCAGATCCTCACCCACGATTCGCTGTCGTCTCCGACGGGCCGGATTATACTCGGCGCAATCCGCGATCGTTGGAGACAGGGCATGGCCTACATCATCGGCATCGACACCGGCGGCACCTTCACGGACTGCATCGTGATGGACGCCGACGGAAAGCTCACGGCCGCCAAGGCGCCGTCCACCCCGGACGATTTTTCGGAAGGCGTCATGGAGTCGCTACGGGTGGCCGCCGAGCGGCTCGGGATCACGATCGAGGCGCTGCTGGGCGAGACCGCGCGGCTGGCGCTCGGCACCACGGTCGGCACGAACGCCATGCTCCAGCGGCGGGGCGCGCGTGTGGGGCTCATCACCACCAAGGGGCACCGCGACGTCATCCACATCATGCGGGGCGCCCGCGGCGTGCCCGGGCTCAACAACGTCCAGGTCCTGCACTTCCCCGAGAGCGGCAAGCCGGACCCGATCGTGCCCAAACCCTTCATCGCGGAGGTCAGCGAGCGTGTCGACTGCAAGGGCCAGGTGGTCGTCGAGCTGAACGAGGGCGAGGCCGAGCAGGCCATCAGGCGGCTCGTCGCCAAGGGCGTCGAGGCGATCGCGATCTGCTTTCTCTGGTCGTTCAAGGCGCCCGAGCACGAGCGGCGCGTGAAGCAGATGGTCGAGCGCCTGGCGCCCGGCGTGTTCGTCTGCTGCTCGGCCGATTTGATCCCGCGCTGGGGCGAGTACGAGCGCACGGTGGCGACGGTGCTCAACGCCTATCTGGGCCCGGTGATGTCGCGCTATCTCGACCGGCTCGAGTCGCGCGCCCAGGCCGCGGGCCTGCGATACCCGCTGCAGGTCATGCAGTGCGGCGGTGGTGTGATCCCGGCCGCCGAGTCGGCGCGGCGCGCGTTCCTCACGCTCGACTCCGGGCCGGTCGCCGGCGTGCTCGCCTCGCAGTACCTGGGCGGGATCATCGGCGCCAAGCACATCATCGCCACCGACATGGGCGGCACCTCGTTCGACGTCGGCCTGGTGTGGGACGGTGAGCCGATCGCCAGCTACCAGAGCGTCGTCCACCAGTACGAGTATTTCGTCCCGCGCATCGACATCCGCTCGGTCGGCAGCGGCGGGGGCTCGATCATCTGGATCGACGAGGTGAGCGCCACGATGCGGGTGGGTCCGATCTCGGCGGGCGCCAAGCCCGGCCCCGCGTGCTACGGGCGCGGCGGTACGCAGCCGACGGTGACCGACGCCGATCTGGTGCTCGGCTACATCGACCCCGACTACTTCCTGGGCGGCCGGCTGCGCCTCGATCTCGAGAAGGCCCGTGAGAGCCTGGGGCCGATCGCCACGCGACTCGGGATGGGCCTGGTCGAAACCGCCAGCGGCGCCGTGCGCGTGGTCGAGCACCAGATGGCCGATCTGATCCGCAAGGTCACCGTGCAGAAGGGGTACGACCCGCGCGACTGCGTGGTGTTCGCCTACGGCGGCGCCGGGCCCGTGCACGCGGGTGTCTACGCGCGCGAGCTCGGCGCTCAAGGCGTCGTGGTGCCGCTGGGCGAGATCTGCTCGCTCTGGTCGGCGCTCGGGGCCGCCTCGGCGGACCTGCTCCACATCTACGAGGCCGTCGACATCCAGTCGAGCCCGTTCGACCCGGCGCGGGTCATGAGCCACTTCGTGGAGCTCGAGGCGCAGGGCCTGCGTCAGCTTGCCGCCGACGGCGTCGACATGAAGCTGGCGCGCCTGGCCCGCTCGGCGGACATCCGCTACAAGGGCCAGATCAACGAGGTCGAGGTGCCGGTGGCGCCCGGGCCGCTCGACGCCGCGGCGCTGGCGTCGCTGATCGGCGACTTCCACCGGCGCTACGAGACGGTCTACGGCAAGGGCGCCGGGTTTCACGAGGCGCGTCTGGAGATCGTCACCTACCGCGTGCGTGCCTCGGCGGTCAGCGCCAAGCCGCGCATCGTCGCCGCGCGCGAGGCCGACCGCGAGCCCGCGCGGGAGGCTCGCGCGGGCACGCGGCCCGTCTACTGGGCCGAGCTCGGCGACTTCGACGCGACGCCCGTGTTCTGGGGCCACCGGCTGGCGCCGAGCAACGTGATCCCGGGTCCCGCCATCATTCAGGTACCCGACACGACGATCGTCGTCCACCCGTGGGAGACTGCGCGCATGGACGCCTACGGCAACGTGCTGATCGATCTGGGAGGCCGCTGAGATGGCGGATCGCCCGCATCCGAGCTCGACGACCTCCGGCCCGCACGACGGGACGACCTTCTCCTACATTCCCGGCGACACGCTCGCGATCCATCCGAGCCTCACGCTGCACCGGGAATGGACCGACAAGATCGACCCGATCACCTACGAGGTCATCCGCCACAACCTCTGGAACATCAACGAAGAGCTGGGGATGACGATCCAGCGCATCTCGGGCTCGCCGGTGGCGATGTACGCCTTCGACCTCAACTCCTCGATCTTCACCGAGGACGGCGAGTTCATCTATTACGGCCCATATCAGCTATACATGTCGGGCGTTTCGGACGTGCAGGTTAAGTGGACGCTCGAGTACCGCTCGCAGAACCCGGGCATCTTCGAGGACGACATGTTCCTCTCGAACGATCCCTGGGTTGGCGCCGCCCATCAGATGGACGTCACGCTGCTCACCCCGGTGTTCTGGGACGGCAAGCTCTTCTGCTGGATCACCAACGTCCTGCACCAGTACGATGTCGGTGGGATCACGCCCGGCAGCTTCTGCCCGAACGCGCGAGACTCCTTCGACGAGGGCATCCTGATCCCGCCGGTGAAGATCGTCGAGCGCGGGGAGCTCAGGCGCGACATCGAGGGCGTCTACCTGCGTGCCTCGCGCAAGCCCTACCTGGTGGCGCTCGACCTGCGAGCCCAGATCGCCGGCAACAACACCGCCAAGCGCCGCATCCTCGGCCTGATCCGCCGCTACGGCCCGGAAGTCGTCAAGGGCGTGATGCGGAAGATCATCGACAACGCCGAGCAGGCGTTCCTCCAGAAGCTCGCGAAGCTGCCCGACGGGGTGTGGCGCGAGCGGAGCTACGTCGAGGTCGCGTACGTCGGCGACCGCAAGACCTACCAGGTCATGCTCAACATGCAGAAGAAGGGCGACCGGCTCGTCTTCGACAACGCCGGCACCGCGCCCCAGGTGGGCGCGATCAACACGACCTATTCGGGCTGGCGCGGCTCGATCATGACCGCGATCAACGAGCTGCTCTGCTGGGACCAGCTCTACGCGATCGGGGGCGCCCTGCGCCACATCGAGTTCCAGCCCTCGCTCGGCGCGTTCACGTCGGCGGCTCATCCGGCCTCGGTGTCGACGGCGCCCGTGCAGGCCATGGAGATCTCGCTCTATCCCGCGTACAACACGATCTCGAAGCTGCTGTCGGGCGATCCCGAGCTCAAGCGCGACGCGATGTGCATCGGCGGCACCAGCCAGTTCCCGCTGACGGTGTTCCGCGGCATCGACCAGTGGGGCGAGAAGTTCGGCTATCTCCTGCTCGACCCCATGGTGGGCGCGATCGGCGCGTTTTCGTTCCGCGACGGCATCGCCACTGGCGGCCAGGTGCGCAGCCCGATCTGCCGCATCGGCAACGTCGAGCACAACGAGCAGAGCTTCCCGCTGCTCGTGCTCTACCGGCGCGAGAACACCGACTCCGGCGGCGCCGGCAAGTTCCGGGGCGGCAACTCGGCGGCCGTGAGCTTCATCCCCCACGGCACCGACGGGATCGTCCAGGACACCGAGTCGTCGGGCGCCGCGATCCCGACGGCGCCCGGCCTCATGGGCGGCTATCCCGCGAACACCAACTACTACCGGTTCAAGCGCGGGACCGACATCCAGCAGTGGCTGGCCCGCCGCGAGATCCCCGGCGACGTCGGCGAGGTCAGTGGCGAGGACGTGCTCCTGCAACTCCGCCAGATCGACATCCAGCAGGGGCCTGATGACGTCTATGAAGTCGCGTTCGCCGCCGGCGCCGGCTACGGCGACCCGATCGAGCGCGATCCGGAGGCGGTCCGCAAGGATGTCTACCTCGGCGACGTCTCGGCGCACGCGGCGCGCGAGCTCTTTCGCGTGGTGCTCGCGGGCGAGGAGGAAGATCTGCGCGTCGACGTGACGGCGACGGCGGCGCTGCGCCGCCAGGCGGTGGTCGAGCGGCTCGGCCGCGAGCCCAAGCCCTACGCGGGCCCGCGGCTTCCGCTGCTCCGGCATCTGACCGACTGCCTGGATCTGGTGAAGAGCGACGGGCGCCCCTGGCTCGGCTGCGCGCGCTGCGGCCAGCCACTCTGCGACGCGCACGAGAACTACAAGCTCCACTGCCATCGCATCGACCGGCCGATCCAGGCGGCCAACACGCTCATCGGTGATCCGCGCCGGTTCATCGACGACGACGTGCAGTTCCGCCAGTTCTGCTGCCCGGCGTGCGGGGGTCTGGTGGAAAATGAAGTGTGCCGGACGGCGGACCCGGTGCTCCGCGACATCGAGCTGGACGTCGAGTAGGGTAGGTTAAAGGAGAGACCGATGCCAGCGCGCACAGGCAGCGAATATCTCAAGGGGTTGCAGGCGCAAGAGCGCGAGGTCTGGCTGCGGGGCGAGCGGGTCAAGGACGTGACCACGCACCCCGGGCTGCGCAACGGCGCGCTCGCGATCGCCTCGCTCTACGACATGCAGCACGACCCGCAGCTTCGCGACGAGATGACCTACGTCTCGCCCACCAGCGGCGATCGCGTGGGGCTGTCGTTCATCAACCCGCACACCCGCGAAGACGTCGAGCGGCGCGGCCAGATGATGCTCAACTGGGCGCGCACGACGTGCGGGATGATGGGACGCTCACCCGACTTCATGAACGTCACGTTCGCGGCGTGGGGCGCGGCGGCCGACTACTTTGCCCGCGGCCGGCCCCAGTTCGGCCAGAACATCAAGCGCTACTACGAGTACATCCGCGAGAACGACCTGACGCTGACCCACTCGTTGATCAACCTGCAGCGGAGCCGCGACGTCTCCGGCATGTTCAACCTGAAGGAAGGCACGGCGCTGCGGATCGTCCGCGAGACCGACGCCGGCGTCGTGGTGAGCGGCGCCCGGGTCCTCGCCACGCTCGGACCGCTGTCGGACGAGATCGCCGTGTACTCCCCGCGCCTGGCCCGGCACACGGATCCCCACAGCCCCTTCGCGCTCAACTTCGCGATCCCCTGCGGCACGCCCGGGCTCAAGTTCCTCTGCCGCGAGAGCTTCGACCTCGGGCGCTCACACTTCGACCATCCGCTGGCCTCGCGCTTCGAGGAGATGGACTGCGTCGTGTTCTTCGACGACGTGCTGGTGCCCTGGGAGCGCGTGTTCGTGCTGGGCGACGTCGAGATCCTCAACGACACCGCGTTCGCCACCAACTCGATGACCCACACCGCGCACCAGGGCGCCGCCAAGAACCTGGCCAAGTGCGAGTTCGTGCTCGGCGTGGCGCTCCTGATCACCGAGACGCTCGGCAACGCCCACCTGCCCCACGCCGAGGAGCGCATCGGCGAGCTGATCATGTACACCGAGCTCATGAAGGCCTGCATGCGCGCCTCCGAGGCCGACGCCAAGCTCAACCAGTGGGGCGTGATGTGCCCCGCGGCGATGCCGGCCGAGGTCACGCGCAACCTGTTCATGACCGCCTATCCGCGGATGGTCGAGATCCTCCAGCTCCTCGGGTCGAGCAGCTTCATGATCGTTCCGAGCGAGGCCGACTTCGCGGGGCCGCTGCAGCCGGAGATCGAGCAGTACCTGGCGACCGACAGCGCCAGCGCGCGCGATCGGGTGAAGCTCTTCCGCCTGGCGTGGGACATCGCCGGGAGCTCCTTCGGCAGCCGCCAGGTGCTCTACGAGCGCTTCTTCGCCAGCGACCCGCTGACGCGCGCGCGCGTCCTGAAAACGATCTTCCCCACGAAGGAAGTGACGGACCGGGTGCGCCAGTTCCTGGCGCGGAGCGACGACACGGCCTGATCGCCGACTCTGCGGCGGCGGGCTCTCTTGATCTCTCAATCGGTGGATAACCTGGTGGCAACGGTCAGATATCTGGTCGCCGACGTTGAGCGTTCCTTGGCCTTCTACACCACGGCGCTCGGATTCAAGCTGGATCAGAGCATGGCTCCGGCTTTCGCGCGTGTCTCCAAGAATGATCTGACTCTTTGGCTCGCCGGTCCACAGAGCTCCGCGGCTCGGCCGATGCCTGACGGGCGACGTCCCGAGCCCGGCGGATGGAATCGCTTCGTCGTCGAGATGGAGGATCTTCCGTCACGCGTGGCTGAAATGAAGCGCGCCGGCCTGCGTTTCCGTAATGATGTGGTCGTCGGCCCCGGCGGCAAGCAGGTCTTGCTCGAGGATCCGGATGGTAATCTTGTCGAACTCTTCGAGGCTGCGCGATCACACTGATCCGGCGGCCGGGGATGTCTAGACCTGCCGCAGCTTCGGGTCGAGGCGGTCGCGGACCCAGTCGCCGAGGATGTTCAGCGAGAGCACGGTGACGAGGATCGCGATGCCCGGGAGGATCGAGACCCACCACGCCTGCTCGATCAGCCCGCGCCCGTCGGCCACCATCACACCCCACGACGGCGTGGGCGGTGGGATGCCCACGCCGAGGAAGCTCAGCGCCGCCTCGAGCACGATCACGTAGCCGACGTGTAGCGTCGCCAGCACCAGGATCGAGGGCGCCAGGTTGGGGACGATGTGGCGGAACATGATCGTCCAGCTCGAGCACCCAGCGAGATGTCGGCCAGCCGCATCAGGAGCGTCTCGGTCCAGCCGCCGAGGAAGCCGGCCAGGAGGCCGATGAGGCTGCCCGCCGCGCCGGTCAGCGTGATGCCGACCACCGACACCGCCAGCGAGATGCGGGCGCCGTAGAGCAGCCGGCTCAGGGTGTCGCGCCCGTGGCGGTCGGTGCCGAGCACGTGGCCGGGCTTGGCGCCTTCGAGGCCGATCGGCGGCGCCAGCCGCTCACCGAGGGAACCCTCGACCGGCGAGTGTGGCGCCAGCAGCGGCGCCAGCACGGCGCACAGCACGAGCAAGACGACGATGGCCAGCGGGACGGCCGGCGGCCACCGTCGGTCGTGACGACGCGCGACGGCCGCGTCGTCAGCGGCGAGTGGGGCGCCTGGCGTCGCGTGCGTAGCGGAAGGCACGCTCATCGCGAGTACCTGATCCTGG
This sequence comes from Candidatus Rokuibacteriota bacterium, assembly GCA_003221515.1. Classification (GTDB taxonomy): domain Bacteria; phylum Methylomirabilota; class Methylomirabilia; order Rokubacteriales; family CSP1-6; genus AR31. The sequence goes on from QHSI01000101.1 coordinate 43,944, forward strand.
GATTCAGATACGCGTAGAGCACATCGACCAGCAGGTTCACGCCGATGTACATCGCCGAGAGGAAGAGCACGACGGTCTGGACGATCGGATAGTCACGCGAGTCGACGGCCTCGATCACCAGCAGGCCGAGGCCCGGCCAGCCGAACACGGTCTCCACGATGATCGAGCCGTTCAGGAGCGCCACGAACAGGAGCGCGGCGAACGTCACCACCGGCAGCGCGGCGTTCTTGAACGCGTGCTTCCAGATCACCCGCCGCTCCGACAGCCCCTTGATGCGCGCGAGCTTGACGTACTCGCTGCCGAGGACGTCGAGCATCGACGAGCGCGTCAACCGCATGAGGCCGGCGACCGCGAACCAGCCGAGCGTGATGCCCGGCAAGAGGACGTGCATCGGCGTGCCGCGGCCGGAAGTCGGCAGGAGTCGCAGCAGCACGCCGAAGATGAGCACCAGCACGAGCCCGAGCCAGAACGGCGGCACCGCCTGGCCGAGCGCGGCGAAGGCCCGAGCGCCGTAGTCGAGCGCGCTGCCGCGTCGGACCGCCGAGTAGACGCCGACCGGGAGCGCGACGACGATCACGACGAGCACGGCGAGGCCGCCGAGCTCGAGCGTGGCCCCGTAGCGCTCGGCGATCAGGTCGAGGGCCGGGCGTCGGAACCGCACGGACCGGCCGAAGTCTCCCTGGAGCGCCTGGGTCGCGAACTTCCAGTACTGGACGTGCCACGGGCGGTCGAGGCCGAGGTGCGCGCGCATCAGCTCGATGTCGGCCTTCGACGCCTCGGCGGGCATCATGATCTGGATGGGATCGCCGGAGAGGCGCACGAGCGCGAAGACCACGACGGACACCACGACCATGGAGACGACGGACTGGATCAGGCGTCCGACGATGTAGCGTTGCACGCCGCCCTACCGCCTCAGGCGCGTCCCCAGAGCTGCTTCGTCGCGATCCGCGCGCCGTCGCTCAGCGCCTTCAGCTTCGCCCAGACCACGCTCGGATGGATCTCGGTCGATCCGGCGAACGTCGCGAAGCCGCAGTCGGACCCGGCGATGACGTTCTCGCGCCCGACGACCTTGGCGAACTTCACGATCCGCTCGGCCACCAGCTCTGGATGCTCGACCAGATTGGTCGACTGGGTGATCGCGCCCGGGACGAGCAGCGCGCCTTCCGGGAGCTTGACGCCCTCCCACACGCGCCACTCGTGCTCGTGGCGCGGATTGGCGGCCTCGAACGAGTAGGCGCCGGCGCGGACCTTCAGCATGATGTCCACGACGTGCTTCAGCTCCATGTCGTGGACGCGCGGCCCCATGTTGATCCCGTAGCAGGTGTGGAACCGGACCCGCTCGCGCGGCAGCCCGCGGAGCGCGTGGTTCAGCGCCTCCACGCGCACCTCGGCCCACCGGCGGCACTCGTCCACGGTCGAGCGCGGGTCCATGATGTAGTAGGTCATCAGGCGCGGATCGTCGATCTGCACCAGGAACCCGGCGTCGACGATCGCCTTGTACTCCTCCCGCATGGCGTCGGCGATCGCGAACAGGTATTCCTCGTCCGTCTTGTAGTAGGTGTTCTCCTGGCGACCCTCGACGTTCGAGGGCGAGATGGCGGGGATGAACGCCTCCTCGACCCCGACACCGGCGAGCGCGGCCTTGAGGTTCTCGATGTCCGTCTTCACCTGCGCGTGGCCGTGGTAGGCGATCGGCCCGGTGCACGCGAACGTCCGGGCTCGGGTGTTGGCGCTCTGGGGCACGGTGGCCGCGTAGAACTCGGGGAACGAGATGTACTCCTTCGATCCCGACCACGGCAGCCCGGCGGCCTTGGCGCTCGGCTCGAACCCGCTCAGGCGGTCGGTCACGTAGGTCACGAAGCTCGGCTTGCCCATCTCACCGTCGTCGATCACGTCCACGCCGAGCTCGACCTGCCGACGCACGATCTCGCCGACCGCGCTCTTCACCCGGCGCGCGTACGCGTCGCGGTCGTAGGGACGCCCGTCGGCCAGGGCGCGCACCATCTCCAGCAGGTCGGCCGGCCGCGGCAGGCTGCCCGCGTGCGTCGTGAGGATCCGCTCGCGGCTGCGCTTCATGGCCTGGATCAGCCCGCCGGGCTCACGTACTCGTAGTTGGTCTCGAGCGGCACGTACGCGAGCGATTGCCAGCCGCCCACCTTCTTGCTCAGCGCCCACGTGACGGACTTCACGCCGAGCATCACGCCGTAGTAGCACTTCACGCCCGAGCGGAGCTTGAACGTCCACGTCTTGAGCTCGTTCGACGGCTTCCATTCCGTGGCCAGCCCCGGGCGGTACTCGAAGGTCTTCGGGTCGCGCGTGATCAGCGAATCGTAGACGCAGTCCCACAGGGGCTTCTCGCCCTGCACGCCGCGCCAGGCGAACGGCGTCTCGGTGCCCCACTGACCGACCGCGACGACGAGGCGCTCGTTGGGGCCGGCGGTGGCGCGAGCGGGGCGAACGACCGGCGCGCCCATGGCGGCGACGGCCGCGGTGCCCGCCCGCCGCAAGAAACTTCGGCGATCGATCGAACGAGCCATCGTGATGTCCTCCGAGATCTGCCTCAGCTCACGTACTCGAGCGAGACCGCCTCCACCATGTCCGGTCCGTCGAGCGCGCAGGTCATCACGAGGCGCCCGAGACGTGCATGGGCAGCTCACATCGTGCGCTTCAGTCGTGGCCAGCAGGACCGGTCGGCTGCCCCGAGAGTGGCTTCAGGCGAAGCAGAAACTGTTGGAGCGGCGTGTCGTGGGTCAACGGAATTTCGCAGTGAGCAATTGGCCGGGCGGGGTTCCCCTGGACCATGGTCATGGGAGGGACGGAACGGGTGACAATACTCCCCGCGGCGACCACCGCGCCACGGCCGAGCGTCACGTTCGGCAAAATGATGCAGCCCGGGCCGACAAACACTTCATCTTCGATCCGGACTGAGATGCGATCCTTCATTTGGTCCGGAGATGGCGGATCCCCTTCGAAGTGGGCAATGATCGTTGTGCGCATCCCAATGGCCACGTTGTTTCCCAGCTGTACCCATTCAGGGTAGGCAGTCTCAATGAGCACGTCGGTCCCGATATACACGGGAGTCCCCATTTTTACGCCCCGCCATCGGTGCAGCCTGACCCGCAGAGTGGCCTGCCCTGGCGCGTACAGGGCCAGCACCTGCAGCAAACGGTTCTTGACGCCCCGTAGCCGGGGCTCGGGGGGAAATCGGGGCCTCTTGTCTCTGGATACCACCCGGCCTGCCTCCGAAGGGGTGAAAACCCACGTGGATTTTACCAGTGCCTCACTGGCACCGGCGTGAATTCTCGGAAATCACCGGCCGGAGGTTCTGGAACCAGTAGGCTAGCTTGGGCTACACTTTTCGATACACGGATGATAGTCACACACACTGTGGACATTTGTGAACGTGAAAGCGAAACACGCTGACGCGGTTGTCGAAATCTTCTCTACCTGTCCCGCCTCGAGTACTACGGATCGGGGGGTCTACGCGCGGGCCGTCGCCGAGGTGGCCCAGTGGAGCGAGCGCTATGGCCACAAAGGAATCCTCGTCTACACCGACAACTCGCTGATCGATCCGTGGCTCGTCAGCCAGATCATCGTGCAGGCCACGACAGCCCTGTGTCCCCTGGTCGCCGTGCAGCCCGCTTATATGCACCCGTACGCGGTCGCGAAGATGGTTGCCACCTTTGGCTATTTGTACGGACGGCGCCTCTACCTGAACATGGTCGCCGGAGGGTTCAGGAACGATCTCCTCGCCCTGAACGACACGACACCGCACGACAGGCGCTATGACCGCTTGCGCGAGTACACGCTCATCATCACGCGTCTTCTCACCGGCGCTCCGGTCAGTCTCGAGGGTGAGTTCTACACGGTGAACAGACTCCGCCTGACCCCGGCGCTTCATCCCGAATTGATGCCCGGGATTTTCGTCTCGGCGTCGTCGGACGCCGGCGTCGCCACCGCCCGAGCACTTGGCGCCACGGCCGTGCACTATCCGAAACCGGCCCACGAATACGACAACGCACCCTTGACTGTCGAAGGCGCTGGCATTCGAGTGGGCGTCATCGCGCGCCCGAGTGAGGCGGAAGCGTGGGCGACTGCCCGGCAACGCTTTCCCGAGGACCGGACGGGCCAGATCACGCACCAACTGGCCATGAAGACGTCCGATTCCGTCTGGCACAAGCAACTCTCCGAGCTAGCTGGCGAGAGTGAGAACCACCCATACTGGCTGGTGCCCTTCCAGAACTACAAGACGTTCTGCCCTTACCTGGTCGGCAGCTACACGCGCGTTGCCGATGAACTGGCCCGGTACATTATCGCGGGATACCACACGTTCATCCTGGACATTCCGCCCGAAGAGGGGGAACTACATCACACCAATATCGCGTTCTCCCGCGCACGCGAGCAGATGGCGTCATGACTCGGTTGCTGCAGGGATGGATCACTGAGCACGCGGAACGCCGACCGAGCTCCACGGCGCTGGTCATGCACGACGAGCACCTCAGCTATGAACAGATCGAAGCGCGGACGAACCAGCTGGCGAGGATGCTCAAGGCCATCGGCTGCCTGCGAGGAGACCGGGTCGCGCTGCTCATGGGCAAGTCGCCGACGGCGATCGTCGCGATCCTGGGGATCCTCAAGGCTGATTGTATCTACGTACCCCTCGATCCGGCGAGTCCCGTTCCCCGGCTTGCCCACATGGTCGCCAGCGCAGAGCCTCGATGCATCCTGGCAGCGGGCCCGACGGCCGCCCTGCTGGACGCTCTGCGGGCGGCCCAACAATCCTCTCGCTCGATCGCCATCGGGTGGATGGAGCGCGAAACGGTCGCCGGGACACAGGTCACCGCAGCGTTCTCGAGGAACGATGTCGACAGCTGCGCCGCGACACCCTTGGCATACCGCAATGGTCCACAGGACACGGCGTATATTCTCTTCACCTCCGGTTCCACCGGCGTCCCCAAGGGAGTGCCGATCACGCACTCTAACGTGGCGCACTTCATCGCATGGGCGACTCGGTACTTCGGCATCAGCCCCTCGGACCGGATCTCTGGCCATCCGCCCCTGCACTTCGATCTGTCCGTCTTCGACATCTTCGGGACCTTTGCCGCTGGAGCCCAGCTTCATCTGGTACCCCACGACCTGACGCTTCTGCCCATTCGACTGGCTCACTTCATTACCACCTCGGAGTTGACCCAGTGGTTCTCGGTCCCATCCCTTCTCACGTACATCGCGAAATTCGACGCCATTCCGGCAAATGGCTTCCCAGCGTTGAAGCGCCTCCTCTGGTGCGGAGAGGTGCTGCCGACACCCGTCCTGATGTACTGGATGAAGCGCCTCCCGTCCGTGAGCTTCACGAACCTCTACGGTCCCACGGAGGCGACGATCGCGAGCAGCTACTACACGGTCCCGACCTGCCCGGACGATCCGACGGCGCCGATTCCGATCGGGACCGCGTGCGATGGTGAAGAACTGCTCGTTCTCGATGAACGCCTGCAGCCGGTCAGGCCCGGGCAGACGGGCGATCTGTATATCCGCGGGGTGGGACTCAGTCCGGGCTACTGGCGAGACCCAGAAAAAACACGGACCGCTTTTCTCGCCAACCCGAACAGCCGCGATCCGTCGGATCGCGTCTACAAAACCGGCGACCTCGCCCGCCTCGGAGGCGACGGCGCCGTCTATTTCCTCGGTCGTGCGGACTCGCAGATCAAGACCCGCGGCTACCGGATCGAGTTGGGTGAGATCGAGACACATCTGCATGCTCTCCCGCAGCTCAAAGAATCGGCCGTGGTCGCGATCAACACCGATGGATTCGAGGGCGCCACGATCTGCTGCGCGTACGTGCCCGCTCCCGGCGCCGCGGTGACACCGGCGGCGCTCCGCCAGGAGCTGGCGAAGACCCTGCCGTCCTATATGTTGCCGGCCGGCTGGCGGATGTTCGACGCACTCCCCAAGAACGAGAACGGAAAGGTCGATCGACGCCAATTGATGGACGACTTCGGTAGAGATCGCTGAGAGATGGCCAGGAATATGCGGTTGTGCAACCGACTCACCCAGTTCTTTCGCGACAAGCTCTACCTTGAGGTTCCGTCACCCGACACGGACCTGATCGAGGCGGGCCTGCTCGATTCTCTGAATTTCGCTCAGTTGATGGTCCACATCGAACAGGAATTCGCCATGCACATCTCTCCGGAGGACCTCGAGTTCGATCACTTTCGCACCATTGCGAAGATCGCAGCCTTTGTCGCAACCAGGTGGCTGGGCTCTTGAACATCCTTTTAGTCGCGGAAGAGTCGGCCGGCATCCGCCTGCTCCGCGCATTGCTCCGTACGGAACATCGGATCGTCGCCGTCATGACGAGCACCACCGGGCCCAGCAAGACGTCGAGCATGGCCTCGGTCGCCACCAGGGCGGGGCTGGACATCTGGCCACCCTCCCGCGTCCGGGATCCGGCGCTTGCGCGAGAGCTGCGGGCCGCAGGCGTGGATCTGATCCTGAACGCTCATTCTCTCTATCTCATCCACGAGGAGGTTCTCCGCGCACCGTCGATCGCGGCCTTCAATCTTCATCCCGGGCCGCTGCCCCGATACAGTGGCCTGAACTGCCCGAGCTGGGCCATCTATCGGGCCGAGCGCACGTACGGCGTCACGGTCCACCGCATGTCGCCACGCATCGACGCCGGGCCGATCGCCTATCAGACGACCTTCGATATCGACGAGGCGGCAACTGGGTTCACCTTGACGGCCAAGTGCGTCAGCGTTGGCGTGCCGCTGATGCGGCAACTGGTTGAGGTCGCGGCCCGGGATCCCGCAGCGATTCCTGCAATCGAGCAGGACGTCGGGCAGCGGAAGTACTTCGGTCGTGAGGTTCCGCGCAACGGCGCACTCATCTGGTCGGAGTCCGCGAGTCAGATCGCCAGATTCGTCCGAGCCTTCGATTACTATCCGTTCGCCTCGCCATGGGGGCATCCGCAAGCTCTGTACGAAGGGCAGCACATCGGTGTCGTGAAGGCCGTCCAAACCCGGGCCAAGACCGGGACGCCTCCGGGGACACTGCGGCGAGGACCGTCAGGGATCATGGAAGTTGCCGCCGCCGACGAATGGCTGGCGTTGCACCTGGTCCATGCCGGCGGCAGACACATCAGGCCCGATCAGCTCCTACGTGATGGAACGCGCTTGGAGGATGGGACAAAAACGTGAACTGTCGATACGGCCGAGTCCTACGGTACCGAAGAGATCGTCGGCAAAGCAAGGCGTGCGGATCTGTGCGCTTGACGAGACCATGAACGTCCACGTCTTGAGCTCGTTCGAGGGCTTCCACTCGGTCGCCAGGCCCGGGCGGTCTTCTCGGACTGGCTCGAGCGCCATGCGAAGAGGCGACGAGCGGGGACCCATTACGCCGCGGCCGAAGCTCGCTCGAGGAACGTGCGTCGGTTGATCGCCATCGCGTAGCCTCCCCCGTTGAGGCGTCGGGCCTCGGCGGCTATTCGATCTGTCGCTCAGCTGCTGTGGGCGGGGACGCGCCCCCCGGTCGGGCGCGAGCGGGGCGCGGCGGGGCCCGACCTGAACAGCATCGCGCCCGCGACGATCAAGTATACGAGGTAGCCGCCGACCTCGAGGAGCGACGGTCGCGCCCGGTAACCGATCAGCCCGCCGAGGAATCCGCCGATGAAGCCGTGGTCGTCCAGCGCGAACGAGGTGTCCCACACCGTCGGCGACTGCGGGAGCACTCCCATCGCCTCCAGCCTGCCGAGCCCCGTGCTCAACATGCCGGCGGCCAGAAGAAGCAGCAAGATCGAGGTGATCGCGAAGAACCGCTGCAAGCTGATGCGCCGGCCGCCCCGGAAGATCGTCCAGCCGAGCGCGGCCGCCGTCGCGAGGCCGAGGAACGCGCCCAGCGCGCTCGCCCAGCCCGACGGCGAGGTCGCCTGGGTGAGGAGTCCCCAGAGGAAGAGTACGGTCTCGGCGCCCTCGCGAAACACGCCGGTGAACGCGATCAGGCCGATGATCCAGAGTCGGTGGGTGACCTGCGCCGCGTCGATCCGGCTCTGGACTTCGCCCCTCACGGCGCGCGCGTGCTGGCGCATCCAGTACCCGTGCCAAGTGAGGACGATGACCGCGACGAAGATCACGCAGAGCGCGATCACATCAGGCCCCAGATCGAGCAGCGGCCCCGAGAACGCTGTCACCAGCACGCCGAGCCAGACGCTGGCGAGCACCCCGAGCGCGCCGCCCCAGGTGGCGTAGCTGTAGTGCCGCTCGGCGCCGATCTTCTGGAGGTACGTATAGACGATGCCCAGGATGAGCGCGGCCTCGAACCCCTCGCGCAACGTGACGACGAAGGCACCGCCCATGGGCTTCGGACGCTACTCGGCGACGATGCGGCCGGTCGCCTGCTTGTTGAAGTCGTCGAAGAAGGCGTAGGTGCCGGGCTTGAGCGCGCGGATCCTGACGTTGACGGTCTTGCCGGCCGGCACGACCTTCTCGACCCGCAAGTCCTTGCTCTCGAACTCGGCGGCTTTGGCCCCCTTGTTCGTGACGACGAGCACGAACGGGGTGTTGGCCTTGACTTTGACCTCGCTGGGCTGGAACTGGTTCTTGTCCAGGGTCAGCGGGATTTCCGGAGGCGTGTCGGCCGCCGCCGCGATTGCGGCGATCGAGAGAAGGCCGAGGGCGAGACCGACGGCCAGGAGCGCGAGACGCCTGTGCATGCAAGCCTCCAACCCTGTGCAATTAAGTTCACAGTCCGAAGATCATTAGGATGACCTAATCCACGGCGCCTGTCAAACTCGATCCACTGCCATCCCGGAGCCGACGAGGTCTATCACGTGATCTCGGGAAGCGGCGCTGACCGCCGGGGCGCCGGCCCGCCTACCTCTTCGCGTGGATCCCGGCGCCCGTCACGAAGTCGTAGAGGTTGGCGACGTTCATCTTCATCACGTTCGGCGCCATGCCGTCCTGGCCCACGTCCATCGGGTACCGCTCGGTCATCGCCGTCAGCGTGGCCACGCTCTGGTCCTTGGTGAGCCCGCGTTTGACCCCGCCGCGCACGTAGTCCACCCACTCCTGGATGAACGCGCCCTGCTCGTTCAGATAGCGCTTGTCGCAGATCGGGCCGTGGCCGGGAACGAAGGTATCCTCCCGGAGGCCGCGCAGCGACTCGAGCGCCTGGAGCCATCGATCCGGGTCGGCTTCCTGCAGCCACGTGTGGACCTTGCAGAAGATGTTGTCGCTGGTGAAGACGACGCCCTCTTCCTCGACGATCACGGCGGCCTGATACGCGGTGTGGCCGGGCATGTGGACCAGGCGGAAGGTGTGGTTACCGACGTGGATCTTCATCTCGCGCGTGAACGTGATGATGGGGGCGTTCGCGCGGTAGCCTTCCAGGAGCTTCGGCTCTTCCGGCCCGAACGTCCCGACGCGCGCGACCATCGCCGGCATGTCGGTCTCGAGGATCCGGGTCCTCACGCCCTCGTGGGCCACGACCGGTGCGTCGAAGAACGCGTTGCCGGTCCAGTGATCGCCGTGGGGCTCGGTGTTGAGGATGTACCTGAGCCGCCCGCGCCGTTCGAGCTCGGCGCGCAGGCGCAGGGCGTCGCTCGGCTTGTGCGGCGTGTCGATCAGCACGATTCCGTCGGACGTCGTGACGAACCCGTGATTGGATCCGCGGAGCTCGTTCTCGACGAAGACGTTGGCGGTCAGCTGCTTCATGGCGTTCCTCCACGTAGGAGCCGCGCGTCGGCCGGCGGGGCCCAGCCAAATCGTGACCGACAGGCTATGGTATCGTCTGGCCTTCGGCAAGCCCTCAAGGAGGGACCCAGGCGATGCCCTACAAGCTACTGAGCTATCAGGCCGGCCGAGCCGCGCGCGCGGGCATGCTGGTCGGCGACATCGTCTACGATGCGGCGAAGGTCACCGGCGTCGCCGCGCACGCGAGCGTGCTCGGCATCCTCGAAGATTGGGGACGCGCGCGGCGGCTCCTCGCTCAGGCGGCGAAGCGCATCGCGCCCGGCAAGGGGCGCGCCAAAGGCGTGCCGCTCGCGCGCACCCGGCTCCTGGCGCCCGTGCTCTATCCCGGGAACATCTACTGCGCCGGCGCCAACTACACCGACCATATGGCCGAGATGGCGCGCGTCCAGGGCCAGCCGCCCGGACCGACCATGAAGGAGCTCGGCGAGAAGCCCTGGCACTTCGTGAAGTCGTCGCGGAGCTCCATCGTGGGACCGGGCGCGCGGGTCAAGCTGCCGGTCTACTCGCAGATGGTCGACTGGGAGGTCGAGCTCGCCGCGGTCATCGGCAAGGTCGCGCGCGACGTGCCGGTGGAGAAGGCGCTCGACTACGTCGCCGGCTACACGATCGCCGACGACCTGTCGGCGCGCGACGTGATGAAGCGCGACAAGAACCCGGCGACGTCCCCGTTCCACTACGACTGGCTCAGCCAGAAGTGCTTCGACGGCTCCTGCCCGCTCGGGCCGTGGATCGTGCCCGCCGGTGACATCGCCGATCCCCAGAACCTCGCGCTGAAGCTCTGGGTGAACGACACGCTCATGCAGAACTCGAGCACGAGCAAGATGATCTTCGATACCGCCGAGCAGATCGCCATGCTCTCGTCGCGGGTGACCCTCCAGCCCGGCGATCTCGTCCTGACGGGAACGCCGGCCGGCGTGGGCATGCCACGGCGGCTGTTCCTGAAGCCCGGCGACCGCGTGAAGCTCTGGATCGAGTCCATCGGGGAGCTGAGCCACACGATGGTCGGATGAGCCGATGAGCGGCGAGGCGAGCCCTTCGATGACCTACGTCGGCCGGCCACAGAAGCGATCGGAAGACCCGAAGCTCATCACCGGTCGCGGTCAGTACGTCGAAGACATCAAGCTACCCGAGCTGGCCCACCTGGCGTTTCTGCGGAGCCCGCACGCCCATGCGCGCGTGACCGCGATCCGCGCCGACGCGGCGAGAAGCGCGCCGGGCGTGCTGGCCGTCGTGACCGCGAAGGACCTGGGCTCTTTGCGTCCCCTGCCCTTCATGGCGACGCTGCCTGGCCTGAAGCAGGTGCCGTGCGCCTACCTGGCCGGAACCGTCGTCAACGCGACGGGCGTGCCCGTCGCCGCGGTCGTGGCCGAGAGCGCCTCGCAAGCTCGCGACGCCGCCGACCTGATCGAGGTCGAGTACGAGCCGCTTCCCCCGATCGCCGACCCCGAGCGCGGGCTGGCGCCCGGCGCTCCGCTCGCCAACGCCGATCTCGGGACGAACCAGGCGTTCAGCTGGCCGCTCAAGGGTGGGGACGTCGATGGCGCGTTCGCGAAGGCCGCGCACGTCGTGAAGGTGCGTCTCGATCACAACCGCCTGGCCGGCGCGCCGATGGAGCCGCGCGGCGTGCTCGCGCGCTACGACGCGGCCAGCGAAGAGCTGACGCTCTGGCTCACGACCCAGAACCCGTTTCTCTCGCGCGCCGATCTCGCAGCGGTCCTGGGCTTTCCCGAGCACAAGCTTCGCGTGATCGCTCCGGACGTCGGCGGCGGCTTCGGCGTGAAGGGCCCGCTCTACCGCGAGGAGATCGTCGCGGCGCTACTCGCGCGCCGGCTCGGGCGGCCTATCCGCTGGATGTCGACCCGTACCGAAGATCTATTGACCACGATCCAGGCGCGGGCGGCCGTCACGGAGGCGGAGGGCGCGGTGACCGCTGACGGAGAGATCATCGGGCTCCGAGGAAAGTTCGTCTTCGATCTCGGCGCACATCTCCTCTCGCTGTCGCTGGTGCCGCCGATGTCGGCCTCAACCCACATCTTCGGCCCGTATCGGATCCAGAATGCCGAGCTCCTCAGCGTCGGTGTCTACACGAACACCGCGCCCACGGGGCCCTATCGAGGCTCGGGGCGTCCGGTCGGCGTCTATCTGATCGAGCGCGTCATGGACGAGGCGGCGCGGGCGACCGGCCTCGATCCCGTCGAGATCCGCCGGCGCAACTTCATCGCCGCCGACGCCTTCCCCCACCGGACGCCGTTCGGCGTCGCCTACGACTCCGGCAACTACGCGCGGGCGCTGGATCGCGTGCTGGAGCTGGCGGACTACGGCGCCCTCCGCCGCGAGCAGGCCGCGGCGCGCGGGCGGGGCGAGCTCATGGGGATCGGCGTCGCCACCTACGTCGAGTCGACCAACGTGCTCGGGTGGGAGAGCGGAGTCGTCCGGGTGGAGCGGAGCGGCAAGGTCACGGCCATCACCGGCTCGAGCCCGCATGGCCAGGGCCACGAGACGACCTTCGCCCAGATCATCGCCGACCACCTCGGCGTCCCCTTCGAGGACGTGGTCGTCCGCCACGGCGACACGCTGGGCGCGCCGCAGTCGATCGGAACGTTCGGCAGCCGCAGCGCCGGTCTCGGCGGCAGCGCGCTGGCTCAGGCCTCCGGCGAAGTTCGGGAGAAGGGCCGCCGGCTCGCCGCGCGCCTTCTCGAAGCGAGCCCGGAGGATCTTCAGCTCGTGCGCGGCGGTTTTCAGGTGAAGGGCGTGCCCGAGAAGACCATCGGCTGGGATCGGATCGGTGAGTTTGCCCATCGCGGGATGGGCCTGCCGCCCCTGGAAACACCGGGCCTTGAGGCGACCGTGTTCTTTCGCCAGGATCACCCGTCCTGGTCCTTCGGCGCGGGCATGGCCGTCGTCCGCGTGGCGCGCGAGACCGGGCAGATCAGGCTCGAGCGGTTCATCGCCGTCGACGACTGTGGCAACGCGATCAACCCGCTGCTGATCGACGGTCAGATCGTGGGCGGCTTCGCTCAGGGACTGGGCCAAACGCTGCTCGAGCGCATCGCGTACGGCGAGGACGGCCAGCTCCTCACCGGCACCTTCATGGAGTACGCGATCCCGCGCGCCGACGACATGCCCGAGCTGATCGTCGATCGCACGGTGACGCCGTCGCCGCTCAACCCGCTGGGCGTGAAGGGTGTCGGCGAAGGCAGCGCGTGCGTGGCGCCGCCCGCGATCGTCAACGCGGTGATCGACGCGCTGTCGCCGCTCGGCGTCCGCCACGTCGACATGCCGCTGACCGCCGAGAAGATCTGGCGGCTGATCGACCGGAGCTGATCAGTCGCGCGGGATGATCGGGAGCAGGACGTGCGAAGGCCGACCCGGGCCGCAGTGGATCGTGACCTTCTTGCCGAAGATCTCGGCGGGTCGATCGCGCGGGTCGTTGTGCTGGAAGGGACCGACACCGGTGAAGACCGCACCTAGCGTTCCGAGACCCGTCGACGGACCACCCGGATACTCGTAGTCGCGCCCGCGCACGGTGAGCCCGATCCGGTGGCCCGCCGGCACCACGATCGAGGTCGGCCAGACCTCGATGTCGAGCTCGTACACCTTCCCCGGAGCCAGCGGCTGCCGCTCGTCGTGGGTGTGGTACGGCCGATACGGCAGCGTCAGCTTCGGATCGAGCTTGCGGTGCGAGGCGCGGAGCCATCCCTGGCCGATCGGCGTGTGCGGATCGAGCGCGCCCTGGAACACCACCTCCTGGAAGTTCGGCGTGAACACGCGGACGATCAGGAACAGATCGGCGTCCCTGGTCTGCGAGGCGACGAAGAGCTTGGCCGCGATGGGCCCGGTGATCTCGGTCTCGCGCGGCAGGGGCGGTGTGAGGAAGGTGACGCCTTCGCCGAGGCCCTCGTAGGTGACGGCGCCGCGCCGGCCGACCGGCGCGCGGACCAGACTCTGATCGGCCGGGTTCAGGTAGAGCTTCGTCCACCGCGTGCGCGCGAGCGGCCACTCCTTCTCGTGGCGCTCGACGAACTTCTCACCGGGATGACGCACCTGGAGCTGGACCCGCGGCTGCCGCTTCCACCCGGTGTCCTCGCCCATGAGAAAATGGCCGAAGAACTTCTTCTGCAGGGTGACTCCGTAGTCCGTGTAAAAGTGGGTCCAGTGCTCGATGCCGTGGACCTCGAGCCACTTCTGCTTCGACGCCGAGCGCACGAATCCCTCGAAGTTTCCCCGCGGATGCAGACCCTGCCCGCCCCAGTTCCCCGACGAGAAGAGCGGGACGGTGACCTTCGACCAGTCGGGCATGCGCGAGCGCCAGTACTCGTCGCTGGCCAGCGGGTTCTTCCAGCAGTCGTCGTAGAAGTCGCGGCGGTTGCCGCCGAGCTCTTCTTCGGTCAGCGTCGGGGGGCCCGAGACCCAGTCGCCGTTCATCCGGCTCCGGTAGCCCCGCGTCCCGCGGCCGTGCTGGACCCGGATCACCTGCGAGGGGAACCAGGCCCTGCCGAACGTGCAGAGGATGCCGCCGTGATGGCTGAGATCGCGATAGTAGTCGGCGGCGCCCTCCCAGACGCAGATCGCGCTCAGGTGCGGCGGCTGGAGCGCCGCGGCCTGCCACTGGTTCATCGCGTAGTACGAGATGCCGTTCAGCCCGACCTTGCCGTTGCTCCACGGTTGCCGCGCCGCCCACTCGATGCACGCGTAGAGGTCTTTCGCTTCGCGCGCGGACCAGATGTCGAGGTGGCCGGGCGAGCGGCCGGCACCGCGTGAATCCACCCGGACGCAGGCGTAGCCGTCCGGCACCCACTTCTCCGGATCGACCACTTCCCAGTTCTGGTACTTGTTCGTGGAGCCGGCGGTGACGTCGGGATGATGCTCGGCCATCCGGCGCCACTGATCGGTGTAGAGGTCCTCGAAGTGGAGCCACTTGCCGTAGGGACCGTACGTGAGGATGACCGGGTGCTTGTCCGTTCCGGGGGGCCGGAAGACGTCGGCCCGCAGCACGAGGCCGTCATCGACCTTGATGGGGACGTCCCAGTCGATCTTCAGAATTAGCCCGCCGCGACCAACCGGTCCCGAGCGCCCCGGTCATCGTGACGCCTCCCGGGCGAATGAGCCCGCCTTCAGAACCGAAGTCAACCCTCTAGCTTAGATTGTTCTCCCAGCTGGCCTCCCAGCGCTCGGGGAGCGTGGCATAGGTTCTCCCGCTGGAGCAACCCTCCCCTGCTGTGCGGTCAAAATCCGCGGCCAATTCCGTGATTTCCTGGATTGCCGGCTTCGCCTGCGCTCGTAAGATCGCGGCGAGCGACACACCTCGCGGATAAAGGAGAGGCCTATGATGCCACGCTGGATGAACCCGATGCTCGTTGTGCTCGTCCTGGCCCTCGTCCCCGTCTCCGCCAGAGCCTGGGCCTTCTCGGACTTCCAGATCAACGGCGCCGGGACGGCGGGGGGGACCTGCCAGATAGGGACTCTCACGCCGGTTTGCGTAAGCAACTCGGGCGGACAGGTGGCCGGGACGGCCATCGCTTCCGGTACGTATACTTTGAGCCTCACGGCCGGGCCGGCGGGTCTGGTCCAAGCGACCGGGGGGACCTGTTTCCCCGCCAACAGCACCGGTCAGATCGTCGACGCGGCCACCGGAGACGTCATTAACTTCAAGACCGTGGGCATGCTCTGCGAGGCCGGCATTCCTGGATCGCAGTACTACTACAACGGAGCCTACGGCATCGATTCCGGGACCGGCCAATTCGCTACTGCGGCCGGCGGAGGGAGCCTGACGGCCACCTTCCAGAAGGGATTCGACGCGCCAACCTTTATCAAGCTCGACGGCACGATCGCGTTCTGACCGGCCCGGGCACGGTCGCGCCCTCGAGAAGCCCCAAGGGCCTCGCTAACCCCTGCGCGATTTGCTTGTGCGCTAAGAGCGTCCGCGCCCCCTGAGATCGAGGACGAAATCGAACGTCCCCGCCTTGCCGTCCGCCGCGTCCCGGACCTGCATCACCAGGTCGCGGCTGAAGATGGGATCGCGCTGGTTCCCGGCCTCTCCGGGAAAGTAGAGCTGGGTGGTGAGCACCGGACCGTTGGGCGCCTGGACCTTGACGTGGAAGTGGCGCGTGCGCCCGGGGTAGACGCCCGGCACGATCGTCTCCAAGCGATAGCGCCCCTGATCGTCCGCGAACTGATGGCCGCGCAGCCGAAAGCCGGCGTTGTCGTACGCCCCGCTGTCATCGGCCTGCCAGAAGTCGACCAACGCGCGCGGCACGGGCTGGCAGCCAGTCGAGAGGATCGTGCCCGCCACGGCGATGCGTGTTCCCGGGAGTCCGGGCTCGAGAAGCGACGTCCGCGCGGGCGACTCCGGCTTGAAGTACGGTCCCTCGGTCCGACGTGGCGTCGGTGAGCCGTCGGCGCAGCTCGGCGTCGGCGTCAGCGCTTGCGCCCCGGCCGGGCCAGTGTCGAGCGCGCCCAGTGCGGCCGCCGCCGGGGTGGCGGCCGCCAGTCTCAGGAAATCGCGGCGTGACGCGTTCATTCAAAACATCCTCCCGGGACGGCGATCGGTCGCCGCGTCCCCAGGCCTATCGTACCCGAGCTGTCTTCTCGAGCAGCGCGGGCAGCTCCGTGAGATCGGCGATCTCGAAATCGGGCGGCGGCACGTCGGCGCGTCGCGGGCGACGGTCGCGATTCACCCACACGACCCTCATCCCCGCGGCCTTCGCGCCGCTGACGTCGTCGACCTCGCTGTCGCCGACGTGCAGGACATCGTGCGGCTCCAGTCCCAGGCGCTCGAGCGCCCGCCTGAACATCATCGGGTGCGGCTTGTAGGCGCGCACGGCTTCGGAGATCAGGATGAACTCGACGGGGAGCGTGAAGGGCCAGGACGCGACGTGTTCCTGGTCGGCGTTGGAGACGACCGCCGACCGCAGGCCGCCGAGCGCGCCCAGGACCTCGAGCGTTTCCGGATAGAGCTCCACCCGGGTGGTCACGTCGAAGAAGAGGTCGACGTAGCGGGACGCGTCGGCGCCGATACCGAGCTGGGTCAGCAGCTTCCCCAAGTTCTGGGCCTCGAGCTCTCGGAGGGTGCGGAACGGGAGGATCTGGCTCTCGCGATAGTAGGCCTCGGCCCAGAGGCGATACACCTCGTCGACGGAGACCGACAATCCGTGATCGGCCACGATGCGGCTCGGGACGAGTCTCAGGTCCTCGTTGCGCAGCAGCGTGCCATATGCGTCGAACGTTACGGCTTTGATGGACATCCGCCAATAGCCTCCGCGCGGAGGATACAGGAACTTCTGGTAGGATCTCCAGAGCGGTCGAAGAATGGGGGCTCGACGATGAACATCTTCAAGGCGCTGGCGGTGAAGGACGTCGACGAGGCCACGAAATCGATCCCGCTGATCGACGTCGGGCCGGCGTTCCGGGACGAGCCGGGGGCGCGTGACCGCGTGGCGGCCGAGGTCCGGCGCGCGTGCGAGAGCGTCGGCTTCTTCTACCTGGCCGGCCACGGCGTGCCGCAGGGGCTGGTCGACGGCGCGTTCGCGGCCTCGCGCGAATTTCACGCGATCCCCCTCCCCAACAAGCTCGCGCTCAAGATCAACGAGAACAACGTCGGCTACCTGCCGGTGAATCAGAGCATGCAGCGGGCCTCGACGGTCCACAAGGCGACCCGGCCCAACTACAACGAGAGCTTCTTCATCAGCCACGACCGGAGCGCGGACCATCCGGACGTCGTGGCCGGACGCCCGCTCAGAGGCCGAAACCAGTGGCCCGCTGGCCACGACGCGATGAGGGCGGCGATGGTCCGCTACTTCAAGACCATGGAAGGCCTGGGCGAGCGAGTATTGCCTCTGCTCGCGCGGGCGCTCGACATGCCGGCGGGACACTTCGGGCCGTTCTTCACCAACGAGGCGCACATCAATCTGCGCTTCCTGCACTACCCGCCGCAGGAGACCGACGACGAGGAGCAGTTCGGTCAGGGGCCCCACACCGACAACTCGTTCATCACGATGCTCGCGCGAGAGGACGTGCCCGGGCTCGCGGTCCGCCTCCCCAGCGGCGAGTGGCTCGCCCCGCCGGTGATCCCGGGCACCTTCCTGGTCAACCTCGGCAACATCATGAAGCGCTGGTCGAACGACCGCTTTCTGTCGACGCCGCACGGGGTGCTGAACGACTCCGGCACGGACCGCTACTCGATCGCGTTCTTCTACAGCCCGAACATCGAGGCGGCCATCGAATGCCTGCCGACGTGCGTGAGCGCGAGCGAGCCGGCGCGCTATCCGCGCGCGGTGTACGGGGACCTGGTGCTGGACTTCTACAACGCCAACTACTTCCATCGGAAGGACTACACCGCCGCCGCCGGAGATTGACGCGAGAACCGGCGCCGCCATCTGCTTCACCAGAGCGATCCGGTGCTGGCCAGCGTGGCTGCCGAGCCAAGTAAGTGGATCTATGGAGGGTTCGCGCTGGAGTATCGTGGGTGGGTGACCGGTGTTCCCCGCCCCCCCGACGGGTGTGCCCAAGACGTCGAGCTCGTGCGGCTGGCGCTGACCGGCGAGGGGGTCGACGTCGCGCTGCTCGACGTGGAGCACCTGGCCGACATCGAGTCGACAGCAGCGCGCTACCTGACGCCGTTGGAGCGCGAGGAATACGCCGGGCTCAGGCTCGAGACCCGCCGACGGGAGTGGCTTGCAGCGCGTGTCTGCCTCAAGACGATGCTGCTGGAGCGGCGCTGCGTCAGCGACCCGACCCGGTGCGCGATCGTGAAGGACGCGGCCGGACGACCGCGGCTCGTCTTTGCCGAGCCGCCCGCAGAATCCGTGCACGACTGCTCGCTCTCGCACAAGGGGCGGTTCGCGTGCGCCGGCGCCTCACGCCTGGCCGCCACCCGCCTCGGGGTCGACATCGAGGAGATTTCCCCTCGCCTGCTGCGGATCGAGCGCGCCTTCGCGCGTGACCGCGACCGCCCGTTTCGAGCCCGGCCGACGCAGGAGCGGCTGGCGCTGCTCTGGGCGCTGAAGGAAGCGTGCGCCAAGGCGGTCGGCAGCGGGCTCGGGTTCGCGATGGGCGCCGTGAGCTGCGAGGAGGCGGAGGAGGGTCGGCATCACGTGAGGACCGAGGACGGCCGGCAGTTCCGCGGACGCCACGTCGTCCACGATGGCTACGTCGTCGCACTGTGCCTGACCGAGGACGAACCCTGCGCCGGGGTCGAGTAAGCCGGGCGGCGCGTCGCTCGCCGTCGGACTCGCTCCAGCGTCGCCTGTACGCGCAGCGTGAGCGCGACGCCAACGCGCGCGCGATCGCGTTCGTCGACGCCGGCGGCGAGATCCGCTGGCGGACCTGGCGGGAGCTCTTCGAGGGGGCGACCGGCTACGCGCACTGGCTAGCCGAGGCGGGCTTGCGCCCCGGAGACGTCGCGGTGCTCGCGGTCCCGAGCGACGAGGCGTGCGCCCGAGCGCTCATGGGCGCTCTCCTCGTCGGCGCCGTTCCGCTGCTCGTCGCGCCGCCGGCGTTCCAGGACGCGAGCTCACACTTGCTTCAAGTCCTGGTCCGCACGTCGCGGCGCGCGAGGGCCCGGATCGCCCTCGTGCCCGCGGGCACCGCGGGGCTCGTTGCGCCGCACCGCAGACCCCGGACGCGGTTGCTGACCCTGCCCGAGCACGGGGTGGCGCCGTCGGCGGACCCACTCCCGGTCGTGCAGCCGCCGACCGAACGGATAGGCGCCATGCAACTGACGTCGGGGACGACGGGGTTCCCGCGCATCTGCGTGTGGAAGCACCGGGGGATCCTGGCGGCGCTCGACGGCATGCGCGGGGCGATGAAGCTCTCGTCGCGCGACGTGTGCTTCAACTGGACGCCGCTCCATCACGACATGGGACTCGTCAATAACTTCTTCCTGTGTCTGGCCAGCGGCGTGCCCGTCGTCATGGCGCGGCCGCAAGATTTCATCCGCCGGCCCGCGCTCTGGCTGCGAGGACTCTCGGAGACGCACTCGACGGTCACGTGGTCGCCGAACTTCGGCTTCGTGGTGGCGACTAAGCGGATCCGCGACGACGAGCTCGAGGGCGTGCGCCTCGACGAGGTGCGCGGCTTCTACAATGCCGCCGAGCGCATCCACCTCGATAGCCTACAGAACTTCTACAAGCGCTTCGCGCCGCTCGGCGTTCGCCAGGAAGCGCTCAAGACCAACTTCGGGTGCGCCGAGAACGCCGGTGGCGCCACCTTCAGCGCGCCCGACGGCATGTACGTCCACGAGCTCGTGGATCGCGCGTTGCTCCACGAGAAGGGCGTCGCCCGGCCGGTGACGGGCGGCGAGGAGTCGGGCGCCGTGCCGGTCGTCGGCGTGGGACGTCCGGCTCCGGGGATCCGCGTCGCGGTGTTCTCGTCCGCGGGACGACGGCTACGCGATGGTCACGTCGGCGAGCTCGCGCTCGACACGCCGTCTCGGATGGTCGGCTACCTCCGCCAGCGCCGCGAGACTCGGCGCGCGCTCTCCCGCAAGTGGCTGCGGACCGGGGATCTGGCCTACGTCCGAGGCCGCGAGGTGTTCTGGGTCGGCCGCCGGCGCGAGCGTATCACCGTGCGCGGGCGCAAGTTCGATCCGAGCGATTTCGAGCAGATCCTCTTCGGCATTCCCGGGCTTCGGACCGGCTGCTTCGCGGCGTTCGGCATCGACGACGAGACCTGTGGGACCCAGCGACTGGTGATCGTCGCCGAAGTGCAGGAAGCGGCGGCGGATGGCGCCCGCGGCCTGCTGGAGCAGATCAGGGAGCGCGTGTCACTCCAGCTCGGCGTCGGTGCCGACGAGGTCGTGCTGGTGAAATCCGGAACGCTGACCAAGACGTCCAGCGGCAAGCGGCGGCACCGGTTCTTCCACCAGGCTTACCTGGACGGCAGCCTGCGCGCGCACACGCTGCCGCTCGGCTCCTGAGTCGCGTGGCCTCGGGCTGCCGGCTCGATCGAGCTGACAGGAGACCCTCAGGGCTGGAGCTTCCGGCCGACGAAGTCGGCGATGCACTGGATGCTCTCGAAGTTCCGCTTGAGGATCTCTTCGTCGCGGATCTGCACCCCGAACCGGTCTTCCAGGAAGGTTGCGAGCTCGAAGATCCCCATCGAGTCGATGATGCCGGAGGCGAAGAGGGAATCGTCGTCGGCGACCTTCGGCTCGCCGTGGCGCCCCGCCGACTTCGCCTCGATGAACTGCCGCACTCCCGCCACCACGTCGCTCATGCGATTCCTCGTCGTCCGCGCGCAGCCTCGAGAGCGGGCGCGATCGCATCCAGACTGTTGCGTACACTATAGCCGACGCGATGGCTCGGCGGCGAAGGCGTGGTCGTCGGGGCTCAGGCGCGCCGCCCTCCGGTCAGCATGCGGAGGAACGCCGGCGCCAGCCGCGGGTCGAGCGTGTCGCGCACGCCGTCGCCGAAGAGGTTGAAGGCCAGCACGGTGACGGTGATGGCGAGCCCGGGGAAGAACACCAGCCACCAGCGCGGCACCAGCGAGGTCAGCGAGTCGGCGAGCATGTTGCCCCACGTCGGGGTCGGGGGTGGGATGCCGACTCCGAGGAAGCCGAGCGCCGCCTCGATGATGATCGCCACGCCGAGGTGCGCCGTGGCCAGCACGAGGTAGGGCGCCACGCACTGGGGAAGGACGTGGTGGAACATCACGCGAGGCTCCGAGCTACCGGCGGCGCGTGCCGCCTCGACGTACGAGAGCTCGCGCACGGTCAGGGCGACCGAGCGGATCACGCGATTGCCAAAGGGGATCCGGGTGACCGCGATCGCGATGATCACGGCCGGCATGCCCGTGCCGATGGCCATCGAGATGGCCATGGCGAGGATCAGGTCGGGAAACGACTGGAGGACCTCCGTGATCCGCTGGCTCACCAGGTCGAAGCGCCCGCCGAGGTAGCCGCTGGCCACGCCCCAGAGCGAGCCGACCGTGGTGCCGAGCAGCACGGACGCGAACGCGACGACCAGCGACGAGCGCGAGCCGTAGATCACCCGGCTCAACGTGTCGCGACCGACCTGGTCGGTGCCGAAGAAGCTGTGGGCGTCGGGCGGCTTGGCCATTCGGCGGAAATCGGCCTTCAGCGGATCGGACGGCGCGATGAGCGGCGCGGTGAGGGCCATCACGACGATGAGGAAGCCGACCAGGCCGCCGGCCGCCGCCAGCGGGTTGCGGCGGGTGAAGGCCGCGAGCTCCCGCGCGACTGGCGGGGCCCCAGCCCCTCGACGTGCTGCGGCTCGCACGACCAGTCCCACGCTAGCGGTAGTGAATCCGCGGGTCGAGCCACGCGTAGCTCAGGTCGACGGCGACGTTGACGAACACGAAGATCACCGAGTAGAGCAGGACGAGGTTCTGCACCACGATCGTGTCCCGCTCGATCACCGCGACGACCAGCGAGCGGCCGAGCCCGGGCACGCCGAACGCCTGCTCCACCGCCACCGAGCCGCCCAGCACGAAGCCCATGAGGATTCCCGACAGCGTCACCACCGGCAGCAGCGCGTTCGGGAGCGCGTGCCGCATGACCACCAGCGCCTCCTGCAGCCCCTTGGCCCGCGCGGTGCGCACGTAGTCCTCGCGGATGACCTCGAGCAGACACGAGCGCGACATCCGCGCGATGTACGCCCCCTGACCCAGACCGAGCACGAGCGCAGGACCGATGACGAGCTGCAGGTTGGTCCACGGGTCCTGCCAGAGCTGCACGACGACCAGGGGCGCCTTGTAGTTGAACCAGAACAGCGCGGCGAGCACGATCAGCATCCCGAGCCAAAATCCAGGAATCGCGAGGAACAGCACCGACATCGTGCGGGCGACGTTGTCGGACAGGCTGTTGGGCCGGAAGGCGCTCACGATGCCGATCGGCAGCCCGATCAGCCACGAGATCAGCACCGACATCAGGCCGATCTCCGCGCTGATCGGCCCGCGATGGAGGATCAGCTCCGACACCTTGTCGCCGCGGAAGAACGATCGGCCGAGGCTGCCGCTGGCGATGTCCCGCATCCAGCGCACGTACTGCAGCGGCAACGGGTCGCTGAGCCCGAGGTCCTCCATGATGTGCGCCCGATCGGCCGGCGCGAGCTTCGCGAACCCCTCGATGCCGAACATCGCGACCAGCGGATCGCCGGGCAGGATCCGCAGCACCACGAAGACGATCAGCGAGACCCCGAGGAGCGTGGAGAGGCCGAACAGCGCGCGACGGAGCAGGTACTTTCTCACGGCGTTCCTACGTTCGTGCGCCGGCCGGGGGCCCCGGATGTCCCGGGGCCCCGAGCTTCCCGGCCGAGTCGTTCAGCTCGCGAGCCAGCCGTTGTCCCAGCGCTCGGCGTCGTAGATCCCGAAGTGCGTGGACGGGTTCTGGCCCCGCACCTTGTTGTGCCAGGCGTCGTAGATCTTCTCGTACGAGACCGGCAGCAGCGGCGGGTCCTTCTCGAGGATGTCCTCGGCCTGCCGCACCATCGTCTTGCGCCGGTTGTCGTCCGTCTCGCGCTCGATCTGGCGCGCCAGATCGTGGAACGCCGGATTGGTCCAGTTCGAGTAGTTCTGGGGGCCGTCCTTGCCGTACCACGCCGTGAAGTAGTCGGACGGATCCATGATCGACGAGACGATCGCGCTGATCCCGAGATCGAAGTTGCCGGCGGCGGCGTCCTCGAACCACTGCGAGATCTGCACGGTCTTGAGGTTGCACTCGATGTTCAGCGTCTCCTTCAGCATCGCCTGGATGGCGACGGACCAGAGCTTGAAGGTGGCGGCGTCCCGGACCAGAAAGGTCAGGTTCTTGATCCCGCCGGCGTGGCCGGCCTCGGCCATGAGCTTCTTGGCCTCCTGCACGGCGGCCTTGCTGTCTTTCTGATAGCCGAGGCGCTTGCTGATCAGCTCGGCCTGCGGCGTCGACATCTCGTGGAACGGGTACACGAAGCCGCCCACCAGCATGGGCGCGACGTCCCTGACGACGTCGACGAGCGCGTGTCGATCGAGCGCGAGGTGCATGGCCCGACGGACGCGGGCGTCGCCCAGCGGCGGTT
>QHSI01000101.1:67734-131020 GCA_003221515.1 Candidatus Rokuibacteriota bacterium
GAGCCGAGCTCCGGCGAGAACGGCGGCATGTGATAGACCTCGAGCTTGTCGACGTACGGCAGCCCCTTGTTCCAGTAGTTGGGGTTTCGCTCCATGATCCAGACTTCCTTGTCCTTCCGCGAGACGTGGCGGAAGGGCCCGGTGCCCGGATAGTTCATCACCTGGCGCAGGTTGCCCTGGTTGTCGTCGAGCGTCTTCTTGCGCACGATGATGTTCCAGCCACTCGCGAACGACCCGAGCATGAAGGCCTTGGGTCGCGCTTCCTTGAGCCTGAACTCGATCTTGTGCGGATCGAGGACGACGATGTCGCTCACCGCCGAGAACAGCGGCGTGCGCGGGCTCACCACGCCCTTCGGCGGGTTGACGAGCTTCTCGTAGGTGGCCTTCACGTCCTCGGCGGTGAAGTCGGCGCCGTCGTGAAACTTCACCCCGTGCCGGAGGTGGAACGTGTACTTCCGGTTGTCCGGCGACACTTCCCAGCGCTGGGCCAGGTCGGGGATGATCGTCTGTCCGTCGCGCGGGTCGCGGCGGATCAGCAGGTCGTACATGGGCGCCTGGGCGCCGATGTTGGCGACGGTCCCGGACTGGTGGACGTCGAAGTGCACGGGTGCGGTGTGGACGCCGTAGCGCAGCGTGCCGCCGCGCTTCGCGGCGGGATCGGGCTTGAAGGTCGCGTCCTGCGCGGCGGCTGGCTCGGGCGCCGACAGGTGCCGGCCGACGACCACGCCGGCGCTGACGGCGCCGGCTCGCCTGAGAAAGGTTCGACGATTCTCGGTCCGATCGGTCATGCGTGCCTCCCCTCGATCAACTCTGGCTGCAGCCTCTCGCGGACTTCGCGGCTTCCGGACGATAACAGAAGTCGGCGCGAAGTGCTATCGACCCGTGAGCTCCCGGCGCACCAGACGCGCGCCCTCGGCGAGCGCCCGGAGCTTCGCGAGGGCGCGCTCGCGCGGCAGGTACTTCATGCCGCAGTCCGGTGCTGCGATCAACCGCTCGGCCGGCACGTGAGCCAGCGCGGCGCGGATGCGGCCGGCGACGATCTCCGCCGGCTCGACCGCCGGCTCGCCGAGATCGAGCACGCCCAGCACGACGGTCTTCGACGGCAGCGAGCGCAGCGCCGAGCAGTCGAGCTTCGGTTGGGCCGCTTCGATGGAGACGTGCGTGGCCCGGCAGCGCTCGAGCTCGGGAAGGTACGAGTAGCCGCTCGGCTTCTTGTCCCTCACGGTGTGGGCGTAGCCGAAGCAGAGGTGCACCACGGTCGGCCCGGGGATTCCCTCGAGCGCGCGATCGATGGCGGCCACTCCGTACTCGCGCGCCCGATCCGGCCAGGCCTGGAGGTACGGCTCGTCGAGCTGGACGAAGTCCACGCCGGCGGCCTTGAGGTCGCGCAGCTCGGCGTTGACGACCGCGGCGAAGGCGAGGGCGAGGCTCGACGCGTCCGGATAGTGCTCGTTCTGGGCCAGCACGCTCAGCGTGAAGGGCCCGGGCACCGTGATCTTGATGGCGCGATCGGTCTCGCCGCGCAGGAACGCGGCCTGGCGCGCGAGCGCGGGCCGCGCGCGCGTGACCGGCCCGACGACCCGCGGCACCGCCGTCGGCCGCCCGGCTCGGCTGAGCGCCGTGCCCGGACGCTCGAGGTCGAGCCCGGTGAGCGCCGGCGCCAGCCAGTTGAAGTAGCTCTCGCGGCGCACTTCGCCGTCGCTCACGATGTCGACGCCGGCGCGCTCCATGTCCCGCACGGCCAGGCGCACCGCGTCGTCTTGCGCCTCGGTCATGCGCGCGTCGGGAACGCGCCAGAGGCTCGGGCGCGGCACTCGCGGCACACCGCTCGCGAGCAACGCCTCGCGGTCGATCAGCCACTCCGGTTGGGGAAAGCTGCCGACCACCGTGGTGGGCAGCACGGGAAGCGCGGTCTGGGGTCTCACGTCGTCGCCGAGACACTACCAGATCACGATCCCCCTTGACCACGCTGCCGAGGCCGGGCAGAGTACCGGCCACCTTTCGAAGGTCGGTCTATCCCAGGGAGCCGAAGCCAAGGAGGGGAACATGCGCCCATGGTCCCGGAGCACTTTCGCGATCGTCGTCGGCAGCGTTTTGCTCGGAGTGATGCCGGCGCTCGACCAGGCCGGCGCCCAGCCCAAGCCGATCAAGATCGGCGAGATCAATTCTTACAGCGGCGTGGCCACCCCCTACACCTTCCCGTACAAGGAAGGCATGGCGCTCGCGACGAAAGAAATCAACGACGCGGGCGGCGTCCTCGGCCGGCCGCTCGAGTTCATCCACCGGGACGACAAGCTGAAGCCCGACGAGGCGGTGAAGGCGGCTCGCGAGCTCGTGCTGCAGGACAAGGTCGACTTCCTGGCGGGCTGCATCAGCAGCGGCGTCGGTCTGGCCATCTCGGCCTACGCCAAGGACGCGAAGGTCCTCTACTTCGCGACGCACTGTCAGACCTCGCGGCTCACCTGGGACGACGGGCACCGGTACGTCGCGCACACCACCAACAACGTGAACCAGTACGTGCGGGTGGCGGCGAAGAAGGCGGCGTCGCTCCCGATCAAGAAGTGGGCGAACATCTCGCCGGACTACGAGTACGGCCACAACATGTGGGAGGAGTTCTCGACCTACTTGAAGAAGCTCAAGCCGGAGGTCGAGTTCGTCCAGCTCAACTGGCCCAAGCTCGGTGAGAGCGACCACAGCTCGTACATCACCGCGCTGCTGCAGTCGGGCGCCGAAGGGCTCTTCAGCTCGGTCTGGGGCTCCCAGTCGATCGCGTTCGTGAAGCAGGCACGCCCCTTCGGGCTCTTCGAGAAGATGCGCTACGTGGCGCCGTCGGTGGGCAACCCGGACGAGCTCGATCCGCTCGGCAAGGAGGCGCCGGTCGGCGCGATCGCCACACCGTTCGCCTGGTACGACCCAGGACTGAACAAGCTCCACCCCAACCTCGCCGCGTGGTCGAAGAAATACACGGAGTGGGCGAAGGAGAAAGGGCTGAAGGATCCATCGCCCAAGCTCGGCGGCTCCTGGGGCTACGCGAGCGCCTACATCATCGCCGAGGCCATCAAGCGGGCGAAGAGCACTGATCCGGAGAAGGTCATCGGGGCCCTGGGCGAAGGGTTCGAGATGGACTTCCCGTGGGGGAAGGTTGTCATGCGCGGCTGCGACCAGCAGGCGCTGCCCCCGCAGTGGATCGGCGTCGTGAAGATGGACGCGCAGGGCAAGCCGGTGGCCGCCGAGATCGAGGAGGTTCAGGGCAAGGACGTCGTCCGGAGCTGTGACGAGGTGAAGGAGCTTCGGGCGGCGGCGGCGGCCAAGCAGAAGAAGTAGTGGATTTCGTCACGAGCCTGTTCCCCTGGATCACCAACGGGCCACTCATCGTCGTCCAGGTGATGAGCGGCCTGTCGGTGGCCATGTTCCTGTTCCTGGTGTCGGTCGGGATGTCGCTGATCTTCGGCGTGACGCGGATCGTGAACCTGGCCCACGGCAGCTTCTACATGGTCGGGGCCTATCTGATGGTCACGCTCGTGGAAACGCTCCCGGAGCACGCGGTCTCGTTCTGGATCGCCCTGGTGCTGGCGCCGATCGGCGTCGGGCTCCTCGGCGGCGTCATCGAGGTCACGCTCCTGCGGCGCATCTACCATCGTGAGCCGCTCCTGCAGCTCATCCTCACCTTCGGCCTCATCCTGGTCATCGGGACGCTCGTGCTCCTCGTCTGGGGGCCCGACAACAAGTCCGTCGCGCGCCCGGACGCGCTCGCCGGGTCGCTGAAGATCCTGGGCCAGCCGTTCCCCCTCTACTACCTGCTGGTCCTCGGGCTGGCGCCCGTCGTCGCGATCGGGCTCTGGCTGACCTTCTATCGCACGCGCTGGGGCATGCTGATCCGCGCCGCCACCGTCGACCGGGAGATGCTGGGCGCGCTCGGCGTCGACGTCGCCACGCTGTACACGCAGGTCTTCATGTTCGGCAGCTGGCTGGCCGGGCTCGGCGGCGCGTTGTCGGCGCCGACGGTCGCCGTGGCGCTCGGGATGGACGGCGACGTGCTGACGACTGCCTTCGTGGTGGTGGTCATCGGCGGGCTCGGGAGCTTCGCCGGGAGCTTCATCAGCGCGCTGCTGGTCGGCGAGCTGCAGTCCTTCGGGATCCTCGTGTTCCCTGCCGTCTCGATCGTGCTGCTATTCGCGATCATGGCCGTGGTCTTGATCGTCCGCCCCTGGGGCCTCCTCGGCCGCCCGGAGGAATAGCCGACGATGCGTGCCGCGCGCTGGCTCGTCGCGATCGCCGTCCTGACGGTCCTGCCGCCCCTGCTGCCGAGCTTCCTGGTCGTGGTGATGACGGAGATCGCGATCGTCGCGCTCTTCGCGACCGCGTTCAATCTCTTGATGGGGTTCGGCGGCATGGTCTCGTTCGGCCACGCCGCGTACTTCGCGCTGGGCGCCTACGCCGCCGCCATCCTCGTCAAGCAAGCGGGGTGGCCCATGCTGCTGGGGCTCGCCGCCGCCCCGTTCGCGGCCGCCGCCGGCGCCCTGGTCTTTGGCTTCTTCATCGTCCGCCTCACCCACACGTACTTCGCAATGCTCTCACTGGCCTTCGCGCAGATCGTCTTCACGGTGATCTTCAAGTGGAAAACCCTCACTGGCGGCGACGACGGCCTGCTGAACGTGTGGCCGCCGGCCTGGCTCAAGTCGCCGCTCGCGTACGGCTACTTCACGCTGGCCGTCACGGGCCTGGCCATCCTCGCGATGCACGCCATCGTCGACTCGCCGTTCGGCTATGCGCTGCGGGCGATCCGCGAGAACCCACGGCGCGCGCGCTTCATCGGCGTGAACGTGCGCCGCCACCAGCTCCAGGCGTTCGTCCTGTCCGGCTTCTTCTCGGGGCTCGCCGGCGGTCTCTTCGCGTTCTTCAACGGCAGCGTCTTCCCGGACTTCGCGTACCTGAACAAGTCCTTCGAGCCCCTGGTGGTGGCGCTGCTCGGCGGCGTGCAGTCGTTCTTCGGCCCGCTGGCCGGCGCGGTGGGCTTCAAGATCCTCGAGACGTACATCGCGCGACAGTGGCCGGTGTACTGGCCGCTCTTCCTCGGGGCTGCGGTCGTGCTGGTGGTGGTGGCGCTGCCGCAGGGGTTCGTGGGACTTCTGCAGAGGCGAGCGTGGCGGACGCCGACGGCGCGCTAGTCCTGCAGGTCGTCGGCCTCCGGAAGCACTTCGGGGGCGTCCAGGCCGTCAACGGCGTCGATCTGGCGGTCTCCGAGGGCGAGCTGCGCGCGATCATCGGCCCCAACGGCGCCGGCAAGACCACGCTGTTCAACTTGATCAGCGGGGATCTGCCGCACGACTCGGGCCAGATCTACTTCCGCGGCGAGCAGATCAGCGGCCTCATGCCGCCGGAGCTCTGTCGCCGCGGCCTGGCGCGCACGTTCCAGATCACCAGCATCTTCCGACGCCTGACCACGCTGGAGAACGTCCAGACTGCGCTGCTCACCCATCATCGTCGTCACCACGATCTGTTTCGCCCGGCGCGCCGTCTCTATCGTGACGAGGCGATGGTCCTGCTCGACCGGGTCGGCCTCGCCGACCAGGCGCCGAAGCCGAGCGGGATCCTGGCGCACGGCGACCAGCGGCGGCTCGAGCTGGCGCTGGCGCTCGCCAGCGAGCCGCAGCTCCTGATGCTCGACGAGCCGACCGCCGGGATGGCGCCGCGGGAGCGACACGAGATCATGGCCCTGGCGGCGGGCATCGCCACCGACGCGCGGCTCACGATCGTGTTCACCGAGCACGACATGGACGTGGTCTTCGCGGTCGCCCGGCGCATCACGGTGCTCCACCAGGGCGCCGTGCTCGCGGAGGGCACCCCGGTCGAGGTGCGGGCCCATCCCGAGGTCCAGCGCGTGTATCTCGGCCATCGCGCGAAACCGGCGCGCTGATGTCCTTCCTCGAGATCCACGGCGTCGAAGCGTTCTACGGTGACAGCCACATCCTCTTCGACCTCTCGCTGGCCGTCGACGAGGGCGAGGTCGTCTGCCTGCTCGGCCGCAACGGCGCCGGCAAGACGACCACGCTGAAGTCCATCGTCGGCCTGGTCCCGCCGCGCTCCGGCCGCATCACGCTGCGGGGTCACGGCGTGACCGGCCTGGCGCCGTACCGGATCGCGCGGCTCGGGATCGGCTACGTGCCCGAGGAGCGGCGCATCTTCGGCAACCTCACCGTACACGAGAACCTCGAGGTCGCGCGGCGGACGTGGGGCGACGGCGGCGGCATCGCGTGGACCGCCGAGCGTGTCTTCGAGCTGTTCCCGCACCTGGCCTCGCTGCGCGGTCGGATGGCCGGCCGCCTCTCCGGCGGCGAGCAGCAGATGCTCACGATCGCGCGCACCCTCATGGGAAACCCGTCGCTGCTGCTCCTCGACGAGCCGTCCGAGGGGCTGGCGCCGCTGGTCGTCGAGATGCTGGCGGTGCAGCTGGCGCGCCTCAAGTCGACGGGGCTGACGATGCTGGTCGCCGAGCAGAACGTCCACTTCGTCAGCGAGCTCGGCGACCGCGTCTACATCCTGGAAAAGGGCACGGTGCGCTATCAGGGCTCGATGCGGGAGTTCGTCTCCAACGAGGACGTCCGCCGCGCCCATCTCGCGGTCTGAGGCTTCAGCGCGTCGAACACGGCTCGCGCGATGAGCTCGTAGCCCGTGGCGTCGGTGTGCCAGGCGTCGGCCTGGAGATAGAGCTTCCCAAACGACTCGATCGGTCGATAGTGCCGGCGCCCCTCCGGCGCGTCGACGACGACGGTCCTGAGCGCCGGGATGTCGAGCCCCTCCCATCGGCCCTCGCGGCCGCTGTTCGTGTAGACGTAGGCGAGCCGCTGGCCGGGCGCGAGCGACGCCGTGTACGACCACACCCCGTCCCCGGCGCGCTGATCGCCGTGCGTGCCGTCGTCGTACATCGCCACGCGGTTGGGCACGAGAGCGCCGAGGGCCGGATGGGTGCCGACGATGAAGACTCCGGCGGGGGCCGCCTGACGGTTCGCCGCCACGCGAAAGATCACTTCTACGCCTTCACCCGCGCGCGTTCGCATCGCGGCGGGACCGGGCGTGAGGCCGTGCCGGCGCTCGAGGTCGCTCTCCACCTCGTGCCGCGCGCGCGCGATTAGTCGGGCGCTGTCGACCCAGGGAACAGGGGCGGCGGCCGCGACGCGTTGGATCGCCGCACGATAGGGGTTTTCCTCCCACCACAGTTCGTTGAAGAGCAGAACCACACCGGCGCCCTGGCGCCGCGCGAACGCGATCATCGCCGTGAGATTGCGCTCGTAGTCGGCGAGCGGGACCCGCGTCCACGCCTCCGCTTCGGCGTACACCTGACGCGCCTGCCGCATGGCGCCCGCTCTCCGTTCAGCCGCTTTGAGCCGCTCCTCGAGGGGAGTCGGCCGGTGCCGCGCCGACGCGACGAGATAGCGCCCCAGCCGCACGATCTCGGAGCGCCCGGCGAGCGCCGCGATCCGTGCAACCGGAGATGAAGCCGCACGAACCGCGTCCGCGTCGCGGTATCCGCCGATGCGCGAATCGTTCATCGCGAAGCCGATGACCACGACGTCTGGCTCGAGCGCCTCGACTTGACGCCGGATGAGCGTGAGGCCTTGGAATGACGAGTAGCCGAAGACGCCGAGATTCAGGACCTCGACGTCGATCCCCGGATACGCGTGGCGCAAGAGCGCCTCGAGCCGCTGGGGATAGGCCTGGTCCTGGTCGACGTTGGCGCCGAACGTCCACGAGTCGCCGAGGCAGACGACGCGGACCCGCCCGCGGGGCTTGGGCACCTCGAACTCGCGGGCCCGGAAGCCCTGGGAGTTCAGCGCGATCGTCCACGTGGGATTGTGCGTCAGTGCTTCGGGCAAGGACGGCCGGAACCTCCGAAGGAGCGCGACGCGGTCGGCCTCCGTGCGCATCGGAGTGAACACGTCGACGTACCGCCGCTCGACGCCGGCCCGGCTGCGCCAGAGGAGCGCCGGGTCCGGCTCGAGCACGCGCGCGGCGTCCGCCCACGGAGGCACCGGCCCGTAGTCGTCGTCGACGACGTACGGCAGGGCGATCGCTTCCACACGAGAATTCCTGAGGGCCCAGACCGCGCGGAGCACGCCCTCGACGAGTCCGAGCGCGACCACCGTCATGATCGTCGAGACGGCGACGACTCCCGCGACCTGCGCAGCGCGCCTGACTGTCACCACGTTGTGACCGCCTCCCCCAGAATACCGGCGCAGTGGCGCTCAGCGCGCGCGGCGGGCTTCGAGCCCCTTCCAGTCGAACTCGACGCCGTGTCCCGCGCGCTCCGGCGCGACGGCGAAGCCCGCGTCGATGGCCAGCGGCTCCTTGATGTACCGGTCCAGGCGGGAGCTCACTTGATCGCGTAGGGGTTGATCGGCGTGCCGACGCCGCGCGTGACGGGCAGCGGCGGCGCCACCAGTAGAAAGGCGTAGCGCCCGTCGGCGGCGCAGTCGGCCGCGAGCTCCTCGAGATAGAAGATCTCGCCGAGCGTGAGCCCCATGTTCGGGATCGCGCAGATGTGGAACGGGCTCCGGAACGGCGGCAGCTCCGAGGGCCGCACCTCGACCGCGTAGTTGTCGGCGGCGATCGCGGCGATTTCCTTGGCGTGCAGCCACGGCGCGGTGTGGACCGAGACGCCCGGCGAGTCGTCGAG
Organism: Candidatus Rokuibacteriota bacterium; assembly: GCA_003221515.1. Classification (GTDB taxonomy): domain Bacteria; phylum Methylomirabilota; class Methylomirabilia; order Rokubacteriales; family CSP1-6; genus AR31. The sequence goes on from QHSI01000101.1 coordinate 76,409, forward strand.
GTCGAAGTGGCGCCAGTCCTTGCGGTCGAGATAGCGCGCCATGTGGCCGGTGCGGACGATCAGGATGTCGCCGCGGCGCACGTCTACCTTCTGAGCCGCGGCGGTCGCGTCCAGGTCGGCCGGCGTGATCGCGTAGCCGGGCTCGAGCGCGCGCACGCCCTTCCAGCGCGCGACGTCGAGCAGCACGCCGCGGCCGGCGATCCGGCTCTTGGTCTTGTCGATGCTGTTCTTCGAGGTGCCGCTGCTGGTGACGAGGGCGGCGTCGTAGCCGTTGTACATCTTCCCCTCGTAGAAGACGTGCGCGAGGCTGTCCCACTGGGTCACGCACTGGAGCGGCATCACGATCCAGTCGTCGGACCCGCCGTAGCCCTGCATCGTGGCCACCTCGGCCGGCGTCCTCGGCTGATCGCCGCCGTCGCGGAACATCGTGTGGATCGGGTTGAACCGCTGACGCGTCCCACTCTGCGGGCCCTCGCGCTGCAGCGGGATCCCCAGCGCGAACACCTTGCCGGTGGTCGCGAGCCGGCAGGCGGCGGCGACGGCCTCCGGCGTAATGAAGTTGAGCGTGCCGATCTCGTCGTCGGCGCCCCAGCGACCCCAGTTCCGCACCTGCATCACGATCTTGCGGAGAGTCTCCTCGCTCATGGCGGGCATCTTACGTCAACGACCTCGCCAAAGGCTGGTATTGTGTCGGCCGTGGCCGCTCGTACGGACCGGCTCCTGCTCGCCAACGCGATCATGGGCCAGTTCCTCACCGGGGTCGCCTCGCGGATCTTCATCATCTCGCTGCCGACGATCGCGGCCGCGCTCGACGCCGACATCCTCATGATCGCGTGGGCGCTCATCGCGTATCAGCTCGCGGGGATCAGCCTCTCGGTCGTGTTCGGCCGGCTCGGTGACATCTACGGACGCTACGTGATCTACGGCGGCGGCTTCGCGATCATGGCGGTCAGCTCGCTGCTGTGCGGCTTCGCGACGAGCGCGCTCTGGCTCGTGCTCTTTCGCTTCATCCAGGGATTCGGCGCCGCGATGGTCTCCTCGGCGACGCGCGTGCTGGCCATGGAGGCCATGGACGAGAGCGCCGCCGGGCGCGCCAACGGCTACATGACGATGTCGTTCCACGGCGGGCTCCTGATCGGTCCGCCGCTCGGCGGGCTGGTGATCGATCTGGTGAACTGGCGCTGGGTCTTCTTCCTGCTGGTGCCGATGGGCGCGCTCGGCGTCGCCCTCACGGTGCTGCGAGCGACGAAGGGCCGCGCGGCCTCTCCCGCCCGCCCGCCGGCCATCGATTACCTCGGCGCGGCGCTCCTCATCGTGCTGACCGTGGTGCTGACGCTGGTCCTCGACCGGCGCGCCGCGGTGACGCTCGGCGCCGAGCGCACCGGCGTGATGGCGGTGGTCTTCGTGGCGACGTTGCTGGGGCTGCTGGCGCACGAGCACCGGACCGTGAGCCCGATCGTGAACCTCTCGTTGTTCAAGATTCGGATGTTCACGTTCAGCGTGCTGAGCCTGCTGCTGCTGGCCACGACGACCAGCGTGCTCGGGTTCCTGCTGCCCTTCTACATCCAGGAGGTGCTGCACTACTCCCCGTCGTTCATGGGACTCATCTTCCTGGCCGCGCCCATCTTCACGATCGCGCTGGCGCCGGTGAGCGGCCAGCTCACCGACCGGATCGGCCCGCGGATCCCCGCCTCGATCGGCGTCCTGATGACGATGACCGCCTTCGCGGTCGGCTTATTGCTGAGAACCGACTCCCACTGGATGCTGCCGACGCTGGTGATGGCGTTGTTCGGCCTGGGCTCCGGGCTCTTTAACACGCCGAACCAGACGGCGATCGTGGCGTCCGTGCCCAGGGAGTACCGCGGCTTCGCGACCGGGATGGTCCAGACGCTGTTCGGCATCGGCTCGCTGCTCGGAATCTCGCTGGGCAGCGCGCTGCTGACCGTCGCGTTCCGCTACTATTCAGGCACGCTCGACGCGGCGCCGAGCGCCGCCAATCCCGTCGCCTTCGTCGCCTCGATGCACGTCACCTACGTGGCGTGCCTGGCGTTCATGGTGCTCGCCCTGCTAGCCTCCTTCATGAGAGGCGGCACCCGGATCGCGGCCGCGCCTTCTCCAGGAGGTCCTTCATGAGCCACTACGACGTCGCCGTGATCGGTCTCGGCATCGTGGGCGCGAACGCCGTCTACGCGACGGCCCGCGCGGGGGCGCGCGTGCTCGCGATCGACGCCGGGCTCCCCGGCGCCGGCACCAGCGGCACCTCGTTCGCCTGGCTCAACTCTGTCCGCAAGGAGCCCGAGGCCTACCACCGGTTGAACGTGGCCGGGATGAGCGCTCATCGGGACCTCGCGCGGGACCTGGGCGACGACGGCGCCCACCATTTCGGCGGTTCGCTCGAGTGGGCCGACGCCGGCGACGGCGAGCGAGAGCTGCGGGCGCGCGTCGAGCGGCTGGCCGGCTGGGGCTACGCCGCCGAATTCATCAGCCGGGAGCGCGCGGCGGCCATGGAGCCGGGGCTGGAGTTCCCCGGCCACGTGCGCGAGGTCGCGTTCTTCGGCGCCGACGGCTGGCTCGACGCGCCCGGGCTGATCCGTCGCCTGCTCAGCGCCGCGGCGAGCAAGCACGGCGCCGAGGTTCGCGAGCGAGCGCCGGTCCGATCGTTTCGGGCGCGCGGCGACCGCATCGAAGGCCTCGTCACCGACGGCGGCGAGACCGTCGCCGAGTCCGTCCTGGTCTGCGTCGGCCCGGCGACGCAGGCGTTCCTCGAGCTGCTGCGCGCGATGGTGCCGGTGGGCCGAGCTCCCGGGCTCCTCGCGGTCACGTCGCCGCCGGGCGCGAAGCTCGATCGGGTCGTCCATGCGCCTGGAATCCACTTGCGCCCCGACGCCGGCGGCGGGCTCTTGCTTGGCACCGAGGACGTCGACAAGCTCGCGGTGAGCGCCGGGGCGTCCGCGAACCTCCCCGAGCTGGCCGCGATCCTGCTCGAGCGGGCCGGGCGAGTCTTTTCAGGGGCGCGCGGCGTGAAGGTCGTCGACAGCCGCATCGGCGTTCGGCCGATGCCGGCGGACGGTCACACGATCGCCGGCCGCATCCCCGGCTACGCCAACGCGTGGGTGCTGGCGACCCACAGCGGCGTCACGCTGGGTGCGCTGCTCGGACGGCTGATCGCCGACGAGATTGTCCGCGGCGCGTCGAGCCCGATGCTGGCGCCCTTCCGTCCGGATCGATTCGTCGCGTAGGTGCTGACCGGGCGGCTACTCCCCGCCGGGTCCTCGGTCCGGGGGGACGGCTACTCTCCCCCCGGACCCTCCTTCGCCAGCGGCGACTGGACCTGCCAGAACGGCGCGTCCTCGGTCGTGACGACGTCGAGCACGATCGGCTCCGTGGCCTTCTTGACGCGATCGAGCTCGCCGACCAGGTCCTTGACCGACTCGACCCGCACGCCGACACAGCCCATCGCCTGAGCGATCCGCGCGTAGTCGGTGCGGCCGAGCTCGGAGGCGATGAACCGGTTGCCGCGGCGCCGCTGGCCGTCCTTCACCCAGCCGAGCACGCTGTTGTTCAGGACGACGGTGACGACGGGAATCTTGTGCTGGGCGGCGGTCAGGAGCGCGTTCATGGTCATCGCGAAGCCGCCGTCGCCGCAGACCGCGACGCAGTCGCGCGCCGGGCTCGTGAGCTTGGCGGCCATCGCGGCGGGTAGCGCGTAGCCCATGCCCCCGATGGACGACGGCTGGTAGACGGTGCCGGCGCCGCGACTCTGGAAGTAGTGCGTCATGTAGAGTCGGTTGGCGCCCGCGTCCATCGTGACCACGGCGCGCTCGTCGAGCCGGCGCCCGAGCTCGGTGATCACGCGCTGCGGCCGCAGCGGGATGTCGTCCGACCGCTGCTCGGGCTCGGCGAAGAACCGGTGCAGGGTCTTGAGCTCGGCCAGGTGCTCGCGGCGCCTCCCGGCCGCCTCGCGCCGCGCGGGTGTGAGCCGCGGCCTGAGCTCGGCCGCCAGCGCCTCGAGTGCTTCCCGCGCGTCGCCCACGATCGCCGCGGCGACGGGGAAGTTCCGGCCGATGTTGAGCGGCTCCACGTCGATCTGCACGAGCGTCTGGCGGTCGGCGTCGAGCAGCTCCGGGTTCTCGAAGCACGTGTCGGTCGGCGCCAGGCGAGAGCCGACCACCAGCACGACGTCGGCGCTCGAGACGACCTCGTTCGCCACGGTCTGGCCCCAGTTCCCGAAGACGCCCAGCGCGAGCGGATGGGTTTCGGCCATCGCGCTCTTCCCCGTCGCGGTGGTCGCGACCGGGATCGCCAGGACCTCGGCGAGCGCCGCCAGCTCCGACCAGGCGCGCGCGGCGTGGACCCCGTTGCCGGCGATGATGACGGGATTCGACGCCCCCGCCAGCGTCTCGGCCACGCGCGCCACGTCGGCGGCGGCCGGGCGAGAGGCGCCGTGAGCCAGGTGACGCCCGGTCGCATGGACGCGCGGCGGCCTTTGCGTCTTCACGGTTCCCGATAGCGACCGGCTGCTGAACACGACGGCCACCGGGCCCGGCGTGCCGGTCGTGGCGTGCTTGATCGCGAGCTGGATGGTCTGCATCGCCTGCTTCGGCTCGGAGACCGCGACCGTGTACTTCGTGGCGCTCGCCAGGAGATTGCGCAGGTCGTGGTTACCGTGCTCGCCGGTGCCCGACTGGTACGGTGCGTGGTGCATGAAGGGCGCCATGTCGGTGAAGTCGCCCAGCAGGAGCATCGGCGAGGCGCCCTTCACGGCCTCGAGCGTGCCGAAGAGGGCGTTGCACGCGAGGAAGATCCCCTGCCCCATGACGACGCCGGGCTTGCCGGTCAGCCGGCCGTACATCTCGGCCATGATCGACGCCGCCTGCTCGTGGCGAACGAGGACGGTCTGGATCGCCTTCGAGTCGTAGAGCGCGTCGAAGATCCGGCCGGTGTCCCCGCCGGGCATGCCGAACACGAACTGGATGCCCGCTTCCTCGAGCACCCGCACGACCGCGTGGGGAACGTCCAATTCATCGGGAATCATCACGGGCCTCCTGAAGCGCGGCTTCGATGTCCTTGATCCGGTGCGCGGCCGAGTGGCCGTCGAAGTCGAGCGGCCACTCGTGCGAGCGGTTCTTCCGGCTGAACCATTCGGCCGGCGTCTTCGCGAGCGTCTTCATGACGTCCGTGTGCGCGCGCCGATGCCAGGCGACGAGCGCGGCCGGCTGCCGACGGCGCCAGCGGCTGTAGATCTTCCGGTTGATCTGCTCGATCCCGAGGCCGCGCATCTCGGGCACTCGCTTTTCGCCGCGGAACACGCGGCAGGTGTGTTCCTTCCAGTAGAGGATGTGAGCCAGCGCGTCCTTCACGGTCCACGGCGCCCGCGTCTCGGGGCGCGGCACCAGCCGCGTCCAGTCCGCGCGTCGGAGTCGACGCACGACCCGGTCGAGCTCGGTGAACTCGCGCCGGGTTCGCGCGACGACGGATTGCTTGGTGTGGCGCACGCTTCAGCGCCAGAGCTGCCTGGACGCAAGCTTCGCGCCCTCGGCCATCGACTTGAACTTGGCCCAGGCGATCTCGGGCTCGACCTGGTTGACCGATCGCGCGAACGTCGCGAAGCCGCAGTCGGTGCCGGCCAGCACGCGCTCGCGGCCGACGATCTCGGCGTAGCGGATGAGCCGCTGGGCGACCAGCTCCGGATGCTCGATGAAGTTGGTGGTGGAGTCGAGCACGCCGGGGATGATCAGCCGGTCGTCCGGCAGCTTGACGTCCTTGAACACGATCCACTCGTGCTCGTGCCGCGGGTTGGCGCCCTCGAAGGAGAGCGCCTGCGGACGCGCCTTGAGCGCGATCGGGAGGATCTCCTTGAGCGGGATGTCGCGATGGTGCGGCCCCTCGTAGTTGCCCCAGCAGAGGTGCAGGCGCATGCGATCCGGCGGGATGTCGCGCAGCGCGTGGTTCAGCGCCTCGACGTTGGCGGCGGCGATTTTTAGAAATTCGGCGTTGCTGAGGTCGGGGAACGCCAGGTGGCGCCCCATCGCCAGATCCGGGCAGTCGACCTGGAGGATGAACCCCGCGCGATGGATCGCGTCGTACTCGTCCTTCATCACGTCGACGAGGCGGGCCAGGTAGGCCTCGCGGCTCGGATAGTGCTCGTTCTTGAGGAAATGAGCGATGACGCCGGGCGAGGCCGCGGTCATGAACGCCTCGGTCGGCTTCGCGGCGGACACCGCCGCGGTCAGGTTGGCGACGTCCTTCTGTACCGCCGTGCGGTCCTTCCATTCGATGGGGCCGTTGCACGATGGGCGCATGATCGTCGAACGCCGCTCGGACTTGGCGGCCGCCTCGGGAAAGTCGGCCCAGTCCGCCCGCGTCGGTACCGCCGCCTGCCCGCCGAACCCGGTCAGGCGGTGGCGCACGTAGGTGGAATAGCCGACCTTCCCCTGCTCACCGTCGTTGACGACGTCCACGCCGGCGTCCACCTGCTGGCGAACGATGTCGGCGACGGCGCGGCGCACGCGCGCGTCGAAGACGGCTTGTCCGGGCACGGTGCCGCCGTCCAGCGCCTCGAGCAGTGTCGTCAGATCGTTGGCGCGGGGCAGACTGCCAGTGTGTGTGGTCAGGATGCGGTCTGTGCTCCGCTTCATGGATACGCCTCCGTCGTTCTCCGCCGCTTCGCTACAGTCGCGCCATGACTTTATCCGCGAAGTCCTCGATGACGCGGTCCTGACGATTCAGCGGAGGATCGGTGATCCACGCGTGGCTGTAGCCGAGGTTCTCCGCATGGGTGATGTAAGCGACCTCGTCGATCTTCGCGGTGACGATCCCGATGTCCATAGGGTGCCGCCGAGCATACCGCGCCGGCGTCGCCGCGGCCACCTCGCCTGTGAGAGGCCGCCGACACTGCCGCGCTAAGCCAGCGCGCCTACCTTGCTGGACAATCCCGCAATTCGGCCGGCAATCTCGGTTGATAACCATCCCGAGGGCGTCTACACGATTCGCGTGATCTGAATCGGTCCGCCTGCCGCGCGAGCTCACCTGCAGGGATTCGGGCTACGCCTCCCGGTACCAGTGGGCAAGGTTCCAGAAGGTCGAGTCCCAGCCGCTGATTTCCGTGCCGCGCAGGCGGTTGGCAACGGCGGATGCCGTCCCGCGCCACATAAACGGCACGATGACCGGCGTCTGGACCAGCATGTCGTTCATGCGGATGAAGAGCGCCGCGCGCTTCACGGGATCCATCTCGGTCTCGGCGGCCTTGTACATGCGGTCGTAGTCGTCGTGGCGCCAGCGGGTCGAGTTGCGGCCCGCCCACTTGTTCTCCTTCTGGGCGATCTCCCACGACACGAACGGCTGCAAGAACAGCTGCGGGTCGGGCGAGCCGTTGACGAGGCTGTACATCTGCAGATCGGCCGTGAAGTGCGCCAGCGTGTCCGCGTTGGCCGGATCGGTCGAGAAGTACACCGCGGGAACGACCGCCTTCACCTCGACCTCGATCCCGATTTTGGCCGCCGCCTGCTTGACGATGGCCTGGGTCTTCTGGCGGGGCGCGTTGATCGACGTCTGGAAGAGCAGGCGCAGACGCTTACCGTCCTTCGCGCGCACGCCGTCACCGGCGCGCTTCGCGGTCCACCAGGAGGCTGAGCGCGGTCCGCACTGCGGGATCGGTCAGGAAGGGATGCGGCGCCTTGACGCTCGACCGCTCGCCGTCGATCTCTCTCAACGGGTCGGAGAAGTTGAAAAAGATCTGCTCGATACCGCCGCCCCAGGCGATGTCGAGACGGCCCTTGCCGCCCTGCTCCATCCGCCTGAGCACGTCGTCCTCGACTTGCATGTTCCAGGCGAAGTCGTACTCGCCGGTCTGGATCACCGCGCGCGCGGCGGACACGGCGTCGCCGCCGCCCTTCATCTCGAGCCGATCGAAGAACGGCCAGTTCGCTTCGTGATACCCGGGGAAAACCTCGGCGCGGACGAGGTCGCCGGGCTTGAAGTCCGCGTAACGATAGGGACCGGTGCCGACCGGCTTGAGGTTGGCCGGCGCCTCGCGCGACCGGGCGCCCTTGAACGGCGCGAACACGTGCCGCGGGATGATGCTGCTGAACGCCTTGGCCCAGAACGGGTTCGGGCTCTTGTAGACGATCTTGACGGTGTGCTGATCGGGCTTGTCGATGCGCGCGATGTCCCGGTACGCCCCGCTCGTCGTTGCGGCTGTCGCCGGATCCATCACGTACTCCCAGGTGAACACGACGTCGTCCGCGGTGAACGGCTTGCCGTCGTGCCACTGCACGCCCTTTTTGAGCTTCAGGGTGACGGAGAGCCCGTCGCGTGCGAGGCCGCTGTTGTCGATCGTCGGCACCTCGGCGACCAGGTCGGGCACGATGTTGCCGTCGGGATCGAACGACACGAGCCCCTCGTAGAAGATCCGCGAGGCGTCGGCGTCCTTGGCGCCGGTGGCCAGGTGCGGATTCAAGATCGTCGGCGCCTGCCACCAGAGCGTCTTCAGCTCGCCGCCGCCGCCACGGCGCGTCGGCGTGAACGTCGATCGCCGCGGTTGCGCGTGGCCCGGCCGCGGCCCTAGCAGCTCGGCGATCATCGGCGCTGTGAGCCCGAGCCCAACGACCGTCCGGGCGAACTGACGGCGGTCAAGCGAGCCCGCGCGAACACGGCGACGCGATTCGGCCAGCTCCCGCTCGTCCATCGTGTAGCCCCCTTGTGCCTCTCAGTATGCGCCCTCTGACGCCAATAGCCCTTGACGCCGGTGGGCCTCCCGGCAGAGGATTGGGCTCCATGCCTCCCTCATACTCGTCACGTCTCGTTCTCGTGGTCGCATGTGTTCTGGCTCTGCTCGGGATCACCGCCTCGACGGCTCACGCGCAGGCTGGCGGCACGCTGGTGATCGCGCTCGATCAGGAGCCGCCGACGCTCGATCCGCACGCGTCGCCGTCCGCGGTGACGTTCCAGATCATCGCCTCGATCACCGAGAACCTCGTCTACCGCGGGCTCGACGGCAAGCTGGTGCCGTGGCTCGCCGAGTCGTGGACGAGCGCGCGTGACGGCCGGAGCGTGACCTTCAAGCTTCGCCGCGACGTGAAGTTCCACGACGGGACCCCGTTCAACGCCGACGCGGTCAAGTTCAACTTCGACCGGATCGTCGACCCGAAGTTCAAGGCTGGCGGCTCGCGCTCCTCCCTCGCCGGCTACGCCGGCTCGAAGGTCCTCGACGAGTTCACCGTGCAGGTCAGCTTCGAGAACCCGTACGCGCCGTTCCTCGCGTACGCGGCGGGCGGCACGCTCAGCATCGTGTCGCCCAAGGCCGTGCGCGAGACGGGCGACCAGGTCCACACGCGCCCGGTGGGCAGCGGCCCGTTCATGGTCAAGGACTACGTGGCGAAGGATCACACCACGATGGTTCGCAACCCTGCGTACACCCGGAAGGCGCCGTGGAGCGACCGCGCCGGCGGGGCGCTGCTGGACACGGTCGTGTGGAAGTTCGTGCCCGAGGCCGGCACGCGCGTGACGACGCTCGAGAGCGGCGAGACGCAGGCCATCTATCTCGTCCCCGCCCAGTCGCTGCCGCGCTTCGAGAAGAACTCGGCGGTGCGCGTCGAGAAGATCCCCTATCCCGGCGCGCCACGCATCTGGCTCCTGAACACGACGCGGCCGCCGCTCGACGACGTGAAGGTTCGCCGGGCGCTCAACTACGCGGTTGACAAGGAGGCGCTTCTCGCCACGGTCTTCAAGGGCATCGCGCTGAAGGCCTTCGCGCCACTCACCGCGGCGATGCTCGACGATCCGACGCTGCGCCAGGCGTACCCGTTCGACCCGGCGAAGGCTCAGGCGCTTCTCGCGGAAGCCGGCTGGCAGCCCGGCGCCGACGGGATTCGCACGAGAGCCGGGGCGCGGCTCGAGATCGTCTTGAACGCGATCGAGTACGGCGGTGGCCCGGAGCCGACGGCGCAGCTCATCCAGTCGTCGCTGCGCGAAGTCGGGATCGACGTCAAGATCAAGGCGCAGGCGCGGCCGCCCTGGTACGAGGACAACTATCGCTGCGCCACGCACGGGCCGGTCATGTTCCTGCGAGCCGTCGACCCCGATGGGCTCTATCCGCTCTTCCACTCGTCGCTCGTCGGCGGCAACTTCAACTGGTCCTGCGTGAAGAACGCCAAGCTCGACCAGCTGCTCGAGCAAGGGCGGCGTGAGTTCGACCCGGCGAAGCGCCGCGCGATCTACCTGACGATCGAGCAGATGGCCATCGACGAGGCGCTCACGGTGCCGCTGCTCGACGAGCTCTCGGTGTGGGCGTTCCGCGCCGCCGTCCGCGGCGTGAAGTACAACTTCGCCACGTATCCCGTCCTGAGCGACGCCGCCATCCAGAAATAGGTGCTGATCTACCTGGCCCGGCGGGTCCTCGCCGTCGTGCCCGTGCTGTTCGGCGTCACCCTGGCCGTCTTCAGCATGCTGTTCCTGGTGCCCGGCGATCCCGTCAAGATGATGCTCGCGGAGTTCGTCACGAGCCCCGACCAGATCGCCCAGATGCGCGCCCAGCTCCATCTCGACGAGCCGCTGCCGCAGCAGTACGGCCGGTTCGTCGCGAACGCGCTCCGGGGCGACCTCGGCACCTCGATCCGGAGCCGGCGGCCGGTCGCGACCGAGATCGCCGAGAACGTCGCCAGCACAGCCCAGCTGGCCCTGGCCAGCATGGCGGTGGCGATCGCCATCGGCGTGCCGCTCGGTCTCCTGGCGGCGCTCTTCCGCAACACGTGGCTCGACGTCGGGTCGATGGTGGTGGCGCTCCTCGGCGTCTCGATGCCGAGCTTCTGGCTCGGGCTCCTGATGATCTTCGTCTTCTCGCTGCACCTGGCGTGGTTCCCGGCGACCGGCGGCGGCGATCTCCTCCACCTCGTGCTCCCGAGCCTCACGCTCGGCACGATCGCCTCGGCGATCATCGCGCGGCTCACGCGGTCGAGCATGCTCGAGGTGCTGGGCCAGGACTACGTGCGCACCGCGCGGGCCAAGGGCCTGGCGTGGTGGGGCGTGGTCGTCCGCCACGCGCTGAAGAACGCGCTGATCCCGATCATCACGATCTTCGGCCTGCAGTTCGGGAATCTCCTGGCCGGCGCCGTCATCGTCGAGACCGTGTTCAGCCGCCCGGGACTGGGGCGGCTGATCGTCGGCGGAATCCTCGCCAAGGACTTTCCGCTCGTGCAGGGCACCGTGCTGTTCGTGGCGGCGTCGTACGTGATGATCAACGTCCTCGTCGACGTCGCGTACGCCTTCGTCGACCCGCGGATCCGCGTTGGCTGACGGGCCGCGGCGGCTGATGCGCCACCGCGGGGCCGTCGCCGGCCTCGTGATCCTGGGCGTCCTCGCGCTGCTGGCCATCGGCGCGCCCTGGCTGAGCCCGAGCGACCCGATCAAGACCGCGCCGCGCACCGCGCTCCAGGCGCCGGGGTCGGGCTATCTCCTCGGCAGCGACCAGTTCGGCCGCGATGTGGCCAGCCGCGTGCTGCACGGCGCCAGGATCTCGCTGGTCGTCGGCCTCATCTCCGTTTCGATCGCGGTCGGCATCGGTGCGCCCATCGGGCTCGTCTCCGGCTTCTACGGCGGCCGGCTCGACGCGGTGCTGATGCGGGTGATCGACGTGCTGCTGGCCTTCCCCGGAATCTTATTAGCGCTGGCGATCGTGAGCGTGCTGACGCCAGGCCTCGGCAACGTGATGATCGCGGTCGGCCTCGCGGCGGTGCCGACGTACGCGCGACTGGTGCGCGCCAGCGTCCTCTCGGCGCGCGAGCAGGTCTACGTCGAGGCCGCGCGGGCGATCGGCGGCCGCGATCGCACGATCCTCACCCGCTACATCCTGCCCAACGTGGTCGCACCGCTCATCGTGACGGGCACGCTCGGCCTGGGCACCGCGATCCTGTCCGCCGCGGCGCTCAGCTTCCTCGGGCTCGGCAGCCAGCCGCCGACCGCGGAGTGGGGGCGGATGCTCGCCGAAGGGCGCGACTATCTGCGTGAGGCCTGGTGGATCTCGACCTTCCCCGGGCTCGGCATCATGCTGACGGTGCTGGCGATGAACTTGTTGGGCGACGGCCTGCGCGATTTGCTCGACCCGCGCCTGAAGGTGTGACGTCTAGCGCGGCGCCTTGCCGCTGTACGGCAGCCACGTGCGGCCGGTGCCGCTGCCCCCGTCCACGCTCAGCACCTCGCCGGTGACGAAGTCCGCGTACGGCGATGCCAGGAACAGCGCCGCCCGCGCGATGTCGTCGGGCGTGCCCGGGCGGCCCCAGGGAATGTTGGCGACGAGCGTCCGCACGTACTCGTCGGACACCTGGCTCACGTCGCGGTCGACCGTGATCAACCCGGGCGCAATACAGTTGACATTGATCCGGTGCGGCGCCAGCTCCATGGCAAGCACCTTGGTGAACATCACCACGCCCGCCTTGGACGCGCAGTAGTGCGCGGCGCCCTTGCGCCCGCTGTTGTAGGCGCCCGACGAGATCGTGATGATCTTCCCCGGCGTCTTGTGCTCGGTCATCCGCCGGCCGACCGCCTGGCACGTGAGGAAGACGCCGCGCATGTTCGTCTCCATCACGCTGTCCCACTCTTCGACCGTCATCTCGAGCACCGGCGAGTTCGGATAGATCCCGGCGTTCGCGACGGCGATCGTGATCGGCCCCAGCGAGCGCTCGGCGGCGCTCACGAGCTCGCCGACCGATCGGCCGTTCCGGACGTCGACGGCCTGGCTGAAGACTCGCGCCGAGCGCCCGAGCCGGTCCACCGCCTGCTTGAGCGCGGGCTCGCGCAGGTCGCCGAGGGCCAGACGCGCCCCCGCCTGGAGGAAGGCCTGGGCGATGCCGAAGCCGATCCCGGCGGCGGCGCCGGTGACGAGCACCACCTGATCCTTGAAGTCGAACGTCGCTCCGTCAGTCAAGCGTGAGTACCGCCTTGCCCGGATAGCGCCGGGCCATCAGATCCTGCGCGACCTGCGCGATGTCCTTCCACGGGCGCTCGAGGCTGATATGCGGAGAGAGCTGGCCCGCGGCCACCAGATCGGCCAGACGCCGCAGACCCACCGATGCCGGCTCGTTCCCGAACTCGGTGAACAGGTAGAAGCCGTAGAGGGTCGTCCGCCCGGTCACGAAGAACTCGCGCGCGTCGAAGGTAACCTCGGCCGAGGCCGAGGCGCCGAGCGTGACGCACACGCCCGCGCGCTGCAGCGCCCCCAGCGCGGTGGCGAGCGTCCGACCGCCGACCGAGTCGACGATCAGGTCGTACTTGGGCTCCTTCGGGATCTCGTCCCCGACGACGACCTCGTGAGCGCCGAGCTGGCGAACCGCGGCGGCCTGGTCGTTTCGGCGGACGAGCGCGCTCACGTGGGCGCCGGCCAGTCGTGCGAGCTGCACCGCGAAGTCGCCGACGCCGCCGGTCGCGCCCGTGACGAGCACGCGCTTGCCGAGGAGCGGACCACCCTTGCCGAGGGCCAGCAGCGCCGTCAGGCCCGCGACCGGGAACGTGGCGGCTTGCGAGAAGGTGACCTTCTCGGGCAGCTCGGCCAGCGCGTTCTTCGGCACGGCCACGCGCTGCGCCCAGGCGCCTTCGGGCAGGAAGCCCACGACGCGCTCGCCGACCTTCGGGCCCGTGCCGTCGGCGGCGGGACGCTCGATCACCCCTGCGAGATCCCAGCCCGGACGCCATCCGGCCGCGGCCATCGTCGACCGCCGAACTTCTCCGCGGTTCAGCGAGATCGCGCGCACGCGCACGATCGCCTCGCTCCGGTCGGGCGAAGGCTCGGGGACCGGCTTGAGGACGAGACGGCCGGGCGCATCAGGATCGACGACGACGGCAAGGTTGCTCACGGTTGCCCTCCGTTCAGGTGGTCGCAGCGCTCCGCGCTCGACGAGGCTGCAGCATACCACTCGGGCGTACACTCGAGACGCCATGACTGGCGCGTGGGCTCCGGCGACGACTCCGCCTGCTCGACCAGGTCGTGCACGTGGGCGTAGTCGGCCTCCGGCGACGCCGAATGGGCGAGCGTCAGCCAGCCGAAGCGCATGCGATCCCCTGGCACCGGGCGCCTAGAGCGCGCGCCGGTGGGAGAACGCGATCTCCTCGCTGGTGATGAACTCGAGCAGGAACGCCTGCCCGCCCTCGTTCACCTTGCGGGCGCGCCCGATCGCCCCGGCGATGTCCGCCGGCCTCGTCACGCGCTCGGCCTGGCCGCCCATCGCCCGGGCCATGTCGGCGTAGTTGCCGCCGATGTCGCGGGTGCGATAGCGATCGTGCGAGACCACGAGCGCGTGGCGCTCGATGGCCATCGCGGAATTGTTGAGGACGATCGTGCTGATGGGGATGCCGCAGCGCACGGCGGTCTCGAAGTCGAGCCCGGTCATCCCGAACGCGGCGTCGCCCATGAAGTTCACGCAGAACTTGTCGGGCGCCGCCAGCTTGGCGCCCATGATCAGGCCGAGGCCGGTGCCGAGCGCGTGCGACTTGCCCCAGCCCATGTAGCCGCGCGGCGCCGTCGCGCTGTAGAACGGCACGAGCTGGTTGCGCGGGCTGCCCGAATCGTGCGTCACGATCGCGTCGCGCGGGTCTATCGCGTGCATGAAGTCCCAGATCACGCGATAGGGCGTGATCGGCACCTCGTCGGACGTGAGCTTGGGCATCCACTCCTTCAGCCACGTCGCCTTCGCCTGCTGCACCTCCGCGGCGGCGCCGGCATCTCGGGGCTGACGGCCGGCGGCGTCCTTCACCGCGTCGACGAGCTGGCGGAGGACCAGCTTGGCATCGCCGAGGATCGGGTAGTCGGCCTGGTAGTTCTTGTTCAGGTCGCGCTCATCGTTGGTGGCGTGGATGATCGTCTTGCCCGCTGGGATCCCGGTGGCCATGCCGTGCTTCGTGAAGCTGCACCCGACGCCGAACAGCACGTCGGCCAGCGGCAGGAAGTGGTGGACGGGCCCGGACATGACGCCGCCGCCGCCGGTGCCGAGGGCGAGCGGATGGTCCTCGGGGAACGCGCTCTTGCCCTCCAGCGTGGTCATGACCGGGGCCTGGAGGAGCTCTGCCAGCTCGAGCAGCTCCTCCGACGCCTCGGCGTACAAGACGCCCTGGCCGGCGTGGATCACGGGCCGCTTCGCCTGCACGAGCACGCGCGCCGCGGCCTCGATGTCGCGGGGGTTGCCCGCGGGCTGCGTTGCCTTCACGGCCTTGTAGGCGAGCGCCAGGTCACCGACCTCCGCCACCGCCACGTCGGCCGGGATCTCGACCATGACGGGCCCGGGCCGCCCCATCTTGATGAGATTGAACGCGCGGCGCATGACCTCGTTCACCTGCTCGGGCTGGTTCAACGTCTCGACCCACTTGGTGACCGACGCATACGTCTTCGCCGAGCTGAAGAGCGGGAAGACCTGCGCCCGATCGCGCTGGTGGCCGAGCGGCAACACCAGCATCGGCACCGAGTCGGAGTACGCGGTGGCGACGCCCGAGAAGGCGTTCTCGGCGCCAGGCCCGTATTGCATGGCGAACACGCCGAGGCGGCGGCCGTTGGTCGTGCGGCTGAACCCGTCGGCGATCCCGACCCCGACCCGCTCCTGGCGGCAGAGCACCGGACGGATCCCCGCGGCCGCCGCCGCGTCGATGATCGGCGTCGTAGGATACGTGCTCAGGAACTCCACGCCCTCCCGCTTCATGATCTCGGCGATCGCGTCGACGACTTTCACGTGTGTCTCCTTTTGCGGCTAGGCGGTTGGCGGAAGTCCAAGGGCCTGGCGCCCGAACTGCTCGGCGACGAAGTCCCAGCTGAGCGCGGCGTGGTGCGAGGCACCGTGGACGTCACGATGGCAGCGCTGGATCGGGTCCGAGTCGAGGATCGCGCGCGCACCGCCCCCTTCGAAGAGCCGATCCACCGCCCGGACAGAGAGCCGGGCGACGAAGGCCTTGTCCCGGCGATAACGCGCGCGGTCCAGGTCGGTGAACGTGTCGCCCCGCGACGCGCGGTCGAGCATCTCCGCGATGTCGGCGCGATGGAGCGCGCGGGCCGCATCCACCTCCGCCGCGGCCTCGGCCAGACGAAGCTGGAGGGCGACAGAGTCGGCGGTGCGCCCCGGACCCGAGGTCCGCAGCAGACGCGACGTGAACTCGTCGATCGCGCCCTGAGCGATGCCGACCAGCGGCGCCGCGAGATCCCATCCGGCCATGCAGCGCAGGGGCACGCGGTAGCTCAGTCGCGCGTGGATCTCCCAGCCCGTCTTCTCGTCGGCCCCGGCGCGCTCTGGATCGATCGCGCGGCGGGCGGGGACGAAGGCGTCCTTGATCACGACGTCCTTGCTGCCGCTGCCCCGCATCCCGGCGGCGAACCACGTGTCGACGATCTCGTAGTCCGGCCGGGGGAGCAGCAGCCACATCAGGGAGCCCGCTCGGGCGCCGGTGACGGCGACCATCGCCCAGGTGGCGGCGTCGCAGCCGCTCGAGAACCCCCAGCGGCCCGCGACCCGGAACCCGCCGGCGACCGGCTCCACTCGCCCGCCGGCGGGATTGAGCCCGCTGGAGAAGAGCGTGTCCGGACCCGTGGCGAAGAACTCGTCCTGGCACTTCTCGGGGAAGTGGCCGAGCCACCAGTTGTGCGCGGTCCACAGCGAGTAGCACCAGGCGGTCGATCCGCAGCCGCGGCCGAGCTCGAAGCTCGCGTCGTAGGCGGTGTCCATCTCGAGACCGTGGCCGCCGTAGCGCTCGGGGTTGCCGATCCGGATCAGCGTGGAGTCCAGGAGATCGCGGACGCTCTCGGGTGGGATTTGTCTGAGCTCCTCGGTCTTTGTGGCGCGCTCCTTCAGGACGGGAACGAGCTGCTCGGCGCGGCGAAGGAGCTCGTGTCTGGAGAGTCTATCCATGATTTGTAGCCGCGATCCTGCGCCGCCGGCCGCGGCTCGTCAAGGCGTGCCCGAAGGGACGCGTCGAAGCACCGGCGGCCTGATTCCCAGGCTCGGCGCCTCTTCGGCGGTGACGGCAGAGCGGATCGCCGTTGCTGCGGTCTCGGCCTGCGCCGGCGAACGCGCGTGGACGACCGCGATGGGCTGGGCCGGCCCAACGCTCTGGCCGGGCCCACGAACGCCGCTCAGCCCGACAGCCGGGTCGACGGCGTCGTCCGCGCGGCGGCGCCCACCGCCGAGGTCGACGACGGCCAGGCCGAGGGCCCGCGCGTCGACACAGGTGATGATCCCGGGGCGATGCGGCATCACGGGAAGCGTCACAGGCGCGGTCGACCGCCGCCACCGCGTCGGCCAGGTTGCCGGCGGCGCCGCCGAGCACCAGCAGCTCGCTCGCCAGGGCCGCCGTGACCGCGCCGAGCCGCGCCTCTCGCCGCTTGCCGGTGAGGAAGTCGATCACCTCGCGGATCTCGAGCGCGTTGCCGACGTCGTCGCCGAGCACCTGTCCCATGTCGGTCAGCAGCGCGACGGTCCGGAGGCCCGCGCTCTCGGCGACGGTGACGAGGCTCTCCGCCAGCGCGGTGGCGCCGTCGAGCGTCGGCACGAGCGCGCCGGACCCGACCTTCACGTCCATGACCAGCGCGTCGAGGCCGGCCGCGAGCTTCTTCGAGAGGATCGACGCGGTGATCAGCGGGATCGAGTCGGCGGTCGCCGTGACGTCGCGGATCGCGTACAGGCGCCGGTCGGCCGGCGCGAGCGCCTGGGTCGCGCCGCCGATCGCACAGCCGGCGGAGCGCACCGCGGTCTGGAACCGCGCGAGGTCGGGCGCGGTCTCATAGCCCGGGATGCTGTCGAGCTTGTCGAGCGTGCCCCCGGTGTGGCCGAGCCCGCGGCCGGAGATCATCGGCACGAAGCCGCCGCACGCCGCCACCACGGGAGCGAGGATCAGGCTGACCTTGTCACCGACGCCTCCGGTGGAGTGCTTGTCCAGCACTGGACCGTCGAGACCCGGGCGGCTCCAGTCGAGCGTCGAGCCCGAGCGGGTCATGGCGGCCGTGAGCGCCACGCACTCGTCCCGGGTCATGCCGCGGAAGTACACCGCCATCGCGAACGCGGCGACCTGGCCGTCGCTCACCGAGCCGTCGACGATGCCAGCGACCAGATGGGCAAGCTCCTCGTCGCCGAGGGCCGCGCCATCTCGCTTGCGGCGAATCAGCTCGGCGGGCGGCGTCTTCACGGCTTGGGATGCCCCAGCGCGTCGGGACCGAACGCGAGCGGCAGGAGCTCGCCCAGCGTGGTCGTGGCGCGGAGCCCCTCGGGCCCGCAGAGGTGGATGCGGGCGTCGGGTCGGGCGAACTCGGCGAGCTGCTGACGGCACCGGCCGCAGGGCGCGCAGGTCTCCTTGCCCTCGGTGAGGATCAGGACCTCCACGATGCGCCGGTCGCCCGCGGCGCGCCGATGGCGCTCGCTTCCGCGCATTGGGTGATCGGATACGCCGCGTTCTCCACGTTGCATCCGGCGTAGAGGCGATCGCTATCGGCTCGCACGCAGACGCCGACCCGGAACCGCGAGTACGGCGCGTACGCGTTGGCCAGCGCCTGGCGGGCCAGCTCGAGCATCTGTTCTAGTGGGGGCCCGGACATGGCCCCCAGACTCCCAACGCTCGGTCGCGCCCCGGCGAAGCCGTGGCGCGCCTCGAAGTCACCACCAGATTCGTCATCGCTCCTTCACGTAGGGAACGCCGATGGCTCGCGGCGCCACCGCGCGACCCACGACTCCGGCGAGCAGGGCCACCGTGAGGATGTACGGGATCGCCTGGATGAGCTGCACCGGTACGACGCCCACGAACGGCAGCGGCGTCCCCTGCAAGCGAAGCTGGACCGCGTCGGCGAAGGCGAACAGCAGGCACGCGCCCAGCGTCGGCAGCGGGCGCCACTGCCCGAAGATCAGCGCGGCCAGCGCGAGGTAGCCTTTGCCGGCCGACATATCACGGATGAAGGACGCGTGATGAGCCGTCGACAAATACGCGCCCGAGAGCCCGCACAGGATGCCGCTGCCCACGAGCGCCATATAGCGCGTGGCCGAGACCGACACCCCGGCGGTGTCGACCGCGCCCGGGCTCTCGCCGACCGCTCTGAGTCGCAGCCCGAAGCGCGTCCGGTAGACGAGCCACGCGACGATCGGGACGGCGGCGGCGGCGACGTAGACCAGGAGATTGTGGCCGCTGATCACCTCGCGGTAGATCGGGCCGATCACGGGCAGGGACGCGAGCGCTGCCGCGCCGGGTAGCTCGATCGGCCCGAAGCGCGCGCCCGGGGCGAGGAGCGGCGTCTGCCCGCCTTCCTGGAACCACGCGTAGCCGAGCACGACCGTGAGCCCGGAGACCGTGATGTTGAGCGCCATCCCTGACACGACCTGGTTGCCCTGGTGTGTCACGCACGCGAAGCCGTGCAGCAGCGCGAACAGCACCGACGCCGCAATGCCCGCCACCAGGCCAATCCACACCGAGCCCGTGACGGCGGCAGTGGCCGCCGCCGCGAATGCCGCGGTGAGCATCTTGCCTTCGAGCCCGATGTCGACGACGCCGGAGCGCTCGGCGAAGAGCCCGCCGAGCGCCGCCAGGACCAGCGGTGCCGCGCCGCGCACGGTCGCGGCGGCCAGGAGCGTCACGATCAAGAAGGTGTCGGCGATCATTCGGCGCGTGCCGCCCGGAACAGCGCTTCGATGGGCGCCTGCAGGGCGTGCTCGAGGGCGCCGCAGACCAGGATGATCAGTCCCTGGATGACCACGACCATGTCGCGAGTGAGCTTCGGCATGTCGAAGGACAGCTCCGAGCCGCCCTGGTAGAGCGCGCCGAAGAGGATGGCGGCCACGACGATCCCGAGAGGATGATTGCGGCCCATCAACGCCACCGCGATGCCGACGAATCCGGCGCCGCCGGGCATGTTGAGGAGCAGCCGGTGCTGGACGCCCATCACCTCGTTGAGGCTCATGAGCCCGGCCAGCGCCCCCGAGATCGCCATGGCCGCGATCACCGTCGCCGCCGGCGGGATCCCGCCGTAGACCGCGGCGGTCGCGTTGAGGCCGAAGGCGCGGAGCTCGTAGCCCCAGCGTGTGTGCCAGAGATAGAACCAGACCAGCGCGCCGGCGAGCAGCGAGAAGACGAACGCGAGGTTCAGCGGCGAGCGCCCGATCTCCCAGCCGAGCGCCCTGACGACGTCGTGGAGCTGAGGCAGCCAGGTGCTCGGCGCGAACTCGCGCGTCTCGGGCGACTGCTGGCCGGGCTTGATCAGGACGTTGACCAGGAGATAGGTCATCAGCGACGAGGCGATGAAGTTGAACATGATCGTGGTGATCACGACGTGGCTGCCCCGGTGCGCCTGCAGCCACGCGGGCACGAACGCCCAGGCCGCGCCGCCCACCGCCGCCACGACGATGGCGACGGGGACGACGAGGACCGTCGGCCAGCTTCCCGCGCCCAGACAGAAGAGCGCCACGCCGAGGCCGCCGATGTACGCTTGACCCTCGGCGCCGATGTTGAAGAGGCCGCAGTGGAACGCGACCGCCACGGCCAGGCCGGTGAAGACGAAGTTGCTCGCGTAGTAGAGCGTGTAGCCGATCGATTCGGCGTCGCCGAAGGCGCCGCTCGCGAGCGTCCGCAGGGCGCGGCCCGGGCTCTCGCCGATCAGGAGCACCACGATCGCGGAGAGGAGCAGCGCCACCGTGAGATTGATCGCCGGCAGCAGCACCGGCGCCACCCAGTCGAGCCGCAGGCGCGTCGAGGACGGGCTCATCTCGCCGCAGAGGACTCCCAGGGGACCATGCGCTTCTTCAGCTCGTCCTCGTCGAGCTCGAGCCCGAGGCCCGGCGCGTCCGACAGGACGAACTTCCCCCGCGTCGGGCGGACGGGAGTCTTGAACACGACGTCCTGGATCTCGCGGGGGCCGTTGTACTCCGCCGGATGGTGCGAATGCGTGAGGGACGCGACGAAGTGCAGGTTGGCGGTGTGGCCGATCGAGGGCTGGGTCTGGTGGGGCACCAGGTCGACGCCGTACGCGCGGGCCAGCGCCGCCATGTCGCCGAGGCCGGTGAAGCCGCCGGTCTTGACGATGTCGGGCTGGACGATGTCGACGCCCGCCTCGATGAGCCGCTTGATCCCCTGCAGCGTGTATTCCTGCTCGCCAGCGGAAACGGCGATGTCGAGCGCGGCCGCGACCTTGGCGAAGCTCTCGACGTGATAGTGCTGCACCGGCTCCTCGAACCACACGTAGCCGAGCTCCTCCAGCGCGCGGCCCACCCGGATGGCGCCCTGGACGGAATAGCCGTTGTTGGAGTCGAACGCGAGCGGAAAGCCGTCGCCCACCAGCGTGCGCACGGCGCGCGCCTTGGCGATGTCGCCGGCGAGGTCGACGTCGCGCGTGGTCTTGTCGGCGTCGAAGCGAATCTTCACCTGAGCGGGGCCGAGCTCGAGCCACCCCTCGACGACGCGGCACACCTCGTCGACCGTGCGCTGGCCGTTGCCGCCGATCGACGCGTAGAAGGGCAGCTCACGCCGCCAGGCACCACCCAGGAGCTTCCACACCGGCTGGCCGAGCGCCTTGCCCTTGAGGTCCCACAGCGCGATATCGACGGCGGCCAGCGCGGCCGCGTAGGCGCCCTCCGGCCCGACCTTGATGTGCTCGTGGAAGAGTCGATCCTGGATCACGCGCGCTTCCATCGGGTCGGCGCCGAGCAGCGCCGGTGTGAAGGCGCTGGCGATGATCTCGAGCGACGCGTTGCCGTGCACCATCGGGCTCGCCTCGCCGAGGCCGAAGAGGCCGGTGTCGGTCCAGATCCGCACCCAGGCGCTGCGGCCGCGGCCGGAGCCCCAGCTCACGTGAAACGGCTCGACGCGCGTGATCTTCACGATGTCCTCCCTGGCGTTCGCCGCGACGACAGGATAGCGTGCGCGAGCGCTCGTGTCGTGGGCGATGAAAATATCCGCTCTTGCTGCTAGAGTTCGACCGGTACCCGATCTCGCGATCGGGCCCAGGCGGGCATGAGTCGAGAGGAGAGCCCAATGGCCAAGAGACGCGTGGTGATCACGGGCGCGGCCGGCTACGTCGGCCAGCGGATGTTCAAGGAACTCGCCGAGCGCTGGGATCTGGTCCCGATCGACGTCATCGGGGCGACCCGCGGCGGTGAGAAGGTGCCCGGTCTGGTGGTCGCCGACCTGACGCGTCCGAATCGCGACGAGTACCGCCAGCACTTCCGCGGCGCCGACGCGGTGATCCATCTCGGGTACGTCCGCGCGGCCGGGATGGACGCGACGACCTGGCAGGAGAACAACGACGCGAAGTTCTGGGCCGAGCACCAGAACGTGGCGCTCGCCTACAACGTCTATCGCGTGGCCCTCGAAGAGGGCGTGCGGCGCGTGGTCGTGGCCAGCTCGAACCACGCGGCGGACTACTACGAGCGTCTGGTGTGGGACGGCCGCGTCGACATGGTCACGCCCGAGATGCCGCCGCGCTCGGACAACTGGTACGGCTGGGCCAAGGCCGCCTACGAGCTGCTGGGCTTCGTCTTCGCCACCGGCAAGGTCGACGGTCGCAAGCTCGAAGTGGTCCAGTGGCGCATCGGCGGGCCCCGCGACGACGACATCGAGCACGTGAAGCCCGGTGACATCAAGGTGATGCATCGGGCGCTCGGCGCCTATCTCTCGCGGCGCGACCAGGTGCAGCAGGCGATCCGGATGGTCGAGACGCCCGACATCACCGACGAGAACGGCGTGCCGTTCCTGATCGTCTACGGGATCAGCGGCAACACGCACCGCTTCTGGAGCCTGGCCAGCGCCAAGACGAAGATCGGCTACGAGCCGCAGGACGACAGCCAGGTCAACTTCGCCGACGCCATCGCCGCGATCGCGCGGCGAGCGCCGAAGAGCTGACGGCAACGGGCGGGAGGATGAGGCGATGAAACTCACGTCGGAGCAGCTCGAGCAGTTCGACCGCGAGGGCTACCTGTTCTTCCCCCGCCTGTTCTCAGCGGAGGAGATCGAGACCCTGACCGACGAGGTGCCGGCGCTCTATGCCCAGCGCCGCCCCGAGAACGTGCGCGAGCGGGGCAGCGACGCGGTGCGGACGAATTTCGCGGCCCACCTGTACAGCGCGCCGTTCGCCCGGCTCGCGCGCCATCCGCGGATGATCGAGCCGGTCGTCCAGGTCTTCGGCGAGTCGGTCTACATGCACCAGTTCAAGATCAACGGCAAGATGGCCTTCGACGGCGACGTGTGGCAGTGGCACCAGGACTTCGGCACCTGGGTCAACGACGACCAGATGCCCGAGGCCCGGGCGATGAACGTCGCGATCTTCCTCGACGACGTCAACGAGTTCAACGGCCCGCTGATGTTCATCCCGGGCAGCCACAAGCTCGGTGTGCTCGACGCCGGGCACGACACGACGACGACCAGCTACCCGCTGTGGACCATCGACCACGAGACGATCACGAAGCTGGTCGCCCGCGGCGGCCTGGTCGCGCCCAAGGGGCCCGCGGGCTCGATGATCCTGTTCCACTCGTGTCTCGTGCACGCTTCGACCTCGAACCTCTCGCCGTGGAACCGGGTGAGCGTCTACCTGAGTCTCTGCGCGGTGTCGAACCACATCCGGCGCTTCAAGCGGCCGGAGTACATCGCCCACCGCGACTTCACGCCGATCGAGTGCCTGCCCGACGACTGTCTGCTCCACCCCTATCCGGTGGCCCTTCCGTGGAAGGACGGCACTCCGGAGGAGGCGCTCAGGCCGGCCGCGCTGCCCCGCTAGCTGCTTGGGGTGACGCCGGCCATCATCAGGCCGATGGCGCGCTCGGTGGCCGCGGCCTGCTCGACTTCGCCCACGATGCGTCCGTCGTGCATCACGAGGATCCGGTCGGCCAGCGCCAGGATCTCGTCGAGCTCGACCGAGACCAGCAGCACCGCCTTGCCGGCGTCCCGCAGGTCGACGAGGCGCCGGTGGATGAATTCGATGGCGCCGATGTCCACGCCGCGCGTGGGCTGACCGACGAGGATGAGGTCGGGATCGTGGTCCAGCTCGCGCGCCAGCACGATCTTCTGCTGGTTGCCGCCCGAGAACGCCGACGTGGGCAGCCCGCCGTCCGTGGGCCGGATGTCGTACTCGCTCGCCTGCCGGCGGAAGCTCGACGCCACGGCCGACCGCCGCAGCCGGAGAATGTCGTTGTACGCCGCCTCGTGGTGGTAGCCCAGGATCGCGCTCTCCCGCGCCGAGAACGGGATGATGAGGCCCATCCGGTGGCGGTCCTCGGGCACGTGGGAGAGGCCGAGGTGCCGCATCCCGCGAGGACTCCTCATGGCGGCGTCGCTGAGGTCTCGCTCCTTCCACAGGATCTGTCCCGACTTCAGCGGCCGGATCCCGGCCAGGGCCTCCAGCAGCTCCGACTGGCCGTTGCCGGCGACGCCCGCGATCCCCACGACCTCGCCCCGCCGCAGCGTGAAGTTGACGCCCTTGACGCGCTCGACGCCCAGGCCGTCCTCGACCACGAGATCGCGCGCCTGGAGCACCGGGGCGCCCGGCCGCCCAGGCGTCTTCCGGACACGCAGGCTCACCTTGCGCCCGACCATCAGCTCGGCGAGCTGCTCGGACGTCGTCCCGGCGGTCGGAAGCGTCGCGACGACTTGTCCCTGCCGCATCACGGTGACGACGTCGGTCGCCTCGTGAATCTCGCGCAGCTTGTGGGTGATGAGCACGACCGTCTTGCCCTCGGCCCGGAGCGCCGCCAGCACGCGAAAGAGATGATCCGCTTCTTGTGGCGTCAGCACTGCGGTCGGCTCGTCGAGGATCAACAGATCGGCGCCGCGGTAGAGCGCCTTGAGGATCTCGACGCGCTGGCGCTGGCCCACGCCGAGGTCCTCGACGCGCGCGTCAGGGTCGACTTCGAGGTGGTATTCGCGCCCGAGCCGCTCGAGCTCGGCCCTCGCTCGGCCGAGGCCCGCGCCGAGCCGGAAGCCGCCTTCGACACCGAGCACGACGTTTTCCAGAACGGTGAACGGTTCCACCAGCATGAAGTGCTGGTGCACCATGCCGATCCCCGCCGCGAGAGATTCCTGAGAGCTACGGATGGTGGCCGGCGTACCGCGCACGAGGATCTGGCCGCGGTCGGGACGGTAGTAGCCGTAGAGGATCCCCATCAGCGTCGACTTGCCGGCGCCGTTCTCGCCGACGATGCCGTGGATCGTGCCGGCCCGAATCACCAGCGAGATATTGCGGTTCGCGTGGACCTTGCCGAACCACTTGTCGATCGACCTGAGCTCGATGACAGGCGCGGCGGCGGTGAGCCCGGCGGGCGCGGGCGAGCTCACGCGCTCACTTGGCCGTGTAGTCCGTGACTTTGATCTTGCCGGCCACGATGTCGGCGCGAGCCTGCTCGAGCCGCTTCTCCATCTCCGGGGTGATCAAGTTGCGGTTGTTCTGATCGATCGCGTACCCGACGCCGCCCTCGGCCACGCCGAGGTTCCGCACGCCCGACTTCCACGTCCCGTCCTTGGCGGCCTTGAACGACTCGTAGACGGCCAGGTCGACGCGCTTGACCATCGAGGTCAGGATCGTGCCGGGGTGGATGTGGTTCTGGTTGCTGTCGACGCCGATGGCCAGGCGGCCCTTGTCCTTGGCGGCCTGGAGCACGCCGAGCCCGGTCGCGCCCGCGGCCGCGTAGATCACGTCGGCGCCGCGGTCGAACTGGCTCCGCGCCAGCTCGCCGCCCCGGGTCGGGTCGTTCCAGGCCGCCGGCGTCGTTCCGGTCATGTTCTGGAACACGTCGGCCTTGGCGTTGACGTACTTCACGCCCTCCTCGTAGCCGAGGGCGAACTTGCGGATCAGCGGGATGTCCATGCCGCCGACGAATCCGACCTTGCCGGTCTTCGAGGCCATCGCCGCGGCCATGCCGACCAGGAACGAGCCCTCGTGCTCCTTGAATACGATCGACCGGACGTTGGGCAGATTCACGACCGCGTCGACGATGGCGAACTTGATGTTCGGGAACTCCTTGGCGACCTTCTCCATCCCGGTGGCCTGCGAGAAGCCGATACCCACGACGACGTGCGCGCCGCGTCGGGCCATGTTGCGCAACGCCTGCTCGCGCTGCGCCTCGGCGGTCACCTCGAACTCGCGGTAGGCGATGCCGGTGTCCTTCTTGAAGCGCTCGGCGCCCTGGTAGGCGGCTTCGTTGAAGGACTTGTCGAACTTGCCGCCCATGTCGAACACCACGGACGGAACGAAGTCCTGCGCCTCCGCTGGCGTCACCCACCCCGGCCCAGGAGCGAGGACGGCCAGCAGCGTCAGGACGGCCCGGGTGAGTGCGCGCAGCGTCATCATGCGTTTGCTCCGATCTCGTCGCCGAAACGGTCCGCCATGTCCGTCCTCCGTATTGGTCGTGGGGGCCCGACGCCCCCCGCGGATCCGGGCGCCCCGATAATACGTTATTCTCGTCGTCGGCCATGAACGGGAAGGTGTCGATTTACCTCGCGAGCCCGCTGGGCTTTTCCGAAGCGGGGCGGCACTTCTACACCCGCGTCTTCATCCCGCACGTTCAGGGGCTGGGATTCGAGGCCGTCGATCCGTGGAGCCTGGCCGACCTGGGAAAGCTCCAGGCGATCGAGCGGATGCCGTACGGTCCCGAGCGCCGCGACGCGTGGCGAGCGCTGAACCCCGAGATCGGGGAGACGAACCGCGCGGCGATCGCGGCGGCCCGCGGCGTGATCGCCGTGCTCGACGGCGTCGACGTCGACAGCGGGACGGCGGCGGAGATCGGCTACGCCTTCGGCATCGGTAAGCTGATCGTCGGCTACCGCGGCGATTTCCGCCTGAGCGCGGATAATGAAGGCTCGACCGTCAACCTGCAGGTCGAATATTTCATCCGCAAGAGCGGCGGCTCGATCGTGACCCGCCTGGAGGACCTGGCGCTGGCGCTCACTCCCCTGCGGCCGCGCCTCGCCTAGCCCGACGCAACGCCAGCAGGCTTCCCAGGATCCCCTTCGGCAGGAAGATGATGAAGATCACCAGGAGAATTCCGTAGACGAGGTTGTCCCAGCCGACCGCCCGGGTGCCGAACGACACGCGCAGCACTTCGGCGAGCATGATGGTGATCACCGCGCCCACCGTCGGCCCCAGCGGCACGTAGATCCCGCCGACCACCACGGCGAACACCATCTGGAGCGACACCGCGATGCCGCTCACCGTGTCGGGCGAGATGAACATCTGGTACTGGCAGTAGAGCGCGCCGGCGAGCGCAGTCATCGCGGCGCTCAGCACCGTGACCTTGAGCTTCTCCCGCGTCACGTGCACGCCCGTGGCGGCGGCGCCGTCCTCGTCCTCCGAGATCGCCTCGAGCGCATAGCGGAGCATCCCGCGGTCGACGCGATGCCAGATGTAGAGGCCGAACGCCCAGACGCCGAGTGCGATTAAATACCAGGTGGTCTTGCCGGTGAATTGCACGGCGTAGAGCGAGCTGCCGTTTTTATATCGCTCCGGCGTGTAGCCGAGCGAGCCGCCCGTGTAGTCGCGAGTGGCGGTGATCACTTGCAAGACGATGCCGGAGAGCGCCAGGGTCACCAGCGCGAAGTAGTGGCCGATGATCCGGAAGCGAAAGCACGGGTACGCGACGACCACCGCCAGCAGCCCGCCGGCGAGCAGCCCCAGCGGGGCGCCGATCCACGGGCTGACGTGCCCGTAGTTCCACGCGAGCGCCGTCACGTAGGCGCCGATACCCATGAACCCGCCATGGCCGAGCGACACCAGGCCGAACCGCCCCATGATCGACCACGAGGTGTAGGCGAACGACCAGATCAGGATGATGATCAGGATGTGCATGGGGTATGGCGCGGTGTAGACGAACGGCAGCCCGACCAGCGCCGCGGCCCCGAGCCAGCGCAGAGAGCGGGTCACGAGCGTCGCGCCATCAAGCCCTCCGGTCGCACGAACATCATCACGATGAAGAACGCGAAGGCGAACACGTACCCCCACTCGAGGTCCAGGTAGAGCCCGCCCAGCGCGATGATCTCCGCGAACACGAACGCGGCGACGAAGCCGCCCACGAAGTTGCCGAGGCTTCCGAGCACGCAGATCAAAAAGGTGATTGGCCCGAATGACAGTCCGACGAAGGGGTGAACGTCGTACTGCAGCACGAGCAGGCACGCGGCGAGCCCGGCCAGCCCGCCGCCGAGCGCCGAGGTGATCAGGTAGATCCGGCGGCTGTCGACGCCCATGAGCGGCATGATCTGGCGGTCCTGGGCGATGGCCCGGATCGCCGTCCCGGTGTAGGTGCGGGTCAGGAACAGGTAGACGAGCACCATCCCGATGAGCGCCGCGGCGAACGCCAGCAGGCGTGAGTAGCTGACGAACATCCCGGCCACCTTGAGGACCGGCAGGCGCAAGCCGAGGTTCTTGAATTCGATGCCGAAGAGGACGGTGGCCGCGGATTGCAGGAAGAACAGCACGCCGCCGGTGGCCAGGAGCTGATTGATGGGCGCCGCGCCCAGCAGCGGCGCGATCACCAGCACGTGCAGGAGCACGCCCAGGACCGCCACGGCCACGATGCAGACGGCCGCCGCCGCCACGATCGGCGCGTGGTAGACCGTGTACAGGAAGTACATCCCGTACATCCCGAGCATGATCAGCTCCGCGTAGCAGATCCACACGACGTCGATCACGCCGAAGATCAGGTTCAAGCCGAGCGAGAGCAGGGCCAGGACGCCGCCCAGCAGCACGCCGTTGAGCAGCGCCTCGAGCAGGAAGATGTCGACGATGGCCATGGCGCGACGGTCCCCTTCCTCAGACTCCGAGATACGCGTCGCGGATCGTGCCGCTGGCCAGCAACTCGGCGGCCGCGCCGGCGGCGCGGATGCGCCCGGTCTTCAGCACGTAGGCGCGATCGACGACGCGAAGCACCTGCTGTACGTTCTGCTCGACGATCAGCACGGTGAGGCCGCCGGCCCGGAGCCGCTTCACCAGCTCGAAGAGCTGCTCGACGATGACGGGCGCCAGGCCGGCCGAGGGCTCGTCCAGCAGGAGCAGCTTCGGCTCGGACATGAGGGCGCGGCCGATCGCGCACATCTGCTGCTCGCCGCCGGACATACTGCCGGCCAGCTGCTCCCGGCGTTCGGCCAGGCGGGGGAAGAGCTCGTAGACGACCGCGAGCCGCTGGCGGAACCCCGGGCGGGCCGCCGGCGTGAAGCCGCCCATCTTGAGGTTGTCCTCGACGGTCATGCGCGGGAAGAGGCGGCGGCTCTCCGGCACATGCGCGATTCCGAGCTCGACGATCCGGTGCGACGCCGTCCTGGCGAGATCGACACCTTCCATGACGATCGTTCCCCCGCTCGGACGCAGCAGACCGGAGACGACGCGCATGAGCGTGGTCTTGCCAGCGCCGTTGGGGCCGATGACGCCGACGGCCTCGCCCTGCCGGACCTCGAGCGAGACGTCGAACAGCGCCGGGAAGGAGCCGTAGCCTGCGTGGACCGAGCTCAGCGTGAGCATGCGCGCCTCGAGCGGAGCGGACTCAGGCGCGGCCCGTGCCGGCCACCGCGCGCATCGCAGCCGCCTGCGTCCCGAGATAGACCTCGATGACGCGCGGATCGTTCGCCACCGCGGCCGGCTGGCCCTCGGCGATCTTCTCGCCGTGATCGAGCACGATGATCCGGTCGACCACCCGCATGAGATGGCCCATGATGTGCTCGACCCAGACGATGGTGATGTCGAGGTCGCGGCAGATCCGGCGCAGCAGATCGGCGGCCTGATCCATCTCGTGCTCGTCGAGACCGCTGAGGCTCTCGTCGGCCAACAGGAGCTTCGGCTCCGTGGCCAACGCCTTGGCGAGCTCGAGCTTCTTCAGCGCCGCGGCGCCCAGCCCTTCGACGGAGGCCGCGCGATCGGTCGGCAGCCCCACCAGCCCCAGCGCGCGCTCGGCCGCCTCGAACGCTTTGAGGCGCGAGCGCCGCCCCTGCCCGTAGTAGCCCGCCAGCACCACGTTCTCGACCAGCGAGAGGCGGCGGAACGGGCGTGGGATCTGGAAGGTGCGGCCGATGCCGAGGTTGATGATCCGATGCGGCGGCTGGCCGGCGATCTCGCGTCCGGCGAACCGGATCGAGCCGCCGGTGGGCGCCAGCGTCCCGGAGACCATGTTGAAGATGGTGCTCTTGCCGGAGCCGTTGGGGCCGATCAGACCCAGGATCTCGCCCTTGTGGACCTCGAACGACACGGCGTTGACGGCGGTGAAGCCGCCGAACCGCTTGGTCAGGCCCTCGATCTTCAGCAAGGTGTCAGGTCGAGACGCCCTCGCGGCCGGTCACTGCGCCGCGTACGGCGACGTGCCCGGGAGCGGCAGCACCGGCTCGCGCTGCTGCAGGCTCGCCGGCCAGACGATGTACGGCTTGTCGTCGACGTACTGGACGATGACCGGGAACGCCCGATCGTTCTGCCCGGCCATGGGCGAGCCCTCGCCCAGGAACTTCACGCCGAAGCCCAGCATCGTGCCGCCCTCCGGCAGGTCGACCTCGAGGGCGGCCTTGCGCAGCGCTTCGGCGTCGATGCCACCGTGCTTCTTGATGGCGCGCGGCAGCACCTCGGTCATGAACACGTACGTGTTGCTGGCGGACATCCCGACGTGCGCCGACTTGACCTGGGTGCCGGGGCGCGCCTTCTCGTACTCGTCGCCGATCAGCTTGATCATGGGCGGCAGCTCTTTCTTGAGCGCCTTCTCGTTGGTCAGCCAGATCGAGATCGGATCGACGTTGAAGAACCAGTTCACGTCCTTTCCGAGCGACTCCTTCAGCTTGTCGTACACGCCGTAGCCCGCGCCGTGGCCGATCAGCGCGCTGAAGCGCAGCCCCTGCTCGCGCGCCTGCCGCAGGAACAGCGTGATGTCGGGGTTGTAGCCGGTGTGGAAGACGACGTCCGGGCGTCCGCGCTTGAGCTTGGTGACGAGCGACGCCAGGTCGGGCGCGGTCGCGGCATACCCTTCCTTGAGGACGATGCTGAAGCCGGCCTTCTTGGCCCCTTCCTCGTTCCCCTTCGACACGTCGACGCCGTACGCCCCGTCCTCGTGGATGATCGCGACCCGGAGGTCCTTGGCGTCCTTGCCGAGCTTCGCCTTCGCGTTCTTGGCGACGAAGTCGGCCGACATCAGGCCGAACTGCCGGCCGCTCGGCTGCGTCCGGAACACGTACTTGAGGTTGCGGTTCTCGAGCACCGCCGAGGAGATGCAGGTGGTGATCCACATGAACTTCTTGAGCTGCTCGATCCGCGCCGCCGCCGGCACGCACTCCGCCGACGAGTAGAAGCCCAGCAGCATGTCGACCTTCTCCTGCTCAATCATGCGCACCGCTTCGTTGATGGCGACGTCGGGCTTGCTCTGGGCGTCGGCGTAGAGCGCCTCGATCTGATAGCCCTCGACGCCGCCCTTCTTGATGAAGTAGTCGATCATGATCTTGGCGCCGAGCGCGTGCAGCTCGGATCCGCCGCCGGCGAACGGCCCGGTGTAGTCGTACACGACGCCGATCTTGAGCTTCTTGCCCTGGGCGAACGGGGCCGGGGTCCAGACCACGCCCAGCGCGAGCGCGGCCGCGACGAGGGCGAACGCGAGACGACTCGACCGATGGCGACACATGACGACCTCCCGCATACGATTCGTTCTGTGCGCGCCATTAGAAGTTGGCCCTCGGGCCTTGTCAAGAGGCGCGCGGCCGTTTCTCGGCGAATTCCTTGAGCCCGGCGAGTACGAGATGGACCTGCGCGGCGTCGCGCGCGAGGTCTCGCTCTAGCCGCGCACCTCGACGCCGGCGAGACGCTCGAGCACCCGGATGATCGCGGGGCCGTCCTGCTTGCCGAGGCCGGCGGCGCGCGCCATCTGGTAGACCTGCTGGCTCACGTTGGCCAACAGCAGCGGGACGCCGAGCTGCTTGGCGAACGCGGTCTCGAGCTCCTGGTCCTTGAAGTAGATGTCGATGGTGCCACCCGGCGCGAAGTCGCGCGCCAGGATCTTGGGCACGCGCCCCTCGAACGCGGCGCTGGTGCCGGTGCTGACGCGCACGACCTCGTAGATCGTCCGCGGATCGAGCCCGGCCTTCACGCCCATCACGAGCGCTTCGGCGACCGCTACCAGATTGACCTGAACGAGCATGTTGTTGACGAGCTTCATCGCCAACCCCTGCCCCAGGCCACCCACGTGGAAGATCTTGGTGCCCATCGCCTTGAACAGATCGCGGCACGCCTCGAACGTCTCGGTGGCACCGCCGCCGATGATCGAGAGCTCGCCGGTTCCCGCGCGCTCGGTGCCGCCGCTCACCGGGGCGTCGAGCATGGCGATCCCGCGCGCCGCCAGTTCCTGACCGAGCCGCTTGGCGACGAGTGGATCGATCGTGCTCATGCAGATCACGATGTGGCCCGGCCCGGCGCTCCGGATGATCCCGCGCTCACCGGCGATGACCGCTTCGGCCTGCGCCGTGGTCTCGACGATGCAGATCGTGCGTGTCGTGCTCGCCGCCACGCGCTCGGGGGAGTCGGCGACCGTCGCGCCCTTCTGGCGCAGCGGCTCGACCTTCACGGGATCGATGTCGTGGACGACCAGCGGGAACCCGCGCTTGACGAGGTTCAGCGCCATCGGCCGCCCCATCGCGCCGAGTCCGATGAATCCGACGGCTCCAGCCATCTCGCCCTCCTTTACCTTCTACCTTCACGCGCCGCCAGCACGGTAATCTCCGCGTTCCACCCCGTCAACCTGCGCCTCCGGGGATGCGCGCGCATCGAGCGTCGGGAAACCCCCTCCGACGTCGCGGCTATGCGCGTCGGGCCGGACGGGCCCGGCGTTCAGGCTATCGGAGATCTCCGAAGATCCGTAGCTTCAGCTTTCGCGGAACCCAGGCGGCGAGAACGTGCGCGGCGCGCGCGACGCGTTCGAGTGACTCCGGACTCCCGGGCCAGTACTTGAGCACGAGGGCCCGGTTCACGTAGCTCAGCATGCCGTCGACCACGATCGCCGCGACGAACAGATCGTCGAAGTAGCCGAGGACGGGAATGAAGTCCGGGATCAGGTCGACCGGCGAGAGGAGGTAGAGCACCGCGGCCGCCAGCGCGATCTTGGCGGCCTTCGGCAGCACCGGGTCCACGGCGAGCCCGCCGATCGTCCGGACGATGTCGGGCAGCGCACGGAGCAGCGCCCTCATTCGAGGCTGTCGGCGACCAGCTCGCTCACGTCCTTGACGTGCAGCGTCTCTTCGGCGCCCTTCACCTTGCGGCCGAGGTCGACCATGGCCAGGCAGAACGGGCAGCCCGTGCCTACCATGTCCACCTTGGCCGCGAGCGCTTCCTCGACGCGGATGATGTTCACGCGCTTCTGCGCCTTGACCTCCATCCACATGTGGCCGCCGCCGCCGCCGCAGCAGAGGCCGCGCTCGCGGTTGCGCGGCAGCTCGACCAGCCGCAGCCCGGGTACGGCCTTCGCGACGTTGCGTGGAGCCTCGAGGATGCCGTTGTAGCGGCCGAGATAGCACGAGTCGTGGAACGCGATCGCCGCGTCCAGGGCGCGCTTGGGCCGGATCCGGCCGGCCTTGATCAGCTCCTCGATGACCTGGGAGTGATGGAGGACCTTGTAGGTCCCGCCGAACTGGGGGAATTCGTTCTTGATCGTGTTGAAGCAGTGCGGGCAGTGCGTGACGACCTTGCGGAACCGGTACTTCTTGATCGCGCCGACGTTCTCCTGCTGGAGGGTCTGGTAGAGGTATTCCTCGCCGAGCCGCCGGGCGACCTCGCCGTGGCAGCGCTCTTCCTGCATCACCGCGAAGCTCACCCCGGCGGCCTTGAGGATCTTCACGACGGAGCGCGCGATGGCCTGGTTGCGCCGGTCGTACGACGCCGAGCAGCCCACCCAGTAGAGGTACTCGACCTCCTGATCGGGCTGGAGCACGGGGACGTCGAGCCCCTGCGCCCACGCGAGCCGCTCGCCGGCCGGCAATCCCCAGGGATTCCCGGCGCGCTGGATGTTCTGGAGCGATTGCGGCGCCGTGGAGGGCAAGGCGCCTTCGGAGAGCGTCAGATAGCGGCGGAGGTCGATGATCGTGTCGACGATGTCGATGAAGGCCGGGCACTCTTGGACGCACGCCATGCACGTCGTGCACGCCCACAGCTCGTCGGCCTTGATCAGCTCGCCGTGGATCGGGCCGGGCAGCTGGCCGTGCATGTGGCGCTTGAGCTTCACGATGATCTGCTTGGGCGAGAGCGCCGTGCCCGACAGGTAGGCCGGGCAGGCCGCCTGACAGCGGCCGCACTCCACGCACGCGTCGAAGTCGAGCCGCCGCTTCCACGAGAACTCCTCGAGCTTCGACACGCCGAGGGACTCGGCCTCCTCGATGTTCTTGATCTCCCGGATCTCGCCCCGGGACCCGAGCTTCGAGAAGAAGATGTTGAGCGGGGTCGTCAGCAGGTGCACGAAGTACGAATACGGGACGACCGTGATGAAGAGCAGCGCGATGATCGCGTGAAAGACCCACGTCGCGACGTGGAGGAGGCGCAGCGCGCCTTCCGTCATGCCGAGCGCCAGGAACCCGCGGCCCAGCGTCCAGCCGACCGGTGACCACGGCGCCCACCACGGATTCACGACCGCGAGCCGGCACGCTTCCATCACGAAGCCGGTCACGTTGATGACGAAGAGCAGCGTCAGCATCCACGCGAAGCGCGAGGTGGCGTCGACGTGCGCCGGGCGGAGGACGAAGCGGCGCCACACCGCCATGCCCAGGCCGATCACGAAGAAGAGGCCGAACAGGTCGAGCGTCGTCTCGTAGAAGAGGTAGAACGATCCCTTCAGGAGCTTGTAGCCGAACAGGGGCAGCGTGACGTCCCAATCGATCGTGGCTAGCACGGTGCCCATGAACAGGGCCAGAAAGCCCCAGAACATGATCGCGTGCATGATCCCCGGATAGGCCTGCGAGAGCGTGCGGGCCTGCCCGAGCGCGTGCGCGATGACGAGGCGGGTGCGCTCCGGGATCCGGTCGAATCGGTGCTCGGGTACGCCGCGCCGCCAGAGGCTCACCCGCTGCCACATTCCGTACGCGAAGATCGCGACAGCCAGCGCGCCGCCGACGTAGAGCGCGACCTGGGCCCAGCCGGGAACGTTCCAGAACGTGTCGCGGAAGGCAACGGACGGGGTCATGAGCGCTCCAACCTTAGCACAGGGCGGATTGCCGTCGGGGCGCCGCATGGCAGCCGTGGAGTTATAGCTCAGTGTGTCGGGGGGAGCGGCGGACGCTCCCCCCGAGGACGACAACAGCCCGACTTCAGCGCGTCGGCGGCGCCGGCTGTTGGGGTGGCGGAACGCGAAATGGCTGGTGACAGGTCCCGCACGCCTGCCGGCCGAACTCCTTCGCGACGGCTTCGGTGGCTGCGAGGTCCTTGCTCCGCGCGGCGTCCCGCAGCTTTTCGGCCTGCATCGCGTAATTCTTGACCGCGGATTCGAACTCGGGCCACTTCTGCCAGATCTCGGGCTTGGCCTTGGACTTCTCGGTCAGCGAGCCCTCGGGAAACAGCGCGGTGATCTGTGTGGCGATGAGCGCCATCGTCTCGGCGTTCACCGCGACCGCCTCGGCGTTGCCGGCCTTCAGCTTCGCCTGAGCGTCCGCCCAACTCGCGCCGTTGAGCTTCATGAGCCGCTGGCGATCGGCGACGACGTCGCTCGTCCAGATCTTGGCCGTGGATTGACCGGTCGCGGAGCCGGCGAGCGCCAGCGCCACGAGGCTCCCGAGAACGACACCAGCGCGGACGTGTTTCGATTTCATCGTTCCTCCTTCGGCAGAGCGGGGTTGACCTGGTTGTCGAGTGACGCTGCCATCACTTGCCGATCTTGTTCTTGACTGCTGGGATCGTCTTCAGATATCGGGCGATCGCGAGCCGGTCGGCCTTCGTGAGGTCCTTGTAGCCGGCCAGCGTCCCATCGATCACCTCACCCATCAGGCCGCCGGCGACGTCGCCGTCGGGCTTGTTGCCGGTGGCGAGATAGTCGGCGATCTCCTCCTCCGTCCACGTCAAGCCCGTCGTCTTGTCGGGCGTGATGTTGGGCACCTCGGAATCCTCCGGACCTTTCGGGTTCCCGGCGAGGAACCTCGAATTGTCCGTCGCCATGGTCATGGTCCGCGGCGTGTGGCACTCCCCGCAGTGGCCGACGGCGCGCACGAGATATTCGCCGCGCGCCGTTCCGGACGTCGGCGCCGACGTCGGCGGGGTCTCCTTGGGGGCGAACGCCGCCAGCCACGCCGGCAGGAACACGCTCTCGAACATCGGCACGCTGATCTTCTTCGGCTGGTTGGCCTGCTTCACCGCCGGCACCGTGCGCAGGTACGCGACCAACGCCTGGAGATCGTCCGCGATCATCCCATTGAACGTCGTGTATGGGTGCACCGGGATGAGGCGCTCGCCGTTGGGCCGGCGACCGAGACGGATCGCGGTGATGATCTGCTCGTCGGTCCAGCTCCCGATGCCCGTCTCGCGGTCCGGCGTGATGTTGGCCGAGTAGACGGTGCCGAACGGTCCGTCGTACCGTCGTCCGCCGGCGTTGGCCGGGTGCTTCGCCACGGTGTGGCAGCCGCACCCGCCGGTCGCGCCGAACACGTACTTGCCCCGTGCGATGTCGGCGGCGGACGGCACCTGCGCGCTCGCCGTCGACGCGAGCGCGGCCAGGGCCAGCAGGAGCGCGACGAGAAGGCCGGCGGCGTCCCGTCCCAATGCGTTCGCTACTGCCGCACGAAGGTCAGGTCGGTCTCCAGCTGGATCTCGTTCGCGACCTTGAACACGAAGATCTGCGGTAGCGGGATGTTGTGATCGGCGAAGGTCGTGGCGAGCCTGGCGCGGACCTTGATGTTGTCGGCGGTGAAGCCGAAGCGCCTCTGGTTCTCGACCTGCTCCGGCGTGAGCTTGATCCAGGTGACCGTCGCGTCGGCGACGCGCTCCACCGGCTTCTGCTTGACGGTCAGCACGCCCCGCACCTTGACCGGAATCGCCTTGCCGACCTCGAGCGGCCCGTTGATCTCCACGCCCTTCACCTCGAAGGTGACCCAGCGGTTGGCGTCGACCTCGGTCTCGAGGAAGTTCTTGCTGCGCATGTCGGCGTCGCGCTTGTCGACGCCGGTGCGGACCAGGTTCATATCGACCTTGACCATGCCGGTTGCCGTCTGGGGCTTCGCCGGATCGACCGCGAGCGTGCCGGCGACCCCCTCGGCCGCGGTGTTGCCGACGAACGTCTCGAGCGGCGCGTCGCTCTTGAACGTGGCGCGCGAATAGTTCGGGAGCAGCTTGAACGCGATCACGTCGGCGAACGCCGGGCCTGGGCCCAACACCGGGACGAGGACAACGGCCAGCACGCGAGCCGTGGATCTGATCACGTCAGTCCTCCTGGGATCTCGATGGCGGCCCTCCAGATGCTGCACAAGGGCCGACGGGGCAACGCCTTATTACCACGAACGGGTGAGACTAGGCACGGGTTCCCGGGCGCGCGGTCTGGAGGTCGTTCTCCATCACGAGCGCGTCCTCGCCGGTGTCGTAGTAGTAGCCCCGCCGGCGGCCGACCACCCGGAACCCGAAGGACTCGTACAGGGTGCGCGCCTGGGTGTTGCTGGGGCGCACTTCCAGGACCACGAGGCGGATCTGCCGCTGGCGGGCGTCGTCCAGGACGCCGCCCAGCAGCGTCCGACCTAGACCCCGCCGCCGAGATTCGGGCCGGACCGCGATGTTGGTAATGTGGACCTCATCCGAGACTTCCCAGAGGCAGAGGTAGCCGACCACCCGCTCCTCATCGCGCATGACCCAGCAGCGGGCCACCCGGTTCTGCTGGATCTCGTAAAGGAAGGCGCCGCGCGACCACGGCATCGAGAACGATGCGCGCTCGATCCCGAGAACCTCGTCGAGGTCCTCGGGTCGCATCCGGTCAACTGACAGCGATCCCACGACGCTTCAGCTCGGCCTCGGACGGCCGCAGGTAGACGGGAACGAGATCGGCGGCCTCGATCGTCTCCCCGGCCGCGAGCCGCCGCTGCCCGAGCACGCCGACGTAGGCCGGCGACGGTCCTCGGCGCGGCGGGTCGGGCCGCTGCACGTACGGCGAGTCGATCTGGTCGGCGCCGTCGCCGAGCACGATCACCGGCTCGTCGAGCCGGCGCGAGAGCTCGCCGGGCGCGATCGCCAGGTAGTCCCACTCGCGCCGCATGGCGGCGCCGGTCCAGCGATAGCGCGACGCGTAGACTTCGCGCTTGCGCGCGTCGAGGACGGGAACGACGGGCAACGCCGCGAAGGGCAACATCGCCGCCATCGCGTCGAGCGTCGGCACGGCGGCGATCGGGATGGCGAGCGCCAGCGCCAGCCCCTTGACGGTGCTCAGGCCGATGCGCAGGCCCGTGAACGAGCCGGGCCCGACGGAGACCGCCAGCCCCTCGAGGTCGCGGACGGACCAGCCGGCGTCGACCAGAAGCCGATCGATCGTCGCCATCAATCGCTCCGAGTGCGTGATCCGGATGTCCAGGACGTACTCGCCGACGACGAGATCGCCGTCGAGGAGCGCGGCCCCGCCCGCGAGCGTCGAGGTCTCCACGGCGAGCGTGCGCATGCAGGGAGTCTAGCACGCGCCCAAGAGCGCCCTCGCCGCCCTGCGTCGCGTGCGATAATGCGTCACGGGAGGGCCCGGATGACCGCTGCCAGGAAAGATCCCACCACCGTCGAGAACGAGGTCAGGGAGAAGATCCACCTCGAGATCCTCAAGCGGACGGGCGCCTATCACGCGAACGACCACATTCTCCTGCCCTCCGGCCAGCACACGACCGAGTACATCGAGAAGACGCTGGTGACCACGGAGCCCTCGTTCACCGAAGGGCTCGGCGCGGTGATCGCCAAGCACTTCGCCCAGTGGCCGGTCGACATGGTGCTCTCGACGGGGCCGGCGGCGCTGATCCTGTCCCATTGCGTGGCGCGCGCCCACCCGTCGCGACCCACCGTCATCTACGGCACGAAGGGGTTGTCGGGCGGCAAGCGCCGCGTCTCGCTGCCCGTGGAGTTCCAGCGCCTGGTGCGCGCGGGCACCAAAATCCTCTTGGTCGAAGATCTGGTGTCCACCGGCTCGACGCTGAACTTGTTGATCAATCTGGTGGAGCAGCTCGGCGGCCTGGTGGTCGGCATCGGCTGCCTCTGGCGCCGCACGTCCGTGGAGCTCGACAGCAACCGGCCCGTCTTCAGCCTGGTGAGCCGCGACTTCCCGACCTACGACCCCGAGCACTGCCCCTTCTGCGCCAAGGGCATGCCACTCAACGAAGAATTCGTCCGCCGCCGTCACGCTCGCCGTCCCTCTTCCGTTCAAGAACCCAAGGTCCCTTAGCGTTGCGGCGGCGGCCGGGCGGGCGTGGGGTCCGGTGCCCCCTCCCGCGCCGACGCTAGCTCACCTTGCGCACGCCCGAAGCCAACGCGGGACTTCCGCCGCCACTGACTACACGCGTCGCGGGAGGGGGCACCGGACCCCACGCCTACCCGGCCGCCGTCTCCCCGCTCCGATCTTCGTCCTGTGAACCATCGACCGATGCGCGTGCCGTTCGGCAGGGGTGCATAAGACGCTTCGCTGAGCTGGTCGGCGTGGAGGGGGCACGACCCTCTCCGCGCCGCGTGTAGTCAGTGTGCGGCGGAGGTCCAGCGTTGGCTCAGGGCGTGGCGAGTGATGAGCTAGCGTCGGCGCGGAGAGGGTCGTGCCCCCTCCGCGCCGACCAGCGGAGACGAAGCGGAGCTAAGCGGCCTCCCAGAGGCCTTCTTGCACGCCGGCGGTCTTGTAGGCGTCGCGGATGCGGTCGAGGTTCTTGGTGAAGAGCAGCCCGATCTTCGCGAAGGGCTCGAACACCGGCCCCTGCCCGTCGACGAGCGGGAAGCTCACCTTTGGCAGCTTCTCCAGCTGGCTCTGGAGCGCCGCGTTGACCGATGCCAGGTTCGCGTAGAACTCCTCCCGCTCCTTGACCGCGCGCTTCACGATCGGCGTGATCAGGCAGTCGACCGTCTCGCGGGCCCGCGCCGCGCCTTCGGCGGCCGCCTCCGCGAGCGGCACGACGGTGACGCCGAGCTCGCCGAGGAAGCGCTGGAGCAGCCGTCCCACCGAGTCCTGCAGCATGATGGCCGGGAGCCCGACGCGCGTCAGCGCGCGGTGACCGAGCTCCTTCGCGTCGCCGTAGAGCTGGGTCCTGAGCCAGTCGACGTGCTGCCGGTTCTCGCTGTCCTTCCACCAGTCGCGGATCATCCGCTTGCCGAAGAAGCGGATCGCCGCGTAGTACTTGTCGCCCTTCAGGAGCTTCTTGGCGATGCCGCGCCAGGAGTAGAACTTGGCCATCGCGTTGAGCGCCGACATCTGCAGCTCGTAAGGGCTCATGCGGCGCGGCTGGTGGACGGCGTGGTGGCCGTCGTAGAACTGCCAGTTCTTGCTGATCACGTACTTGTCGCCGCGGTCGTAGACCTGCTCCCAGTCCGGAGAGCCGGGAATCGGCGTCAGGATCATGAATTGGATCGAGTCGATGTCGTTCTTGAGCGCGAACTCGGCGGTGGCGTCGATCGTCTCCACGTCGTCCTCGTCCGAGCCGACCACGAACATC
The DNA here is from genome assembly GCA_003221515.1 of Candidatus Rokuibacteriota bacterium. GTDB lineage: Bacteria > Methylomirabilota > Methylomirabilia > Rokubacteriales > CSP1-6 > AR31. The sequence goes on from QHSI01000101.1 coordinate 116,954, forward strand.
CCGTGGATCCGGATCTTGTGGGCGTGGAAGCGCTCGATCGAGCGTTCGATCTTTGCGAGGTCCTGCTTCTTCTGGAAGAGCTTCAGCGTCCGCGGGTTGATCGACTCGAACCCGACGTACACGTTGAAGCAGCGGGCGTCTTGCATCAGCTGGAGAAGCTCCGGATCGTCGACCGTCTCGGTGCGCACCTGGGCACCCCAGTCGGGCGTGAGGTCACGCTGGATCATCCCGCGCAGGAGGTCCTTGCACCGCTTCTTGTTGGCGGTGAAGATGTCGTCCGCGAAGAACGTGTACATGTTGCCGCGATGCGACTCGAGCTCCTGGAGCACGCGCTCGACCGAGTGCGTGCGGAAGGCGTGCCCGTACATACCGGGGACCGAGCAGAACGTGCACGAGAACGGGCAGCCGCGCGAGGTCGCGACCGAGATGACGCCACCGGGCTTCCAGCCCGTGATGAGGCGATAGTCGGGAATCGGGTTCACGTCGAGGTTCGGGATCTTGGGACGCTCCGGCAGGTGCACCGCGCGGCCGTCGCTCAGGTACGAAAGGTTCTGGATCTTCTCGAACCCCTCACCCCCCTGGATCGCGTCGACCAGCTCCTGGAAGGCGAACTCTCCCTCGCCTCGGACCACGAAGTCGGCGTGCTGGAGCCCCTCGTCGGGCAGAAAGCTCGTGTGGGTGCCGCCGAGCACGGCGATGCCACCCGCTTCCCTGACCTTGTCGGCGAGGCGATATGACTGGGGCGCGGTCGACGTGATCGCGGAGATCGCGACCAGGTCGGCCGAGTAGATCTCGCTCATGTCGATGTCGTGGATGTCCTCGATGTAGACGCGGACGTCGTAGCCCTTGGCGCGCATGATCGTGGCCAGGAGCACCGAACCAAGCCGAGGGATGCAGACGCGACTGTAGATGTGCAGATGGGTCGACTTCGGCTCCACGAACACAAGCTTCTTCAGCGTGCGTCTCATCAACGGAGGTCTCCTCGAGAGCAGGCGTGTTGAGGTGAACGTCGATCTTGCGGCTCACGCTACATCCTGGTTCCGGATATGTCAATTAACCTTTCACCCAATATCTTGGGAGTCAGGAGTTTCCCTACCCCCACAGATGGGATTTTACCCTTGACAGGTTGTCGCGGGCTCCCCAAGCATGCCGGGGAGGCAGGGACGACATTGCGCGACGGAGGGAGATGACACGATGGCGAAGAAGAAGGCGACCAAGAAGGGAAAGAAGTAAGCGCCCCGTCGACGCTCGGCCCCCTCGGCCCTCGTTTGCGGCAGGGCCGTGCTATTTCGTCTTTGCGAGGGGCCGCGGCTTCGCAGGGGCGGGCTTGATCTTGTCGTCTTTCTGGAGCCCCTTCACCTCTTCCACGAACTGTCCGATGTCCTTGAACTGCCGATACACCGAGGCGAAGCGCACGTAGGCCACCGGATCGAGGCGCTGCAGATTGTCCATCACGATCTTGCCGAGCTCCTCGCTACTGACTTCCTTCTCGGACCGGTCGTGGAGCTGGGCCTCGATCTCGACCACGACGTCGTCGACCGCCTGCACCCCCACCGACCGCTTCTCGCACGCCTTCAAGATCGATCCGCGCAGCTTCTGCCGATCGAAGGGCTCACGCCGGCCGTCGCGCTTGACCACGTGCGGCAGCACGTCCTCGATGTACTCGTAGGTGGTGTACCGCCGGTGGCACTTGAGGCATTCGCGCCGGCGCCGGATGAACTCGCCGTCTCGCCCCACGCGCGAATCGACGACCCGATCTTCCGTGTGGCCGCAGAACGGACACTTCATCGGGCCCCTCCCTGTCTATCGGCGCGCCTCGGCCGGCGGGACCCCAGCCCCGCGACGGCCAGTGGCGCGCACGGCGTGGTCACGCGTTGGTTCTCTCTTGGTAGAGCGGGAACTGGTTGGTGAGCTCTTGCACCTCGCCGCGCACGGCGGCCTCCGCCGAGGACGATCCGAGGTTGGACAGCACCCCGTCCATGAGGCGCGCGATCTCGACCATCTCGCGCTCGCGCATCCCCCGCGAGGTGACCGCGGGTGTGCCGACCCGGATGCCGCTCGTCACCATCGGGCCGCGCGTCTCGAAGGGCACCGTGTTCTTGTTCACGGTGATCCACGCGCGATCGAGCGCTTCCTGGGCGTCCTTGCCGGTGACCCCCCGGCTCGTGAGATCCACGAGCATCAGGTGCGTGTCGGTGCCGCCCGTGACGAGCCGATAGCCGCGCGCGACCAGCTCGGCGGCGAGCGCCGCAGCGTTCTTCACGATCTGCCGCTGGTACTCGCGCCACGCCGGGGTCAGCGCCTCACGGAACGCGACCGCCTTGCCCGCGATCACGTGCATCAGAGGGCCACCCTGGACGCCGGGCATCACGGTCTTGTCGAGCGCCTGGGCGTGCGCCGTCGCGCACATGACCATGCCGCCGCGCGGACCGCGCAGGGTCTTGTGGGTCGTGGTCGTGACGAAGTCGGCGAGACCCACCGGCGACGGATGGAGCCCCGCCGCGACGAGGCCGGCGGGATGCGCGATGTCGGCCATCAGGGACGCGCCGACCTCGCGCGCGATGTCGCGGAACGGGGCGAAGTCGATCGCGCGCGGGAACGCCGAGCCGCCGGCGATGATCAGCTTCGGCCGATGCCGGCGCGCCAGGTCCCGGACCTGGTCGAGGTCGATGCGCTCGGTGTCCTTCCGGACACCGTACGCGACGATCGAATAGAGCTTGCCCGAGTAGTTCACCGGGCTGCCCGCGGTGAGATGTCCGCCGTGCGAGAGGTTGGGGCCGAGCACGGTGTCGCCGGGCTTGAGCAGCGTGAAGTAGACGGCCATGTTGGCCTGCGCACCCGAGTGGGGCTGCACGTTGGCGTGCTCGGCGCCGAAGAGCTCCTTGGCGCGGGCGACGGCGAGGTCCTCGACGACGTCGACGACCTCGCAGCCGCCGTAATAGCGGCGGCCCGGGTAGCCTTCGGCGTACTTGTTGGTCAGCACCGACCCAACGGCCTCCAGCACGGCGTCGGAGACGAAGTTCTCGGAGGCGATCAGCTCGAGGTTCCGGTGCTGCCGCTGCGCTTCTTCGCGCAGAGCCTTGGCGATCTCGGGATCGACGTCAGCGAGCCTGAGCATCTGCCGACTCCGGGCCTCGCAGGCGATCGAGATCAATGATCTTTTGCACACGCCGGGCGTGGCGGCCACCCGCGAATTCCGCCGCGAGCCAGGTCTCGAGGATCTCGATCGCGGCCTCGCGACCGGTGATGCGAGCGCCGAGCGCCAGGACGTTCGCGTCGTTGTGCTCGCGGCTCATCCGCGCCGTGAAGGCGTCGGAGCAGCCGGCGGCGCGGATTCCCGGCACCTTGTTCGCGGCCATCGCCATCCCGATCCCCGTCCCGCACACGAGCACGCCGCGCCCGGCCTTCCCGGCGGTCACCGCCACGCCGACGGCGGCGGCGTAGTCGGGATAGTCGACGGCCTCGGCCGACTGCGTGCCGAGGTCGACGACGTCATAGCCGTGGGCGACGAGCCATCCTTTGAGGTCTTCCTTGAGCGGGAAGCCGGCGTGGTCGGCTCCCAGAGCGACGACGGTCATATGCGCACCATACCGGTAGTGGCTCGCGCGTGTCAAGCCACCAACATATCGGTGTTGGCAGCCGTCAGAGGTCGATGGGCTGGCGATCGGCGATGCCGGCGGCGCCCGGGAACGCGAAGGTCTCGACGGACGCGCCGTCGCATCCCTCTTTGACCAGGCGTGGGATCTCGAGGCGCGATTCGGCGGCGTCGACCTCGTGCTCCGACATCCGCGTGGCCGGGTGCTTGGGCACGAACAGTGTGCAGCAGTCGGCGTCGGGCTCGATCGAGATCTCGAACGTGTCGAGCCGCCGCGCCTCCCCGGTGATCTCGAGCTTGTCCATCCCGATGAGCGGGCGCAGGATGGGCATCCCCGCCGCCTCGTCGATCCGGGCAATGTTCGAAAGCGTCTGCGACGCCACTTGACCGAGACTCTCCCCGGTCGTCAGCGCGGCGGCGCCGTGCCGGCGCGCCAGCGCCTCGGCGATCCGGACCATCAGCCGCCGGTAGACGATGACGCGCGCGGGCGGCGGGACCGTGAGCACCACCTCGCGCTGGATCTCGCCGAACGGCACCAGGAGGAGCTGCGAGTCGTACTGCCACTGGGTCAGCCGCTCGACCAGCGCGCGGGCCTTGGCCTGGGAGGTCGCGGGCAGGTACGGCACGCTGTGGAAGTGCACGAAGAGCACGCGGCAGCCGCGCTTCATCATGCGCCAGGCCGCGACCGGCGAGTCGATCCCGCCGGAGAGCAGCGCGGCCACCGCGCCGCTCGCGCCGACCGGCAGGCCGCCGGGTCCTTCCATCCGGTCGGCGTAGACGAACGTTTCGGCCGGCATCACCTCCACGTGGATCTCGAGCTCGCCGTGGCGCAGGTCGACGCGCGCGCCGGTCCGCTCGACCACGAATCGCCCGAGCTCCCGGTTCAGCTCCACGCTCGTCATCGGGTAGGTCTTGAACGCCCGGCGCGCGCTGATCCGGAACGAGGCGAACGCGCGCCCCTCGATCTGACGCTCGATCGCCGCCTTCATGGCGTCGACGGTCGAGGCGACGCGGGAGGCGAGCGAGACGCTCGCGACTCCGCACACGCGCCGCACGCGGTCGCGAACCGCCTCGGGATGCTCGTGGCCGTCGAGCTCGAGCAGCACCCGCCCGGAGACCTGGCGGACGTTCAGCGGGCCCAGGTCGGAGGTCGCGCGGTGGAGGTTGCGCGCGAGGTGGCGGAGGAACAGCGGCCGGTTGCCCCGCTTGAGGCCGAGCTCGTGATAGTGCACGAGCACGAGGGATCGCAGCCGCGCCACGTCAGCCGCGCTCGGCCGCGATGGTGGTCGCGCGCTCGAGCTCCTCCGGGGTGTTGACGTTCATGAAGGTGATCGCCGGATCGCTGAAGGCGGCGACCTCGGACTCGAGGATCTCGACGACGCGCACGCGCTCGAAGAAGCCGGTGATCTTGAGCCGCCCCGCGATCAGGCGCTCCTCGATGTGCGGCAGGCACGCCTTCGCGTATGCCGCGTGCATCGTCTCGTGCTGAGCGCCGACGCGCGGAACGACCACGTCGCCCTCGCCCGCGCGCGCGATCACGAGGCGGACGACCTCGGGATGCAGGAAGGGCATGTCGCACGCGACGGTGAAGGCCGCGTCGCCGGCGGCGGCCTTCAGACCCGTGTAGATCCCGCCGAGCGAGCCGTGGTCGGGGTAGACGTCGGCGACCATCGGGAGGCCCAGAAAGGCGTAGAGGTCGGGCGTGTTGGTCACGATCAGCGCGTCGTGGACCAGCGGGAGCAACACGTCGCGCACGCGCTCGATGATCCGCCGGCCGCCGAGCTCGATGAGCGCCTTCGGTCGCCCGCCCATGCGGACGCTCCGGCCGCCGGCTTGAATGACGCCGGTGACCCTCATCGCGCGAGCTCCGAGGCGGTGAGTCGAACGACACCCTGGCGCAGAACTCGCGGAGGTTCCACCGTCATGTCGAGGACCGTCGACGGCGCGCCGCCGGCGGTTCGTCCGCCGTCGAGGACCAGCGCGATCCCCTCGGGGAAGTGGCCGAGCACGCCCGCCGCGCTCACCGGGGCCTCGTCCCCGCTCGGGTTGGCGCTGGGCGCCGTCACCGGTGCGCCGAAGGCCCGGACCAGGCCGAGCGCGACCGGGTGCGACGACGCGCGCAGCCCGACCGTTCCCGTTCCCGCTGTGAGCACTGCCGGCAGGTCGGCGTGGGCTCTGAGCACGATCGTGAGGGCTCCCGGCCAGTGGCGCGCCATCATGGCTCTGGCCGCGGGGCTCACGTGAGCGACGGCCTCGGCCATCGCCATCGAGTCGACCAGCGCCAGCAGCGGCTTCGACTCGGGTCTGCCCTTGAGCTCGAAGATCCGCTTGACCGCGTCGGGATCGAGGGCAGCCGCACCCAGGCCGTAGAATGTCTCGGTCGGGAACGCGACGAGGTCGCCGCGCTTCAACAGGGCCGCCGCGTCGCGCAGGGCTGCGGCCGCGGGTGCCTGAGGATCGACGGTGACGACGCGCGGACCGCCGCCGTTCTTCACGTCCCGGACATCGGCGGCCGGTCCGACTTCATCTTCGCGGCGACGCGACGGGCACGCTCGTCGACTTCGTCCGCCAGCCGTTTGCGGTAGGCGGCCAGCCGCGCCGCCAGCGCAGTGTCACCGAGCGCCAGGATCTGCGCCGCCAGGATGCCGGCGTTCGCCGCGCCCCACTTGCCGATCGCGACCGTCGCCACCGGCACGCCCTTGGGCATCTGGACGATCGAGAGGAGCGCGTCGAGACCGCCGAGCGGCGTCGCCTCCACCGGGACGCCGATCACCGGCAACGGGGAGAAGGATGCGAGCACTCCGGGAAGCGCGGCGGCTCCGCCGGCGCCGGCGATCAGCACGCCGATCCCCCGCGCGTGCGCGGTGGACGCGTATTCCTGGGTGCGCTCGGGAGTGCGATGCGCCGACGCGACAACGACCTCGCTGCCCACTTCGAGCGCGTCCAGAACCTTCACCGCCTCGAGCATCACCTCGAGGTCCGAATCGCTGCCGAGCACGATGCCTACGCGAACCGGTCCCGTCACGGTCTCCTCCCCTCCGGCGCCGTCCCACGCCCGACGCTGGGCGCCATCCGCCGGCGCCCGATGTCCGTTCGAGAGTGCATGCCGTCGAACGAAATGTCGCCGACTGCCGCGTAGGCGGCCGCGATCGCCTTCTCGAGGCTTTCCGCGACAGCCGTGACGCCGAGCACCCGGCCTCCCGCCGTGACGAGCTGGCCCTCACGCTCGGCGGTCCCCGAGTGGAACACGTGGACTCCCGCTCGCGCCTCCGCCGCGTCGACCCCGCGGATCGGAAGCCCGGTCACGTAGGCGCCGGGGTAACCGCCGGAGGCGACGCTCACGCAGACCGAGGCGTTGTGCGGCCAGGCGGTCGCCGGTGGCCACGCCGCGCCCCGCGCCGCCGCGAGGAGCCAGGGGATCAGATCGCCCGGCGCGCGGGTGAGCAGCACCTGGCACTCAGGGTCTCCGAAGCGGCAGTTGAACTCGACGACCTTCGGCCCCTGGGACGTCAGCATCAGGCCCACGTAGAGCACACCGCGGTACGGCGCGCCCTGGTCCGCGAGCGCCGTGAGCGTCGGCCGCACGATCGCCTCCATCACTCGCTTCTCGAGCGCCTCGTGGAACACGCCCACCGGGGAGAAGGCGCCCATTCCGCCGGTATTCGGGCCGCGATCGCCGTCGAAGATCGTCTTGTGGTCCTGCGCGGCGGCGAGCGCGATCGCGTCGTGCCCGTTCGCGAGCGCGAAGAAGGACACTTCCTCGCCCCGCATGAACTCCTCGACGACGACTCGAGCCCCAGAAGCGCCGAAGGCCTTCCGCTCCATGCACTCGGCGATCGCCGCGTCGGCCTCCTCCAGGCTCCGGCAGACGATCGCGCCCTTACCGGCGGCCAGGCCGTCGGCTTTGACCACGAGCGGTGCCCCGAGCTCGCGACAATAGCGGCGGGCGCGGTCCGGATCGTCGAAGGTCGAAAATTGCGCGGTCGGGATCGAGTGACGCCGCATCAGGTCCTTGGCGAAAACCTTCGACCCCTCGATCGCCGCCGCTCGCGCGCTGGGCCCGAACACGGTGACTCCGCCCTCGGCAAAGCGGTCCGCCAGCCCGGCGACCAGCGGCGCCTCCGGCCCCACGACGGCCAGGTCGACGCGCTCGCGCCGGGCGAACGTCACCAGATCGCTGTGCGCGTCGACGCCGATCGGGACGCAGGTGGCCTCGCGCGCGATCCCCGGATTCCCCGGCGCGGCGAAGAGCACGTCGACCAGGGGACTCTGGCGGATTTTCCACGCCAGCGTGTGCTCGCGACCGCCACCGCCGACGATCAGCACCCTCATGGCTCTTTCCCCCCCTCCGGCGGCTCGACGACCTCGAGGTGAGCGCGCGCGATCCGCGCCCATGGGCTGCCGGCATCGAGCTCGAGGTAGCGCTGCCAGTGCTTGATCGCCTCACCGTCCCGCCCGCTCCGCGCGAGCGCGCCGGCGAGGTTGAAGTGAGCGTCGGCGTAGTCGGGGGACAGCGCGAGCGCCTGGCGGTAGTTGCTGACCGCCTCGTCGATCAAGCCCTGATCCTCGTGGAGCGAGCCGAGGTTGTACACGGCTTCGCAGCAGGTCGCGTCGTGATCGCGGGCCGAGCGATACGACGCCTCCGCCTCGTCGTAGCGCCCCATACGATGCAGGAGCAGGCCGAGGTTGTTCCACGCCGCGGCGTACGTGGGATCGATCGCCACGACCCGACGGTAGGCCGCGACGGCGTCCTCCCACTGGGCCGGATCCCCGTCCCACTCGCTGGCGCGCGCGAACCACGTCTCGGCCTGGTCGGCCGGCGGCGCCATCGGCCGCACGAGGCCCGTGGAGAGCGTCGCGGACGCCGCCGCCTCGAGTCCGCCCGAGTCGAGCGCCAGCACCATCTGGCCCGTGCGCGGATCGAAGCGGACGCGATCCGACTGGGCGAGGAGCCGGTCGCCCTCGAGCATCAGCCGCAGCTCGGCCAGCGGATGCTCGAGGCCCGGGTCCTGTCGACGCAGCGCGCTCAACGTGCTCCGGATCTGGCGGACCGACGCGCCGGCGTCGAGGAGCGCGCTGGCGGCACGGAGGGCCAGCAGGTCACGGAACGTGTAGCCGGAGTCGCCGCGCAGGAGCTCCAGACGGCGCAGCTGACCGGCGCGCCGCGGCGTGAGCGTCAGAATCCGGGTGAGCTCGCGGAAGCCGTAGATCCGCTCGGGCTGTGGACCCTTCATCGAGCGCGCTCCGCTAGTGGCGGAAGTGACGGATGCCCGTGAAGACCATGGCCACGCCGCGCTCGTCGGCCGCCGCGATGATTTCGTCGTCGCGCAGCGAGCCCCCGGGCTGGATCACGGCGGTGGCGCCCGCCAGGGCCACCACGTCGAGCCCGTCGCGGAACGGGAAGAACGCGTCCGACGCGCACACGGTGCCGGCGGTCCCCAGCCCCACCTCGCGCGCGCGCATCACGGCCAGCCGCGCGGAGTCGACGCGGTTCATCTGGCCGGCGCCGACGCCGATGACCTGCTCGCGCGTGCTCAGGACGATCGCGTTCGACTTCGTGTGTTTAGCGACGCGCCAGGCGAACCGGAGCGCCTCGAGCTCGGCCGGCGTCGGCGCCCGCTTCGTCACGGTCCGGAGCTCAGCCGGGTCGAGGTCGGCCTGATCGGCGGACTGGGCCAGCAGCCCGCCGAGAACGCTCCGGTACTCGACCGGCCGCGCCGGCAGGGCCGTCCGGTCGCACCCAACCTCGAACACGCGGCACTTCTTCTTCGTCCGCTTGAGCTCCTCGAGCGCATCGGCGGCGTAGGCCGGAGCGAACAGGATCTCGACAAAGATCCCGGCCAGCGCCTCGACCACGGCGCGGTCGAGCGTCCGATTGACGCCGACGATCCCGCCGTAGATCGACACCGGATCCGACGCCTTGGCGCGGACCATCGCGGCACCGACGGTGTCGCCGACGGCGGCGCCGCACGGGTTCGTGTGCTTGATGACGACCGCGGCCGGCTCCGCGAACTCGAGCAGCAGCGAGAGCGCGGCCGACAAATCCAGCAAGTTGTTGTAGCCGAGCTCCGGCCCGTGGAGCTGTTTCATCCCGCCGAGCCCGATGGTCGGCGCGTCGACCTGACGATAGAACGCCGCGGTCTGGTGCGAGTTCTCCCCGTAGCGCAGCGACAGGACTCGCTCGTTCTCCAGGCGGAGCCCGGCCGGCCACGGATCGGGTGCGCTGTCGGCGGACCCGAGATACGCGGCGATCGCCGCGTCATACTCGGCGGTCCGCCGGAACGCCTCCTGGGCCAGCCGCGCGCGGGTGGCGTCGCCCAGCCCGCCGTCGCCACGTAGCTCATCGAGGATCGCGCGGTACTGGGACGGCGCCGTGACGACCGCGACGCTCCCATGGTTCTTCGCCGCCGCCCGGATCATCGCGGGTCCGCCGACGTCGATCTGCTCGATCGCCTCGGGCCGTGTGACGCCCGGGCGCGCCACCGTCTGCTCGAAGGGATAGAGGCCGGAGACCACGAGGTCGATGGGGGCGATACCGTGCTTGGCCAGGGCCGCCAAGTGCTCGGGCACGTCCCGCCGGGCCAGGATGCCCCCGTGGATCTTCGGGTGGAGCGTCTTGACGCGCCCGTCGAGCATCTCGGGAAAGCCGGTCACCTCCGAGACCTCGATCACGGGGAGTCCGGACTCGCGAAGTAGCTTCGCGGTGCCGCCGGTCGACACGATTTCGACGCCGAGCCCCGTGAGAGCGCGCACGAAGTCGACGATTCCTGTCTTGTCGTGAACGCTGACGAGCGCACGACGGATCTTCATTGCCAGGTCACCCTCCGACCTTCCACTGACAGTCGCCCCTCGGCGAACAGGCGAACGGCTTGGGGATAGAGCCGGTGCTCCTCTACGAGAATGCGGGCCGACAGCGTTTCCTCCGTGTCGTTCGGCAGCACGGGAACACTCGCCTGAAGAATTATGGGGCCCGTGTCCACCGGGCCCTCGTCGACGAAGTGGACCGTCGCGCCAGCCACTTTCGCGCCGTAGTCGAGCGCCTGGCGCTGCGCGTGGAGACCGGGGAACGCCGGCAACAGCGAGGGGTGGATGTTCATGGCGCGTCCGCTGAAGGCCCGCGTATAGGCGGAGGAGAGGATTCGCATGAACCCGGCGTTGCACACGAGGCCGACGCGGCGCGCGGTGAACTCGGCGACCAGCGCCAGGTCGAACGCTTCGCGATCGGCGAAGTCCTTGGGGTTGACGAACAGCGCCTCGACGCCCGCCGCGCGGGCCCGATCGAGCGCCGCCGCCCGCTCACGGTCGGAAATCACGATGACGACCTCGGCCGGATACTCCGGGCGCCCGGAGGCGTCCAGCAGCGCCTGCAGATTGGACCCTCGCCCGGACGCTAGCACCCCCACGCGAAGGCGCTCAGTCCGCAGCGTCACGCCACCAACTCCGCGCCCCGCTCGCCGGCCGTGATTTCGCCCAGGTGGATCACCGTCTCGCCCGACTCCCGCAGCGTCCGCGCCGCGGCCTCACCCGCCGTCGCGGCGACGATGACGACGTAGCCGATGCCCATGTTGAAGGTCTTGAACATCTCGCCCTCGTCCACTCGGCCCGCCTCGCGGAGGGTCCGGAAGACCGCCGGGGGCGACCAGGTAGATCGCGAGATGCGCGCGCGGCAGCCCGACGGGAGCACGCGCGGCAGGTTGCCGGTGAGGCCGCCGCCGGTCACGTGGACCATCGCGCTCACCTCGACCGCCTCCAGGAGCGTCTGAATCGACCGCACATAAATCCTTGTCGGTTCGAGCATCTCGTCGGCGACCAGCCGTCCGGTCCCAGGGAACCGATCAGAGACGCGAAGCCCCATCACGTCGAAGACGATCCGCCGCGCCAGCGTGAATCCATTGGAGTGGAGTCCCGATGAGGCCAGACCCAGTACCACGTCGCCGGGACGAACCCGGGAGCCGTCGATCAGGCGCCCGCGCTCCGCGACGCCGACGGAGAAGCCGGCGAGGTCGTACTCGCCCGGCGGGAAGGCGCCGGCGTGCTCCGCCATCTCGCCGCCTACCAGGGCACATCCGGCCTGGCGGCAGCCTTCGGCGACCCCGCCCACGATCGTTTCGATCTGCGCCGGGTCGAGGCGGCCCACCGCGATGTAGTCGAGGAAGTAGAGCGGCTCGGCGCCGTGAACGAGGATGTCGTTGACCCCCATCGCGACGAGGTCGATACCCACGGTGTCGTGCCGTCCGGCCAGGAAGGCGACCTGCAGCTTGGTGCCCACACCGTCGGTCGACGACACCAGGACGGGCTCACGGAACTTCGACGGCACGCTGACGAAGCTGGCGAAGCCGCCGATGCCGCCGATGACTTCGGGCCGGTTCGTCGCGCGGGCCAGCGGCGCGATCCGACGCACCGCGTCCTCGCCCGCGTCGATGTCGACACCGGCCTCGCGGTAGGTGAGCGGTTTCACCTCAGCCTTCGAAGAGCCGGAGCTGGGGCGTCGGCTCGGGCTCGATGCCCACGCGGTAGTTTCCCGTGAAGCACGCGTGGCAGAACTGGCCCGGGTCGGAGCCGGTCGCCTTCAACATGCCGTCGAGCGACAGGTAGCCAAGGGAGTCGGCGGCGAGGTAGCGGCGGATTTCCTCGGGGTTGTGGCTCGAGCCGATCAGCTCCTTCCGCGTCGGGGTATCGATGCCGTAGTAGCAAGGCCACTGGATCGGCGGCGACGAGATCCGCACGTGCACCTCGCGCGCCCCGGCGCTCCTGATCATCCGCACGATCTTCCGGCTCGTAGTGCCGCGCACGATGGAGTCGTCGACGACCACCACGCGCCGGTCCTCGAGCATCTCCCGCATCGGGTTGAGCTTCACCTTGACGCCAAAGTGCCGGATCCCCTGCTTAGGCTCGATGAACGTCCGGCCGACGTAGTGGTTCCGGATCAAGCCCATCTCATACGGCGTCCCGGATTCTTCAGAGTACCCGAGTGCCGCGCTCGTGCCGGAGTCGGGTACGGGGATGACGATGTCCGCCGCCACCGGATACTCGCGCGCGAGCTGGCGCCCCATCGCCTTGCGTACGGTGTGGACGTTGCGACCCCACAAGATCGAGTCCGGGCGCGCGAAGTAGACGTACTCGAACACGCAGTGGAGCCGATCGCCCGCCGGGAACGGCCGGACCGACCGGGCGCCGGAATCCGAGATGATCAAGATTTCGCCCGGCTCGACGTCGCGCTCACACTTGGCTTCCATGAGGTCGAGCGCGCACGTCTCGGAGGCGACGACCCAGGCGTCGCCCAGGCGTCCCAGCGTTAAGGGCCGGAAGCCATACGGATCGCGGATCGCGTACATCGCGTCGAGCCGGAGTTCGACTGGAAGATCGCGCCGTCCTTCTCCATCTCCCGCCGCAGCGACTCCGCGTTGGTGAGGTTGCCGTTGTGGGCGATCGCGATCGGGCCGCGGGCCGTGGTGGCCGTGATCGGCTGAGCGTTCCTCAGATTGGAGCTGCCGGACGTGGAATAGCGCACGTGGCCAACGGCCCGGTGACCCTGGAGGCGACGAAGCCGCTCGGGGCTGAAGACGTCCGCCACCCATCCCATGTGCTTCTCGACGTGGAAGGTGGCGCCGTCGGTGGTGGCGATGCCAGCCGACTCCTGCCCGCGATGCTGGAGCGCGTAGAGACCGAGATAGGTGACGTTGGCGGCCTCTGGATGGTTCCAGATGCCGAACAACCCGCACTCGTCGTGGAACCGGTCGTCGTCACGCCATGTGGCGCTCAAAGCCGCTCCTCCACGCGTGTTCGATGCGATCCACGGCCACGTCCACCACCACGCGCCCCGCCGCGCGCACGGTCAGTCGCTCGCCGCCCGTCGTCCCGATCCAGCGCCACGGGATCGCCGACTCCGCCATCAGCGCCTCGAACTCGCGCTGCCGCGCGGGCTCGACGGTCACGATCACCCGCGACGGTCCCTCGCCGAACAGCGCCTCGTCGAGCCGGCGCCCGGGCTCCACCGTCACGTCGCATCCCCCCCCCGCGCCGCTGGCGCGGATGCCGGTCACGCAGCCTTCGGCGAGCGCGGCCGCCAGCCCGCCCTCGGCGCAGTCGTGGGCGGCCGTGACGAGCCCGGCCCCGACCGCGGCGCGAACGGCCGACTGCACACGACGCTCGACCTCGAGATCCAGCGGCGCGAGCCGCCCCGCCAGCCTGCCATGCAGCGTCCACAAATACTCCGAGCCGCCGAGGCTCACGGCGTCGGGCCCGAGCAGCGCGATCCGGTGGCCCGCCGCCTTGAACCACTGCGTCGCCAGCCGGCCGGCATCCTCCAGCACCCCCACCACACCGCAGATGGGTGTCGGGAGAATCGCTTGACCGGAGGTCTCATTGTAAAAGGAAACGTTGCCGCCGACCACCGGCACCTCGAGCGCCCGGCAGGCCTCGGCGATGCCGTCGATGGCCTCCGCGAATTGCCAGAGGATTTCCGGCCGCTC
>QHSI01000032.1 GCA_003221515.1 Candidatus Rokuibacteriota bacterium
GACGGCGCTTCTCGAGCGGGCACGACCGGCGACTGGAGCGCTCAGGCTGAACGCGTGCGAAGCATGAGGTACGAGGACTGGCTGCGGGACAAGGTGGTCTACGGTACTCCGGACACCGTGGTCGACCGACTCCAACGGCTACGAGAGGAGCTGGACCTGACGCAGATTCTGTACGAGGTCAACTACGGGCGCCAGATTCCCAGCGCGCTGCAATTGGAAAACTTACGGATGATCAACGAGTACGTCATTCCGCAGCTCAAATAGTCCTTCTCGACGACCGTCCGACCGTCGTCCAAGAGCGGACCCTCTCTGTCGCTGGTCAATGAAAATGTCACCCCTTACTGCGACGTGAAAATGTCCGGCCCGTTTTGAGTTCGCGCAGGCGGACGCTTCGGTCGTTGGCGGCGACCCACGGGTGCGTCGGAAGTGGGCGGGTTCCGGTATGGGTGTTGGCGGCCAGGCGCGGCAGGCGGTGAGGCAGGCGGCGAGCCACGCGCGCACGCGGCCGAGGGCGATCAGCGCTAGGCGCGCGCCGCGGTTTCAGGGTGAACGACGGGCCGGGCGCCGGCGTCGCCCCGCAGATGACGCCAGCGTGCAGGGCGAGCAACCGGCCATCGAGGAGCTCGCGGACCTCGAGGCGCTGGCCCGCGTAGGAGCGACGGCCGCGGAGCTGGATCCAGCGTGGCCCCACCTGCACGGTGTTGTCGTGGGCGACCCGCCGGTGATAGCGACACCCGAGCAGCAACGGCAGGTCACGCGGCGGGCGCCGCCAGACGGCGGTGGCGGCGGCCGGGGGCTTGCCGAAGCGGCGATTGTAGTCGGCGATGAAGGTGGGCAGATAGGCTTGGGCCATCTCGACGGTGGCGATGCGCCGCAGGCGGAGCTCACTCACGAGCCGATCCTGCAAGGTCTCCCACAGCCGTTCGATGCGACCTTTCGCCTGCGGCGAGTGGGCCGCGATGTAGCCGACACCGAGCTCCTGCAGCAGGCGCCCGATGTGCGTGGGGAACTGCGTGCCGGCCAGCTGCTCCTCGAGCGACCAGTGCGGATCGTTGCGCACGAGGATATTGAGCCGATCGCCGTACACCGCCAGCGGCAGGCCATGCCGGGTGAAGACGTCGCGCAACAGCGTCATGTAGCCGTGGACGTCCTCGGCGGGCCGGAAGGTCAGCGCGAGGATCTCGGTGGTGGCGTCATCCACGGCGCCGAGCAACGAGCCGCCGGGTCCGCGGTCCTCCAGCCAGGCGAAGGGACTGCCGTCGATCTGGATCAACGCGCCGCGGGCCTCTTCCGGGGCGCGCCGCCGCCGCGCGCGCGGCGCCCGGCGCGCCCGTTGGGACGGCAGGCCGAGCTGGCGCCGCACGCGGCGGACCGACTCGCGGCAGACGGGTAGGTGGTGCTGCTCACGGAGTTTCTCCGTCAGGTGCGTGTCGTTGAAGCCCACGTACACCGTCTTCATCAAGTGGGCGATCTGCTCGCGCACGGCATCGGCCAGCCGTCGAGGCGACGGCCGCCCGCGACTGCCATGCCGCAGGGCGAGGGCCCCCCCAGCCTGGAAGCGCCCCTTGAGTCGCTGGACCTGGCGGACACTGAGACGCAGCGCCGTCGCCGCCTGGCCATTGGTGATCCGGCCCGCGCCGACCGCCTTCAACAGTCCGGGACGATGCAACTCCTTCCGGCTCAACGTGAAAGTCTCCATGGGGGCATGACACTTTCACGTAGCAGTTACCCCATGACATTTTCACGTAGCACCAGCAGCGCGCTACGCCGCGCTTGACCCGGCCCGACCCCGCCGCTACTCTCGACTCGCCCGGGCCGCCGCGCTCGTGTCGCCGCCCCCGGGACGTGTCCCGTGCTCGGAGGCGTCGGATCAAGGTCGGCGGCGTGTTCCCCCAGGTCGCCGTGGGCTGAAGGCGCCCGCCGAGCACGTGAAGATGCTCGAGAAGTTCCGTGAGGAAGCCCTCCGCTAGGGAGAGGCGCGGGAGGAGAGCGATGATACGGCTCGACGGAATCGGCCATGTGCTGCTGCGAGTGATCGACGTCGAAGCGGCCCGGAAATTCTACACGACGATCCTCGGGCTGAAGGTGGTGGAAGAGGATCCCGAACACGGCGGGATCTTCATGGCGCTCGAGGGCACGGGCCACACGGTCGACCTGTTCCCGTGCAAGGACCCCGACGCGGTGCGGGGCCAGACGCCGGGCGAGCGCGGCGTCGCCCACGTCGCGTTCAAGGTCTCGAGCGACGCGGCGCTCCGGGACGCCTACCACACGCTCCAGGAGCACGGCGTGGAGATCGCGCGCACGATCGACCACGTGAGCCAGAAGAGCATCTACTTCCGCGATCCGGACGGCAATCTGCTCGAGATCTACTACGAGCTGCCGAACGCGGAAGAGCTGTTCCGCCAGGGGCGACAGGATCGGGACGTCCCGATCACGTTCGAAGCGCCGCGGTCGTCGTCGGGCGGCTGATCGCCGGCCCGCTCGGAGAGGTGTTCGATGAATCTGCGCCGTGTCGCAACGCTCGTGCTCGGAGTGCTCGTGTTCGCCGGCCTGTCGGCCTTCGCCGAGCCGCCGGTCAATTTCACCGGCACCTGGCAGCTCGACAAGACCCGGAGCGTCCTGCCGGCGAGCGTCCCGTCGCGCGGCGACATGACGATGGTCATCGACCACAAGGGCGACACGTTGAAGATCGAGCGTCACGCCGAATTCATGGGCATGCACCGGACGTTCAAGGCGACCTACTACACCGACGGCCGCGAGGTCTCCAATCCGGCGCCGCGCGGGCAGACGGTTATCACCAAGTCACACTGGGACGGCAAGAACCTCGTTACGGTGGGGCGCGGCTCGAAGGTGACTAACGGCGAGACGGATGAGAGCACCGACGTCAAGAAGCTCGAGGAAGACGGCAAGGTCATGGTCATCGACCTCACGGTCAAGCGTCCCGGAAAGGAAGCCGAGAAGGCGCACAGCGTCTACGTCAAGAAGTAGCCTCTAGCCGCCGACCGTCCGGACGAACCCGCGCTCGGCGAGGAACGCGATGATCCGTTGGGCGTTCGCCTCGGGCGACGCGGCGAGTGTGTCCGGCGTGATCTCCGGTCCAGTCTCGCGGCCAGGCGCCCACGAGCGCTCGCATCGGCGAGATCGTGCTGGTACTATCCGTGTCGACGATGAGTTACGCGACGGTGCTCGTCCGGCCGCTCGTCCTGGCCCTGGCGCTGGGCGCCTCGCTCCTGAGCGCGGCTCCCGCGCTCGCCCAGTGGTCCGACGTCGAGCGTTGGCTCAGCGGCTCGCAGCCGCTTTCGCTGGGCGTCGACACGTCGCGCTTCCGCATCGCCGTGCTCGGCGCCCGGCCGGTGATCGCGACGGACGATCAACCTCGGGACAACACGCCGTACCGGCTCATCGACCCCGAGCTTCGCGGCACGGCCGTCTCACTGGACCTCAAGCTGCGCTGGCCGTCGTGGGCCGGAGCGCTCGGCACGAGCGCGCTCGAGCCCTATCTGACATTTGGCCCGACGGTCTACCTGTCCGACTCCGACAACCAGCGTATCGGGCTGCCGGCTTCGAGGGAAAGCAACTCGATGTCGCTCGGCGTGAACGTCGGCGCCGGGCTCTCGTGGCGGCTGACCCGGGACGCCGAGCTCTTCGGGAGCTACCGGTTCATGCAGTCCGGTCGGGAGGGACTCTTCTCCCGCGACCGCTCGTCGTCGGAGGCCGACTTCGCCGGCCACGACGTCCTCTACGGAATCTCCGTCCGGTTTTAGTTTCCGCTCGCCTTCTTCGTCAGGGCGTGCTCGATCTCGTCGAGGTGCTCGCGTCGGTGCTCGGCCCGGAAGAGATTGAGGGGGCGGCCGGCGGCATCGTTCGCCGCGACCTGCGCGTCGGACAGTCCTTCGACCGCACGGTCCACGGCTTCCGCCGTCGCGATGGCGAGTCGCGCCGCCGTGCGCGGCGGCAGCGCCAGGCAGAGAGCCTTGGCCGAGTCGTTGATCCAGTCGACGTCGTGTTGATCGATGTTGCGCGGCGCCGCGCCGTGCGGGGCCCGCTTCCATCCATCGATCAAGACGAGAGTGCGCTGGTCCCAGAAGATCAGGTGACCGAGCACCGCGGCGATCGTCCAGCCCGCGTCGAGCGTTCGGCTCAGGTCGTCGTCGCTGAGTCGTGTCACGAGGCCGCGCAGACGCTCGCGCTGAATGTTGTTCTCCGCGACGTACGCACGGGGTTCGCTCATATGGCCTCCCGCGGCCCAGGCGTGGGCCGGTCGTCTGCTCCAACTCTACCCGATGCCCGCCCGCCGAACGCGCGCGGACACGTCGCTTGACACGCCCCAGGCGTGAGCGGATAGTTCCGGCCGAACCAGGACCGAGGAGGGACCATGGAATCGCGCAGTCTCGGCAAGACGGGGCTCACCGTGTCGACGCTCGGCTTCGGGTGCGGCAACGTGGGCGGGTTGATCATTCGCGGCACGCCGGCCGAGCGAGAGCGGGCGGTCGCGCGGGCGATCGAGCTTGGCATCAACTACTTCGACACCGCGCCGTCCTACGGCGACGGCCAGTCCGAGCAGAACCTCGGCCAGGTGCTGAAGGCGCTGAAGCCGAAGGTGTACGTCGGGACGAAGTTCCGCGTCGACGGGAGCGACCTCGCCGACATTCCGCGCGCGGTCGCGCGCTCGCTCGACGCGAGCCTGCGTCGTCTCGGGCTCGAGCGCGTCGATCTGCTCCAGCTCCACAACCGCATCGAGCCGGCCCGCGGCGCCGGGGCCGTCGGCCTGAAGGACGTGCTGGGCGAGATCGTGCCCGCGGTCCGGAAGCTGGTCCAGCAGGGAAAGGTGGGGTTTTGTGGTATGACCGCGCTCGGCGCGACGCCGTCGCTGCATCAGGCGGTCGACTCCGGCGCGATCGACACCGCGCAGGTCTGCTACAACCTGCTCAACCCGAGCGCGGGCGTCACGGTGCCGCCGGGATTCCCGGCGCAAGACTTCGGCAATCTCCTGAGTCGTACGCGCGAGCGGCGGATGGGCGTCATCGTCATCCGCGCGCTGGCAGCCGGAGCCCTCAGCGGGGTGGAGGAGCGCCATCCCCTCGCGGTGCCGACGGTCGATCCGATCGCCACGGCGCCGGACTATCGCACCGACGTGGCGCGGGCTCGGGCGTTGCAATCGCTCGTGAGCGAGGGACACGTCGCGAACCTGATCGAGGCGTCGGTGCGACTGGCGGTGAGCTCGGACGCGGTCTCGACGGTCCTGGTCGGGTATTCGAGCCTCGAGCACCTCGAGAGCGCCGCGGCGGCGGTGAACCGCGGGCCACTTCCCCGGGCGGTGCTCGACCGCCTGACGGCCTTGTGGTCGTCGCTCGCCGCGCGCTGACTAGCCTCGGCTGGTCCGGACGATCGTCCAGCCGAACGTGCGCAGGCGCTCGTCGACGTCCGGGCGCGCGCGCCGTCCGCCGAGGCGGCGATCGACCATCCGCTGGACCTGCTGCTGCCGACGCTCGCCCTGCCGCCGATCGAAGATCACGTCGGCCCACTCGACATCGGCGAACGCGTGCTTGAGATACCGGTGGTGGTTGATCGCGCGGCGGGACACCACGAAGAGCAGGCGATGCCGCCACCGCCTGAGGACGTGCGTGACGTTGAGCACCCGGATCAGCTCGCCCACGCTCGTGTGGATGATGCCGGCGTCGCCGACGCTCGAGCGCGTCACCATCCCGATGTTGTCGGCGCGCAGACGGCTCGTGCGGCCGTCGGGCGTCGTGAACTCGATCCAATCGGCAGCCGGTTCGTCCATCGCTCTCCCCCTGGCGTAACAATGAACAAAGGAGCTCCGGGGAGACACGCTAACAATCACCCCGCCGTGGCCACGAAGTAATTCGGACACGCGAGAGGTTGTCGCCGTGGCCGTCGGCGGCTACTGGATCTGGTGCAACGTCACGCGCCGACGGCGACCCAGGCGCGTCGCGCCAGCGATTCGAGGACGGCGTCGAGCACCATCTGGGCGCGCCGCCCGTCGACGAACGAGAGCGAGACGGTCTCGCCGGTTCGGAACGCGCTGAGACCGCGCGACAAACGTGATATACGGAGATTCATGATCGGACTGCGCTTCGGCCAGGAGGCGCCGAGCTTCACGCTGCCGTCGACGGGAGGCCGCGACGTGGCGCTGGCCGACTTCAAGGGCAAGTCCGACGTGGTGCTCGTCTTCTACTGTTACGACTTCGGCAGCATCTGAACGCCTGAGCTGGGCGACCTGGGCCAGGTCGCTGACGAGATCGCGCGGCGGGGCGCGGCCCTGCTCGGCATCAGCGGTGACAGCCCCTTCTGCCACGCCGCCTTCACCAAGGCGCGAAACGTCCCGTTCCCGCTCTTGAGCGACGTCCATCGCACGGTGATCCGCGCCTACGGCGTGCACGACGGCGACCGTAACGTCGCGTACCGCTCGACCTTCGTCGTGGACCGGGGCGGCGTGCTGCGCTGGGGCCAGGCCGGCGACCGCCAGATGGTCCGCGACGGGCGCGAAATCCTTCGCGTTCTCGACGTCATCGAGGGACTCCGTCGAAAAGGGTGAGTTGGGGTAACGTGGGTGTATGACCCTCGTGCCCCCCGAAGTCTTCCGGAAGCTGACCCGGAACATCGAGACGGTCATGCGGGGGCAGTCCGGGGCGATTCGGAAGCTTCTGGCCGCGTTCGCGAGCGGCGGCCACGTCCTGCTCGAGGACAATCCGGGCACCGGTAAGACCACCCTCGCCAAGGCGCTCGCCCGGTCCATCGGCGCGCGCTTCAAGCGGATCCAGTTCACGCCCGACCTGTTGCCCTCCGACATCCTCGGCGTGTCGGTGTTCGACCAGCGCGACCATGCCTTCCGCTTCCACGAGGGCCCGGTCTTCACGAACATCCTGCTCGCCGACGAGATCAATCGCGCCTCGCCGCGGACGCAGTCGGCGCTCCTCGAGGCGATGGCGGAAGGCCAGGTCTCGGTCGAGGGCAGCTCGCACCCGCTGGCCGATCTCTTCTTCGTGATCGCCACGCAGAATCCGGTCGAGTTCCGCGGCACGTACCCGCTGCCCGAGGCCCAGATGGACCGCTTCGCGGTGCAGTGCAGTCTCGGCTACGTCGTGCCGGAAGAGGAAGTCGCCATCCTTTCGGCCCAGGCGCAGCGGCACCCGATCGACACGCTGGCGCCGTGCGTGACCATGGACGACGTGCTCGCGGTGCGCCGGCACGTGTTCGGCGTCCGCATGAGCGACGAGCTCAAGCGCTACGTCGTCGACGTCGTGCGGCAGACGCGCGCGGCCAACGGAGTGCAGCTAGGCGCGAGCCCGCGCGCGTCGCTCGCGCTGATGAAGGCGGCACAGGCGCTCGCGCTCATCGAGGGGCGCCAGTTCGTCATTCCGGAGGACGTCCGGGAGATGGCGGTGCCGGTCATCGCCCATCGCCTGATCGTGGACCCGCAGGCGCGATTCGCCGGCGTGTCAGCGGTCTCCATCGTCGAGGAGATCCTGACGAAGGTGCCGGTCCCGTCCTAAAGACGTCGACGGGATGAAGCGCCTCCTGTACCGCTGGTTCTGCGCCGCCTCCTCGTTCCAGCATCGCCTGGATCGTCGGTTCACGCGCGCCGGCTGGCTCGCCCTTGGCGTCGTCGGCGCCGCCGCGGTGATCGGCCTCGACACGAATCGCACCGTCGGCCATCAGGTCTTCACGCTCGTGCTGGCGCTGCTGGCCTTTTCGACGGCGGCGAGCTTCGCGTTCCGCGCGCGCCTCTCGGCCCGCCGAATCCTCCCGCGCTTCGCATCGGTCGGCGTGACCCTCACGTATCGCGTCGCGATCAGGAACGCGAGCGGGCGGCGCCAGGCGGGGCTGGTCCTGCTGGAAGAGTTCGCCGATCCGCATCCCTCGCTCGAGGAGTTCGTGACCGCGCGCGAGCCGGGCGAGGAGCGGCGGAACTGGTTCGATCGCAAGGTCGGCTATCCGCGCTGGACGTGGCTCGTGGCCCGCACCCGCGGCGCCGAGGTCACGCCGACGCCGCTGCCGCCGATCGCCGCCACCGGCGAGACCGAGGTCTCGGTCGAGCTCACGCCGCTGCGCCGCGGCCACGTGCGGTTCGAGGGGCTCACGATCGCGCGGCCCGACCCGCTGGGGCTGGTCCAGGCGCTGATGACGATTCCGCTGCCGCAGTCGCTCCTGGTCCTGCCCAAACGCTACCCGGTACGGCCGATCCGCCTCCTGGGCCAGCGCAAGTACCAGCCGGGTGGCGTCGCGCTCGCGTCCTCGATCGGCGAGTCCGACGAGTTCATCTCGCTCCGCGACTACCGGCCCGGCGATCCGCTGCGCCGCATCCACTGGAGGAGCTGGGCCCGCGTCGGCCGGCCCGTCGTCAAGGAGTACCAGGACGAGTTCTTCGTCCGGAACGCGCTCGTGCTCGACACCTTCACCGCCGTCGACGGCGATCCGGTGTTCGAGGAGGCGGTGTCGGCGGCCGCGTCGATCGCGATCTCGACCGACACCCAGGAATCTCTGCTCGACCTCATGTTCGTCGGTCCCGAAGCGTACTGCTTCACGGCCGGCCGGGGTCTCGGCCACCTGGACCAGCTCCTCGAGGTGCTGGCCTGCGTCGGCCCGTGCCGTGACAAGTCGTTTCGCTCCCTGCATCGCTCGGTGATCGACCGGCACACCGCGTTGAGCGGCTGTGTCTGCGTGCTGCTCTCGTGGGACGACGCGCGACAGGACCTCGTGCGAAACCTCGAGTCGCTGGGCACGCCGACGGAGGTGTTCGTCGTGGGCGAGCCGGGCACGCTCGAGGGGCTTCCCCACAACGTCCACCGCCTCGAGGTCGGGCGGGTGGGCGAGGGACTGGCGAGGCTGTGACGCCGCCGCCGCCGCTCATCGGGGCCGCGTTGCTGTTCTGGGGCTGGCAGACCGGATTCCTGCTCGTGGCACTGCCGGCAGCGCTGCTGCTCGAGATGGCGCGCGCCGTCGAGTGGCGGCTCGAGCTGTCGAGCGCCGACTTCAACCGGGTCGCCGACCTGTGCGCGCTCCTCATCGTGGTCAGCGGCATCTACCTCTTCTCGACCGCCGGCGGTGCGCGGGGCGCTGGAGGCCCACGCGCGATCACGCTGCTCGTCCAGTGGATGCCGCTCCTCCTCTTTCCGCTGATCGCCAGCCAGCGCTACAGCGCCGCGGGGCGGGCGCCGCTCACGGCGTTCTTCTGGGCGCTCCGACGCCAGGCGGCCCGCGACCCGAAGGCGCGACCGGCCAGCACGGACCTCGGTTACGTCTATTTCGCGCTGTGCGTCCTGTCGGCCAGCGCGGCGAACCGACGCACACTCGACTTCTACGTGGGCCTTTGTGCCCTCGCGGCCTGGGCCCTCTGGCCCTGGCGCTCTCGGCGGTTCTCGCTGCTCTGGTGGGCGCCGCTGCTCGTCCTCGCGGCGGCCACCGGGTACGTCGGCCACATCGCGCTCCACAACCTGCAGCGCGCGGTCGAGCAGACGGTGTTCGACTACATGTTCAACACCGGGACCGGGGACACCGACCCCTTCCGGTCCACGACGTGGCTCGGCCATCTCGGAAACTTGAAGCTGTCCGAGCGCACGTTGCTCCGGGTCGAGCCGGGCGCCGACGTGCGCGTGCCGTTCCTCCTGCGCGAGGCGAGCTACGATGTCTACAACGCGCCCGGGTGGTTCGCCTCCGGCGCGGGCTTTACCTCCGTGCCGCCGGAAGCGGACGGCGAGACGTGGAAGTTCGTCCGCGGTGCGCGTCCGGGGTCGCCGGTCACGGTCGCGGCGTACCTCAATCGCGGGCGCGGCGTGCTGGCCCTTCCGCCGGGTGCCTTCGAGATCGATCGCCTGGCGGTCGTCGGCGTGCACCGGAACCGCCTCGGCGCAGTGAAGGTCGAGGAGGGCCTCGGCCTCGTCACCTACACCGCGCTCTTCGGGCCGCGCGGGCCGCTCGACGGCCCTCCGGCCGACACCGACCTCAGCATGCCGCCGCGCGAAGCGCCGCTCGTTCGTCGAGTCGCCGGGGAGCTGGCGCTCGAGGGGAAGTCGCCGGAGGACACGGTGGCGGCGGTCGAGGCGTATTTCCGCCGGGGGTTTCGCTACTCGACCTGGAAAGGCGAGCGCGCGAGCGCCGAGACGGCGCTCGAGGAATTCCTGGCCCGCTCACGCGCGGGGCACTGCGAGTACTTCGCCACGGCGACGGTGCTGCTCCTGCGGGCCGCCGGCGTGCCGGCACGCTACGCGGTCGGCTACTCGGTGCAGGAGTGGAGTCGCCTCGAGCAGCGTTACATCGTGCGAGCGCGGCACGGCCACTCCTGGGCGCTCGCGTACGTGAACGGCGGCTGGCGCGACGTCGACACGACGCCGGCGGTGTGGGCGGACACCGAGGCCGACCAGGGATCACTCTTCGAACCGCTACGCGATCTGTGGTCGTGGGTGGTCTTCCTCTTCTCCCGCTGGCGCTGGGGCGGCGACGATATGGTCGGCCGCTACGCGGCCTGGCTCCTGGTGCCGCTCGTGCTGCTCCTGATCTGGCGGCTCTACTCCCGACGTCGGGTGGGCCACGGCGCCGCGGTGCCAGCGCCCGCGGGCGGATCGATCGCTCGGCCGGGCCAGGACTCCGAGTTCTATCTGATCGAGCGGCGCCTCGAGAGCGAAGGACGCGGCCGGCGCCCGTGGGAGCCGGCGTCCGCGTGGATCCAGCGGGTGCACGCCACGGAGCTCGGCCCGATCGTGGAGCTCCACTATCGGTACCGCTTCGATCCCGCGGGCCTCGATCCGACCACGCGCGTCGCGCTCAAGACGAGCGCGACGATGTGGCTCAGCGAACACGCGCAACCCGTCGTCGACGCCACGCGCTGACCGCGGCCCCCTCCGCCCTCGTGCTAGAGTTGCGCCCATGACATTCCCGCTCGAAACGTCCAGCGTCGAAGGTCTCGGCCTCGATCCCAAGCCGCTCGGCCGCCTGCGCGAGCTGATCACGGCGCACATCGCGGAGGGACGCTATCCCGCCGCGCAGATCGCCGTCGCGCGTCACGGCAAGCTCGGACTCGCGTGGACGCTCGGCGACGCGCGGCTCGAGCCCCAGCGCGTGCCCGCGAGCAACGAGACGCTGTGGCTGCTCTACTCGAACACCAAGGTCCTCACCGCGTGCGCCGTGTGGACCCTGGTCGACCGCGGCGCGCTCGCGTTCACCGATCGGATCGCCGATCATTTGCCCGGGTTCGAGGCCAACGGCAAGGGCGACATCTCCGTCGTCCAGCTCCTCTCGCATCAAGGCGGCTTTCCCAACGCGCAGGTGCCAGGGGAAGTCTGGGAGGATCACGAGCTGCTGCGACGCACGGTCTGCGCGTTCACGCTCGAGTGGACGCCCGGCTCGCGCGTCCACTATCACCCCGGCGCGGCCCACTGGGTGGCGGCGGCGTTGATCGAGGCGCTGACGAAGACCGACTACCGCGCCTTCATCCGCGAGCAGATCACCGAGCCACTCGGCCTCGGCGACGACGTCTTCGTCGGGCTGCCGGATCGCGCCCACGGGCGCGCCGCCGACATCCACGAGCCCACGGGGGACGGCGCCGCCCACGTGAAGCGGCTGGAAGAGACCTCGCCGGAGGCGCGGCGCGCCGGCACGCCCGGCGGCGGAGGCTATGCCACCGCCCGCGGGATGGCGGCCTTCTACCAGATGCTCCTCCGCGGCGGCACGCTCGGTGGCGCGCGCGTGCTCTCGCCGCGCACGCTCGCGTACGTCACGCGCAACTTCACCGGCGAGCGCGTCGACGGCGCCATGGGGATGGCGATGCATCGCGGGCTCGGCCCGCACCTGCGCGGCACGACGGAAACGATCCGCGGGCTCGGCTCGCTCGCGTTTCCCGGAACGTTCGGCCACGGCGGGGTCGGCACCTCGTACTGCTGGGCCGATCCCGATTCGGGCGTGTCGTTCGCGTACCTGACCAACAGCCGCGTGCCCGATCCGTGGCACTCGGCGCGACTGGACCGCGTCAGCAACCTCGTCCACGTCTCGATCGTCTGACCGGCTCGCGCGATGGCGCCGCGGACCGTGCTGGTGACCGGGATGAGCGGGCTCATCGGCGGGGCGCTGCGCCGCCAGCTGGAAGGCACGTACGACCTCCGGGCGCTCAACCGCCGCGCCGTGCCCGGGGTGAAGTGCCACCAGGCCGACATCGCCGACCTCGACGCGATCGCGCCGGCCTTCGAGGGTGTCGACACGGTCGTCCACCTGGCGGCGGTCACCGGCTCGGTCGAATCCTTCGAGCCGATCCTGCGCGGAAACGTCATCGGCACCTACAACGTCTTCGAGGCCGCGCGCCGGGCGGGCGTTCGTCGCGTCGTGTATGCCTCGAGCGGGGCGACCGTGAGCGCCTGGGAGCGTGACCCGCCCTACCGCGAGCTGGTCGCCGGGCGCTACGCCGAGGCGGGCACGTGGGAGACGATGACCCACCAGACGCCGACGCGTCCGGACGGGCTCTACGGTGCCAGCAAGATCTGGGGCGAAGCGATCGCGCGCCACTATTCGGACGCGCACGGGCTCTCCGCGATCTGCGTCCGCATCGGCCGGGTCAAGGTGGAAGACCGTCCCATCTCGGTGCGGGACTTCGCGGTCTGGTGCAGCCAGCGCGACGTTGTGCGGCTGCTCGAGCTCTGTATCACCGCGCCGGCGACGGTCCGGTTCGACGTCTTCTTCGTCGTCTCCGACAACCGGTGGGGCTATCGCGACCTGGAGCACGCGCGCGCCGTGCTCGGCTTCGAGCCGCGCGACCGTGCGGAGGACCATCGCCGATGATTCGCGACGTCGTGACCGTGCGCGACCGGATCCGCATCCACTACCGTCGCCTGGGGCAGGGGCCCGGGATGGTCCTGCTCCACGGCTATCCGCAGACCGGCCACATGTGGCGCAAGGTGATGCCGGCGCTCGCCGAGCGATTCACGGTGGTGGCGCCCGACCTGCGCGGGTACGGTGACTCCGACCGCCCCGCCGGCGGCTACGACAAGCGGAGCATGGCGGCCGACATCGCCGACGTGATCGGCGCGCTCGGGCTCGCCCCGGTCATCCTGGTCGGCCACGACCGCGGCGCGCGCGTCGCTCACCGCTTCGCCCTCGATCATCCGTCGCTCTTGACGCGGCTGGCGCTGCTCGACATCGCTCCGACGTACGACGTGTTCGCGAACACCGATCAGGTGAGCGCGCGCGCCCGCTGGCACTGGTTCTTCCACCAGCTCCCAGATCTGCCGGAGGCGCTCACCGCCGGCCGCGAGGAGATCTACCTCCGTTACATGTACCGGACCTCGGCGTACAATCCGGCCGCGATCGAGGAAGAGGCGGTCCAGGAATACGTCCGCTGCTTCCGCCAGCCCGGCGCGATGCGCGCGGGGTTCGAGGACTATCGCGCCGGGGCCACGATCGATCTCGAGCACGACGGCGCCGACCGCGACAAGAAGGTCACCGCACCGACGCTCATCTTGTGGGGCGGGACGGGTCGCCGCACGCAGGCGCCCGACATGCTCGGCGTGTGGAAGGACCGCTGCGTGAGCGTCGTGGGCCACGCGGTGCCCGGCTCCGGCCACTTCATCCCCGAAGAGCAACCCGCGGCCGTGATCGAGGCGATCCTGCGCTTCGTCGGAGCGGCCTGAGCGTGCGGCTCACCAAGAAGGTCGCGCGCCTGATCGATCGCGAGCGCGTGTGCCGCGTGGCGACCACCAATGCGGCCGGCATGCCGCATCTCGTTCCCGTCTGCCAGGTGGTCGCCGACGGCAAGATCTACTTCGCCTCCGGCAACGACGGCCGCAAGGCGCTGAATCTCGCGGCGAACCCGCAGGTGGCGGTGACGGTCGACCTCTACTCCGACGACTGGTCGAACATCAAGGGTGTGATGGTGCAGGGACGCGCAACGCTCCACGCTCGGGGACCGCGCTTCCGCAAGATCCGGGCGCTGCTCTACCGGAAGTACCCACAGTACGCGCGCGACGCCGCGATTTCCGAGTCGGACTCGGTTGTCGTGGAGGTCACTCCGGGGCGCGTCTTCACTTGGGGGTTTTGACGGGGCGGCCGGGCGGGGGTGGGACGGGGGGCGCGGGACCACGCGGCACGCGCTCGCTACCCCGTCGCGGCTGGGCTCCATCCCGGCGCGAGTTGTCCGCTGCCGCTTGACGGGAACGGGTCCCGCGCCCCCCGTCCCACCCCCGCCCGGCCGCCCCGCCCTGCGGGTGAAGCGCGCGTCTGACGGGTCTTCGGCAAACAACCGGCCGACTACTGGCGCGGACGTGGGTCCCTCGCACGCAGAGACCTAGAGCGCCACCGGTTTCCCCGAGGCGCTCTGAGCCGCCGGGGGTGTGGGGTGGGGGCCATGTCAGGGCCCGGCGCGGAACGCGAGACCGAGGGCGCCCGGAGTTCCAGGGGCGGCCCGAGCCACCCGGGGGTAATGGGGACCATGTCGGGGCGCGGCGCGGAACGCTAGATCGAGGGGCGCGCCGGGTTGCCCGGGGCGTCCCGAGCCGGCATTGGGGGTGGGGGCCATGTCGGGGCGCGGCGCGGAACGCCAGATCGAGGGGCGCGCCGGGTTGCCCGGGGCGTCCCGAGCCGGCATTGGGGGTGTGGGGGCCATGTCGGGGCCCCCACTACGAACAGACGCGGTTGCGGCCGCTGCGCTTGGCGCGGTAAAGGGCCTGGTCGGCCGTACGGATGACTTCCTCGGGGTCGGCGCCTAGATCGCCGGGCTCCGCGACTCCGATGCTGACGGTGACCTCGAGCGATTTCTTTCCTCCCGCCGACCTGATGGGCTTGTCGGGGCGCCGGGTGGGGCGGTCGCGGCCGCGCACGACGAAGCTCGAGGCTTCGATCGCCTCGCGCAGGTTCTCGAGGTAGGGCAGCGCTTCTTCCGCTGATTTGCCCGGGAAGAGCACCGCGAACTCCTCACCGCCGTATCGGAATGGCCGGCCGCCCCCCTCGGTGCGCATCAGCGTCGTGCCGGTCAGCCGGAGCACCTGGTCGCCCACGGCGTGGCCGTAATCGTCGTTGAGCTTCTTGAAGTGGTCGATGTCGACCATGGCGATCGCGTAGACCTCGGGCAGGCGCAGGAGCGCGTCGGTCAGCGCCCGACGCGACGGAAGCCCGGTCAGCTCGTCGCTGAACGCCATCCGGTGTGAGGTCTCGATCAACGAGACCACGAGCACGAGGCCCCCGGTGGTCAGGTACACGGTCGACACCACGCCGGCGCCCCCGCTGTTGAGCGCGAGGAACGCCGCGAGCACCGTCCACACGAAATTCGACTGGATGACGGTTCTTCGAACGAAGAACCGTAGCCCGACCAGGCCGAGTGCGACGACCGACGCGAGCAGCGCGGGCTGCGGGATTCGGAGCCACGGCACGGCGGCCGCGACGAAGACGTAATCGATCGCGCGCGCCAGGTCGGCCAGCTCGGGACGCAACACGAGCGCGACCGCCAGCGGCTCGGCCAGGATCACCCCCAGCACCAGTCGGCCGGACCACGAGACGATCGAGCGCTCGGTCAGCCAGGCGAGGAGCGCCAGGTCGAGGGGCAGCAGCAGCGCGATGCAGGCGAAGACGGTGCGCCCGGTCGCCGACGCGTCGGGGGGAAACGCCGCCAGGGCCCGGTTGGCGGCGAACAGCACCGCGAGAGTGACGACGAGCTGGCGCCGGTTGAACCGCCAGCCCAGGAGCAGCCCGGCGCCGAACACGATCCACGGATAGACGGGTGCCGAGACCGTGACCGCCTCGCGAAGCGACGCGGACTGCAACACGACGGTGGCGCCCAGGAGCAGCAGGGCGCCGGGCGCCACGTGGGGAAGAAATCTATCCAGCTTCGCCTGCTACTGCGGCGGATATCGGAACGGCGCCCAGCCGGTGCCCCCGACCGGCTTGGGCGTGTACGTCGCGGCGCTCTTCGCCGCTGCCGGCTTCCTGGACGCCGTCTTTCGTGCCGCGGATTTCGTTGCAGCCTTCTTCTTCTTTTTCATGCGGCGCACTTTACAACAGCGACGGAAATGTGGTCAATGAGTCGATGCTCCAGGGAGACGTCACGGTTTCGAGCGCGCGACGCGCCGGCCGCGTGACGGCCGAATCGCTCCAGCGGCTGCGGGACCGGCGCTTCCGCCGGCTGCCGGCGCTCCGCGTCGGCGGCGAGCGCGCGGCGCTCGCGTTCATCGACGACGTGGGGTTCGCGTCGACCTTCTATCGCTTCCCGGAGGGTGTGGCGTGCCTGTGGGAGGCGGTCGCCGGCCGAGCGAACCCGCGCTGGCCCCGTCGCTCGCACCACGACGCCGGCATCGGGCTGACGTGGGACCTCAAGGACACGCTGCCGGCGCGCAAGCGCGTGTACTACGGCAAGCTGCTCAAGCGCCGGCCCCTCCTGGTGGCGCTCGATCTCTTCCCCGCGTTCTACGCGCTGGCCCGCGGCCGGCAGCGGGCGCGAGACTATCGCGTGGAATACGAAGCCGGACGCCTGTCGCACACGGCCCGCCGGATCATGGACGCGCTGGTCCGCGAGCACCCGCAGTACACGCGCGGCCTGCGGGCCAATGTGTTCATGCTCGAGCCGACGAAGACGCGCGAGTTCGAGCGCGCCATGGCGGAGCTGCAGCAGGGGCTCTGGGTCGTCAAGAGCGAGGAGCGCTACGAGCCGACCTTCTCGTACCGCTGGGACCTGGTCGAGTCGTGGCTTCCGGAGGCGGTCGCCGCCGGCCGGCGGATGTCCCGTGACGCCGCGCTCGCGTGCGTGATCGAGCGCTACACGCGCGGAGCCGTGTTCACGACCGAGCGGCTGCTCGCGCGCTTGTTCGGGGTGCCGTCCGAGG
>QHSI01000054.1 GCA_003221515.1 Candidatus Rokuibacteriota bacterium
GGCGCGGGAGAGTGCGGCCCTCGAGTACGCCGAGCGCATCACGCGTGACGACCAGGCCGTGACCGACGAGTGCCTCGCCCGGGTTCGCGAGCACTTCTCGGAGGCCGAGATCGTGGAGCTGACGTTCATCACCGGCTACCAGACATTCGCGAGCAAGTTCGCCAAGGCATTCGATCTGGCGCCTCAGGGTTTCACCGGGGCCGCGTCACGACGCTGACTCACGGTGTGTAGATCCTCCGCGGTCGGCCGCGGCGAGCACTTTTTCTACGGCCCCGATATCCCGGCGCGGCGGACCTTTAGGCGTCGCGGGTCTGGCGGCGGCTGGCACGTGCGTTGCTCCGACAGTGATCGTCCGGACGTGTACGTCCGGGGGAGGTCACTGTCATGACGATGCGAAAGGGAACGCTGATCACCGTAACGGGTCTGCTCGTGGCGCTCATCGCCACCGGCGCCACCGCGAGAGAATCGCGGCTGCGTGCCTTGCAAGCGAAGTTGACCGCCAACGGGAACCAGGCGACCGTCGTGGCGCCCGACGTGAACCAGGAGTTCAACACGGTCGCCGACCTTCGGCCGGTTCACTTCGACGTCAACCGCGCCGCGGCCCGCGGCGACGACGCGCCGGCCCTCGAAGCCGACGCGGCATGGCTGAGGGCGAATCCTGAGCACCGCGTCCTGATCGCCGGCCATGCGGACGAGCGGGGCACCAATCAGTACAACATGGCGCTCGGCCAGCGCCGCGCCGTGTGGGTACGCGACCAGCTCGTCGCGCGAGGTGTTCCGTCCGATCGCATCTCGGTGATGAGCTTCGGAGAGGTTCGCGCGATGTGCCGCGACAAGACCCAGGAGTGCTTTGCCGGGAAGCGGCGCGCCGACCTCCTCGTGGCGCGTTCGCTGGAGCCCCAGAAGCCCTGACGCACGGTCCGGGGCCCGGCGGGCGCACCGCCTGGCCCCGGGCTCTCCCTCACGTATTGACCCTATCGACGCCGCGGGCTACTCGAGCGCGCCCGCGGGACGCCGTCAAACGCCGCGCGCGACGTTGACACGTCGGGCGGCGCCGCCTAGCATCCCGGACGCGGAGGGCGACCTGATGAAAACGTTGATCCAGGGCGGCTGGGTGGTCGGCTACGGCGGCAACGGGCACGAGCTGATCCCGAACGGGTGCGTGGTCTTCGAGAACGATCGCGTGATCCACGTCGGGCCCGCGTTCACCGGCGCGGTCGACCGGCGCGTCGACGCCGCCGGCAAGCTCGTCTCGCCGGGCTTGATCAACTGTCACCTGCACGCCGCCACCAACGCGACACAATCGGTGTTCCTCGACGGGCTGAAGGCCGACTACTTCGCGAGCAACTTCGTCGGCTACGTGGCGCCGCGTCGCGGCGTCGCCCCGCCCCGCACGGGCGACCGAGCCGATCTCGCCGGCACCTACGGGCTCTGGGCCGCGCTCCGCGCCGGCTCCACGACGATCCTGGACGTCGGCACGATGCCCGGCGGCGCGGCGCCGTTCACGAAGATCGCGGGCGAGCTCGGGGTGCGCGCCTATCTCGGTCCGGCGTTCCGCTCGGCCGGCTACGCGTTCGACGGCAGCCGGATCGTCTGGGAGTGGGACGAGGCCGCCGGCCTCGCGGGCCTCGAGCGCGCGATCGCGTACATCAAGGAGTACGACGGCGCCTACGACGGCCGCATCCGCACGATGCTCTACCCGGGGCAGCTCGACACGTGCACCCCAGAGCTCCTGCGACAGGCGCGGCGGTGGGCCGACGATCTGGGCGTGCCGATGCAGCTCCACGCCGCGATGAACCAGCGCGAGTTCCACCAGATCCTCGAGCGGCACGGCCAGACGCCGATCCAGCTCTTGCACTCGATCGGCTTCCTCAAGCCGCGCACCGGCCTCGGCCACTGCGTGTTCCACAACGAGCACTCCTGGTGCCACTATCCGTACGGCGACGACCTCAAGCTGCTCGCCGACAGCGGCGTCACGGTGGTGCACGCGCCGTACAAGTACGCCAAGATGGGCGTGAAGTTCGAGTCGTTCGAGCGCTACCGCGCGCTGGGGATCAACCTGGCGCTCGGCACCGACACCTACCCGCAAGACCTCGTCCACGAGATGCGCTGGGCCGCGTTGATGTGCCGGATGGCCGACGAGAGCTTCCGGGTCGGGCGGCCGCAGGACGTCTTCGACGCCGCCACGCTCGGCGGCGCGCGCCATCTCGGGCGCGACGACCTCGGCCGGCTGGCGCCGGGAGCGAAGGCCGACATCATCGTCGTCGACCTGCTCCAGACGCACTACGGCGCCGTGCACGATCCGATCAAATCGCTCGTCGAGTGCGGCAGCGGCCGCGACGTCGAGACCGTCATCGTCGACGGCCAGACCCTCATCGAAAACAACCGCGCCCTGAAACTCGACGAAGCCGCCCTCCTCCGCTCCGTCCAAGCCGAAGGCGAGCGTCTGTGGCATGCAGTTCCGCAATGGCACTGGAGCGCCAAGCCCCTCGACGACATCGTCCCGCCGAGCTATCCCGTGCGGAGCTCGTAGGGCACAAGCTCGCGCGTGAGCCGGCGGCCCCGGGCGTGGGCGGGAACGGTAGGGGTCGGAGCGACCCGTTCCCTCCAAGCGGCGGCGGACCTTCCAGCGCCCGGATGGGCCCAGCCGCAACGGGGCAGCGAACGCGTGCCGCGTGGTCGTCCCGACCCCTACCGCTCCCGCCCACGCCCGGGGCCGCCGACTGCCGCGCCGCGCTCACGCGGCGACGGTTACCACAGGTGCAGCGAGTCGTGGAGGATGGCGGCGAGCTCGGTGCCGCCGACGGTGCGCGGGGATCCGCTGAGGAGGCGTGGCTGCTTGAGCGTGCCGTCGACGAGCGCGGGGATGTCGCGCTCGGCGTAGCCAAGAGCTGTGAGGCCGTTGGGGATGGCGACGTCGCGCATGAGCGCGCGCAGAGCGTTCGGCAACGCTTCGCGCGCTTCGCGGTCCGAGAGGCCGGCGGTCGGCACGCCCATCAGCTCGGCCGCTCGCAGGTGCCGCTCGGGTGCCGTCGCGTAGGTGAAGCGGAACGTGGCCGGCGCCGCCACCACGACCGAGACGCCGTGCGGGACAAGCGCGTGGCTCGTCCGGTAGCCGCTCGGCACGTAGTCGCGCACGAGCCCCGCGATCGGATAACCCAGGGCGTGCGGGATGTGCACGCCGGCGTTCCCGAAGCCCACGCCCGCATAGTTGGCCGCCAGCGCCAGGTACACCCGGGCCTCGAGGTCGAGGCCGTTCAGCACCGCGCGACGCAGGTAGCGCCCGACGTACTCGATGGCCTTCTCGCACCAGATATCGCTCGCCGGGTTGGCGCCGATATACGCGGGCCGGTCGGGTGGATGGTGCTTTGCCCGGGCGTTGTAGGGACGCGTCGTATAGGACTCGATCGCGTGGGTGAGGATGTCGGCGCCCGCGGCGGCCGTCACTTCCGGCGGCGCCGTCAGGGTGTTGAGCGGGTCCACGATCCCGAGTGCCGGGCGCAGCAGACGGTTCGACACGCCGGCCTTCACGTGGTGCGCGAGCACGTGGGTGACGGCCACCGCGGTCGTCTCGCTCCCGGTGCCGGCCGTCGTGGGCACGGCGATCAGCGGCTTGAGCGGGCCCGGCACGGGCCGGCCGCGGCCCACGGGCTGGTTGACGTAGTCGAGCAGCGGCGCCGGGTGGGTCGTCAGCAGATTGATGGCCTTGCACGTGTCCAGCGCGCTGCCGCCCCCCACACCGATGAGCCCGTCGAACTCGCGCTGGCGCGCGTACTCCGCCGCCTCCTCCATCGACCGATCCGTCGGCTCGATCTCGACCCCGTCGTAGAGATCGGCCTTGACGCCTTCTTCGTCCAGGAGCGCCCGGACGCGCTCGGGCAAGCCCAGCGCGGCGATGTGCGGGTCGGTCACGATCAGCACGCGCTTGAGCCCGAGCCGGCGCGCGTCATAGGCGATCTCGTCGGTGGCGCCGAGGCCGAACTTGATCGGCGACGCCTCCATCACGAACACCGTTTCGGTCGGAAGAGTCACACCCTTCATGCCGTTCCTCCTGAGCTCCGCCTGAGCCACGGATTATAATCGCGTCAGTGAGTCGATCGCCGCTCGAGGCCTCCGGGCCTTCGTCCACCAGGTTCGGGGCGCTCCAGCATCGCGACTACCGCCGCT
>QHSI01000033.1 GCA_003221515.1 Candidatus Rokuibacteriota bacterium
CTCGTGTATTCCACCTATCTCGGCGGGAGTTCGTTTGACGAGGGCTACGCCATCGCCGTGGACGCCGCCACCGGCAACGCCTACGTGACGGGGTACACCGATTCGCCCAGCTTTCCGACCACCCCGGGGGCCTTCCAGACCACCTTCAAGGGCGGCTCCGGCGACGCCTTCGTGACGCAGCTCAATCCCGAAGGCTCCGCCCTCGTCTACTCCACCTACCTCGGCGGGACTGGGTCCGACACGGGCTTCGGCATTGCGCTGGGCGCCGGCGGAAACGCCTACGTGACGGGCGGCACCGATTCGACCAACTTTCCTACCACTGCGGGGGCCTTCACCTCGGGCGGCAACGGCGACGCCTTCGTGACGAAGCTCAATTCCGCCGGCGCGGGCCTCGTCTTCTCCACCTACCTCGGCGGGACTGGGTTTGACGAGGGCCTCGCCATCGCGGTGGACACTAGCGGCAACGCGTACGTGACGGGCGACACCGACTCGACCGATTTCCCGACCACCGCGGGGGCCTTCCCCTCGGGCGGCACCGGCAACGCCTTCGTGACGAAGCTCAGTTCAGCCGGCTCCCTCAGCTACTCCACCTACCTCGGCGGGAATGGGTCCGACCAAGGCAACGGCATCGCGGTCGACACCTTCGGCAACGCCTACGTGACGGGCGTCACCGACTCGACCAACTTTCCTAGCACCGCGGGGCCCTTCGGCACAGGCGGCGGCGGCGACGCCTTCGTGACGGCGCTCAATCCCACCGGCACCGCCCTCGTCTTCTTCACCTACCTCGGCGGGACCAATCTTGACAGGGGCATGGGCATCTCGGTGGACGCCATGCCCAGTCCGAACGCCTACGTGGTGGGCATCACCAACTCGAACGACTTCCCGACGACGTCATTAGCCTTCGATACGACGTTCAATGGCGGGTTCGACGACGCCTTCGTGGCGATGATCGCCAACATGGTGCCCGCGCCTCCCGGAGGCCAGGAGACGACGGGTCAAGTCAGCGGCGGCGGCTACATCAATGTGGGCACGAGCGGTGCGCAGGGGACCTTCGGCCTCGAGGCCCACCGCAAGACACTTGGCGGCCCTGTGCGCGGGACGGTCGAATACCACAACCATCTAACGGGCGCCGACCTCCACGGCATCGTCAACTCGCTGTCAGTCAACCTGGAGCCCGGCATGAACGCGGACAAGTTCACGATCAAATATTGCACGATCGCGGGTCCGCCAGCGAGCGGATGCACCACCGACGGCGCGCCGTCGAACAATGTCATCGTCGGCGGCAACCTACAAGTCCACTAACAGTAAGGAGAAACACATCATGAAGAGGACTCTTTCCCTCCTCGGGGTGACGGCGCTTCTCCTGCTCGGGATCGCGGCGCCGGCGGCCGGTCAGACGTGGGTCACCGGCACAGGTGCTGCCGTCCTTGCTCCCGGCTCCCAATACGGCGGGCTCGCGCTCAGCGGATTGAGATTCGGGAACGGCCTCGTCATCAACCGCGACGGCACGGCCAGCGGGGACTTCCAGACCAATCTCCTCGGCACGACCCCCTTGGGTGCCCGCAGAGAGATCACGGTCCAGGGCCTCGTGCAGACGGGCGCCCTCAACCAGGACGGTAGCGTGACCTTTCAAGGAACGAGCAGCGTCGACTTGGGCGACGGGCTGCCGCCCCTCAGCGGCGTGCCGTTCCGCGTTACCCTGGGCACGCTGGGCATACAGCTCGTGCTCGGGACGACGAGCCTGCCGCTGCAAGCGCTGAGCGTCGGGGGAATCAGCATCAGGCGGGAGTAAGCGACTGCCGTGGGGTCCTCGCGAGAGGGCCCCACGGTCCGTTCGAGAGAGGGCGTGGGCAAGGCGAGCCGGAGGAAACGCGAGCGCGCGCGGGATCGGCCGCGTCAAGGGATCCAGGAGGCGCTGGCCGATCCAGGCGCTCCCGACGCCGGCGGTCAACGCCGTCCGGCGAGGCGTCTGGTCTGGACCGCGGCGCTCCTCACCGTGGCCGTCACCCTCGCGGTGTGGCTCCCGGTGCTCGGCAACGGGTTCGTCAACTGGGACGACCCGCTCTACACCATCGAGAACCGGCACATCCGCTCGTTCGCCTGGCCGTCGATCCGTTGGATGCTCGGGACCCAGGGTGGCTACTGGATGCCGATGACGTGGCTCACGCACGCGCTCGATTACCACCTGGGTCGGCTCGATGTGCGCATCCACCACGCGACGAGCCTCGTCTTCCACGGCCTGAACACGCTCCTGGTCTTCTTCGTCTCGCTCGAGATCCTGCGTCTCGCGGGGATGGCGTCGCGCTCCACGCCCGGGTCGCTGACACGCCTGCGGGAGGTCGGGGCTGCGACACTCTCTGCGCTCCTCTTCGGTGTCCATCCCTTGCACGTGGAGACCGCGGCACGCTGCCCCTCCTGTTCCTGATCCTCGACTGGTGGCCGCTCGACCGGCTCCGCGGAAATCTCGTCCGCACTCTTGGCGAGAAGGCGCCGTTCTTCGCCGTCGCGGCGGTCTTCGCCGTGATCACCGTGCGCGCCCAGACGGGCGTGCAGGCCGTCATCAGCGTCGACGCGGTGCCGCTGGCGTTCCGGGTGATGAACGCATGCCACTCGATCGTCTTCTACCTCTGGAAGATGCTCGTCCCCGTTTCGCTCGTGCCGTTCTACCCGATCGTTCACCCGGAGACGAGCGCGTGGACGCTACCCCACGTCGCCGCGGCGCTCCTGGTCCTGCTCGTCTCGATCGCCTGCTTCCGGTGGGGCGTCGGCAAGCGCGCCTATCTGTCGGCGGCCTGGCTCGGCTACCTCGTCATCCTCGCTCCCGTGCTGGGAATCGTGCAGGTGGGGAGCCAGGCGGCGGCGGACCGCTACACCTACTTCGCCAGCCTGAGCCCGTTCCTCCTCTTCTCCGCGGGGGTGGCGGCGCTCGCGTTTCCCACGGCGGCCGCCGCGCGCTCCTTCGGATTCGGGGGGTGGAGCGCCGTCGGCCTGTGCGGAGTGCTAGTCGCGGGGCTCGCGTATCTCACCGTCGGCCAGATCGCGATCTGGAAGGATTCGACCACAGTCTGGGAGCACGTGACACGCGCGTATCGCGACACCTCGCTGATCGCGCACACGAACCTCGCGAACGCCTATCGCCAGGCCGGACGCGTCGACGAGGCGCTCCGCGAGTACGATCGGGTGCTCGCGGTCACACGCCCGCATGCGGTCCCCCACGAAGGAAAGGGCCTGGCGCTACTCGACAAGGGGCGGGTCGACGAGGCGATCGTGGAGCTCGAGAAAGCCATCGCGCTCAATCCCCGGTCCGCGAAGACGTACCGGTACTTGTGGCTCGCCTACGACCGAAAGGGCCTGGCCGATGAGGCGCTGGCCGCCGCGCAGACGGCGGTGGCGGCCGATCCCGAGTTCGCCGAGGCGTACGGCAACCTCGGCATCCGGTACGGGCAGAGGGGCCGATTCGAGGACTCCGAGCGCGCCTTCGCGAAGGCTCTCGCGCTCGAGCCCGGCAATCTGCAGTATCTCGCCAACCTCGCCACGACCTACCAGCGTGCGGGAAAGCTCGACGAGGCCATCGACCTCTACCGCAAGACGCGAGCGCTCGACCCCCGCGCCCCGGTCTACGCGATCAATCTCGGGAACACCTATCTCCAGAAAGGCATGGTCCTCGAGGCCATCGCCGAGTTTCAGTGGGCGGTCGAGCTCCAGCCGACGAACCAGGTCGCGCAGCGAAAGCTCGCCGAGGCCCACGCGCGCCTCGGCAAGCGGTGAGCGCAGCGGCGGCTCGGGGTTGGGAGGCCCTTCGAGGCCCCCTTGTCTAGTGTCTGTACGAGTAGAAGCCGCGGCCGGTTTTGCGGCCGAGCTGGCCGGCCATCACCATTCGCTTGAGCAGCGGCGGCGGCGCGTAGCGGGGTTCGCGGAATTCCTCGAACATCACCTCGGCGACGTACAGCGCAGTGTCGAGGCCCACCAGATCGAGCAGGGTGAACGGTCCCATCGGATAGCCGCAGCCGAGCTTCATCGCCGCATCGATGTCCTCGAGCGACGCGAGCCCGCCCTCGTAGACACGGATCGCGTCGAGCAGGTAGGGCACGAGGAGACGGTTGACGATGAACGCGGTCGCGTCCTTGGTCTGTACCGGCGTCTTGCCCACCGCGCGCACCCACTCGGTGGCGGCCTGCACCGTGTCGTCGCCGCTCAGGATCGTGCGCACGACCTCGACGAGCTTCATGAGCGGGACCGGGTTGAAGAAGTGCAGGCCGAGGACCTGGGCCGGCCGCCCGGTCGCCGCCGCCATCGCGGTGACGTTGCAGGACGACGTGTTCGACGCCAGGATCGCGTGCGGCGGGCAGATCTTGTCGAGTTTCGCGAAGGTCTCGTTCTTGAGGGCTTGATTCTCGGTCATCGCCTCCACGACGAGGTCCGACGATTTCAAGTCCTCGAGGTGGGGCGTCCCGGCGATGCGTGCGAGCGTCGCGTCCTTGGTCTTCGCGTCGAGCCTGCCCTTCACCACGAGGCCCTCGAGCGTCTCGCCCAATCGCGCGAGCGCGCGCCGAACCAGCTCGTCGTTGGCCTCGACGAACAGGACCTGGAAGCCGGCCTGGGCCGCGACCTGGACGATGCCCGAGCCCATGAGCCCGCATCCGATGACGCCGACGTTCGTGATGGCCATGCGATGCCCCGTTTCGCGAGAGACCGCCGGGATGGCGGGATGTCGAGCGGTTACTTCCGGGCGCGACCCGGCAGCGGCGGCGGCTCGTAGTGCCCCGAACCGGGCGGGCACGGATTCCTCACGGTCATCGTCAGCGAGCCGTAGCGGACGGTGCCGTCGGCCTGAACCTCGCCCTCGGGACGGCGCGGCGCCGGCGCGGGTTCCTTCATGGCGCGGTCGAACGCCGCGTCGCGGGACTCGACGGAGGGCGCCAGGATGTTCAGGAGCATCGCGCCGCTGATCGGCGTCTTCGCCTCTTCGGCGGCGGCGGTGGCGACCGACGCGCCGGCGACGGCGAGCACTCCCAGGAACGCGGCGAGTCTAGTCATAGACGATGAGTGAGTGCAGCGACTCGTCTTTCAGCTTATCGCGTCCGCGCAGAAATGCCAGCTCGATCATGAACGCCACCCCGACGACCGAGCCCCCGAGTTGACGGATCAGTCGCAAGGTCGCGGCCATCGTGCCGCCGGTCGCCAGCAGGTCGTCGACCGCGAGCACGCGCTGTCCGGCCTTGATCGCGTCCTCGTGAACGGCGAGCGCGTCGCGGCCGTACTCGAGCTCGTACTCGACTTCGATGGTCTTGCCGGGAAGCTTGCCGAGCTTTCGCACGGGCACGAAGCCGGCCTTCAGCTGGTGGGCGAGCGCTCCGCCGAAAATGAAGCCGCGCGATTCGATGCCGACCACCAGGTCGACCCGCTCTTTCTGATAGCGACTCGCGATGGCGTCGATCACGTAGCGAAACGCGGGCCCGTCCTTGAGCAGCGTCGTGATGTCCTTGAAGAGGATCCCCTCTGTAGGGAAATCCTTGATGTCACGTATCTTCCCCTTCAGCTCGGCGATTTCCATCGCGCGTTATCTTACTGGCCGGATGCCGCGCCGCGCAAGCGCGCCAGAGTGTCCTAAAGGTGGCACTGGCGTGACACCTCGGAGTCCATATGTGTCCGAAAATCGACGGAGCGCCCTTCACCGCCCCATCACTCAACTTACGGATAAACATCGGCGGATGGGCCATTTGTCCCACCGTGGCACCCTACTTGCTCGCCATCGAAGACAAGGTTTCTGGAGGAGGCCCGCGATGTTGCTCCCGGAGCAGGTGCAGCGGCTGTTGGAGCGCGCTCTGGCAGAATTCGCCCCCGAGTGGCAAGTCGCCAGCGGGTGCACGGAGCTGAGCCTGAACAATGCCGATCACTGGGTCTCCGGCCTCGGGACGTTTGGTCTGGTCCTCCGAAATCGCCAGAGCAAAGCCGCGAAGATCCTCGGCTGGCGGAACGGGGACTTCATGAACGCGACCTACCACCGCGGGATTTCCTATCGCGTGCTGGAGGCGTATGCCGACCGGATCACGGATCCGATCCGTCGTTATTTCGAAGAGGTCGGGCTGGTGCTTCCCGGGGTCATGCGGCCGCAGAAGGCCAGCGCGGCGAAATAGGGAATCAGCTACGCCGGCCAGGTCGATCCTCGCCGCTTCCGCCCTAGAATAGTAGTCGCCTCGCCGGTCTCGCCGCTGCCGCGTTCGGACACATCATCGGATCACTCCGCGCCCCGTCGCGCGTCGGCGAACGACCCGTCACTCGAGCTGATCGATGGCGTCCGGCAGCTCTGCGAGACGTGGAATCGCGAGATCGGGGCGCTGAGCGCCGCGCGCTCGCACGCGAGACGACGTGACCTGGATGACGCGCATTCCGGCGGCGTGCGCGCCCTGCACGTCGAGAATCGGGTCGTCGCCGACGTGCACCGCGGTCCCCGGCTCGCCGCCGATCGCCCGCAACGTCAAGGCGAAGATCTCGGGCGAGGGTTTGCGGATGCCGACTTCGTCGGAGAAGGTCGCGCGCTTGAAGAAGCTGAGCAGTCGAAAGCGCTCGAGCACCTGACGGAGCGTGGCACCCGGCGTTCGCATGATGTTCGACACGATCGCCATCGTGTATCCGCCGCCGGCGAGCGCCTGCAGCGCGGCGAGGGCGCCGTTGTCGACCGCCGGCGGCACCAGGAGGATCGGCCGTGAATAGGCGTCGATCAGCGCGGTCATGAGCGCCGACGGAACGCGACGCGGCAGGCCCGCGTCGACCGCCGCCAGAATCGCGCGGACATGGTCCTGGACCGGGACGTCCTTGGACGCGGACCAGATCCGGGCGAGGTAGGTTCCCGACTCGTCGTAG
Organism: Candidatus Rokuibacteriota bacterium; assembly: GCA_003221515.1. GTDB lineage: Bacteria > Methylomirabilota > Methylomirabilia > Rokubacteriales > CSP1-6 > AR31. The sequence continues at coordinate 6,865 of QHSI01000033.1, forward strand.
GCGCGATCGAGCGCGGCCGCCGTCACCGAGATGCCGGCGGACCCGAGCAGCGTCTCGAACTCCGACAGGCGCCGGTTCTTGTATCTATCGTCGCTGCCGGGGCCGTCGAAGAGCAGCGTGCCCCAGAAATCGAACGTGATGGTCTTGACCGGCACGTGTCACCCCCCGAAGTTCGCGCGGCGTTTCTCGAGGTACGCCGTCATGCCCTCGCGCGGCTCGCCGGTCGCGCACGCGGCCGTGAAGGCGTTGATGCCGTAGCGCACCGCGGTCGGGAGATCGGTCTCGCGCCACCGGATGATCAGCTCCTTCTGGAGGCGGATCGCCTCCGGCCCGCTCGCGAGGATCGGCGCCGCCAGCTCCTCGACGGCCGCGGTCAATCCCTCGTCCGGCACGACGCGATTGACCAGGCCCCACTGGAGCGCCTGCGCCGCGGTCACGGGCGCGCCGGTCAGCAACATCTCGGCGGCCCGCCCCGGGCCGATCATCGGCGGGAGCAGCGCCGCCTGGATCACCGACGGGACGCCGACGCGCACCTCGGGCAGGCCGAAGGTCGCGCTCGCCGCCGCCACACGCAGATCGCAGGCCAGCGCCAGCTCGAAGCCGGCGCCGAGGCACGGCCCGTTCACGGCGGCGATCACCGGAAACGGCGCCTGGTGCACCGCGGCGATCGCATCGTGGAGCGCGGTGATCAGCTCTCGCCCGCGACTGGCGTCGAGCTCGCGGAGAATTCGGACGTCCATGCCGGCCGTGAACGCGCGGCCGTTGCCGACGACGGCCGCCAGGCGCACCGTGTGGTCGGTGGCCAGCGTCTCGAACGAGTCGCGCAGCGTGCGGATGAGGGTGGGCTCGAGCAGGTTCAGCGGCGGGCGGTCGAGCGTGCACCAGACCGTCCCGCCCGCGCGACGGATCGTGAGCGGAGGCGGCACTAGTACCGGCGCATCGCGGGATCGACCGTCCGGGCCCAGTGATCCAGTCCGCCAGCGAGGTTCTTGACGTTCTTGAAGCCGCGCTGGCGCAGGTAGTCGGCGACGGCGGCGCTGCGGACGCCCTGGTGGCAGTAGACGACGATCTCGTCGGCGGCGTTCAGCTCGTCCGTCCTGAGCTCGATCTCCTCGATGGGGATGTGCACCGCGTTGGTGAGCTTGCAGAGGCGCGTCTCCCAGTCCTGCCGCACGTCGAGCAGGAGCGGGCGGTCGTTGCCATCCAGACGCTTCTTCAGCTCTTGAGGTGTGATCTCGTTCATGGGGGCTCCGCTACCGGGGCGCCGGGCGCCCGACCAGAAAGTCCACGAGCCAGCCGTTCACGGCCTCGACGTGCTCGATCTGCGGGAAGTGCCCGCAGTCGTCGACCCAGCGGACCCTCGCGCGCACGAGCGTTTCGGCGACCTGCGCACAGTGCTCGGGCGAGACGATCCGATCCTGGCGGCCGTGGATCAGCAGCACCGGCAGATCGAGGGTGCCGAGCGCGCGGCAGTAGTCCTGCGCGTGCGTTTCGAAATCGACGCGCACGTCGCGAAGCGTCGCCAGATAGGCCGCGCGCGCCGACGGCTCGGTGCGGGCGGCGTAGCAGTAGTCGACGAAGAAGTCGATCTCCCCGCGGACGGGAACGTGGAAGCAGCGCGCGAGGGCGGCCTTGTAGACCCGGGCGCATCCGAGAAGCGACAGCGCCTCGCCCAGGCCGCGGACAGCCACGAGGCGATAGATCCACGACGGCCGGTAGCCGCATCCGGGAACCACGCCGCCCACGAGCGCCAGACGCTCGACGCGCGAGGGGTGCGTGAGCGCATAGGTGACACTGACCGCGCCGCCGAGCGAGTGGCCGACCAGCGACGCTTGCGCGATGCTCATGCCGTCCATGAAGCCGCGCAGCGCCTCCGCGAAGTACCCGAGGCGGTAGCGCGCAGGCGGCTTGGCCGAGTCGCCGAAGCCGGGAAGGTCGAGGGAATAGACGGTCGCGCGGCTCGCCAGCGCCCCGACGTTGTGCCGCCAGGTTTCCGCAAATCCGCCGAGCCCGTGGACAAGAATGACAGCGGGGCCGCGACCTTCGACGACGTAGTGGAGACGAAGGCCATCGACCGACCCGCCGCGAAGCTGGATCTCCGCCATGGGGCTTCGATTCTACCAGACCGGCCGCCTCGAGGATCCGGCCGGTCGGTCAGCCGAACAGGTCTCGGGTCTGGGGCTGGACGGGCGTCGGCTGGCCCAGGAGCCGCTTCATCATCAACGCGTTCTGGACCGGATAGTCGCGGTTGTTGTTGTTGAAGGAGATGAAGATCTCCTCGGCCTCCCGGCCGACGCCCTCGACTTCGGGCAGGAGCTCTCGCAGCTCCGCCTCCGTGTAGAGGTAGTCGTACTTCTCGCGCACCGAGGGCTGCGCGCCCTGAAGCTGACGGAGCCAGCCCTGGGCGTTGCGGCCGTGGAGCCGGAAGACCGCCGTGGGGGCGGTCGTCGTCGTCACGCGGGGTACCGCGTGGCCGGCCGGCCCGTCCACGATCACGTGGGCGAGCCGCGCGGCGGACAGCGCCCGCAAGGTCTCATCGGTGTGCTCCGGCAGCCAGGAGCGGTGACGGAACTCGACGGCGATCGTCCAGCCGGGGAGCCGCTGGGGGAGCGAGGCGAGATAGTCGAGTCGGTCGGTATCGAAGTGCACCCACGGCGCCAGCTGGAAAAGAACGTAGCCGAGCTTGCTGGCCTCGGCGATCGGCCGGACCGCGTCGCGAAAGAGAGCGAACGCCCGATCGAGAGCTTCCGGTGGAAAGCTGGTCGCGTCGACCTCGCCGCGGCGCGTGCGCGCGGGGTTCCGCGGCAGCAGCGCGGTGAGGTCGGCCGGGACGGTCTCCGCGCGAGGGTGGTGGCCAGTCAGGAGTGAGTAGGCCTTGACGTGAAAGACGAACTCGGGCGGCGTGCGCTCCACCCACCGGACCGTGTTCCGCACGTCGGGAATGGCATAGTACGAGCTGTTCACCTCCACCACGTCGAACACGCTCGCGTAGTGACGGAGCCGAGCCTCAGCGCTCATCGACTTCTTCGGGTAGAACGCCCCAGTCTCGATGAGCGCGGGATCGGCCCAGGCGCAAATTCCGACGCGGACTCGCGTGCTGCACACCCCTCAGACGATCTTCTCGTAGATTCCCGGCGGGATCACCCGATAGACGCGGATGGGCTGCGACACGTTCTTGAACGTTTTCTCGCCGAGGGACTCTAGAACAAAGTGGGCCCGGATGCGCTCGGAGGTCGTGGGACCGACGACGATCTCGCCGCCCTGGGCCGACCCCGCGAAGCGCGCGGCGATGTTCGTGGTCGGGCCGGTCGCCGTGAAGGTCCACCGCTGCCCGGCTCCGGTGCCGAGCTTGGTCGCGCCGACCAGGGCCTCGCCGGTGTTGATCCCCATGTGGAGCTGAATCGGCGGGAACATCCCGCCGTATTCCTCGTTGAGGACGCCCGTGCGCTGCTGGATGGCGAAGGCCGCGCGGGTGGCGTTCAGCGCGTGGTCGGTGGCGCTCCGGTCGGACTGGAAGATGACCATCAAGCCGTCGCCGGCGGTCTCGTTCACGTCGCCGTGGTGATTCTGGATGATCTCGAGAAAGGTCGAGAAATACGTCTGCACGAGCTGGTTCAGCTTCCTCGCCTCCAGCTGTTCGGAGAGCTTCGTGTAGCCGGCGATGTCGAGGAACACCACCGAGACCTCGACGGTCTTCTTCTCCAGCTCTGTCGCGTTCGGGTTCTGCTCGAGCAGCCTCTTGACCGCGTCGGGGACGAACTTCGAGAGCTCGCCCTTGAGCTGCTCGAGGAGCTCGAGCCGCTGCCGCGACTCCTGGAGGTTCTGGAGCGCCGTCTCGAGCTCGCGGTTCTTGGCGGCCAGCTCCGAGTAGGCCTGGTTGAGCCGTGAGGTCATGTCGTTGAAGACGCCCCCCAGCTCACCGATCTCGTCCCGGGCCCCGGCCGGCGCCCGCGCCTCGAAGTCTCCGTCGCCCACCCGGCGCGCGACCGCCGAGAGCGCAACGATCGGCCTGACGATGACCGAGCGCATCGCGATCGTCAGGACGCCGGCGGCGCAGAGGATCGTGAGCACCGCGATCAGCATCTGGCGGTTACGGTGCCGTCTGACCTCGGCGAAGACGGGCTCCATCGAGGTCGCGACGCGCACCACCGCCCGCACTTGGTGGTCGCTGCCGTGGCAACCCTGGCACTTCTCCTGATTGAGGATCGGATAGTGGACCGTGAAGAGCGAGACGCCATTTTGGACCTCGAGCGACTCCTGGGTCTTGAGCGTCTCCAGGGCCCGCGTGAACAGCGGACCGGACATGGCCGTCCCGGGCGCGCGCTGCATCTTGGCGATGTTCTTCATGACTTCGTCGGCGAGGCCGGCCGTGCGGGCGACCTCTTTGGCTGTCGCCATGTCGGTGAACGCCTCGATCCCGTTGCGCCGGTAGATCGTCAGGTCCTCGAGCGTCGAGCTCTCGGCGGCCTTGGCGGTGCGCAGCTCCCGAAGCTCCTGGATCAGGCTGCGAGTGACGTCTGGGCGCTCCTGGAGCATCGCCGCCTCGACGCTCGCGACCACAGCCTGGGTGAGGCGCCTCACCCCCTGCTTGTTCTGCTCGAGCAGCGCCGCCGACTCGCGCTGGATCGTAACGATCGTCGACACCCCGAAGCCGACGATCAGCACCGCCACGATCAGCAGGGTGATCTTGATCGCGAGCCGCGACCGGAACATCGCAGCCTAGCGGCTGACCGCCGCGTACCCGTCCAGCAGCGGCAGAACCTGCTCCCGAGTGTCCGAGGGCACCGTGAACACCGCCCGGTCGACGCCGGCGCCGGCGAGCTGATCGACAGCGGCCCGGTCGGGCTTGTGGGTGTGCTCGGGCACCCACACCGACTCAAACCCACGCTCCTCCAGGGCCCGGGCGAGCTCGTGCGGAGGGATCGCGTAGTCGGTCGGGAACATCGAGATGCCGAAGTGCATGGGCTCCCCCTCGCGGTGCGTGCCGGCATTATAGGCCCGGTGTAGAATCCGGAGCACGATGCCCCGGCCCCAGGACAGCTATGGCGAGTTCGAAGCCTCGAGCCTGTTCTGCCCCCGGTGCCGGCGCGCGACGCCTGCTCGCAAGAAGCTCCTGCTCGTGCTTCCGACCGGCAGCAAGTACGACTACGTCTGCGCCGAGTGCGGCACCGCCGTGGGCGCGAAGATGGACAACGATCCGACCGAATTCCGCCGAACGATCCCGCCGCCGGCCCCGCGGCGACTACCCCCGGACCAGCGGTAACTTCGCGCCACATCAGGACCTTCCCCCGGCCGTGAGACTCGACGACACCGCCGGTTGTGGATATCCGGAACGAGCCAACATCCTGTTGCGTAGCCCATCGGACTATGCAATACTCCTAGCACTTCGACGCTTTCTTCCCTCACGTAGCGGTAGCAATACAGCACGTAGCAGTAGCAATACAGTCAGGCCTTGGCAGTGAAACAGATCGTTGTAGTGAATCAGCTAAGGAGGGCTCATGCGTAGGCTTAACGGAGTGCTCGCGAGCTTGACGTTGGTCGGCGCGATCGCCCTGGGCGGCGTCGTCCTGACGCGCCAGGTCCTGGCGGTTGCCGGTGAAGCCACCTCGGAGCGGTTGAATCGCGCGGTCCTCGGGTACATCGCGGACAAGAATCCCCAGGCGCCCATCAAAGCGTTCCAGGGCTTCCCCGAGGTCCTGTTCGCCGAGTCCGACCGCACCAGGATCGACCATTGCCTGGCGCTCGCTCAGGCCGAGGTCGAGTCCGAGTTCAAGCACGATGCGGTCGGCAGCGCTGGTGAAGTCGGGCTCTTCCAGACCCTGCCCTCGACAGCCGCGCTCTTCGAGTCCCGCGTGGGTCCGTTCAAGCGGCCGGTGCTCAAGGGCCAGCGGGACCTCGGTGACCTGGCCAACCCCGCGGTGAGCACCCACTTCGCGATGGCCTATCTTCGCGACATCATGACCAGGAAGCCCAACATCAAGGACGCCCTCACCGAGTACAACGGCGGCCCGGCCGGGCGCCACCCGCATTACTACCGGATGGTGATGGGCACCTACGTCGAGATCCTGGCGCGCACCGAGCTGAAGTGCCGCTACCAGCCGGCGCCGAAACGGGCCCCGGTCCTCGCCCTGCTCGCTCGCGTTTAGGCTTCAATCGGATGGGGGGCCTCGAAGGGCCCCCCAAGCCCCCCAACGCTCGGAGCGCCCCGGCGCAGCCGTAGCGCTCCTCGATGTTGCTCGGCGTCCCCGGGGCCTCGAAGGGCCCCCCAAGCCCCCCAACGCTCGGAGCGCCGCCCCGGCGCAGCCGTAGCGCTCCTCGATGTTGCTCGGCGTCCCCGGGGCCTCGAAGGGCCCCTAAGACGGACAGCGTGACCTCGTTGTAGTGGATCGTCACGTCGGGATGGTGGCCCGCGCGCTCGGCGACCCAGGCCACCCGGTTCACGAAAATCATCGCCTCCTTGAAGTCCTCGAAGCGATAGGTCCGTTCGATCGCCTGGCCGGATCGCTTCCAGCCCGGGGTCCGCGCGAGCTCGGCCGCCACTTCGCCGTCGGCCAGCGGGCTCATCGGTCGAACCAGCGGCGGATCAGCGGGGACCAGTCTTCGAGCGATCGCGTCTTTTGGCCCACGATCTTCGCCTCGTCGTCCCATCGCCGCAGCGCGACCGCGTCGCGAACCCAGGGGTGCTCCGCGAACCGGGCGGCGTCGCCCGCCGACATGACACCACCCTGGAGCCGCAGCGTGTGGCGAGAGACGGCGGAGAGCCGCTCGAAGTACTCGGGCTCGGTGGCGCAGAGATAGCGCTTCGCATCGGCGTGCATCCGCACGGACCAGGCGACGCGCTCGGGCACCCACGGTGCGATCAGCTCGGCGCCGACCTCGTGATGTCCGCGGGCGCCGGGGCCGACGTGCGTCGTCTCGGTCGTGTCGGACACGAGCGTCTGGTCGACCGCGTAGCGGCCCACGTCGTGGAGGAGACACGCGAGCTGAAGCTCCTCGTCGGCCCCGCCCTCCCGCGCCCGGTCGGCGCACTGCAGCGCGTGCTCGAGCTCGGAGACCGCCTCGCCGCCGTAGCGCCGCGCCGCGGAGCGCGCCATCGCGCCCAGCAGGCGGTCGGCCATCGTCGTCATACCTTCGCGAACTTCTGGAGCGACCGCAGCTCGCGCGGCGGGTTCATGTCCTTGCCGAGCGCCGTCCACGAGACTTCGGCCACGTACAGGTCGCCGCGCGTGTCCACGACGCAGCCGTGCGGCGCGATGAACTCGCCGGGCTTGTCGCCCGCGAAGCGACCGCCGACCCGGCCCACCCGCTCGCCGTCGAGCTTGACGATCGACACCCGGGCGCCGAGATTCGCGACCTCGGCGTTCACCGCCAGCTGCGTGGGAAGCTCGCCGACGTAGAGGAGACCGCCGTGACGCCGGTCGGCGAAGAGCCCGCAGGGGCGGTGCAGGTTGTTGATCTGGGTGAGGTACTTACCCTGGCCGTCGAAGACCTGCACGCGATGGTTCTCACGGTCGGCGACGTACACCTGCCCTTCGGCGTCGGTTGCGATGTTGTGCGGCAGGTTGAAGCATCCCGGATCGGTGCCGGGCTCGCCCCACGAGAGCAGATGGCGGCCCGTGGGATCGTACTTGTGGACGCGCGAGTTGCCGTAGCCGTCGGAGATGTACACGTCGCCGTTCTTCGGACACAGGGCGACGTGCGTCGGCCGGTTGAAGGGCTTGCCGCCCTGGAGCGTCGACGGCTTGTCGGGGTCGCCGATCGTCAGCAGCAGCTTCCCCTCGGGCGTGAACTGTCGAATCGTGTGGTGGAGGTCGTCGGTGAGCCAGAGCGTGCCGTCAGGCGCGACGGTGATGCCGTGGGCGCGGCGGAAGACGCCCTCACCCCACGAGCGGAGAAACGTTCCCTTGCGGTCGAAGACGATCACCGGGTGCTCGCCGCGATTGAACACGTAGACGTTGTCCTTCGCGTCCACGCCGACGCTGGTCGCTTCGATGAACGACCACCCCTCGGGGAGCTTGCCCCAGCCCTCGACCGCGCGGTAGTTCATGGATGGAACCTCCGGGTCCACGCCTATACTGCCACAACGCGATGACCTCGCCCATCGGCCAGCCCGTCAGGCGCAAGGAAGATGGACGCCTGCTCACCGGCCGTGGCCGCTACGTGGCCGATCTCCAGCTGCCCGGCCTCCTGTACGCCGCGATCGTGCGCAGTCCGCATGCCCACGCGCGGGTCGAGCGCGTCGACGCGCGCCGCGCGCTCGCGCAGCCGGGCGTCGTGGCCGTCCTCACGATCGCCGAGCTACCGGAGTGCGCCGCGGCGGTGCCGCCGCTGGTGGCGTCGTCGCGGTTCCGCGCCTACGCCCAGCCCGCGCTTGCCGGCCCCGAAGTGCGCCACGCCGGCGAAGCGGTGGCGGTGGTGGTCGCCGACGACACCTATCGCGCGGCGGACGCCGGCGAGGCCGTCGAAGTTCAGTACGCCGTCCTGCGCGCCACCGCCGGTGTGGCGGACGCGCAGGCGCCGGACGCGCCGCGCGTCTTCAGCGAGTGGCCCGACAACGTGGCCGGCCCCGCCGAGGGCGCCGTCGGTGATGTCGCCCGTGGCTTCGCTCAGGCCCATGAGGTCGTCGAGGCGCGCCTGAGCGTGCCACGCATCGCCGCGATGCCGATCGAGCCCCGCGGCGTGGTGGCCCAGCCCGACGCGCCGGACGGTCGTCTCACGGTGTGGTCGTCGACCCAGGTGCCGTTCGCGGTCCGCGCGGCGGTGGCCGCGGCGCTCGGGCTGGCCGAGGAGCAGGTGCGCGTCATCGCGCCGGACGTCGGCGGCGGCTTCGGCGCCAAGGGCCACGTGTATCCCGAGGATGTCCTGATTCCCGCGGTGGCTCGGCGCCTGGGCCGGCCGGTGAAGTGGATCGAGACGCGCCGTGAGCACTTCCTGGCGACGGCGCCCGATCGCGATCAGCACCATCACGCGCGGCTCGGCGTCGCCCGCGACGGCAGCGTCACCGCCATCGAGACGACGTTCACGCGCGACAGCGGCGCCTATCCCGTCATCGGGGACGTGATCGCGCTCAACTCGATCAATCATTTCCCGGGGCCGTACCGGGTCCCGAACGTGAAAGGCCGCGCGATCACCGTGGTGACCCACAAGACCTTCACCGCCGCCTATCGCGGCGCGGGCCGGCCGGAGATCGCGCTGGTGCTCGATCGCCTCCTCGATCGCGCGGCACGCCGCCTGGCCATGGATCCGGCGGAGCTGCGGCGCCGGAACTTGATCCGCCTCGACGAGATGCCGTACACGACAGGGCTGCGCTATCGCGACGGCGTACCGATCGTCTACGACAAGGCGGACTACCGGGCGGCGTTCGACCGCCTGCTCGGGCTGTTCGGCTATGACCGGTGGCGCGACGAGCAGAAGGCGCGCCGGGCCGCGCCGCACCCGATCGGCATCGGTCTCTCGGCGTACGTCGAGGGCACCGGGATCGGCCCGTTCGAGGGCGCCGACGTCAGGATCGATCCGAGCGGGACGATCTATCTGCACATCGGCGTCTCGTCGCAGGGGCAGGCGCACGAGACCACGCTGGCGCAGGTGTGCGCCGCCGAGCTCGGCGGCGACTACGAGCGCGTGGTCGTCGTGGGCGGGGACACGAGCGTCGTGGGCTTCGGCAACGGCACGATCGCGAGCCGCGTCGCGGCGGTGGCCGGCCCCGCGGTCGCGCGGTCCGCGCGTGAGGTGGCGCGCAAGGCGAAGCTGGTCGCGGGCGAGCTGCTCGAGTGCGCGCCGGCGGACATCGTGCTCGCCGGCGGCCGCGCGAGCGTCGTCGGAATGGCCGACCGCTTCGTCGAGCTCGGGGCGCTGGCGCGCGCATCGCTGCGGAGCCGCGCGCTGATCCGCCAGACGACCGAGCCGGGTCTGCACGCCTGCGCGTTCTTCCGGCCGGAGACGGTCACCTGGGCGTTCGGCGCGCACGCCTGCGCCGTCGAGGTGGACGTGGAGACCGGCGCCGTCCGGATCTTGCGCTACGCGGCCGTCCACGACTGCGGCCGGCCGCTCAACCCGATGATCGTGGAGGGCCAGCTCCACGGCGGGATCGCCCAGGGCATCGGCGCCGCGCTGGCCGAGGAGCTCATCTACGACGGCGACGGACAGCTGCTGACGGGAAGCCTCATGGAGTACGGCGTGCCGAAGGCCGATCAGGTGCCGTTCTTCGACGTCGTCCCGCTCGATTTTCCCTCGATGCGCAACGAGCTCGGCATCAAGGGCGTGGGCGAGAGCGGGATCATCTCACCGGTGCCGGCGATTGCGAACGCGGTCGAGGATGCGCTGGCCGACCGCGGTGTCGAAATTACCCGCGTCCCCCTCACCGCCGCCAGCGTGTGGGAGGCGCTGCGGGACGCGCGGCGGCCGTTGGGATCGGCCTGAGCGCCCTTCCACCCTTCAGCGCCCACCGCCCGTATACCTTTCGAGATGGACGAGCGCACGTTCGCTCGCGCAGCTGAGGATTACGCGGCCCGCCTCTACGCCGTGGCGTACCGGCTCCTCGGCAACCGCGCCGACGCCGAGGATGCGGTCCAGCGGGCCTTGCTGAAGGCGTTCGAGGCGAGGGCGTCGTATGCCCCGCGCTGGGCGCTGTCGACGTGGCTCTATCGGGTGCTCACGAACGTCTGCATCGACGAGCTCCGCCGGCGCCGCCACGTTCCACCCGAACCGCTTCCCCGCGGACGACCGGGAACGTCGGTGGAGCGCCTCGACCTCAGGCGGGCGCTCGAAACGGTGCCGCGCGAGGCGCGCGTGCTGCTCGCCCTCCATTACGTGAACGGCCTCGGGTACCGCGAGCTCGCGGCCATTCGAGGCATCAGCGTCAACACGGTCAAGAGCCAGCTCGCCCGAGGCAAGGCGATCCTCAGGCGAGCGCTGGAGGATTAGCGTCATGGATCGGATCGACACGATGCTCGAAGAATTCTTCGCGCCCGAGGCTCCGCCCCGCTTGTCGGCCCGGCTCCTCGGCGCTCTCCGCACGAAGCGGGCCGTCCTGGACGCGCTGGCCGAGAAGTTCCGGATCGAGGCGACCGAGCGCGGCGTGTTCCGGCTGCAGCTCGGGCGCGGCAGTCACGGCGCCTCCGCGCGAGCCCGCGCTCACGCCGAGCGCGCGCGTGAGGAGCTGCGCGAGTATTTCGCAGGTCGCCGGACGTTCTTCACGGTGGCGGTGGACCTGGCCGGCGTGGCCGAGTTCCAGGCCCGGGTGCTCGCCGAGGCCCGGCGCATCCCGTTCGGCGCGGTCGACTCGTACGCGGCCCTCGCGCGCCGCGTCGGCCATCCGCGCGCGGCCCGGGCCGTCGGCAACGCGCTGGGCGCCAATCCGGTGCCGGTGATCGTTCCCTGTCACCGCATCATCCGCGGTGACGGCACGTGGGGTCACTACGCGTTCGGCGGCGCGATGAAGACGCAGCTCCTTCAGCTCGAGCGCACGACGCCCGTGCTCACGGGCTGCACGAGCACGCGGATCGTCTGCCGTCGCGGCTGCGTCCACGAGCAGCGGGTCGCCGAGGCGAACCGGATCGTGTTCGCCTCGGTCCGCGACGCCGAGAGCGTCGGCTACCGCCCGTGCCGGGTGTGCCGGCCCCCGCGGGCCGCGTGACCCGGCCGCCGCGCCGCGTGTAGCACGGGCCTCGCGCGGCGTGAGGCGCGGTGCGTGGTAGGATCGCGCCGATGCGCGGATCTCTGCCGCTGATCGTCACGCTGTGGATCCTGAGCGGCGTCGCGCCGGCCGCCGCCCAGTTTCCGCTCTTCGACGCTCACATCCACTACAGCCGGCCCGACTGGGACGCCTACACGCCGGAGCGTGTGCTCTCGATCCTCGCCGCCGCAGGCGTGCGGCGCGCGATCGTATCGAGCACGCCGGACGACGGCACGCTGAAGCTCTACGAGAAGGCGCCGAAGGGCATCGTCCCCTTCCTCCGGCCGTATCGTACGCGTGACGACATGGGCAGCTGGCACAACGACCCCGGCGTGAAGGCTTACGTCGAGGAGCGGCTCAAGCGCGGGATCTACCGGGGAATCGGCGAGTTCCACCTTAGCGCGGCCGACGCGGGCGCGCCGGTCGTCAAGCGTGTGGCCGAGCTGGCGGCGGCCCGCGGTCTGTTCCTCCAGGCCCACGTGGACGACACCGCCATCGAGAAGCTGCTGACGCTCTATCCCGAGGTGAGGGTCTTGTGGGCGCACGCGGGCATGTCGGCCTCCGCGTCCACGGTGGGGCGGCTCCTCGAGCGCTATCCGAAGCTCTGGGTCGAGCTGGCGCTACGGACCGACGTGGCGCCCGGCGGCACGCTCGATCCTGAGTGGCAAACGGTCTTCGTGAAATATCCCGACCGCTTCATGGTGGGCACCGACACCTGGGCCACGTCTCGGTGGGAGATCGTCCGCGACTACCATCGCGACGTCCAGCGCTGGCTCGGCCAGCTCCCGCGCGAGGTCGCCGAAGCGATCGCCTGGAAGAACGGCGAGCGCCTCTTTCCCGCGCCCTAGGCCGGGGACGTCCGCCGCTCCGCGCGCTTGGCGAGCGACCGCACGCGCGCGGCGAGTCGGCGCGGCTCGACCGGCTTGCTCATGTAGTCGTCGGCGCCCACGGCAAGGCCCTCCTCCTCTCGCTCCGGGCTCGTGTCCGAGGTCAACATCAAGATCGCCGCGCGCGCGGTCCTGGGATCGGCGCGCAGCGCCTGCACGAGCGCGATGCCGTCCATTCCGGGCATGCTGCGGTCGGTGACGACCACGTCGGGCAGCTCCTGAAACGCCAGCGCGAGACCCTGGTTGCCGTCGGCGGCCACCGTCACCGTGAAGCCTTCGAGCTCCAGGTAGTACTTGACAACGGTGACGATGGTCGCACTGTCCTCGACCACGAGCACCTTCGCGTTCGCCGGCCCCGTCGGCGGCGTGGCCCGCTTCCCTGCGTCGGCGACCGCCGCGAGAGCGGCCGGCGCGGTCGTGGGAGCCGCCGGCACGGTCGCGACGCTGACGCGACTGGAGTCCGGCGGAACGACGCGTGCAAGCTCATCCAGCGTCGTGGCGCCGTGTGCGGCCTTGGCGATCCCATCCTCCATGAGCGTGCGCATGCCGGCGCGCTTTGCGGCCTCGCGCAGCTCGTCTTCGGATGCCCGCCGTGAGATCAGCTCGCGCAGCTCTTCGGTCACGTACATCAGCTCGTGGACGGCCAGCCGTCCGCGAAAGCCGCTGTCCCCGCACGCCTTGCAGCCGGCGCCGGCCTTCCACGCGGCCCCGGCGGGCAAGCGGGCGGCGCCGCCGATTCGCTCGACGTCCTCGGCGGCGGGCGACACGGGCTTGGCGCAGGCGGTACAGGGTCGCCGCACGAGGCGCTGGGCGAGCACCCCGACGAGCGAGGAGGCGATCAAGAACGGCTCGACGCCGAGGTCGAAGAGCCGCGTGATCGTGCTGGCCGCGTCGTTGGCGTGAACGGTGCTCAACAGCAGGTGACCCGTCTGCGCCGCCTCGAGGGCGATGTTGGCGGTTTCCTGATCGCGGATCTCACCGACCAGCACGATGTTGGGATCCTGGCGCAGGATCGACCGAAGGCCGGACGCGAAGGTCACGCCCGCCCTTTGGTTGATCTGGACCTGATTGATGCCCGCGAGCTGATACTCGATCGGATCCTCGACCGTGATGATGTTCTTGGTCGACGACCGCAGCCAGCTCAGCGCGGCGTAGAGCGTGGTGGTCTTGCCGCTGCCGGTGGGCGCGGCGACGAGCAGCATCCCCTGCGGGCGCGACAGCAGCTCGCGCAACTTCTGGAGACAATCCGGCGACCCGATCAGCTTGGCCAGGTCGAGTTGGCGGCGGTCGGTGTCGAGCAGGCGCACGACGATCTTCTCGCCGAATTGCGTCGGCAGGCTCGAGAGCCGGAGGTCGATGCGCCGGTCGCCGAGGCGGAGCGTGCTACGCCCGTCCTGCGGCTTGCGGCGCTCCGCGATGTCCATGCTGGCGATGATCTTGAGACGGGAGATGATCGCGTTTTGCATGTCCCGCTGGATGCGCATCACGTCCTCCAGCAGCCCGTCGATCCGCCGGCGCACCAGCAGGTGGTTCTCCTGCGGCTCGATGTGCACATCGCTGGCCCCCACGCGTGCCGCATCGCTCAAGATCATGTTCACGACGCGGATCACCGGCGGCAGCGCGCCGCCCCGCCCCGGGTCGCCGTCGCTCGGCGCCTCCCATTCGACCTCGCCCGCGGGCGTCATCTCCTGGAAGAGGTCGAAGGTGTCATCGCCGGCGCTGCCGGTCACGGCACGCTCCAGCTTCGACCGGAGGGCGGTCTCCGACGCGACGACCGCGACCACCCGCTTGCCGCTGCGGAACTCGACGTCCTGCAGCGTTCGGTAGTCGAGCGGATTGGCCATCGCCAGCCGGAGCGCCCCGCCCTCGATGCCGAGGGCCAAGACGAGCCGCTCGCGGGAGAAGTCGGCCGGGAGCAGCGACATCGTCGCGTCGCCGAGCCCGGAAACCGCGTCCGGTTCGAGGTAGCTCAGACGCAGGCCGTCGGCGATCGTCGCGCACGCCTTTTCCTCGTCGGCCAGCCCCAACGACGACAAGATCCGGGGCAGCGTTCCGCCCTTCGCCGTCTGGATCTGGACGGCACGATCGAGCGAGGCCGCGTCGACGATGCCGCCGCGCACGAGCAGGTTCGCGATGATCCCGTGCTTGGTCTCGCCCTCTGTCTTCATGACGTCGTTCCCTCCGGTGGATACGATCCACCGCTCGTGCCCGGCTCCACCACGCGCGAGGCGCCCAGAACGCCGGTGATGTGGTTGGCCAGATCGTCGAGACGTAGATCGGCCTTGACCAAATAGCCGACGGCGCCCAGCCGCGTCACCTCGTCGAGGTACTGCTCCCGGGGCGAGTTGGACACGACGAGAACGGGAATCTGCCGCGTCTCCTCGGTCTGCTTGAGCGCACGAAGCGCCTCGAGCCCGGACATTCTCGGCATGATGAGATCGAGCAGGATCAGGTTGGGGCGGTCGGCCAGCGCCCGCTGGACCCCGTCCGCGCCGTCGACGGCGGAGGTCACGCTGAAGCCGCGCGCGGTGAGGCCGATCTCGCACGCGCGCCGCAGAAACTGGTTGTCCTCGATCACCAAGATCCGCGCGCCGCCGGTCGTCACGCCGTCTCCGGCGCGATCGTCTTTCCCGGTGCGGGCGTCGTCAGCCGCGTTTCCACCCACTGAAAAACTCGCGCCATCTCCTTGTCGAACTGCTCGACGACGGGCCCGAGGCCCTCGAGCTGCGAGGAGCGGCCGCCGATCTCAAGCTGCTCGGCGAGCAGCGCCGTCGCCGGCGCGCCCAGCAGGCGCAGCGAGCCTTTGAGCGTGTGCGCCAGATCCATCACGTCGCCCGCGCGCCCCGCGCGGAAGGCGTCACGCAACGCGGTGACGTGGCCTCGCGCCTCCTGGAGAAACACGGCGAACAGCTCGCCAAGCAGCGCCTCGTCATCGCCGGCATACTCGCGGGCGGACTCGAGATCGATCGGGCACTCTCCGTCGACGTCCTGCTCAGCCATGTCTCATCCCTCGGGCCAGGCGGTCGTCGCCGGAGCCGCCTCGGGCTCGCGCAGGACCCAGCGGTCCAACATCTCGACGAGATCCCCCTGCTTGATTGGCTTGGTGAGAAACGCGTCCATCCCACTGGCGAGACAGCGCTCGCGATCCGCGTCCATGGCGCTCGCGGTCAGCGCGATGATCGGCAGGTGGCGATCCGTGCCCGATTCGGCCTTGCGGATCGCCGCGGTGGCTTCGAATCCGTCCATCACCGGCATCCGGCAGTCCATGAGGACGGCGTCGTAGTGCTGGCGCGCCACCGCCTCGACGGCCTGGGCGCCGTTGTCCACGACGTCGACGTCATACGCGGCCTTCTTGAGCAATCGGACGATCACCATCTTGTTCACCGTGTTGTCCTCGGCCGCCAGGATGCGACCGAGGCACGCGCGGGTGCTCTCCGCCTCCACCGCCGGCGCCGCGTGGGCGTCGGGATGTGCGGGCGTGAGGGTTGCGCCGACGACGGTGAGAAGGCTGTCGAGGAGTCTCCGCGTCCGAATGGGCTTCGGCAGGCACTCGGCGATCCCCACCTCGCGAGCCGCGGTGCCGATGCCGGGCTGGAGCCACGAGGTCAGGAGAATCATGGGCACCGGGGGCACGCTCGGATCGTTGCTGACGGCCCGGGCGACGTCGAGCCCGCTCATGTCGGGCATCTGCATGTCCAGGATGACCACGCGGTACGGGGCGGCGGTGTTCGCGGCGGAACGGATGCGGCCGAGCCCGGCCGGGCCGTTCTCCGTCTCGTCGACCAGCATGCCCCACGACTGCAGCTGCTCGCGGAGGATGCGCCGGTTGGTGCGGTTGTCGTCGATGACGAGGGCCCGGAGGCCGCGGAGAATCTCCGGCGAGTGCAGGGGCAAGGTCGGCAGGGCCTCGGCGGGCGCCATCCGAATGGTGAACCAGAACGTGCTGCCGACGCCGGCCTCGCTCTCCAGCCCGATCTGGCCGCCCATCAGCTCGACGAGGCGTCGGCAGATCACGAGCCCGAGGCCCGTTCCCCCGAAGCGCCGCGT
Source organism: Candidatus Rokuibacteriota bacterium (assembly GCA_003221515.1). Lineage (GTDB taxonomy): Bacteria > Methylomirabilota > Methylomirabilia > Rokubacteriales > CSP1-6 > AR31. The sequence goes on from QHSI01000033.1 coordinate 23,473, forward strand.
CGTCGACGTGTCGGCCTGGCTGAAGGCCTGGAACAGGCGGCCCTGCACGTTCGCCGGGATCCCGATTCCGGTGTCGCGGACCTCCACCCGGAGATCGAGCGAGTCGGTCTGCGTCGCCGCCACCGTCACCGACGCGACGACCTCGCCGCGCTCGGTGAACTTGATGGCGTTGCCGATCAGGTTCGTGAGGACCTGACGGACGCGGCCGGGGTCGCCGCGCAGCGCTCCCGGCACCCCGGGATCCACCGCGCACAGCAGCTCCACTCCCTTGCTCTGCGCCCGCTCGGCCAGCAGCTCCACGACCTCCTGGAGCGCCAACCGCGGGTCGAAGTCGACGACCTCGAGCTCGAGGCGACCGGCCTCGATCTTCGAGAAGTCGAGGATGTCGTTGAGGATCGACAGCAGCGCGTTCGCCGAGTTCTGCACGGTCTCGACGAACTCGCGCTGCTCCGCCGACAGGTGCGTATCGAGCAGTAGCCCGCTCATGCCGAGGACGCCGTTCATCGGGGTGCGAATCTCGTGGCTCATCATCGCCAGGAACTCGGACTTGGCGCGCGCGCCCCCCTCGGCCTGGGTCCGGGCCTCGCGCAGCTCGGTGTCGCGCGCCTGGATCTCGGTCAGCATCGCGTTGAAGCCGTCGACGAGGTCGCCGACCTCGTCGCCCGTGCGCCGCTCGGCTCGCAGCGTGTAGTCACCCTCGTGCCGCACGCGATCGGTCAACCGCGCGAGGTCGAGCAGCGGCCGGGCGAAGACGCGGGCCAGCACCAGCGACAGAACGACGCTCGCCAGGATCGCGCCTCCGATGACGCCCGCCGTCCGGAGCAACGTCCGCTTCGCCTCCGCGCGCTGGATGTCGACGGCCGCGTCGGCCGAGAGACGCGATTCATCGATGAGGAGCGCGAAGCTCTGGCTCACGCTCCGGTACTCCGTGTTGGCGACTTTCATGAACCAGCGCGACATGTGCGGCGCCATGGCCGATCGTTCGATCGCGCCGGTCACGCCGGCGGTGTAGGCCTGGAGCGCTTGGACCAGGATCACGTGCAGGCGCAGCTCGTCGGCATCCAACGCATGCGCGGTGGGCAGGCCTTCGACGTCCGTTCGCACGATGCGGACCGCGTCGATCAGCGGCTGACCGAGCTCATACGTGCGCTCCTCGCCGAGGCCTTGCCCCGCCTCGACCAGCAGGTCGTAGATCGCCGCGTGCGTGCGCGAGAGCTGATCGGACAACACCGTCAAGCGATTGATCTTGGCCAGATCCTTCTCGGTGCGCTCGAGCAGACGGGACTGGGATCGCACGATCTCCAGGCCGGCCACCGAGAACAGCACCGCGAACAGGACGCAGATCCCCGGGAAGGCGAGGAACTTCGTCCGGATGCGCAGCTTCATCGCGCGGCCGCGGCCCCCGCGAAGCGCACCCATTCCTCGGCGGTCACGTCGCCGACGTAGACGAAGCCGCCGGCGCCCGGCCGGAACACGTGGGCGTCCCCTTCCTTCTTGGGCCACACGCCCGTGGCCTCCTTGAGGTTCGCGTTGTGGCCGACCAGGATGGTGTTGCTGTTGGCCGCCGGAGGCGTCGAGAGCATCTCGCGGAGCTTCTGACTCTGCCGCGCTCGCTCTTCCTTCTCGATTCCGACCGCGAAATACAGCATCGGCGACACTTCGTGCCGCCCGAAGGCGAGCTGCGCGGTCTCGACCGTCCGGCAGTACGGGCTGGTGACGACCTTGTCGACACGGATCCCCAGCGCCTTGACGGCCACGCCGATGTCGCGCGCCACCCGACGCCCGTCGCCGGAGAGGTTCCGCTGCGTCTCGCAACGCGCAAAGTCCGGCTTGTCGGTGTCGACCTGGGCCGCGTCCGTCGCGGCGTGGCGGAAGTAGACGACGTAGCCGCCCCCGCGCAGCGCTTCCGCGAGAGGTCGGCCGCGAACGATCTGACCCGAGGGAGACTCTTGCCCCGAGACAGCCGACGATCCGAGGGCGATCACGAGACTCGAGACGAGGCAGAACAGGAGTGTCTTCGGCTCAATGCGACCCATAGCGCCCCCACCCTTCAGCGAGATTCGGAGCGACAATCTGAGCGGGCATTAGTACCTATTAAGCAACTGTAGTGCCAGCGAAGGTCCAAGGTGATTTGTTCACGAAAACACCCGGATCAAGGACAGCGGAGCCCCGGAATCGCAGGCGTCCTGGGACGGATTGTCAGATCTGACGCGAAGCGCGACCAGCGTCTTACCGCACGGCGGGCAGAGTCTCTTCGGTCCTAGGCTCCACTCAGCAGGCGGCGATCGGAGTCGTAGCGGAGCCTGGCGAGGGCGTCGTTTCTATCCGCCCACAGCACCTCGTCGACTTCGTGGTCGTGCTCGCCGACCTTTTCGAGCGGTCGCATGAGGTACCAGTGGACCGTCTTCTTGATTTGCCGGCCGTCGCGCCGAAACCAGTAGGTCACCGGCTCCAGCTCACGCACGACCTCGCAGCGGTAGCCGGTCTCTTCGCGCACCTCGCGGAGCGCCGCGTCCGTGTTGGTCTCGCCGGACGCCAGCGCGCCCTTGGGCAGCGTCCACACGGGCTGGCCGCGCAGATCGCGGGCGCGGATCAGCAGGACGCGGCCCTGATCGTCGAGGACGAGGCCACCGGCGGAGAACTCGAATCGCACGCGGGGAGTGTCGCCGGGCACGATCTGATCATACCCACGTCGGCCCGCGTGATACCATTCCGAGCGGCTGCCCAGTTGCTGGCACCGAGGGCCATGCCCGCGTGACGGATCGCGTCGACCTGCTCGCGCATTTCCCGCCCGGCGTCGCGCCGCGCCCCCAGCAGGCCCGATTGCTCGCGGCCCTTGCCGATGCCATCGCGGAAGCGCTCGACGACCCGGCCGCGCCCCGCGTGTTCTTCGTCGAGGCTCCGCCGGGTGTGGGCAAGAGCCACGTCGCGATGACGCTGGCGCGCTGGAGCGGCGACGCCTATCTCCTCACGTCGCAGAAGCTGCTGCAGGACCAGTACGAGCGGGAGTTCGGCGACGATCTGCAGCTGGTGAAGGGGCGCGACAACTACGTGTGCGAGCGCTACGGCGAGGTGCCGGTGCCGACCTCGCGCGGCATGTGCCGGCGGCCGCGGGGGCCGCAGTGCCAGTGCCCGTACGCGCGGGCGAAGGCGGCCGCGCTGGCCGGCCCGATCTTCTGCACCAACACCTCGTACTTCGCCACGCTCCGTCACTGGCGCGCCGAGCAGCTCCGCAAGCGCCGCCTGCTGATCGTCGACGAGGCGCACAACCTGGAATCTCAGCTGGTCTCCGTCTTCACCGCCGCCTTCCCGCTCGAGCAGACCCGGGCGTGGTTCGGCGGACCGCTGCCGCGTCTGGGCGACGCCGACGAGTACCGCGCGCTCATGCGCGATCACCTGGAGCGGCTGGAAGGCCGGCTCGAGACGCTCGGCCGCGAGCTCGAGGCCCTGCGGCCCACCGGCGCCGCGGCCGAGAGCTTCTTGAGCATGCCGCCCTCGCGCGAGGAGCAGGCGCTAATGGCGGAGCATGAGATCCTCGAGGCCGCGCTCGCGCGCATCCGCTTCTTCGTCGATGCGGAGGACCGCGAGTGGATCGTGCGCTACCCGCCCGACAGCGGCGCGACGCTCGAGCTGGTGCCACTCACCGTGACGTCGATGGCCCGTGAGCTGCTCAGCGAGTCGGCGGACCTCGTCGTGCTCTCGTCGGCGTACCTCGGTCACCGGAGCGCGCTCGCCGAGTGCTTCGGCCTCGCGGAGGCCACCGTGCGATCGTTGACGTCCGATTCGCCGTTCGCGCTGGCTCAGCGGCGGATCGACTACCGTCCGGTCGGGCGGCTCTCGGTGACCAGCCTTCCCCGGCTGGAGCCGGCGCTCTTCGACGCGGTCGCCGCGATCCTCGCGGAGCACCCGCGTGAGAAGGGGTTGATCCACGCGCCGTCGTACGCCGCCGGGCGCCGCCTCGTCGCCGACCTAGCCGGCCGCGGGCCCGCGTTCTCGCGCCGGCTCATCTGGGTGGAGTCCGCCGAGGCCAAGACGCGGTCGCTGGATCAACACCGCGCCGCCGCGGCGCCCACCGTGCTGGTCTCGCCGTCGTTGCGGGAAGGGGTGGACCTCCCCGATGATTTCCTACGCTTCCAGGTCGTGACGAAGATGCCGTACCCGGATCTCGGCGACCCGTGGACCGCGGCCCGCCGGTCGCGGGATCCACGATGGTATGCGCTCGAGACCGCGAAGGCGCTGGTGCAGGCCTACGGACGGTCCTGTCGCCACGCCGATGACCACGGAATCACGTACGTGCTCGACGGCCAGTTCGAGCGCTTCCTGACCCACTATCGGCCGCTGCTGCCGCCCTGGTTCCTCGACGCAGCCCATTCCGCGCTGCGCGCGCGGCTTCCGGACGCGTCGAGCGAGTGGTGCTGATCCAGTTCCGCAATTTTCGGAATCGCGTGTTTTGTCAGGAGTGGCAGACCGATTCTCGCGGCGTGGAGGGTATCTGATCACCCCCGGTTCGCGGCGGCCGAGCGTCCGGCGATCCGGCCGAAGACGGCGCCGGCCATCAAGCCGGCCCCGCCCGGATAGTTGTGATAGAAGAGCCCGCCCACCAGCTCGCCCGCGGCGAAGAGCCCGGGAATCGGACGCTGCTCGCAATCGACGACCTGGCCCGTTGGCGTGATCCGCAGACCGCCGAACGTGAACGTGATACCCGTCGTGACGGCGAAGCCCACGTAGGGCGGCGTGTCGAGCGTCTGCGCCCAGTTGGACTTCGGCGGCGAGATCCCACGCGTGGCCTTGCCGTCCTTGATCGCGGGGTTGTACGGGGTGGGCTGCACGGCCGCGTTGTAGGCGCGGATCGTGGCCACGAAACCGTCGACGTCGATCTCGAGCTTGCGCGCGAGCCCCTCCAGCGTCATGTCCTCCGCCTTCGTCACCTCGCGGATCCGGTATTCCTCGCGGAGGAGGTCGATCACTTTCTGGTCGAAGATCTGAAACGCGGTGCGGCGCGGCTGGCCGATGACCGCGCGCCCGTACTTCACATAGGTGTAGTTGCGGAAGTCGGCGCCCTCGTCGACGAAGCGCTCGCCTTTGAGATTCACGATGAGGCCGAGCGGGTACGAGTGCTTCTGGAAGTTGTCGCCGACCTTGCGGTCGCCGTGCCACGGCGCGTTCAGGTCCCACTGCACGGAGTGGCAACCGCTCCAGTGGCCCCACGGCAGCGCGCCGATGTCGAGCGCCATGCGGATCCCGTCGCCGGTGTTGTACGGGGTGCCGCGGACACGCGCCAGCTCCCAGTTGGGGCCGAGATACCGCGTGCGCATCTCCGTGTTGGCCTCGAAGCCGCCGGACGCCAGCACGACCGCGCGCGCGGGGATCGTCTCGGTGCCGGCGGCCGTCCGTACGACGAGGCCGGTGACGGCGCCGCGGTCGTCCGTCACGAGCCGCGTGGCCTTGGTGTCGAAGCGCACGTCGATGCCGTTCTTCGCCGCGGCCTGGTAGTGCATCTCGATGAGACCGGGGCCGCCGCCGACCGCTTCCAGCACGAGTCCGCCCCAGAAGCGGAACTTCCCGCCGACCTTGTAGGCCTGCCGGCCGAACATCGGGATCCAGCGGATGCCGCGATCGCGCATCCAGCGCACCGTCGGGAGCGACTCGCGCACCAGCTGCATCGCCATGTCGGGATCGGAGCACTCCTCGGTGACCCGCATGAGGTCGTCGTAGAACTGCTCCTCCGTGTACGGATCGACCTCCATCGAGGCCTTCTCCTCGTCGGAGAGGTCGCCGACCAGATCGCACAGCTCCTCGAAGCTCTTGAAGGCGAACCGGAAGCCACCAGCGGTGAAGAAGCCGTTGCCGCCGCGCCAGGCCTCGGGCGCCTTCTCGACGACGAGCACGCGCGCGCCCCCCTCGCGGGCCGAGAGCGCCGCGCACATGGCCGCGTTGCCACCACCGATCACGATCACGTCGTAGTTCGCGTTTGGCACGTTCGTCTATCCTATGATTTCGCTGATCTGGATCTGGGGCGGGAAGTTCGTGTAGTTGGGACCATGGTGACCTCCTCACCGGCCGGATGGATGCGCCAGCGGGGCTCAACGTATTCAAGCGCAACGTCCCTGTCAAGGAGGCAGCCGACAGGTGGCAGCCGCGGCGCCTGCTGGCCGCCGCGTCAGGCCGTCGCGCTGCGCGCTTGCTGCAGCATCTCGATCAGGACTGTGCGGCTCTCGGCCGCCGTCGTGAGGGGCCGCGGGAACGCGATGCGCACGGCGTGCAGCCGCTCGCCCTGTCGCAGCCGCAACCGGAAGCCCAGACGGTCCACCGCCACCATCGTGGCGGCGTCGGCGGGCTCGCCGGCGAAGTGCCGCGCGTAGGCGACCAGGGCATCGGCGTGGTCGCGGTTCATGTGGTCCATGATGCCGGTCGCGGCGTCGGCCAGTGGGTCCAGAAGCTAAAGTCGTCGAAGTCCACCCAGTAAGCGGCGCGCGCGTGACGGGCGAGGTACGCCTGCCGCGCCGGCGCGACGTCGTGGCCGTCCAGACGGCGCGCCTCGCCCATCAACGTCAGCCGGCTGGCGGCGAGTGGATGGCCCGATTCGCCGGTGGGGTTCACCTGCGTGATGAGGAGGCTCGTGCGCGGATCGGCCTGGAGGTTCTGGGTGTGCATCGCCATCGCGCTGATCAAGAGTATCGGCCGGCCGCTCTCGTCGAGCGCGTAGGTCATGACCGATCCGAACGGATGGCCCCCATGGCGGCGCGAGATCGTCGCCAGCGCGCCGGTGCGCCCGAGATAGGCGAGCGTGCGCGCCCGCTCGGCGTAGGTCGGCTCGGGGACCGAGGGCGTGTCACTGGAGCGCGGCGGGCCGGCGTGGTGGCTCACCGCAGCGCGCTAGTGTCAGTCTTCGGCATCGCGCCCCCGTATCCTCTCTATGATTCGCAGAATCGGGCGAGCGAGGTACAGTCGGCCCCACGCACGTCCTGTGATCTCGCTCAGCAACTTTAGCTTCTCGAGTCTGGAGACGACCTGGCGGGCGGTCGGGTTGGACACCTTCAGGAGCCTCTGAGCTCTGGCAACAGTCATGTACGGGTTTACCAGGAGAGCGTCAACGAGCTCGATCGCCTTCGGGGAGCCGACCAAGCGCCTCCGCCACCGCTCCCGTAGATCCATCAACTTACCCGCCTGTGAGACGGCATCGCGCGCAGTCTGCTCAACACCGGACAGAAAGAACCCAAGCCAGCCCTTCCAGGCGCCGTCGGTGCGGACGGCCTGGAGACTGTCGTAGTACTCGCGCCTATGCTGCTCGATGTACGCCGACAGATACAGAAGCGGTTGTGACAGCCGTCCGCGCTCGATGAGGAAGAGCGTGATCAGTAGGCGCCCTACGCGGCCGTTGCCGTCCAAGAATGGGTGAATCGTCTCGAACTGCTCGTGCACGAGCGCGCATTGCACGAGATCGGGTACGCGGTTTCTCTCGTGGAGAAACTGCTCCCACGCTCCGAGAACCTCCATCAGATGCTCTACGGGCGGAGGCACGTAGACGGCAGTCTCCAGCGTGCTGCCCGGGGCTCCGATCCAGTTCTGGGAGCGCCGGAACTCCCCCGGTGTGGCGTGTTCGCCGCGCACCCCCTTCATGAGTCGCGCGTGCAACTCACGGACTAGGCGGAGGGACAAGGGCAAGGTTCGCAGCCGCGTGACGCCGTATTGCAGCGCTGTCACGTAGTTTCGCACTTCCTGGACGTCGTCTGGGTCGCGAGGCGTCGAACCCGCAGCGACTTCATCGAGCAGCAGCTCGGCCAGGCTCGTCGTCGTGCCTTCAATCCGCGACGACAAGACAGCCTCTCGGCGGACATAGGGCGCGATGAGAAGGTGGGGATTGGGTAGGTGGCGGCCGAGACCCGAGAGCTCGCTCAGTGCCGCGTCAGCGCGCGAAAGGGCAAGGACAAGTTCGTCGTCATAGGACAACTTCGGCGGCAGCGGCGCTGGGATGAACGCGTGATACCCTCCCCGCGCTCGGATCACCCGACCCGTCTCAGACGCTCGAAAGTCGGTCGGATTCACAGTGTCTCCTCGATCTTTGAACGTCCGATCTCACAGGCCTTTTAGCTTTTAAACATTTGCCGTAATTCTTTCAAAGCCCTCGCCGCTTTGCAAGCAATCTTTCAAACCCCCGAGTTAAACGCCTGGCGCAGCCGTACTTCATCCAGCCGCGCGCACGGCGCCGTGGCCGCCCTTCATCAGTCACGCGTCGCGGTGTACGGGCAGATCTGGTTGTAGGCGCAGTGGCGGCAGGCGCCCCACGAGGGGGTCGGGTCGAACCGCCGGGCGCGAATGCCGGCGGCCGCCGCCTTGACCGCATGCATTGCCACCTCGAGATCGTCGGCGTTCGGCGTGTGGCGGCCGACGACGTTTGAGTCGATGAAGCGCAGCTCCAGGCGCTGGGGCAGGCTGCCGGTCATCTCCTGCCAGGCCAGCGCGTACATCTTGAGCTGGAGGCTGCCCGACACGCGGCGGTCGGCGTCCTTCTGGCGCGTGACCTCGGTTGTCTTGTAGTCGACGATCACCGCGCCCAGCAGGTCTTCGTCCACGCGGTCGTAGCGTCCGCGTACGCGATCGGGCCCGAGCGCGAAGCCGAATTCTTTTTCCACCCACGTCGGCTTGGTGCCCTCGGCCTCTTCGTGATTCCAGAAGCGCCGGAGCGCCTCGCGCCCGGCTGCTTTGCGCGCCTCTTCGTGCTCGCGGGTGAGGAAGCCTTCGGCCGGCTCGGTGCCGGGGCGATCGTGCACGATGTCCTCGCCGGCCCAGGCGCGCTCGTACACCGCCAGCAGATCGTCGAGCGGCGTGTAGTTCCCCACGACCCGCCGGCGCAGGTAGTACTCGACCACCTTGTGCATGACCGCGCCGTAGGCGACGGCGTGATGGCGGCGGATCGGGATGCGTCGGACGTGCACGTTGAAGTACTTGAGCGGACACGTCTGGTAGTCGTCGATCTGCTTGTGGCTCAGATTCAGCTCGGCGTCCGGCGCCAGCGGCTGCAGCGCGGGGTCCTCGATCTCCGCCGGCGGCGCGTGGTGCTCGATCTCCTCGACCGGGCGCACGCGGAACGGCCGGCTGGCCTCGCGCGGCAGGTCGAGGGCCTCGAGCACGAACAGGCTCGTCTTACGCTGGCGGCTGCCGCCGTAATCGCCGGCGCTCGTGAGATAGAGCACGCGGCGCGCCCGCGTCATGCCGACGTAGAAGAGGCGGCGCTCCTCCTGCAAATGGAAGTCGCCGGTCGGCACCGCGTCCTTCATCAGGGCCACCGGCAGCTCCAGCGGATCGCGACGGCGGCGCAGCGGGAACTTCTCCTGCACCAGGTGCACCAGGAATACGACGGGAAACTCGAGCCCCTTGGCCTTGTGGATGGTGAGGACGCGCACGGCCGGGGTCTCGATCTCCGCCTCGGCGACCGCCGGGTCCTCGCCGGCCTCGATCAGCTCGTCCAGGTGCTTCACGAACTCCCGCACGTTGTCGTACCGGAGGGCGCGCGACGCCGACTTCACCCGATCGAAGAATTTCGCGATGTTCTTGCTCTCGGCGACGTCGCGGGCCGTCTCCTCGCGGTACATCCGGCCGAGCCACCCCGAGTCCTTGATGAACAGGTAGAGGAGCTCACCGGTCGGCATCTCGCGGCCGAGCTCCATGTAGCGCTCGAGATCGCGGACGAGGTGCTGGATGGCCGCGTGCCCCTCCTCGGTGATCTCGTTGCGAAGCTCGGGAATCGTCTCGGTCTTTCGGAAGACGTCGAACAGATAGACGTGCCGCCGGTCCGCGTGGGTCGAGCAGCGCGTGAGGTCGACGACCGGCACCTGATAGAGATCCGACGAGGCCAGATAGTGCAGGCTCACCGACTCGTCAGTGTGGACGAGCGCGCGCAGGAACGCGATCAGCAGCCTGATCTCGGGCCGGCCGTAGAGCCCGGAGTTCCCCGAGAACGTCCACGGGATGCCCTTGAGGTTGAGCGAGCGCAGGAACTGCTCGGCGTCGTCGTTGGAGCGGACCAGAATGGCCACGTCGTCGTACCGCCACTGGCCGCCGTCGACCTTCTCGCGGATCGCGTGGGCGACGGCGTCCGACTCCTGTGTGCCGGTCTCGTAGTGCAGGTGCGCGGGCGCCGGGCCCTCCGGCTCGTGCACGGCCACCAGGTGCTTGCTGATCCCGCTGCGCACTTCGAGACGGTCCGGGTTGTTGTTGACGATGAGCCGGTACGCGGCATCGAGGACCTTCTGGTGCGACCGGTAGTTCTCGGTGAGCACGACCTGGCGCGCCTCCGGATAGCGGTCCAGAAAAGCGAGCACGTTGGAGATGGCCGCCCCGCGCCACCGGTAGATCGCCTGGTCGTCGTCGCAGACACAGGCGACGTTGCCGTGCCGGGCGCCCAGCAGCTTCACCAGCTCGAACTGGGCGTGATTCGTATCCTGGAACTCGTCCACCATGACGTACTTGAAGCGGCGCTGCAGGTTGGCACGCACGTTGGCCCGCGCCCGCAAGAGCTTCATGACGAGCACGATCTGATCGCCGAAGTCGACACAGCCCTCGCGGGCCATCAGCTCCTGATACTTGGCGTAGGTGGCGGCCAGCTCGCGCTGCTCGGCGATGCGTTCGCGCGCTTCCTCGTAGTCGTCGGCCGTCGGCACCTCGGCCGCCACCTGCTCGACGTACGCCTGATACTCCTCGGGCGAGATGTCCTCGTCCTTGCAGCGGCTGATCAGCGTCATGATCGCGCGGATGTGCCGGGCCGGGTCGCCGAGCGGGCGGTAATGCACGAGCGGGAACTCGAACAGGCGGTCGCGGAAGAAGATCACCTGCTCGGCGCGGTTGAGGACGCGGAAATCGGGCTGGAGCCCGATCTCGAGCGCGTGCTCGCGCAGGAGCCGGTCGCCGAACGCGTGGAACGTCGAGATCTCGACGTCGGCGTAGCCATACTGCACCAGCGTATCGACGCGCTCCTCCATCTCGGCCGCGGCCTTGTCGGTGAAGGTGAGCGCGAGGATCTCTTCGGGACGCGCCTTCTTCTGGGCGATGAGCCAGGCGATCCGCCGGGTGATGACCGTCGTCTTGCCGGTGCCGGCGCCGGCGACGATCAGCAGGGGGCCGGCGTCGTGCGTGACGGCCCGTCGCTGCTCGTCGTTCAGGCCGTCGAGGATCCGCTCACCCGCCATGCCGCCTCGACTATAACAGCAGGCGAGCGGAGAGCGGCGCGAACGTCACCGCCGGACGTCGGGTCCGCCGGCCAGGAGGTCGGTGACGTCCGCTTCGCTGACCAGCGCGATGTCGCCCCACGTGGAGCACTTGAGCGCCCCGACCGCCGTGCCCGCGTCGACCGCATCTTGCAGATCGCGTCCGCGCAGCATGGCCCAGAGAAAGCCGGCGGCGTAGGCATCGCCCGCTCCGATCGGGTCGACGACCTGGACGGCAGGACGCACGCGCGGCCGGTACAGGCGTCCGCCGTCGAGCACGGTGGAGCCCTCCCCGCCTTGCTGGAGGCTGATCGTCGCCTTCGGAGCGAGACGGGCGAGCGCGTCGAGCGTGGGCTCGGGCGCGCCGGAGAGTCCGAACAGCGTCTGCGCTTCCGCTTGGCCGATGAAGAGGTAGCGAACGCGCGGCAGCACGGTCTCGAGAAACGCGCAAGCGTCGGCCGGTGACCAGAGGGTCGCGCGATAGTTGACGTCGAACGACACCGTGGCCGCCTCACGCAGCGCCCGCTCGACGAGGGCGCGGGCCGCGTCACCGAGCGCGGGCGTGATGCCGGTGAGGTGCACGAGCCGTGCGCTCCGAAGCGGCGCCCAGTCGACCTCGGCCGGCGTCAGCCGAGCGAACGCGGAGTCGCGGCGGTCGTAGAGCACTCGCACCGGACGCGGCGGCACGCCGTACTCGAGAAAGTAGGTCCCGACCCGCGTGTTCGGCGTCATGCGCACCAGCCCGCAGTCCACGCCGTGGGCGGTCAGCTCGCGCCGGATGCGCTCGCCCCACGGGTTGGCCGGGAGCGCGGAGATCCAGGCGGTCCTCAGGCCGAGCCGCGCGCACGCGGCGGCCACGTTGGCTTCGGCGCCGCCGATCTGGAGATCGAGCTGGTGGGCCGTCTCGAACCGGGCGGGTGACGGGATCGCGAGCCGGAGGAGGACCTCGCCCAGCGAGACGAGATCGTGCATCTAGCCGGTCGCGATCCGGACTTGAACGGAGGTCCCCAGCATCATCGGCAGGCTCATGTTCTCGAGCCGGCGGGCGGTGTCGAACGTGATCTTCCCGGGTTGGTCTTGCTTGGCCCACGACGAAAAGCGCGTCAGGTCGATATGCGCCGTCGTCTTGCCCGTGGACGCGTCGGGCACGACCTTGAGCGTGAAGGGGGCGAGCTCGGCCTTGTAGTGCTGCTGGACATCGTCGGCGCCCTCGTTCTCCGGCCTCTTCCGGCGGACGATGCGCGTAAGGTACGTGCCGTCGGCCTGCGGCACCCACAGCTGGTCGGTATAGTTGAGCGTCGCGCTGAGCGTGTCGTCGACGTACATCCCCTCGGGAATCGGCACGACATCGTCGGCCACACGCAGCTTTCGGAGGAAGAACGTCTCGCCCTTGAAATGGTAGGCGACGCTACGTCGGGCGTAGTCGTAGGTGATGTCGGAGCGCGATTCCCGCCCCTTCACCGAGAAGAAGGAACGGGTCTGGAGCGGAGCCCATCGCCCCTGCCAGAGGGTGCCCCGAGACTCGACCCGGTTGGCGATCCCGTCCCCTTCCCCGACGATCGCGACCTCGTACTGGCCCGTGCCCCGGTCGACCGTCTCGGTCATCGTCCCCTCGAGCCGGTACGTCAGCACGCCGTAAAGGATGCTGATGTCCGCGCCATATTTGGCTTTACGTGCGTCCGGCGCCGCGCCGGCCGGGCGGCCGCCGATGAGGGGGGCGAGGATCAACGCCAGGGGGAGAGTGAGGAACTCGCGGCGACTCGGGACCTTCCTGGACATGTCTCGGCAGTTCACATATTCTACCAGTCTCCCGACCTGCGAAACTTGGTCGTTTGGCCGGGGACCTGGTAACGTAAGCACCGGCTTTGTTGGAAGAAACGCTGACCAGCGCCCCTCGGGAGAGGACCAACCGATGAAGCGACAGCCGGTCATAACTGGGCTCGGCATTGTCTCTCCCATCGGGGTCGGTGTAGACAAGTTCTGGGCCTCCGCACTCGCCGGCCGGTCGGGCATCACTCACCCCACGCTATTCGATGGTTCAAAGCTCCCGCCGGACTGCCGACTTGTCGGCGAAGTGCATGATTTTAACGCGCGCCAGTGGATGCCAGGAACGACGGCCAGGGTCGCTGGTCGTTTCAGCCAATTCGCGGTCGCCGCAGCGAAGATGGCGATCGCGGACAGTCAACTCAGTCTCGCGGGCAGATCCGCCAGTGAAGTCATGGTTTCCGTGGGCTCATCGATGAGCGGGTTGGTCGATGTGGAGCACTCAAACTTTCTTGCGTTTCTTCACGGGGAGGACATGCGCCCGTGGACGGTCCTCGAATACCCGGGGCATGCGGCTACAAGTCACGTTGCGATTAGCGTTGGCGCCCGCGGCCAGACGGATAGCCCAGCCACTGCATGCGTCGCTGGCCTCGACGCCATCTCTTGGGCGGCGGAAAAGGTCGCCAATGCTCAAGCTAGCGCGGTGCTCGCCGGGGCGACCGAAACGCCGTTGTCTCCGGCATCCATGGAGGCCTTTCGCGCTCTAGGTGCATTGGCAACCTGGCAAGGCCCACCTGCAGAAGCGAGTCGGCCATTTGACAAGTTGCGGTGCGGGCTGGTTCTAGCAGAAGGAGCCGCAATTCTCACTATTGAGGACGAAGAGGTTGCGCGCGCCCGCGGTGCAACCATCTACGCTCGGGTCCTTGGCTACGGCAGCGTCAACGAAGGCACGCACATGCGAAACGTCGATGCCACAGGGGAGTCGGCTGCTCGCGCGATGACGCTGGCGATCAACACAGCGGGGCTTACACCGCGCGATATTGACTACATCTGTGCTCATGGCAACTCCCTCGTTGACTACGATGCCTCCGAAACGGCTGGCATCAAGCTCGCTTTCGAAGACCGCGCCTGGTCTCTGGCAATCTCGTCGATCAAGTCGATGTG
>QHSI01000102.1 GCA_003221515.1 Candidatus Rokuibacteriota bacterium
AATGAGCGTGTACCCGATCGCGACGAGGGCGTAGGCGCCACCGAGCATCAGCCCGTTGACGACCTGCTGCGCGAACATTGTGCGCGATCATACACCTGGATTGACAGCGTTCGGTCCGCCGTATTACCGTCGCCGAGGATGCCCGAGCTCACGAAGATTCGCATCTTTCCCACCGGCATGCGGCTACACGAGTGGATCGCCTTCGCGGAGGGTTTTTTCAGCGAGCAGGGCCTCGAGCCCGAGGTGATGTGGGACGTCTACCACGGCCAGATGAAGGCGTGGACCGGCGGCTACAAGGCTCGACCACAAGACAAGCCCTTTCTCGAAGGCGCGCAGGCGATCGGCAACGCGTGCGCGTGGGGCAGCGTGTGCAACGCCGGCGCCGGCATGGGGAAGTTCGTGCCCGACGCGTATGGCGTCGCCCGGCACGCGATCTACGTGCGGCCCGACTCCCGCATCCACCGGCCCGAAGACCTTCGCGGTGTGCCGGTCGGGGTGGGCCTGATGGCGGGCAGCCACTACAACGTGCCCTATCGCCTCGAGAAGCACCTGCCGCTCGAGGACATCAAGATCGCGCCGGTCGGTGGGTTCGGGCGCCGGCTCGAAGCGCTCCTGAACGGCGAGGTCGAGGCGGCGAGCCTCCTCGATCCCCAGATCTACATGGCCGAGGAGCTGGGCCTGCGAAAGATTCTCGACGGGATCTTCAACACGCTCTGGTGGGTCGACGAGACGAGCGATCGGGACGTCCTGCGCCGGTACTTCACGGCGCTGGCGCGTGCCGACGCGGCGCTCGAGCGCGATCTGGCGCGCTACCTGTCGCTGTGGGCGAAGTGTGTGCCGCCGGAGTTCGCCGATCGGGCGTGGCGGACGGAGACCTGGGGCGCGGGGGAGCGGTTCGTCTTCGCGCCGTATCCGGCCGAGAAGCTCGAAGAGGTCATGGCTGCGATCCATCGCTGGGGCATGGGTCGTGAGATGCACGTCACCGAATTCGACCGCCTTGCGCTGTCGCTGGCGTGAGAGCTGCGCCATTGAAAGAGACTGCTGACGTGATCGTGATTAGGCGCCGTGCGGTTCTCATCGCTCTCGCCACCGTGGCGCTCGCGGCCCTCGCGCTGTCGCCGGCCGCCGGGGCGAAGCTGGCGGGCGACAAGGTGCGGCTCGGCGTGATCATGCCGATGGCCGGACTCTTCGTGGACTGGGGCCAGCACGGCCTGATCGGCGCAGAGTTCGCGCGTGACGAGATCAACGCCGCCGGTGGCGTCGGCGGCCTGCCGATCGAGCTGGTGGTCGCCGACGACCGTGGA
This sequence comes from Candidatus Rokuibacteriota bacterium, assembly GCA_003221515.1. Lineage (GTDB taxonomy): Bacteria > Methylomirabilota > Methylomirabilia > Rokubacteriales > CSP1-6 > AR31. Next base: position 1,305 of record QHSI01000102.1, read on the forward strand.
GATCCCAAGGAGTCGGTCACGCTGACGCGGCGGCTGGCCCAGACCGACCGGGTGCTCATGATCCACGGATCGATCTCGAGCTCGAGCGCCGGCGTCATGTTCCCGCTGTCGGCGAGCCTGAAGATCCCGATCATCACCCCGACCGCCGCCGCGCCCGGGCTCACCGACAAGTTCCGTCCGTGGGCCTACACGATGAATCCCGGCGCCGCCAGGGCACTGGGCACCGGGCTCGCCGCGCTTCGCAAGCAGAACCCGAGCGTCAAGAAGGCGGCGATCCTCTACAACCAGGCCGACGCGATCTCGACGGCCGAGGCGACGCGGGTGATGCCGGGCACCTTCCAGCAAACGGGCATCGAGCTCCTGGACTCGATCACCTTCCAGACCGGCGACCTCGACTTCAGCGCGCAGGTCACGCGCGCGCTCAGCAAGCAGCCGGACATGCTCTTCCTCGGCTCCGGCTCGCGCGAGGCGGCGCTGATCGCGAAGGAAGCGCGCAAGCAGGGCTACAAAGGCCCGTTCCACGGCGGCGTCGCGACCGCCACGCCCGATCTCGTCACGCTCGGCGGCGACGCGGTCGAGGGCTGGTACACGACGACCTACGCGTGGAACGAGCGCCCGATCCCGCGCGTGCAGGCCTTCGTCAAGAAGTTCCTCGAGAAGTCCGGGGGCAAGCGCCCCAACTCGTCCGGCCTCGCGATGTACGACCAGCTCTTCATCTCCAAGATGTGCGTCGAGACCGCCGGCGTCACCAACAAGCCGGACGACTTGGAAGCCGATCGCGACAAGCTCGCGAAGTGCTGGGCGGGGCTCAAGGCCTTCGACGGCGCCATCGGCGCCGTCACGATGAACGAGCTCGGCGTGAACGTCGGGCACGTGTGGGCCCTCACCGTGAAGCGGGGCGTCTTCACGCTCGCCGAGTAGCCGATCCTTCCCACGACCGTCGTCGGCAGCTACGCGATCCCGGCCTGGCTCTGGGCCGCCTGGGAGAAGATCGAGGCCGGCGGCTTCGGCGCGATGGACCTCGCGGAGACCGAGAACGACGCCGTCGAGACGGCGATCCGATAAATGCAGCTCTACAAGCCCGAGGTCGAGGCGCAGCGGTTCTGGAACCCGTACACGCAGACGATGCCGCGCGCCGAGCTCGACCCGCTCCATCTCCGGAAGCTCCAGACCGTGATCGCGTACGCGTACGCGCGCAGCCCGATGTACCGTAAGCTCCTCGATCGCCACAAGGTCCGGCCCGAGCAGATCCGCACGCTGGACGACTTCGTCAAGCGCCTGCCGTTCATCGACAAGAAGGAGATCCTCGACGCCCAGGCGGTGAACCCACCCTTCGGCGACGCCCTCGCCATCTCCGAGGACTTCTTCCATCAGCGGTTCGCCACCTCCGGCTCGACCGGCACGCCGCTGCACATCCCGCTCACGTATCACAGCGCCGAGCTGTGGGGCGAGTCGTGGGTCTACGGCTTCTGGGCGGCCGGGCTCCGCGCGCGCCACAGCTTTTACTTCGCGTTCAACTGGGGCATCTTCGCCGCGTTCTGGTCGGCCTACATGGGCGTGCGCCGTCTCGGCGCCACCGTGATCTCGGGCGGCGGCCTCGACAGCAAGGCGCGATTGCGCCAGATCGAGCAGTACCGTCCGGACGTGATCCTGGCGACGCCGACGTACGCGCTCTACCTCGGCGAGACGGCGCGTGAGCTTGGGATGGACCTCGCGAAGACGTCGATCTCGCACGTGTTCGTCGCCGGCGAGCCCGGCGCCAGCATCCCCGCCACGCGCCGGGCGATCGAGGAGCTGTGGGGCGCCAAGTGCTACGAGCTCTACGGGATCGCCGAGCTCGGCCCCACCAACCCGGGCTGCCCGCTGCAGGGCGGCGTTCACCTGTGCGAGGAGTGGTATCACGCGCTCGTCGTCGACGAGTCGGGTCACCCGGTGCCCTACGGCGAGGTCGGCGAGCACATCGTCACGAGCTACATCCAGGACGGCCAGCCCTTGATCAAGTACCGGACGCACGATCTGGTCCGGTGGACGGACGTACCTTGTGGCTGCGGCACGACGTGGCTCTACTATCCGGGGGGTGTGCTCGGTCGCACCGACCAGATGATCATCGTCAAGGGCGTCAACGTGTACCCGTCGGCGCTCGAGGCGCTGCTGCACCGCGTGGCCGGGCTTTCGGAGCACTACGAGCTTCACGTCGGCCGCGACGCCCTCAACGATTTCGTGACGGTGAAAGTCGAAGCGCGCGGCGAGATCGACGAGAATCGCTACGCGTCCGTCGGCCGCGAGGCGGAGGCGGTGTTCAAGTCGGCCATCGGCGTCTCCATCGGCGTCGAGGTCCAGAAGCCCGGAAGCCTGCCGCGCTACGAGCTGAAGGCCAAGCGCTTCTTCGATCACCGGCCGGCCGCGCACCGCTGGCAGCTCTCGGGAGGACCGGGCGCGTGATGCGCGAGGAGACGATCGAGCGGATCCGCGGCATTCAGGCCGAGGTGCGGCGGCTCCGTCAGGCGAGCGACAACCCGGCCATCGAGCGCACGATGCAGCTGCTCGACCTCTACTGCCACATGGCCCGCTGGGAGCTCGGGGACGTCGAGGCGATGATCCCGGAGGCGGAGACGCGTTGATGGACTGGGCCGCGCTGGGCGACGAGACGATCGACCTGCTCCGTCGCTACCTGATGATCGACACCACGAACCCGCCGGGCAACGAGATCGCCGGCACGCGGTTCCTGGCCGAGGTCCTGGCGCGCGAGGGCATCGCGAGCGAGACGATCGAGGCGGCGCCCGGACGCGCGAGCCTCCAGGCGCGCCTCGCGGGCGACGGGTCGCTCGGCGGGATCGTGCTCCATCACCATATCGACGTCGTCTACGCCGACCGGCGTTACTGGACGGTGGACCCGTTCGGCGGCGTGATCGCCGCCGGTTATCTCTACGGCCGGGGCGCGATCGACATGAAGTCGACGGGCATCTTGCACCTGGCGGCCATGCTGGCGCTGAAGCGCGCCGGGATCCCGCTCAAGCGCGATCTCGTCTTCCTGGCCACCGCGGACGAGGAGGCCGGGAGCGAGTTCGGCGCCCAGTTCATCGCCGATCACCGCCGCGACTGGCTCGCCGGGACCGAGTACGCGATCTCCGAGCTCGGAGCGATCCAGCCGCATCACGACCTCAGGGCACCGCTCGCCTCCATCGTCATCTCGGAGAAGACGGGCCTGCCGCTCACGCTCACGGCCCGCAGCGAGCCGGGCCACGGCTCGATGCCGTGGCCCGACACTGCGCCGCACCGGCTCATTCGCGCGCTCAACCGTCTGCTCGAGGCCGAGCGGCCCATCCGCGTACTTCCGGAGGTGCAGGAGTACTTCTCCTGCCTGTCGGCTCTCTGGCCGGCCGCGCAAAGCGCCGGGCACGACGACCTGGCGCAGAGCCTGCAAGATCCGGCGTTCCGAGCGCTGTTCTTGGGAAACCGCCAGTTCGCCGCGATGGTCCGCACGACGTTCGCGGTGACGATGCTGCAGGGCAGCGAGAAGATCAACGTGATCCCGCCCGAAGCCTCGGCCGAGATCGACTGCCGGATGCTCGCCGGCGACGATCCCGAGGAGATCGCCGGCTGGGTCCGGCGCGTCGTCGACGACGAACACGTGGAGGTCGCGATCAGCCGGGAGCCGAAGGTCCCGAATCTCTCTCCACCCGACACCGAGCTCTACAAGGCCATGGCGGACACGCTGCGGCGACGGGTGCCGGGCGCCGTGGTGGCGCCGATGATCCTCGTCGCCTTCACCGACAACTGGGTGTTCCGGCGCTGCGGGCTCCACAGCTATGGCTTCAGCCCATTCATCCTCGAGGACGCGGAGCTTCAGCGGCTCCACGGCAACGACGAGCGGATCTCGCTCGAGAACCTGCGCGAGGGTGTGCGCGCCTACACGGAGATGCTGGTGGACATCGCCGGCGCCTAGCCGGCGAGTTCACCGCCGGCGGGGAGACAGGCATGGAGCAATCGATCAAGTGGAAGAACGGGGCGCGGTGCGCCGTGATGATCTCGTTCGACGTCGACGGCGAGAGCCCGTGGATCCTGCGCGACCCGGCGCTGGCGGAGCGGCCGCTCCACATGGGGATGGGCGCGTACGGGCCGAAGACGGGGATGCCGCGCATCCTCCGGATCCTCGACCGCTACGACATCAAGTGCGGCTTCTTCATCCCCGGCTGGATCATCGAGCGCTACCCGGACATGGCCCGCGAGGTCCTGAAACGCGGCCACGAGATCGGCCACCACGGGTACCTGCACGAGAAGCCGTACTTCCTCTCGGGCCGCGAAGAGGAAGAAGCCCTGCTGGTGAAGACGCTGGACATCTTCCAGAACGTGCTCGGCATCCGGCCGCAGGGCTCGCGCGCGCCGTCCTGCGATCCGAGCAAGCACACGATGGAGCTGCTCCGGAAGCACGGCTTCGTCTATCACAGCAACCTGATGGACGCCGACCTGCCCTATTGCCACAAGACCCCGTACGGCGAGCTGGTGGAGCTGCCGACCGCGTGGGTCAACGACGACTGGGTGTACTTCGGATTCAGCGCGGTGCCGCCGGTCGGCAACGGGATCTGGAGCCAGGAGGACGTCTTCGAGATCTGGAAGGAAGAGTTCGAGGGCGCCTACGAGGAGGGCGGCTTCTTCAACGTGATGGGACACCCGCAAGTGATCGGCCGCCCATCGCGGATGCGGATGGTCGAGCGACTCATCCAGCACATCCTCGCCAAAAAGGACGTGTGGATCGCGCGCCCCCTCGAGATCGCGGAGCACTACCTGAGCCAGCGGTGAACGCGTTCTCTCGCCCGCCGAGGAGACCACGATGAAGCTGCGCGTCGACAGCTTGACGAAGGGCCTCGAGTTCCACGGCGAAGTTCAGGGCAAGCGCCAGCACTACTACATCCTGTCGAGTGGGCGGCAGTACTTCGTCATGTCGGTCTCGCTCGCCAAGCGCGACGCCGGCAATTTCAATCTGGTCAGCAAGACGGCCGTCGAGGGACTCTACCGGCGGCTCCGCGGCCGGCGGGGGCTCACCGCGCGGCTCGTCTTCGACCGCTTCCGGAAGGGACGGCTGGTGACCTCCTCGCTGAACGCGCTGAACATGCTCTACGTGATGGCGGCCACCGGCCGCGCCAGCATCGACGCCAAGCGCAAGACGCCGCAGATCTTCTTCAACGTGCTCCGTCGGCCCGCGGGCGAGTCGTGAGGCCGGTCTGATGAACCACGTCACGGTTTGACGCTTCCGGCCTCCGGGCTGTCCATCCGCCCCGCGACGCGGCGCGACGCGTCCGTCATCTTCCGGCTCATCCGGGGGCTCGCCGAGTACGAGCGGTTGGCGCACGAGATGGAGGCCACGGTCGGGCAGATCCGCCGCCACGGCTTCGGGCGGCGGCCGTACTTCGAGGCCCTCATCTGCCGGCGGGGCCGCACCCCGGTCGGCTTCGCGCTCTATTTCTTCACCTACTCGACCTTCCTGGGGCGTCCGACGCTCTACCTCGAAGACCTCTTCGTCCTGCCCGCCGAGCGCGGCCGGGGCGCCGGGCGGGCGCTGCTGGGCGAGCTGGCGCGGATCGCGGTGCGGCGCGGCTGCGGCCGCATGGAGTGGGCGGTGCTCGACTGGAACGCGCCGTCGATCCGGTTCTATCGAAAGCTCGGCGCGAAGCTCCGCAAGGAGTGGATCCTCACGCGGCTCACCGGGCCGGCGCTCAGACGACTCGGGCGCCCGCGTCCTCGCCGGGCGGGGACCAGCCGGGCGCGCTGAGCCGCCGCCGGCCATCGCTGGCGAGCCGGAGCGTCGGATCCGCCGGATCGACCTGCCGGTCCCACAGCTTGCAGGTGACCTGCTTGTGACGCTGGTCGAGTCCTTCGCAGTAGTTCGTGAACTCGCAGCGCCGTACCTGCGCGCCGTAGCCCAGGCGGATCTTCCGGAACCAGTCGGGGTCCGCGAGCGTCTGGCGCGCCGCCGCCACGCAGTCGGCCTCGCCGTTTCTCAAGATCGCCTCGGCCTGGTCGAAGGTCGTGATGCCGCCGCTGGTCACCACCGGTGTCGACCAGCCGCCGTCGCGGAGCGCGCGGCGAATGGACGCGGCGAGCGGCACGTTGCGGCCGAAGGGCCCGCGCTCGTCCGAGATGACGGTCGGCATGCACTCGTATCCCGAGCGTCCGGTGTACGGATAGACCGCCTCGCCGATCTTCGGCTGCTTGGCGTCCTCGAACCGCCCGCCCTTGGAGACCGAGAGATAGTCGACGCCCCCCTCGGCGAAGCGGAGACCGAACCAGACCGCGTCGTCCAGTCCGCTGCCGCCTTCCACGACGTCGTCGCCGAGGTAGCGGATGCCCACGACGTAGTCGCCGCCGACCCGCTCGCGGACCGCGGCGAGGGTCTCCAGCGGCAGTCGCACCCGGTGCTCGCGCGGGCCGCCGTAGCCGTCGGTCCGCGTGTTCAGGCGCGAGAGGAACGACGCCATCGTGTAGGCGTGCGCGTAGTGCAGCTCGACGCCGTCGAAGCCGGCCTCGCGGGCGCGCCAGGCCGCTTCGGCGAAGAGGGCGGGAAGCACCCGCGGCAGCTCGCGGATGTGGTCGAGGTGCGTGTCCCAGACGCGCTCACGGTAGCCGTAGTCGAGCGCCTCGAGCTCGCGGTCGTTCAGCACGGTCTCGATCGTCACTCGGTCGGCGCCCACGAGGAACTCCCGCACCTCGCTGTCGGAGGCGCCGAGCCACCGCCGATCGTCGAGCCCGAGGGCGATCTGCGCCCGCAGCGAGTCGGTGACGGCCAGATAGCGGCCGAAGAACTTCTCGGGCTCGGGGCGTCGGCGCACCGCGACGAAGTCGATGACCTGGATGAAGAGTCGCGTCCGTCCCTGGCTGCGCTCGCGCACCGTGTCGACGAGCCGGCGCAGGCCCGGAATGAAGCGATCGTCACCGATCCGGAGCAGCGGTCCGCTGGCCACGTCCCGGATGCCGGTGGCCTCGACCACGAGGACGCCGGGCTGGCCCTCGGCGAAGCGCGCATACCAGTCGAGCACCTCCGGCGTCACCAGCCCGTCGTCGGTCGCCCGCCAGGGCACCATCGCGGGCACCCACGTCCGCTCCCGGGCGGTCAGGTTCTGACCAATCTGGATCGGCGAGAACCAGCGGGCGGCCGCGGCTTCGTCCCGCGACGGCCAGCGGGCCGGCGGCAGCGGATGGCGAATGCGCTGGGGATCACCGCTGGCCATATTGTTTAAGTATAGACTATCAAGGTCTAATCTATCGTCTCGACTCGAGCCTGGCGGCGCGTGGCGTCGTCCTGCTCCGTGCGGTCGCGCTGCTGCGCAGGCGGTCGAGGAGGCCACGCAGCGCTCGCAGGTCACGATTCGTGACGTCGCCGAGCAGCGCGGCGAGCGCCCGGTGGTGACGCTGCTGCGCGCGGCGGACGAGCCGCCGACCCTTCGGGGTCAGCGTGAGGCGAAACGCTCGGCGATCCGCGGGGTGGACGGCGCGCCGCACGAGGCGCGAATCGTGCAATCGGTCTACGATGCCGGTGAGGTTGCCGGCCGTCACCAGCAGGCGGCGCGACAGCTCGACGAAGGTGAGCCCGCCCGGCTCCCGGTCGAGCTGGTTGAGGACGTCGAACTGCGGGAACGTGCAGTGCACCCCAACGGCGCGGCGGAGCTCACGCTCGACGACGCCGTACGCGTGCAGGAGGCGCAGCCAGGTGCTGACCGCGAGCACGCGGTCGGCCGAGCGCTTCACGCCCGGGCCGCTTCGGTCAGGGGAGGCAGGCGAACCCCTCGATCTCGATCACGCATCCCTCCGCGGCGTCGTAGAGATCGCGCACGCCGACCAGTGTCATCGCCGGGAAGTGCTTGCCGAAGTACTCGCGGTAGACGCCGCCGATCGCCTTGGCGTGGCGCTTGTAGTCACCCGCGTCGAGGACGTAGATCGTGAGCTTCACGACGTCGGTCAGCTGGCCGCCGCCGGCGGTGACCGCGGCCTTCAAGTTCTCGCAGACCTGGCGGAACTGAGCGACCAGGTCGCCCTTGCCGACGACGCGTCCCTCCCGATCCTTCGCGACCTGGCCGGCGAGGAAGAGCGTGCGGCCGCCCCGGGTCTCGGCGGCGTGGGAGAAGCCGACCGCTTTCGGGAGCGACGGCGGGTTGTGGAATTCGATCTGCCGGGTCATGGGCGCCTCCCTCAGGACGGCGTGCCGTCGAGCACGATCGCCTCTCCGTTCGTCGCGTCGTCGTGCAGCAGCTTGACCGCGACGCCCGCGACCTCGGCGGGCTCGATGAGCCGGCCGCCGGGGTTGAGGCGCGCCAGCGCCGCCACCGCGTCGTCGAACGATTTTCCCGTCTTGGCCGCGATGTTGCGCGCGCTGCGCCAGGTGAGCTCGGTGGCCGCGAACCCCGGGCAGATGGCGTTGACGGTGACGCCCTTGCCCGCGACCTCGGCGGCGAGCGCGCGGGTGAGACCGACCAGCGCGTGCTTGGAGGCCGTGTACGCGGTGACGTACGGCGCGCCGCGCAGTCCGGCCACCGAGGCGATGTTGATCACGCGCCCCCATCCGCTCGCGAGCATCGCGGGCAGCAGCGCGCGCGAGAGCAGATACGGCCCGGTCGCGTTGATGCGGAGGTGGCGGTCCCAGAGCGCCCCATCGGTCTTCGCGAACGGCGCCGACTCGGCAAGGCCCGCGTTGTTCACGAGGATCTCGACGGGGCCGAGCGCGGTGGTGACGGCGCCGGCGACCCGCGCGATCGCGTCGGCGTCGCTCACGTCCAGGTCGAGCGCCGCCGCCTCGACGCCGAGCCGGCGCAGCTCGTCGGCGGTCGCCGCCACCTCGTCGGGCGTTCTCGCCGCGACCGCGACCGCGCACCCTTCGCGCCCGAGCGCCAGCGCGATCTCACGGCCGATGCCGCGGCCGCCGCCGGTGACGAGGGCGACCTTTCGCATCGGCCCGCGCGTCACGGGCTCTCCATGCAGAACAGAAAGAACAGCGGGCGGCCGGTGACCGAGGCGTCGTCGCGCGACGGCTCCGACAGGCAGCGCACGCGTGGTGAGCCGCCGCGGGACTCGCGGCTCGACGGCGCGGTCGCGCAGCCGGCCAGCACGGTGGCGGAGATGAGCAGCGCGATCGCGCGGCGCGCCCATTTCATGCGGCCATTCTATCGCGGGATCGGGTATATATAGCCTCGCGATTCATGCCGCGCGCGTTCGCTCGCTGCTCGCTCGTCGACGCCGTCGCCCGACTCCGGCCGGCGATGAAGGTGCTGCTGCCGCCGGCGTGCGGCGAGCCGGTCGCGCTCGTCGCCGAGATCTGCCGGCAGTCCGAGCGATTGAAAGATCTCACGCTGCTGGGCGGCATCCACCTCGGCGACTATCCCTTTGCGCGGCCCGCGCACGCTCCGCTGCGCGTCGCGACGTGGCACATGTCGCCGCGCCTCGACGACGCGCGGCGGCGCGGGCGCGTCGAGTTCGTGCCCGCGCGCTACTTCGACCTGGTGACCCAGTTCGTCGCCGGCGGCGTGTGGGCGCCCGACTGCGTGCTCGTCCACTGCGCGCCCCCCGACGCGCGCGGCTACCTGAGCCTCGGCGTCTCGGTGAGCGTCGCGCTGGCGGCGGCGCGCCGCGCGCCGCTGGTGATCGCGCAGGTGAATCCAGAGATGCCCCGCACGCTGGGCAACGCCTTCCTCCACCGCAGCCAGATCGACTGCTGGGTCGAGGTCGACGAGCCGCTGATGCCCTACCCGCCGACGGCGATCGGCGAGGTCGAGCGCGCGATCGGCCGCCACGTCGCCGGCCTCGTACCCGACGGCGCGACCGTGCAGGTGGGGGTGGGCGCGATCCCTCAGGCAGTGCTCGAAGCATTGGGCGGCCACCGGGACCTGTCGCTCCACTCGCTGCTGGTCGACGCGTCGGTCGCGCTGGTCGAGCAGGGCGTGGTGACCAGCGGGCTGAAGCGGTTCCATCGCGGCCGGATGGACATCGGTGAAGGGATGGGGACGCGCCGGCTCTTCGACTTCATGCACGAGAACCCATCGGTGAGCATGGACTCGTCGAGCTTCATCCACGACCCGCAGACCGTGGCTCAGCTCGATCGCTTCGTGGCGATCAACTCGGCGCTGGAGATCGATCTGACCGGGCAGGTGACGGCGGAGAGCCTGGGCGTGCGCCAGGTGGCGGGGATCGGCGGCCAGTTCGACTTCGTGCTGGCCGCCTCCCGGTCGCGCGGCGGCGCCGCGGTCATCGCATTGCCGTCGACCGGGCGCGACGGTACCGTGTCGCGTATCGTCCCGCGCCTTCAGCCGGGCGCTGCGGTGACGAGCCCGCGCGGGCTGGCGGACTGGGTGGTGACCGAGCACGGCGTGGCAGCGTTGCGGGGGAAGGGAGAGCGGGGACGGGCCGAGGCGCTGATCACGATCGCCGATCCCCGGTTCCGGGAGGAGCTCCTGTCGCGTGCTACTTCTTAACGGCCTCGATCTTCGCGAAGATCTCCTCGTTGGTCGGGAAGCGGAAGGTCTCTTGATTGGTGTAGGCGACCTCGTCGTCGATCGATACCTCGAAAATGCCCGCGGCGCCCTCTTTCAGAGTCGCCGTGATGCCGAATTTGGTCTTGATGGCGGCCTGCAGACTGGAGGCCTGTGGGAGGTAGTTTCACTCCCCGCAGTATCTGATCTGGATGTTCATCCGCTCCTCCTTTCCGGGAATCTCTCTGGCGTGCGGGCCCAACGTGCCCTTTATTCTAATACGATGCGAGCCGACCGTGGGGGGATTCCGTGAAGCCAGCCGTCATCGACACCGATCCCGGAATCGACGACGCGCTCGCCCTGCTCCTGGCCTGGAATTCGCCGGAGCTGCGCGTGGAAGCGCTCACCACGGTCGCCGGCAACGTGCCGGTGGACCTGGCCAGCACGAACGCGCTCCGCCTGCTGGCCCTTCGCCGGCCGTCGCCGAGCCCGCTCGTCGCGGTCGGCGCGAGCAGCCCGCTCGCGCGGCCCCTCACGACGGCGACGCGCTATCACGGCGAAGACGGGCTGGGCGACCTCGGGGACTGGCCCGCCGTGGCCTCGCCGCCGACATCGCCCGATGCGGCGACGGTCATCGTTGACGCCGCGCGCCGGCACGGGCGCGAGCTGACGCTCGTCGCCCTCGGCCCGCTGACGAACGTGGCGCTGGCGCTCAAGGCGGACGCCGAGAGCGTCGGCCGGATCGGCCGCCTCGTGGTCATGGGCGGCGCCGTCGACGTGCCCGGAAACGTGACGCCGACGGCCGAGTTCAACATGCACGTGGACCCCGAAGCGGCGCATCGCGTGCTCGCCGCCGGCCTGCCGCTCGAGTTGGTGCCCCTCGATGCGACGCGGCAGGCGGTCTTGCCGCGGGCCGGACTTCACGCCGCGCTGGCGCAGTCGCCGGGGCCCGTCGCCGGGCGGATCCAGGCCTTTGCGGAGCGTGCGTTCAGGATCGGTCACGCCGACGGTGAGCAGGGGATGGCGCTCCACGACCCGCTGGCGGTCGGCGTGGCGTTCGATCCGTCGCTCGTCAAGTGGGAGGCGGTGCGGCTCGCCATCGGCCCGGACGGCGAGACGATGCGCGTGAGCGGTATGCCGAACTGCCGCGTCGCCAGAGCCGTGGATGTCGACCGATTCTTCGGCCTGTTCCTCGACCGCCTGTGTCCACCGACGTCACGACGTCCCGCGTCCTCGTAGTCGGCTCGGCGAACGTCGACTACGCCGTCGCCGCGCCGCGCCTGCCGCGCGTCGGTGAGACGGTGACCGGCGGCACGCTGCTCGTCAATCACGGCGGCAAGGGCGCCAACCAGGCGGTGGCCGCGCGCCGGCTCGGCGCCGAGGTGCGTTTCGTCGCGTGCGTCGGCGACGACGGCCCGGGCCTCGAGATCCGCGCGGCGCTGGAGCGTGAGGGGATCGGTGTCGCCGGCGTCAGCGTCACCCGCGAGGCCGCGACCGGCACCGCGCTGATCGTCATCGATCCCGAGGGGAGGAACCAGATCACCGTGGCGCCCGGAGCGAACCGGCATCTCCTCCCGGACCACGTCCGCGCCCGCCGCCAGGATTTCGCGTGGGCCCGCATCGTCGTGTGCCAGCTCGAGACGCCGCTCGAGACCACGGCGTGGGCACTCGGGGAGGCGCGACAGCACGGGGCCGTCACCGTGCTGAACCCCGCGCCCGTACGCGACGGGATTCCAGACATCTGGAAGCTCGTCGACTATCTGACGCCGAACGAGGGCGAGTCGGAGCGACTGACCGGCGTCGCCGTGCGCGACCGTGACTCCGCCGGCGCCGCCGGCCAGGCGCTGCGCCGTCTCGGTGTTGGCACCGCGATCCTGACGCTCGGCGCCGAGGGCGCGCTGGCGTGCACGGCCGGCGGCAACCTGGCCGTCGCCGCGCATCGGGTCGCGGTCGTGGATACGACGGCGGCGGGCGACACGTTCACGGGTGCGCTGGCCGCGGCGCTCGGCGCAGGGCACGCGATCGAGGCGGCCGTGCGCTTCGCCAACGCGGCCGCCGCGCTCACGTGCACACGCCGCGGCGCCCAGGCGTCGCTGCCGATGGGGGCCGAGGTCGCCCAGCTACTCGCCGCTGGCAGCCCTTAGCGCGGCGCGCCGCGATCAGTTCGCCGCGAGGAATTTGCGCGCTTCCACCAGCTCCGGGCGCGGGCCCCCCTGGCCAGCAATGTCTACCAGCCGCGCAAAAAAGCGCTTCGCCTTCGCGATGTCGCCGCTCTGGGCCGCCGCCTGAGCGGCACCGTACAGACCGCGAAAACGATCCGGCTCACGCGTCTGCGAGGCCTCGAACTCCTTGAGTGCGTCGGCGGGCCGCTTGAGCTCGAGCAGCATTTCGCCCAGGAGCTCGCGGGCCGGCGCGATGCGCCCGGGCGTCACGATGTGCTTTTCGCTCTTGTCCTCGGTGTCCGCGGCGGAGCGCATCAGCCCGAGCGCCTCGTCCTGCTTCCCCTGAGCGAACGCGGTCCACGCCGCCACGGCGAGTCGGCTGACCTCGACCTCGCCGGCCCAGTAGTCGCTCTTCGCGTTCCGAAGCGCCTCGCGGAGCCGTGCCAGCTCAAGGATTTCTGTCTCCGCCATCGCCGGGTCGCCGCTCCGCGCCGCCCCGAGGCCGCGCGCGAAGTGCGAGAGCGCGGCCACGAACGGAAAGCTGCTCGGCACCGGGCTGACCTTTGCCGCCTGGCTCCAGTCACCGCGCTCGACCGCGTAGCGCGCCGGCATCGCCGCGAGCGCGTAGGGGCCGGCGAAGCGGCTCGCCCCCGACACCTGGGCAGCCTCCTCGGCAACGCGTCGAGCGTCGCTGTCGCGCGCGAGCTGCAGGTAGGCGTACGCCATATAGTCCATCGCGTGTAGCTCGCTGTCGGCGTCCTTGTCGCCCTTCGCGGCCATCGCCGAGCGCTGATTGGTCGCCGCCGAGTCTGCCCACGCCCCCACGCGGGTAAAGATGTGCGAGGGCATGTGCAGCGCATGCGGCGCCGCCGGCGCGATGTCAGCGTAGCGTCGTGCGGCCGGCAGCCCTTTCTGCGCGATCGGCGCGGCGTCGTAGCTGTGGATCAGGTAATGCGCCACGCCCGGGTGGTCCGGGTGCTTCGCGAACTGCTTCTCCAGAATCTCTGCCGCCTTGAGATAGCTCGCGTAGCTCTTGTCCGCCAGCGACTGCGTTCCCGAGAGATACAAGGCGTAGAAGATCTGCGCTTCGTCATCGGCGGGATAGCGCGCCGCGAGCGTCTCGAACGCCTTGGCGCGCGACTGCTGGCGGGCTCGCTCCGGCTGTTTCGCCCAATCCTGATAGTAGGCGGCGCCGGCTTCGATGTAGTCGCGCTCGCGCTCGGTCTTCGCACCGATCCGGCGCCCCTGCTCGATCGCCGCCTGGGCCCGCTCGGCCCACTGCGGTGACGACCCGACGCCGGCCAGGGGGTTGTCCATCAGAACGGCGGCGATGCCCCAATTGGCGATGGCGCACGAGGGATCCTGGGCCAGCACCTCGCGAAATGTCTTCTCGGTCTCCGCGTACCGGAACGAGTGCAGCATCGCCACACCCCGCTGGAAGGTCGTCTGCACGGCGGGAGCACACGAGTTCGGGAAATCGACCTTGCCGAGCTGTTCGGGCGACTTGGGCTGGCTTTGCCCGAAACTTGGCGTCGAGAGCATGAGGAAAAGCAACAGTACCGCCGTGCGGATATACGGGTTCATCGCGTCCCCCTCTTCTGCGGCTAGGATCATCCTCGGATCGAGGTCACGTGGCGACTGACGATTGGACAGGCTCGTATGATACTCGTTGCCCGCCGCACGGCCTAGTTAGTTCAGACGGCTCCTGAGCGCCCGCACGCGCTCGAGCGCAGCCTCGACGCGCGAGATATCGAGCGTGCCCTTGGCGAGGGCCCCCCGGACGGCCTCGAGCGCCACGGCCGCCGCCGAGCGCCCGTCGGGCAGGCGATCGTCGGCGATCAGCAGCACGTCGACGCCGGCGTCGAGCGCCATCACCGCCGCCTCGCCCATGCCGTACTGCCGCTCGATCGCGCCCATGCGCAGATCGTCGCTGACCACCGGGCCGCGGTAGCCGAGCTCGCCCCGGAGGAGCCCGGTGATCGTCGCCCGCGAGAGCGTCGCCGGGCGCTCGTCGTCGAGTCGCCGGTTGAAGACGTGCGCCGTCATCACGCTGTCCGCCAGGCCCTCACCAATCAGCGCGCGATAGGGGACGAGCTCGAGGGACGGCTCCGCGGTCGTCGTGACGTCCACGAAGCCGTGATGGGAGTCGGCGAAGCTCGAGCCGTGGCCGGGGAAGTGCTTCAGCGCGGTCAGCACGCCCTCGGCGCGCAGGCCGCGAATGAACGCGCGGGCGTGCTCGGCGACCAGCAGCGGGTTGGCGCCGAAGCTCCGCGCCGTGCCGACGATGACGGGGTTCGCCGGGTTGTAGCCGACGTCCACGACCGGCGCCAGGTCCCAGTTGATCCCCGCGGCGCGCAGCATGGCGCCGATGCGGCGCGCCTCGAGCTCGGTCAGCGTGAAGTCGTTGCGCTCGCCGAGCTCCTGCGCCGAGATGGTCGGGCTCCAGCCGGCGCCGGGGGCCAGGCGCATGACGTTGCCGCCCTCGGCGTCGACGGCGACGAAGAGTCTCCGTGCCGTGCACGCCGCCGACCGCGTGGTGGCCGCCTCGGTGAGCCGAGCGAGCTGCTCGGCGTCGACGATGTTGCGCGCGAATAATACGATCCCGCCGACCCGGGTCTCGCAGAGAAGATCCTCGAGGTCCGCGTTGCCTTCGGCGTCCGTGCCGCGGAAGCCCACGAGGAGCAGCGAGCCCAGCTCGCCCTCGATGGCGGCCAGCCGAGCGGGGTCGGGGGGCATCGCGGTGCGACAGCCGACGAGCAGGAAGGCGCCGAGGATGCTAGCGGCGACGAGCCGCGGCAACCAGCCTCTCCACCCGCGCGCGATCGACAGGCTGTCGCACGTCGCCCTGCTGCTTCACCCAGGTGCCGACGATCAGCCCGTCGGCCAGCGACAGGAGCTCGCTCACGGTCTCGGCGCCAACGCCGCTGCCGACGAGCAGCGGCACGTCGGGCACCGCGCTGCGCACGCGCTTGATGTCCGCGAGCGGCGTGGCCTGACCGGTGGCCGGCCCGGAGACGACCAGCGCGTCGGCGAGGCCCCGGTGCACGAGGTCGCGCGCCGTCTGCTCGATCTCGACGGGCGCCAGCGGCACCGCGTGCTTGCCGCCGACGTCGGCGAAGATCGCGACGTCCACGCCGAGCAGGCGGCGGTCGCGCAGCGTGTTGTAGGCGTCGGAATGGACCACCCCCTGGTCGGCGAGCACCGCGCCGGCGTGGACGTTGACGCGGATGAACGCCGCACCGACCGCGGTGGCGACGGCCAGGGCCGCGCGCGCGTCGTTCTTCAGCACGTTGATCCCGAGCGGCGTGGCCGGATGGGCGCGCCGGACCTCGGCGGCCACGACGCTCATGGCGGCGACGGGCGCCGGCTCGACGCGGCCCGCCGGAAATGGGGCGTCGCCGAAGTTCTCGACGAGCAGCGCGTCGATCCCGCCCTCCACCAGCGCGCGGGCGTCGGCGAGCGCGGTGGCGATCACGCGGGCCATCGAGCCGTCCCAGCGGGGGCTGCCGGGCAAGGGCGGGAGGTGCACCATGCCGATCAGCGTGCGCGCGAGTCGCATCAGCGGTAGCCTAGCACGACCCTCATGAAGGTCGAGCTGCGCAAGGCTCGCGCGAAAGACGTGCCGGCGCTGAGGCGGCTGATGCAGCTCTATCTCTACGACTTCGCCGCCATCGACGGGTGGACCATCCGCGCCGACGGCCTCTATGGCAACGACGCGATCATCGAGAACTACTGGACCGACCCCAAGCGGACGTCCTTCCTGGTCTACGTCGACGGCGCGCTCGCGGGTTTCGTGCTGGTCCGCGACGGCGCTCGCTTCGCCGGCGCGGGCACGCGCGAGATCAGCGAGTTCTTCGTCCTGCGCCGCCATCGCCGGCAGGGCGTCGGCGGCGAGGTCGCGCGGTGCGTCTTCGACATGTTCCCGGGCAAATGGGAACTGACACAGATCACCAGCAACGTCGCGGCCCAGGTGTTCTGGCGGCAGGTGATCGCCGCCTACACCGGCGGTCGCTACCTGGAGCAGCCGCGCCCCGACGGCCAGGGCACGATGCACCGGTTCGACAACGCGCGCCGCTGATCGGACGACGCCGGCGCCCCGTTTGTCAGTCCCCTGCGTGTCGGCTATAGTCGCGTCGGTCAATGGCGACGCCGTTTCCGGTCACGGCCGTGACGCCCCCCTGAAGACCGTGGTGCGCGCCGCAAGCCGTCGCGGGGCTGGGGCCCCGCCGGCTTCAACGGCACATGAACCGGATCGTCGCGGTCGCTTTCTACTTCTTCGATCTGGACCACGCCGCGAGCCAGTCGGCGACGCGACGCTCGGCCTCGGCGCGCTGCTCAGGTGTCAGCACCGACTCCTGCGCTTTGCGGCAGCCGGGCTTGTCCTTGATCGCCCACTCGTTGCACTCGATGTGCCGGCTGCACGCCCCGCTCGCGGTCCCACGCGCGTGGGCGAGCCGCAACCACGTATATCCCTCGACAGGATCAGGCGCCGACACTTTGCGCTCGGCATGCAGGCAGCCGAGGCTGTACATGGGCAGGGGATCGCCCGTCTCCGTCGCCTTCAGGTAGTACGCCGCGGCCCGGTCTGGATCTCTCGGAACGTCGCGGCCCTCGGCGTACATGGTGCCGAGCCAGAACCAGCCGCGCTCGCCGGCGCGCTCGTACCAGTACACCGCCTTCTCGGGATCGCGCTCGGTGCCGATTCCGACCCGGTAGAAGTAAGCAACTCGGGCGGCGGCACCCTGATCGCCTTCTTCGGCCCTGCGGTGAGTCTCGTGGAACGTCTTGACGCTGCGGTCGTAGTCCAGCTCGGCACAGGCGGAGAGCGTCGCCAGCGCCGCCGCTGCGAGCACGAGGCGGGTTCCAACGCTTCGCATGTCAACGACCCGCCGTCTCCGTGGTCGGCATACCCGGTAACAAGGCGCCATAGGACAGGGCGGCGGAGGGAAAGACCGTCGGCACGAGCAGCGCGTTGGACGCGATCGACGGGACACCCACCAGCTCCAACCGGACCATGAGCATGTCGTGGAACCCGGCCGTCGAGTTGATACCGGGGATCCGGTTCAGCACACGCGAGAGCAGCGAGCCCTCGGACAGCGCCGTCGAGCCCGGCGTCGCCGTGGCGAACAGCACATTGTTGGTGCCCTGTTGTGGCACGCCGAGCGCGTCCTTCGGCACCGTCGGGCCGCCCGGCAGGAGCGTCGCATCGTAGTCGACCAGACCGTAGTATGCCGACTGCAGCGCGACGGACGTCGCCGCCGCGACGGCCGACGCCAGGAGAATCGACTGGAGGTTGCCGCGGCCGCCGGCGTATCCGGTGGCGATGCCCTGACCGGCGCCCTCCACCGCCCAGCGCCCGGCGTTGACCGACCAGCCACCGTCGGGGAGCGCGGTTACCAGGTACTCTCCGAGGTAGCCGGTGGCCGCGCCCGCCGCACCGCCGACCACGACGCCGGTCAAGATATCACCGCCGTCTCGCGCCGCGGAATAGAGACCGCCGACTTCGCCCACCAGAGCGCCGACCGCGACGCCGCAGCCGCCGCAGTAGAAGGTGGCGACCGCGGTGCCCGCGATGATCGCGGCGGCCAGCGTATGACGGCCGGTCTCGGTCGCCGAGAGCATCGCAACACCCGCCACCTGCGACTCGGGCAGTGGCATCACCATGAGATTGAGGCCCAGCATCGAGGACAGGAGCTCGTTGCCGCGGGCCCACTTCCGGATCGCTCGCCACAGCTGCTCGAAGAAGAAGCCGCTGGGATCGACCAGGTTGACCGGATTGTTCACGACGTAGCTGTAGCGGTTCAGCGCTTGAGGATTGCCCGGCGCCGGGACGAACGGGTCGGCGCTCACGAACCGGCCCAGCACGGCATCGTGATACCGGCCGCCGTAGTAGTAGAGCCCGGTCTCGGGATCGAGCTCCTTGCCCGTGAAACGGTGGGTGAGGTCGGCGTCGCCCTCGGCGCGCGACACCTGGCCCCACGGATCGTACTCGACGAGCTGCACCGGCGCGCCCGATCCGTCGGTGACGACGTTGACCCCGCCGAGGTGGTCGTTGTGGTAGTAGAACGTGGCGCCGGTCGACCTCTTGGCCACGCCGCCCACGTACTTGGTGACGACGCCGTACGGGTCGATCTCGTAGTCGGGGAACGGATAGCGCGTCACGCCGGCGGACGTCGCCTTCCGTACGCGGACGCCGTTGGGGTCGTAGGCGAAGGTGACGCTGGTCCCGCCGCCGACGGTCACGGCGCTCAGCCGGTTGTCCGGATCCCAGACGAGTGCCCGCCCGCCGCCGGTCACCATGTTGCCGTTGGCGTCGTACGTGTAGGCGAGCCCGTCGGTGCGGCTCGTCACCGCCGACGGGTGCAGTGGGTCGCCGTAGGTGTAGAGAACGCCCGCCTTCTCGACGAGGTTCCCGATGGCGTCGTAGTGATAGCTCTGGCTCACGTGCGCGCCGCCGCCGCCGAATCCGCCGCTCGCCGACGTCAGCCGGTTCAGCGCGTCGTAGGTAAACGTGCGGCTGCCGGTGAAGAGCGCGTCCTGGATCTGCGTGACGTTGCCGGCGGCGTCAGAGGCGTAGGCCAGGCTCTGCAGCGGGCCGGCGGCGCCAGCAGTCGTCCGGCCGGTGAGTCGGAAGTTGGTGGGGTGATAGGTCCACGTCGAGGTCACGCCGTTGGCGTGCCGCAGCTCGGTCTGCTGGCCGCGCGCGTTGTAGGCGATGCTCGAGACCCAGCCGGGGATGGCGGCAAGCCAGCCGGCCTCGTTGAACGAGTAGGGGACGACCTCGCCGTCGGGAAACGTCCGCATCACCACCTGGCCGAGCGCGTTGTAGCCCAGGAACATCGTGTAGGTCGTCGCGTCCAGCCGACGGCGGAGCTCGACCACGCGCCCCATGGCGTCGTAGCCGAACGTCGTCAATGTGCTCGCGTCGGCAACCTGGGTGACGCGGCCTGTGCCATTGGCGACGGCCGGATCGTCGTACGTCCACTGGACCTCCGCCAGACCCGGATGAGTCCGGGTCAGGCGGCGGCCAAGGAGATCGTAGGTGAACGTCAGGGTCTGGTGCCTGGCGTCGGTCTGACCGATGAGATTGCCCCCGAGATCGTAGCTGTACGTCGTGGTCCCCACGTTGGGGTCGGACGTGGCGATCCGGCGCCCGACGAGATCGTACGTCAGGTTCGTGACGTGACCGAGCGCGTTCGTCACGCGTACGAGGGCGCCGGCGCCGTCGTAGGCGTAGGTCGTCGCGTTGGTCTCGAGACCGTTCACTTCCTCGACGCGCGTGAGGCGCCCGTGGACGTCGAAGAGCCGCCGCTTGACGTTGCCGCGCTGATCCGTCAGCACCACGAGCCCGGGCGCATAGGCCGATCTCACGCTGGTCCCGTCGGCGGCCAGCGCCTGAGTCTGCCGACTGCGCGCGTCGTAGGTGAACCGGGTCACCGCCGCGGACTCCGTCGTGAGGTGCGGGGCCGATTGCGCGGTGATCAGCCCGCGCGCGTCGTAGGTCGCCTCGCTCTGGATGATCTGGGTTCCGGGGCCCGACGATTGGATGAGATACGCGCGTCCGAGACCGTCAAAGTAGCTGTCGCTCCAGATGGCGTAGGACGTGCCGTGGACCGTCGTCCGGTACGTGCGGATGCGCTGGGCCGCCGGGTTGCCGAAGTCGAGGTAGACGCGCCGCTCGGAGCCGAAGAGCGAGGCACCATCCAGCGGGCCGGTGATCTTGGCCAGGCGACCGAACGCGTCGTACACGTAGGTCGTCGTTCGATCGTTCGGATCCGTCTCGCCGATGCGCTCGCCCCAACGCGCATCGTAGGCGAGCGTGGTCGCGTGCCCGAGGCACGAGGTCACCCGGGCCGGGTAGACCTGGCTGGAGCTCTCGTAGGTGATGGTCGTCGTGCAGCCGCGGGGATCGGTGATCGCGATGCGGTTGCCGTAGCCGTCGTAGGCCGACGTGACGGCGGGGTTGCCCGCGCTTCCCTGGCCGCCGGCGAGTCGGCTCTCGTCGCGCGTCAGCAGGCCGCGCGAGCCGAGCAAGCCCCAGCCGAGCCCGTCGTAGGCAAGCCAGCGCTCGCGTAGCGTCGCGCCCGCGGCGTCGTAGAGCGCGAAGCGATTCGGCCGGTGGATCCAGGTGGCCGGATCCACGACCCAGTCCGTGCGCTCGTCGATCTCGTCGCCGCTCCGGGCGACGTCCCCCCAGCGATAGAGGCGCGTCGGATTGCCGTAGGCGTCGTACTCGAAGCTCTGGCGCGCGGTCCGGCACGACGATCCGGTATCGTCGCACGTCGCGACGTCGGTCTGGACCAGCCTCGCGTGCGACACGCCCGGGTACGGACTGGCCGTCGCCCACGTGTTCGTCGTCTCGGCCAGAAGGCTGCCGTTGCTGTGGCGTGTCTGGCTGTGGTAGGGCCGGCCCTTCAGGAGGTCGTCCTGGTTGAACCACGTGTCCGTGGAGTGGCCGAGGGGATCGACCGCGCGAACCGAGTGATGTCCTCGGAAGTCCTTGCCGTCGGGGCTCAGGCCGAATCCGATGTAGCTGAAGGTGCGCGTCGCCGCCGTCCCGCGCCCGTCGCCGAGACTGCGGCTCGTCACGCGATAGCGATCCGTCCTGCCGACGTGGGCGTAGCCGGCGAGCGTCGACAACCCCCACGGATCCGGCGTCCACGCGAGCGCCCAATCCAGGCAGGTCAGCGCGTTGCCATATTCGTCCGTCATCGGCCGGTAGCATGCCTCGTAGAGCGGTCGGGTCCCGATGGGATTGGCGGTGCCCGCGTAGCCGCGAAAGTTGGAGAAGCCCCAGGGGTCCGGTGACGTGCGGCCGCCCATCAGCTGGCAGCCCACGACCGTGCCCCACTCGTCCATCGACGGCCCCAGGCAGCCGTGATAGAGCGCCTGCGGCCCCAGGATGTCCGTCGTGGTCACGTAGCCGCCGCCCGTCGAGAAGCCGTAGGGGTCCGGGTACCACAGGGCCCCCCACACCGAGCAGCCGATCACCCGCGGAAACTCGTCGCTGCTCATGAGCGGCAGCAGACAGCCGTTGTAGAGGACGGCGGTCGCCGCCACGCGCTCGTACGTGAAGGACACGGTGCCGCCGATGCCGTTGCTCGCGGTGCTGAGCCGGCCCTCGGTGTACGCGAAGCCGAGCGGCGGCAGCGTGGAGGCGCCGTCGGATCCGTAGAGCGTGATCGTCTTCAGCGTGAGGTCGCCGGTCGCCCCGCCGCCCCAGCTATGGCCCGGCGCGCGATCGATGGAGTAGTCGGAGGCGAGGACGTACCGCCGGACCAGACTCCCGCCGACCCGGACCTCGATGGTCTCGAGGCGGTTCTTCTCGAAGAAGGAGAGGATGGTGGACGCGCTGGTGTCGGTCCAGTCGGCGCGTGGCGTCCAGCCGAACGTGACCTGCCGAGGGGCGCCGATCGTCGACCCATCCGCATGGGCCCACGTGACCGTCGCCGGATACACCGCTTGATCATAGGAGTTCCCGGTCGAGGCGATCGTGCCGGTCTGCTTCGTGTACGCGTACTGCACCGCGACACCGCTAGGAGTCGTCACCCGGTCCAGGAGGTACCGATAGGTGATCGCGGTCACGAGGTCGGTCCCGCGGGTCACGGCCTTGCCGTCGGCGGTGTAGCCGAAGCGGTGCTGGATGCCGTCCTTGGTCGTGAGCACCCAGTAGTCGTCCGGCTCCGTGAAGTACTGGATCTTGAGAAACGCTTCGTCCTTCGTGTGATAGAGGCGTTGCGCGCCGTCGACCAGCACGAGATCGTGGACACCACCCCCGAACACGAGCTTGAACGTGTCGTCGCTCGTGGCCGTGGAGTTCTTGATGTCGCGCAGGATGAAGCCGCCGACGTCGAGGAGCCAGCCGAGCCCGGCCGATTGCGCCTGGTCACGCTCGCCGAGCTCGTCGACCGCGCCGCTGCTGTAGCGCAGGGCGATCTTCGGTGCGACACCCGCGGCGCCGGCCGGGACCACGATGGGGATCTCGGCGGTCGCGGCGCCGGTGAACAGATCGTTCTGGAACGCGTCGACGCTGAAGGTCCCCGGCGTTGTGCCGGCGGTCTCCGCCGCTGCGGTCATCGTGCTCGCGCGATCATCAATCGGCGACTTGGGTCTTCCGGCCCGCGACGTCGACTCCGGCGCGATCTTGGCGATCGGCGGCGGTTGATCCGACGACGGCGCGATGGACACGACCAGGTCGTCGCTCGCGGCGCGTGACGACGCGAACGAGCACGCCACGAGAACGAGCACGATTCCACACGTGCGCACGAGGGCTCGCATCGCATCTCCCTCCGGGTCGCGCCGCGCTTGCCGCGCGCGGCGGCCTCTGTGCGCGGTCTCAAGTACAAGAAGTGAGCCAGAGGAAATCGAACCGAGCGGACGCGGATCGCGCGTGTCTAGACGCGTGGGATCGAGACGACGCGGCGAAGAGACTGCAACAAGCTCAGTGCACGCTGCCCAATGCGGCCGTTGCGACACGTCTTGGGCAGGTCCGCATTCTCACGCCAGATCGAGGAGGCCCGCGAGGACGCCAACGGGAAATCGAGCAGCGTCACGGCTACGCCGGGGCGCGTGCGAGCGCCGGGGGGCTTGGGGGGCCCTTCGAGGCCCCCGGGGACGCCGAGCAACATCGAGGAGCGCCACGGCTACGCCGAGGCGATCCGAGCGTTGGGGGGCTTGGGGGGCCCTTCGAGGCCCCCCATGAAATCAAGGCGCAGACGGTTTGGGCGGCGGCACCGGCTGCGGCGGTCGCGAGGACGGCGGGCGCGGCGCGCGCCGCACGGCGTCGTTCAGCTCGGGCGTGGACCGGCGCATCTCGTTGGTGATCTTGGCGGCGTCGACGGCGGTACCGATCACTCGAGGCGTGATGAGCAGCAGGAGCTCCGTCTTCTCCACCTTCCGCTCGGTGAAGCCGAACAGATAGCCGATGATCGGGATGCTCTTGAGCAGCGGGATGCCGCGGTCGTCGATGGTGACCTTGTCCTGGATGAGCCCGCCCAGCACGAGGGTCGCGTTGTTCACGAGCACGACCGACGTCTCCGCCTCGCGCTTGATGAACGAGGGCGAGTTGGTGGGCGCGACGTTGGGGCCGATCGAGTTCACTTCCTGCTTCACGTCGAGCGCCACCGTGCCGAGCTCGCCGATGCGCGGGGTGACGGTGAGGATCACGCCGGCGTCCCGGTACTCCACGGTCTGGTTGAGCCCGGCCGTGGTGGTGGTGGTGGTCGTGGTGCTGGTGGCCGCCGCGACCTGGCCAGTGGTCTGGCTGGTGACGACGGGCACCGAGGTCGAGACGTTGATGACCGCCTTCTTGTTCTCGGACGTCAGCACGTGCGGGTTCGAGACGATGTTGATCTTGTTCTCGCTGGCGAGCGCGTTGAGCATCGCCATGAACTGGTCGGTCGAGAACGTGAACGCGGTGAGCCCCTGCCCGAGGGGACCGACGACCGAAGCGGGCCCGCCCAGCTGGGACGGAAGCGACAGGGTGCCACCGGCGGAGCCAGGCGTCGTCGGCAGGCCGGGCGGGCCGGTGTTGGTGTTGGCGAAGTTGAAGCGGCCGGTGCGTACCGCCCAGTCGACGCCGAGCCGGGTGTCGTCGGTCAGCGTGATCTCGGCCACCAGCACCTCGATCAGCACCTGGCGCGGCATCCGGTCGAGCTGCTTGATGGTGTTCTCGATCTCGGTCCAGCTGCGCGGGAACGTGGTGACGATCACCGCGTTGGTGACCTCGTCGGCGATGAAGCGCACCTGGCCCTCGGCGAGGACGTCCGGCGCGCCGGGGGCGCCGCCGGTGGGGCTGCCGGGCGGCGGCGGTGGCGGCACGTAGACCGGCGGCGGCGCCGGCGCCGTCGCGCCCCGGCCCGTCGTGCCCGAGCTGGTCGGGGCGGCGCTCGTCGAGCTGCCGCTCTCCCCACGGCCGCCGTAGATCGAGTTCAAGGTGGCGGCGAGGTCCTTCGCCTTGGCGTTCTCGGCGTAGTAGATGAACACGCGGCGGCCGCCGTAGATGTTGACGTCGAGCTGGCTGACCAGGCGCCGGATGGTCTCCACTTCGTGCTTCTTGGCGTGCACGATGATCGAGTTCGAGCGGCGCTCCGGAATGATCAGCGGCGCGCGCTCGGCCGACGCCCCGGCCGCGGGCTCGCCCCCGCGCGGCGGCCCGGGGGGACCGGGCGCGGGAGTCGGCGGCAGGGCTGGCGCCGGCGGGGTGCCGGGCGCGGCCGTGCGCAGGCGGCCGCTGGCGAAGAGCTGGGTGAGGATCGTCGCCAGCTCGGCGGCGTCGGCGTAGACGATCGGGATGATCTGCAGCTCCTCCTGCGCCACCTGCACGTCGACCAGGCGGACGATTTCGAGGAGCCGCTGGATGTTCGACGCGGTGTCCGTGACGATCAGCACGTTCGTCTCGCGATGGGCGATCAGGGTGCCCCGCGTCGAGATGAGCGGCCGCAGCAGCGCGCCGAGGTCGGCGACCGCGGAGTACTTGAGCGACACGATCTGCGTGATGATCTCGTCGGTCGTGCGACCCGGATCGGGCACCTGGCCGACGATCGTCGGCACGGCCCGCTCGCGCGCGCCCTCGATGCGGACGATCTTGTAGAGGTTGCCCGACTTGACCGCCGTGAAGCCGTGCACCTCGAGGATCGCGAGCAAGACGCCGAACACCTCTTCCTGCGCGATCCGGCCCGAGGTCTGCACCGTCACCTTGCCGCGCACGTCTGGCGCCAGCACGTAGTTGAAGCCGATGATCTCGCTCGCGGCCTGGATGACCGTCTCGACGTCCGCGTTGTCGAAGTTGAGGACGACGAACCGTCCACGCTGGGCGGCCGGCACCGGGGGCGCCGTCGGCGGCGGCGGGCTGGGCGCGATCTGGGGCTCCTCACGGGGTGCTGGCGGCGGCTCCGGGCGCGGGCCCACCGAGACCGGAGGTAACGGCGGCCGCGCCTCGGGCTCCGGTGTGCTCGGCGGCGCTGGTGTGACCGCGACGACGGGGGGCTCGGGCGCCGCCACCGGCGGACCGGGCTTCGGTCGCGGCGATGCGCAGCCGGAGATCAACGCCACGAGGGCGAGCGCGGCAGCGAGCCGTTTCACGCTATTGCTGCGGCGGCGGCGCGGGCTCGGCGGCCGGCTGCGGTGGCAAGCGGCGGCCGAGGCTCGGCGAGGGCCTTCCGAAGGGCAGATTCGGTAAGGCCGGGTTGGGCTGCGGTTGCGTGCCCGGCGCCGCCTGCGTGGGCGCCTGCGTGGGTGGCGGAACGAACGTGCGCGGCGGTATCGAGCCCGGCATGGGCAGCGGACCGGGCACCGGAGCCTGCGCGCCCGGAACCGGCTGCTGACCAGGGACGGGTTGAGGCGGCGCTGCCGCGGGTTGCGGGCGCGGCTTGGACGGGTCGCGCAGCCGCACGTCGACCATGCCATCCGGCCGCGCGATCACGACGGCATCGGCGGAGATCGTCTGGACGGTGCCGCCGGCGATCGGATCGCCGATCCGATAGCCTGCGATCCGTTTGGTCTGCGGATCCTCGAGGTACGCGATCGGTGAGCCGTCGCGCAGCACCACGCCGTGGAGGTTCGGCTTCACGATGTTGAGGGCCGGGCCCCCCGGCGTCGCGGCCACCGCTGATTCGCTGCGCGTGGGATTGAAGAGGTTGCGGCTTGCGATGACGTTGTAGGCCTGGGCCGGCGGACGTGGCTCTCCCGTCGTCGGCCCCGGAGCGGTCGCGCCGGCCGCGGGCCGCGAGCGCGGCGCCGACACCGTGTGGGACGTCGCGAGATGCTTCACGATGAAGCCCACGCTCACCAGCGAGATCACCACGAGCAGCGCGTTGATCGCGAGCAACCGCCTGGACATTCAAGTCCTGGCCTTGCCCTGCGCAGTCGGCAGGATGAACCCCGAGACCGTGAGCGTGACGAGCAGATCCTTCGGCTGGCTGACGTTGACGACGCGGATCTTCAAGTCCTGGACGGGAAGCAGCTTGGGCGCGCTGTCGAGCTTCGCGAGCAGATCGACCAGCTGTCGGATCTCGCACGACACGGCGATCTCGACGGGGATCTCGAGGATCTCGCCGCGCTCGGCCGGCGGCAGGATCCGCTCGCTCCGGACCTCGGTCTTCGCCTGGGCCGCCATGTCCTTGACGAGCTTCTGCAGCTCGGAGGCGGCCACCGCGGGCGTGGCCGAGGTGAGGAAGCGCTCGGCGAGCTTGTCGATCCGCGCCGTCGTGGTGTTGAGCTCGGCGGTGATCGCGGCGCGCCGTCCGATCAGCTCGCGCTTCTGCGCCAGCACCTGCTCGCGCGCCGGCACCAGCTCGGCGGCCTGGCGATAGTGCTCGAGGATCGGCTCGACCACCAGCGTCCAACCGCCGAGCAAGACGCCGACCCCCACCGCGAGCGTCACGAGCGTGCGCTCTCGGCGCGAGAGGTTCCCGATCATCTCGGCGCCCGCCCCGGAAGCCCGCCGCGAGTCGGCAGCTCGTCGATCGGATCGGCGCTACCGGCCCTGGATCCGCCGGGCCGCGCGCTGGGGGCTGGGCTCGTGACCGCCGGCGGGGGAGGCGCCAACGCCGCGGGTGGCGGAGGCGCCGCCGCCGCCACCGCCTCTGTCCCGGGCGACTCCCACGAGGCGCGGATCCTGAACTGCTCGCGGTCGCGACCGCGCGTGACCGGCGAGGCGAACTCGACCCGTTCGAGCCGCGGCGAGTTCTCGAGGAGCGGGATCAGCGTGCTGGCCGCTCCGGCCTGTCCCGTCAGCTCGACGCCTTTGGCATCGAACGCCACGTAGGTGAGCCACGCGTCGGCCGGAATGATGTCGGTCAGCTCGCGCAGGAGCGGCAGCGGCCGGATCGCGCTCGAGCCGATTTTGTCGACGGTCGTGAGGAGCTGGCGCTTGCGGTCGAGGTCGCGCACGACGCGCTCGGCGGCACGCACCTCGGGGTCGATCCGGGCGATCTCCCGGTTCAGCCGCGTGAGGCGCCGGCTCTCCATATAACCTGGCAGGAGCAGCGCGCTGAGCGTCAGCAGAATGGTCGCGGCGAGCGCCCCGGCCGTGAGCCACTCGCCGTGGGTCAGGCGGCGTGGCTTGATCGTGGTCGGGATGAGGTCGAGCGGGCGGACGCCGCGTCCCATGGCGGTCGCGAGGGCCAGCTCCTGGGCGCCGCCGAGCGACGTGGCCGCCCCCCGGCGTTGCTGCGCGCGCGCGGTCCACCGCGGTTCGGTGACCGGCGCGCCCAGCTCGGCCAGCGAGCCGGCGGCGGCGTTGTCCCCCGACACCCACACCGCGTGGCAGTCCCGCCAGCGGGCGCCGGCGAGGCTCCGCCGGGTTTCCGCGACGAGCGTCGCGTCGTCGAACGCGTGAAAGGTGCGGCTGAAGACCAAGGAAGCGCCCTGCAGCAGCAGGAGGTCGACGTTGTCACCGGTGCGGTGCAGCCACGCGACACGCTCGGAGCGGTCGGGATCCACGAGCGTCAGCAGATCGTGCGCGGCCACGGTGATCGAGACGGGCCGCAGCTTCGCCTCGTCCGCGACACGTAACGCGGCGTCGACCAGGCGGCGGTCGGCCGCGCAGATCAGCACGCGCCGGCCGCCCATCGCGGTGGGATCGGGCTCGGCCTCGACCGGCAGCGGGATGTAGTCGAACGCCGGATCGTCGGTCGTCGTCGGCAGGTGGCGCTCGAGCTCGAACCGCACCATCTCGTCCGTCTCACCGGCGATCGCGGGCAGCTCGATCTGCTTGACGGTGACCGCCGAGCGGGCGAGTCCGATGGCGACCGTCCGCGTCCTGAGACCGCGGGCGTCGAGCTCGGCGCGCAGCGCGGCCGCGGGGTTCTCGGCGTCGATCGTGAACGTCTCGACCCGCTCGCGATGGATGGCGGCGACCGCGAGCCGATCGGCGAGCATGACGAGGCCGAGGCGAGCCGATGACGGGTTCATGGCGGCCAATTTCACCACTGAAGGGTAACACCTCTCCGAGCGGTCACGAAGAAGTCACTGGAGCCCGGACCATTCGAGGACGGGGACGGTCGGCGGGTCGCCCTCCAGCTTCTTCTGCACGATCGCGGTCAGCCGCGCGACCACCCGCTCGTCCACGATCGCCTCGGCCTCGATGCGGAACGTCTTCGTGGCCACCGACATGTTCCGCGCGCCGAACTGCCCGGGGACCTGGTTGTACGGCGTGTTGCGTCGCGACTGTAGAATCTGCGTGATCTCGGCGGTCGACAAACCGAGGGCGCTCAGCACCTGCACGGAGGCGGTGTTGATGTTCACCTGCCCGGAGCTCCGGACGCTGACGAGGGCGGCGAGCCCGGGGGTGTCCTTGGTGCCGTTGTAGATCGCGGGCGTCACGCCCTTGATCTGGAGCAGCTCGGTGATGGACTCGAGATTCGCGTTGCGGGCGCGATAAGGGACGGGGAGCTTCAGGTAGTAGTCCTCGCTCTCGGCGCCCCGCACGCGGTGCTCGTCGTTGGGATCGCGCCAGTCCTGGAGCGAGTCGCTGATCGTGTCGCGCTCGTCCTTCTCGAGCCCGAGCGTCTGCAGCAGCCGGTCGATGCGATCGGGGGCGGACGTGTTGACGTTGAGGCGGGCTTCCTCGTCGGTGATGCGATAGGAGAACTGCCCGCCGGTGAGCTCGACCTTTTCGCGCTTCAGCCGGGGCAGTGGGGCGCGGTCGGCGGTACAGAAGGTGAGGAGGCCGTCGGCCTCCTCGACGACGTAGGCGGCGTCGGACACGATCTCGCGCACCGCCTGCGCGAGCGCCGCCTCGGCCAGGTGATTGCCGATGATCCCGTTCTTGTAGGCGCGGACCGCGGCCGCCTCGAGGCGCATCGAATACGCGAATTCGCCGCCGGCGACGGCCACCAGCGCCAGCACGAGCAGGACCACCACCAGCGCGAAGCCGCGCTCGCGTGTGCGCGAATTTTTCGAGCCATGAGTGGCTCGCCTCGTCGCGCGACCCGTCTCGGCTCGCCCTGCCATCTACTCGGTGCCCACCCGGAGCGAGACGGTCAGGGGCGGCAGCGTCTCGGCCCGTCCGCCGATCCGGGTGCCGACGCCGATGCGGATCGCGCGCGGCAAGTTCTTGCGCTGCTCGGTGTCCCAGCTGTCCTGCCACGCGCCGCCCTCGTCCATATAGCTGAAGGAGAGCTCGACCACCGTCGGATCGTTGAACGCCACCTCCGCATCCGTGAACGGGTTCCGGTTCGGTAGGACGCGCTGGCGGATCACGAGCCCGGGCCGGTCCTCCTTGGTGCTCACTTCGAAGACCACCGCGGTGAACGCGACGGGGATCGAGGCGGGGTACGGCGCGGTCTGCGTCACGAGCTCCAGGCGGGTGGCGGTGCCGCCGAAGAGGAGCGACGGGGTCGGCCCCTGCTCGCGCGGCGCGGTGTACGGGTACGTGGCGCTGATCGAGCGCGCGAGCACGAGGGCGATCGACCGCACGTGCTGGTGCGCCTCCGCGCGGTCCTCGCCCTTGCGCCACGCCGCCAGCGCGACCCGCATGCCGCCGAACGCGATCACCAGCAGGGCGCCGACGATCGCGAGCGCGATCAGGAGCTCGAGGAGGGTGAAGCCGCGCGCGTCGCGCTTCACTTGGGTACACCGCCCGGCGGCGCCTTCTCGGCCGAGGTCCGGAGCGTGACGACCTCGAGGCGACGCTTCTCGCCCCAGCGGACCGTGACGTCGATCTGGAACACGTGCCACTTGGCGCTCGCCGGCGTACGCGTGAGGTCGGGCGCGCTCACGACGCTGATCGTACGCTCCCAGTCGAAGCCGCCCTCGTTGCCTCCCTCACGACCCTCGACTGGAATGATGACCTCGCGCGCCTTCTGGTCGGCGATGAGCACCGCCATCTGCTGATCGCCGGCGGCCCGCAGCAGGCGCAGGCCCTGCGCGAAGCCCTGGATGACCGCGATCACCGCGACGCACAGGATCGTGAACGCGACCAGCACTTCGAGCAGCGTAAACCCGGCCTCGGACCGCAGGGCGCGGCGCCTCAT
This sequence comes from Candidatus Rokuibacteriota bacterium, assembly GCA_003221515.1. Taxonomy (GTDB): domain Bacteria; phylum Methylomirabilota; class Methylomirabilia; order Rokubacteriales; family CSP1-6; genus AR31. The sequence continues at coordinate 31,899 of QHSI01000102.1, forward strand.
TCGCGCTGGTTGCGCACTCGGCCGGTGACCGCGTCGACGGTGAGGTGGTAGGTGACGGCGCCGGACGTGAGGCGAAGGTCGCTGCCGCTGGAGGTGCCCTGGGGATGGAAGCGGATCGTCAACGCCGAGGGCGTCGCGGCCTGGATCGTCAGGCGCGCTGGGAACGCGCGCGTCCAGCGAACCTCGTCCTCGCCGGTGACGACTGTGAGGTGCCGATCGATCAAGTTCACCACGACGGTGTGTTGCTGCCGAGTCGTGATCGCTTGCTCACGCGCGTGGCGCAGCGTCGCCGAGAATCCCGCGACCTCGGCGCGCGCCCGCACCCCTTCCGTGCTGCGACCGATCGCCGGCGCCACCAGTCCGATGGCCACCGCGACGACCAGCAGGGTGACGATCAGCTCGATGAGGGTGAAGCCGCGCGCGCCTATTTCTGACCGGTTTCCCATGAGACGACATCGGCGTTTTCGCCCTCGCCACCCGGCGCCCCATCGGCGCCCTCGGACCACAAATCGTATTCTCCATTTTGACCGGGGCAACATCGGTACTTGTACTGATTGCCCCACGGGTCTTTCGGCACAGCCTTCTTGAGGTAGGGGCCGTTCCAGTTCGGCGCGTTGGGATTGCGCTGGAGCGAATCGAGCCCCTGCGAGGTGTTCGGGTACACGCCGACGTCGAGCCGATACTGATCGAGCGCGGCGCCGAGCAGCTCGATCTGCGCCCGGGCCGCCGCCTGCTTCGACTGCCCCACCCGTCCAAACAACCGCGGCCCGACCAACCCCACCAGCAGACCGAGCACAATGATCACGACGAGCAGCTCGATCAGGGTGAACCCCGCCTCATTCCCAAGCCAAGAGAGAGGCCGAATTCCCCGCCGCCCGATGCCGTTCTCTTTTCTGTTTCGAGAGCCCAAGATGAGGCGGCTACCCCGGGCCGGGAGGGTGGGCGTGGGCCCCGCTGAGATCCGTGTAGTCAGTGCGCGGTCCCCGCCGAGCAACCGGCCCGACGCATCGCAAACGAGAGCAGTCGTGATCTCAGCGGGGCCCACGCCCACCCTCCCGGCCCGGCGAAACCACCTCAAAGCGGTATCTCGTTGATAGAAAAGATAGCAAGCATCATCGCGACGACGATGAAGGCCACCAGCACCCCCATGGCGAGGATGATGACTGGCTGCAGCAGTCCGAGCACCCGCTTGAGCTCGTTGTTGACGTCGACCTCGAACGTGTCGGCGACCTTGAGGAGCATCTCCTCGAGGCGGCCCGTCTCCTCGCCGACCCTCACCATGTGGATCGCGAGCGTCGGGAACTGCCCCTCCGCCTGCATGCCCGCCGCCAGCGTGCCGCCCCGCTTCACCCCGTCGGCTACGCGCTCGACGGCCCGCCCGATGGCCAGGTTGGTCATCGTGTCGCCCACGACGGCGAGCGCGCCCATGACGGGCACGCCGCTCTTGAGCATGGTCCCGAGCGTACGCGCGAAGCGTGCCGTCTCGATCTTCCTGAAGAGCGGCCCGATGAGCGGCAGGCCCAGCAGGGCCTGGTCCCAGCCGATCCGCCCCTGCGGACTGCCGGTCCACACTCTCCACGCGAGGAGCGCGCCGAGGATCAGGAGCACGCCCGCCCACCAGTACCCCTGCACGCCCGCGCTCACCCACAAAAGGATCTGGGTCGGCAACGGCATCGTCTGGCCCAGATCGGAGAAGATCGTGGCGAACCGCGGAATCACGAAGGTCATCAGGAAGACGATGGCGCCGATACCGACGGCGACGAGGAAGATCGGATAGGCGATCGCGGTCCTGACGGCGTCGGCGAACGCGGACCGCGCCTCGAGGAACTCGGCGAGCCGTCGCAGGGTGACTTCGAGGACGCCGCCCCGCTCGCCGGCGCGCACCATATTGATGTAGAGGCGCGAGAAGGGGCGGGGATGGTGCTTGCCGAGCGCCTCGCTCAGCGACGAGCCCCCGCGGACACTTACGAGCAGGTCGGTGACGATCGCCTTGACGCGCGCGTTCGGCGCGAGCTCCTCGAGGATCGATAGACCACGATCGAGCGGCAGGCCCGCTTCGAAGAGCGTCGCGAGCTGCTGGGTGAAGGCCAGGAGGTCGCGCTGGCTGACGCGCGACGAGCCGCCGAACGAGAGCCAGCCCGCGCGCTCGGCGTGCGGCGCGACCCGGATGGGAAAGTAGGCGTCGCGCTGGAGTCGCTCGATGACCGCCCGGGCGTCGGGCGCCTCCATCACACCGTCGATCGTCTGACCACGCCGGTCGGCGGCCCGGTATACGAAAACGGGCATCGCGGACTAGGCGTCTTCCTGGGTGACCCTGAGAATTTCCTCGACGGTCGTGACGCCCTCGCAGGCCTTCGCCCAGCCGTCGAGCCTGAGCGTGATCATGCCCGCCTCGACCGCCGCCCGGCGGATCTCGCGGGTCGGCGCGCGGCGCAGGATCAGGCTGCGAGCGTCCTCCGTGATCGGGAACAGCTCGTAGATGCCCGTCCGGCCGCGGTATCCGGTGCCGCGGCACTCGTCGCAGCCGCGGCCGCGGTAGAGCGGGACGCCGGCGGTGCCCGCGATGCCCAGCGCGCCCAGATCGCCCGCCGAGGGTGAGTCGGTCGCACGGCACGCGGCGCAGATGCGCCGGACCAGCCGCTGGGCCATCACACCCTCGAGCACCGACGCGACGAGGTACGGCTCGACGCCCATGTCTTGCAACCGCGTGATCGCCCCCGGCGCATCGTTCGTGTGGAGCGTCGAGAAGACCAGATGGCCGGTGAGCGAGGCCTGGATCGCGATATCCGCGGTCTCGAGATCTCGAACCTCGCCGATCAGGATCACGTCGGGGTCCTGGCGGACGATGTGCCGGAGCCCCGTGGCGAACGTCAGGCCGATCTTCGGCTTGACCGGGATCTGATTGACGCCCTTGAGCTGGTATTCGACGGGATCCTCGACGGTGATGATCTTGCGGTCCGGCGAGTTGATCTTGTCGAGCGCCGCGTAGAGCGTCGTGGTCTTGCCGGAGCCGGTCGGCCCGGTGACCAGGACGATTCCGTGGGGCCGGCGGATCATCGACTCGAAGCCGGGGAGCATCGCGGGGCCGAACCCCAGCTTCTCGAGCGGGAGGAACACGCTCTGACGGTCGAGCAAGCGCATCACGATCGACTCGCCGTGGACGGTGGGGATCGTCGACACGCGGATGTCGACGCGGCGCCCGTGCATGGTGACCCGGATGCGCCCGTCCTGCGGCAGCCGCCGCTCGGCGATGTTCATCTCGGCCATGAGCTTCACGCGCGAAGTGACGGCGGCCTGGAGCCTCCGCGGCGGCGCTTCCTGATCGTACAGGATGCCGTCGATGCGATAGCGGATCCGCAGCGTGTCCTCGAAGGGCTCGATGTGGATGTCGGAGGCTTCGGCGCCGATGGCGCCCTCGATGAGGAGGTTCACGAGCCGGACCACCGGCGCCTCGAACGCCATGTCGCGCAGGTGATCGACGTCCTCGTCACCGCCCTCGGCGCGGTCGTCCTCCATGCCTTCGACGATGCGCTGCAGCGGCGTCGCGACACCGTCGAACGTGCGATCGATCGCCTCGCCGATCGCGTCGGCCGAGCTCACGACGACCTTCACCGCGAGGCCAGTCGACTGGGCGAGGTCGTCCACGATGACCGGGTTGAGCGGATCGGCGGTCGCGACCGTCAGCACGTTGCCCTCGACGCTCACCGGGCAGACCGTGTACTGGCGCAGGTACTTCGGCGAGAGGTTCTTCACGATGGGCAAGGGCGACGGCAGCTCGTCTCGCGTGAGGTAGGCCAGCCCCTGCTGGACGGCGAGCGCCCGCAGGACGTCGTCGTCCTTGATCGCGCCGAGCGCGACCAGCGCCTCGCCCACCCGCTCGCCGGTCGTTCGAGAGCGCGCGAGGGCGCGCTCCACGAGATCGGGGGTGGTCAGGCGTTCGTGGACGAGAATCTCGCCGAGCTGGCGGAAGAGCGCCGCAATGCCCATGCTATGCTCGCCGATCATGTTAGCATACCTGGCCTTCGTGGCCGCCGCGGCGACTGCCGATCTGGCGGGCGCGCTCCTGGTGACGACGGTCCACCAGAAGGGGCTGGCGCCGCTCCGCTACTTCGTCGCCGGCGGGGCCGGGTTCATGCTGGCGGCCGCGTTCGTCCGGATGCTCCCCGAGAGCGCGCAGGTCGAGCACGCGTTCCTGTTCGTCCTCATCGGCTACTTCGGGGTCCACCTCTTCGAGCACACGGTGGCGCCGCACTTCCACTTCGGCGAAGAGATCCATCCGGAGGCGCTGCTCCGGCCCTCGGCCGGCTACCTGGCGCTCCTGGGCCTCGGCGTCCACACGCTGTTCGACGGCGTGGCCATCGCCGCCGGGTTCATGATCGGCCCGGCGCTCGGCGCCCTCCTCTCGCTGGCGGTGCTCCTCCACAAGGTGCCGGAGGGGTTCACGATCGCGTCGATCATGCTGGCGGGCGGTCAGTCGCGCGCGGCCGCGGTCGGCGCCGGCGCGCTGCTCGGGGGACTCACGATCGGCGGCGCGGCCGCCACGAGCCTGCTGGCCGGCGACTACGTCGGCTACGCGCTCGCGCTCTCGGCCGGCGTCACGATCTACGTGGCCGCGTCGGACCTGATTCCCGAGGTGAACCGCGAGGGCGGGCCGGCACTCGGCTGGACGGTCTTCGCGGGGCTCGTGCTCTTCGTCATCGCCGACCGGCTCGTGTCGCCGCTCGGCGGGCACTGATGCTAAGCTCGCCGCCATGAAAGTGCTCGTCCTGCACGGCCCGAACTTGAATCTGCTCGGGACCCGTGAGCCCGCCGTCTACGGTCGCGTCACGCTCGCCGAGGTCGACCGGATGCTCCGCGACCACGCGCGTCGACGCGGCGATTCGGTAGACTGCCGACAGTCCAATCACGAGGGCCAGCTGATCGACTGGCTGCAGGGCGCGGAGCGCGAGCGGTTCGCGGGCGTGGTCATGAACCCCGGCGCATTCACCCACTACTCGATCGCGCTCCGCGACGCGGTCGCCGCGATCAAGCTGCCGGTCGTGGAGGTCCACCTCTCCAACGTGCACGCGCGAGAGGAGTTCCGACGCCACTCGGTGATCGCCGGCGTCGCGCGCGGGCAGATCTCCGGATTCGGCCCGCAGAGCTACGTGCTCGGCTTCGACGCGCTCGCGTCGCTCCGGCGCCGGCCGGCCTCACGACGGTGAATCACCGCCGCTTCCTCGACGTCTAACCGGCGGCGGGGAAGGGGGCGAGCGAGTGAATCCAGGTGGACAGCGACGATGCGGCCCTGATCGAGCGGTGCCGCGCCGGCGACCTGGCGGCCTTCGAGCCGCTGGTCCAGAAGTATCGCCAGCGGGTGTACCGGCTCGCCTACAACGTCCTGCGCGACGCCGACGAGGCGTGGGACGTGTCGCAGGACGCCTTCATCCGAGCCTTCCAGGCGCTCCCGTCGTTCCGGGGCGACTCCGCGTTCTACACCTGGCTCTTCCGGATCGCGATGAACGTCGCCCGGGATCGCGCGCGGCAGCACGCGGCGCGCGGTCGCGCCTTCGGAACCGAGCGTGTCGACGAGAAGGACTGGGACCGGGCGCTCGTCGATCATGGGACCGCGCCCGACGCCAGCGCGGCGCAGATCGAGGAGCGCGAGCGCATCGTGAAGGCTCTAGCGACTTTGTCGGAGCCGCATCGCGCCATTATCATGTTGAGTGACCTCGAGGGGCTCTCGTACCGCGAGATCGCAGAGGTGTTGAGCATCCCGATGGGAACCGTGATGTCGCGGCTGCACAACGCGCGCAAGCGCCTGCGGGACAGTCTCGGGCCTCTGCTGGTGGTCCTGCTGGTGCTGCTCCTGGCGCTGGTGGCGGCCAGCGCCGAAGCCCAGCAGGTGGTTCGCTTCGGCACCCGCATCGTCCTCGCCAGCGACACGCCGCCGACCGACACCCCGAGCCGCGCGCCGGAGCCGCCCGACGAGCGGCTCGAGGCGTTTCTGCCGAAGCTCCGCCAGCTCTTCCGCTACAACCACTATACGTCGCTGGAGCGCTATCGCGGCGAGGTGAAGGTGGGCGCGACCCAGCGCTGGCCGGTGCCGGGCGACCGGCGGCTCGAGATCACGCCCCAGGGCGTGCGCAAGGACACGGTGACGTTCAACGTCCGCCTGATCCGCGGCAGCGTCGCCGAGGTCGCGACGAGCATCCAGGCGCAGTCGGGCAACCCGGCCGTGATCGGCGGCCCGCGCCACGGCGCCGGCACGCTCATCATCATCCTGTGGACCAATCCCACCCCATGATCGGGGCGCGGCGATGAGCTCTGGCGAGGAGCGCTACTTCCGGGAGCGCGCCCGCATCGAGCAGGGCCACACGAAGTATCGCGAGAAGCTCCGCGAGGAAGGCAAGCTCTTCGTCCGCGACCGCCTCAAGCTGCTCTTCGACCCGGGCGCCCCGTTCCAGGAAGACTGGCTGTTCGCGCGCTCGGCCGAGGCCGACACCCCCGCCGACGGCGTCGTGACCGGCGTCGGCCAGGTCGGCGGCCGGCCCGTGTGCGTCATGGCCAACGACTACACGGTCAAGGCCGGCTCGTGGGGCGAGAAGACCGTGCAGAAGATCGTGCGCATCCAGGAGAAGGCGGCCCGGCTCCAGGTGCCGCTTCTCTACCTGGTCGACGCGGCAGGCGGGCGGATCTCGGAGCAGATCAAGATCTTTCCGGGGCGGTTCCACGCCGGGCGCATCTTCTACAACGAGGTCCAGCTCTCCGGCGTCGTGCCGCAGGTCTGCGTGCTGTTCGGCCCGTCGCCGGCGGGCTCGGCGTACCTCCCGGCGCTCACCGACGTCGTCATCATGGTCGACGGCAAGGCCTCCCTGTACGTCGGTAGCCCGCGCATGGTCGAGATGGCGATCGGCGAGAAAACGACCCTCGAGGAGCTGGGCGGCGCGCTCATGCACTGCAAGGTCTCAGGGTGCGGCGACGTGCTGGCGCAGTCGGACGAGGACGCGCTCGACCTGGCCCGGCGCTACCTCAGCTACATGCCGCGGTCGCACCGCGAGCAGCCGCCCACGGGCCCGGCCGGGCCGCCCAAGGCCGGCCGGCCCATCGACGAGATCGTGCCGTACGACCAGCGGAAGTACTTCGACATGTACGAGGTCATCGACCGGGTGATCGACGCCGGCTCGTGGTTCGAGATCAAGCGCCTCTTCGCCCAGGAGGTCATCGTCGGCTTCGCGCGCCTCGACGGCCGCACGGTCGGGATCGTCGCCAACCAGCCGAAGGTCAAGGGCGGCGTGCTCATGGTCGACTCGTCCGACAAGGCGGCGAAGTTCATCTGGCTGTGCAACGCCTACAACATCCCGCTCGTGTACCTGGCCGACATCGCCGGCTTCATGGTGGGCACGAAGGTCGAGCAGCAGGGGATCATCCGCCACGGCGCCAAGATGATCTTCGCCACGGCGCAGGCCACCGTCCCGAAGATCTCGGTGATCGTGCGCAAGTGCTACGGCGCCGGTCTCTACGCCATGTGCGGCCCGGCCTTCGAGCCCGACGCCGCGATCGCGCTCCCGCAGGGGCAGATCGCCATCATGGGGCCGGAGCCCGCGGTCAACGCCGTCTACTACAACAAGATCATGGAGCTGCCGGAGTCGGAGCGGGCGGCGTGGGTCAAGCAGAAGCGCGACGAGTACGCGCAGGACGTCGACACCTACAAGCTCGCGTCCGAGATGCTGATCGACGACATCGTGCCGGGCGTGGCGCTCCGCGACGAGCTGATCAAGCGCCTGGCGTACGCCCAGACGAAGGCGCACGAGTTCCCGGCGCGCCGGAACGGCGTCTACCCGGTCTGATCGTGCGGCGGGGCGGGCGGCGCCGGCTCAGCCGCCGAAGCGCCGCCGCGTCGTGGCCAGCGTCTCGGCGATCGGGGCCGGGAGCCGCGGGCCGAAGTCCTTGAAGAACCCACCCAGGTCGTCGAGCGCCGGCAGCCACTCGCTCGCGTCGCAGCGGAGCGCCTCGGCGAGCTGAGCGGGCGTGACGTCGAGCCCGCTCGTGTCGATGGTGCCGGGCGCCGGGACAAAGCCGATCGGCGTCTCGGCCGCGCGGCCGGTCCCGCGAATACGCTCGACCATCCACTTGAGGATGCGCACGTTGTCACCGTAGCCCGGCCACAGGAAGCGGTTGTCGGCGTCGCGGCGGAACCAGTTGACGCGGAAGATCCGCGGCGGCTTCGTGAGCCGCGGGCCCATGGCCAGCCAGTGGGCGAAGTAGTCGGCCATGTTGTAGCCGCAGAACGGAATCATCGCCATCGGATCGCGGCGGACGACGCCCACCTTGCCGGTGATCGCCGCCGTCGTCTCCGTGCTCATCGCCGATCCGAGGAAGACGCCGTGCGCCCAGTCGAACGCCTCGAACACGAGTGGGATCACCGTCGAGCGACGCGAGCCGAAGATGACGCCCGAGATCGGCACGCCCTGCGGCTCTTCCCAGTTCGGCGCGATCGACGGGCACTGCTCGGCGAGCACCGTGAAGCGCGAGTTGGGGTGCGCGGCCGGTCCGTCGCCCGGGTTCCACGGCCGCCCCTGCCAGTCGGCGAGCCCGGCCGGCACCGACGGCGTCAGCCCTTCCCACCAGGGCTCGCCGTCCGGCGTCATCGCCACGTTCGTGAAGATGGTGTTCGAGCGCACCATGGCCGTCGCGTTGGGGTTCGTCTTGGGGCTCGTGTTGGGCGCCACGCCGAAGAAGCCGCGCTCGGGGTTGACGGCGCGGAGCTGACCGGTGGCGTCCACCCACATCCACGCGATGTCGTCGCCCACCGTCCACACGCGCCAGCCCGGGAGGTGCGACACCGCCATCGCTAGATTCGTCTTGCCCGACGCGCTCGGCATTGCCGCGGCGAGATAGGTGATGCGCCCCTCCGGGTCCTCGACCCCGATGATCAGCATGTGCTCGGCCAGCCAGCCCTCCTCGCGCGCCTGGGACGACGCGATGCGGAGCGCGTGGCACTTCTTGCCGAGGAGCGCGTTGCCGCCGTACCCGGAGCCCACGCTCCAGATCAGCTTCTCTTCGGGGAAGTGGAGGATCAGTCGCCGATCGGGCGAGAGATCGCCGAGCGAGTGCAGGCCCGCGATGAAGTCGTCGTCTCGGCGCATGTGCTGGATCGCGACCTGACCCACGCGGGTCATCAGGTGCATGCTCGCGGCCACGTACGCACTGTCGGTGACCATCAACCCCACGCGGCTCATCGGCGATCCGGCCGGCCCCATGAGATACGGGATGGCGTACATCGTCCGGCCCTTCATGCTGCCGCGGAACAGCGCGCCGGCTTTCGACTTCGCCTCGGACGGCGCGATCCAGTTGTTGGTCGGCCCGGCGCCGCCCTTCTCGCGACTGCAGATGAAGGTCAGCTGCTCGGTGCGCGCGACGTCCGACGGGTGGCTTCGATGGAGGTAGCAGTTCGGGTAGCTCCGCGGATTGAGCGCCAGGAGCGTTCCATCGCGCAGCATCGCCTCGATCAGCGCGTCGTACTCCGCCTTGGACCCGTCGCTCCAGACGACGCGCGAGGGCCGAGTCAGTCCAGCCGCTTCTTCCACCCACTTCTCGGCCACGCTCGTAACAGCACTCATAGGAGGCCCCTTCGCGTCGGTCGGGATGGGCTACTTCGTGCACGAAATTGTCGCCTTGCCCCGGCGGGCGCGTCAAGAAGAACGTGCTAGGATTCGCGCCGTGACCGGTCTGTTCGTCGCCGCGCGCTATCTGACGATTGTGCCAATTCCTGGGCCTACTTCCGGGCACCCCGGCGCGCTGGGGCGAGCGGCGGCGTGGTTTCCGGTAATCGGTCTCGGTCTCGGGGTGTTCCTGATAATCGTCGAGAAGATCACCTTAGTGCTCTTTCCCTCGCTCCTGGCCGGGCTCCTCACGGTGACGGCCTGGAAGCTCGTGACCGGCGGCCTGCACCTCGACGGCCTCGCCGACTGTCTCGACGGTCTCGGCGGGCGCGACGCCGAGCATCGGCTCGCGATCATGCGCGACAGCCGCATCGGCGCGTTCGGCGCGATCGGCCTCATCCTCTTCTTGCTCCTCGAGATCGGCGCGGTCGTCGAGCTGCCACCGGGCGTGCGCGCGCGCACGCTGCTCGTCGTGCCGGTGATCGCGCGCGCGACGCCGTCGCTGCTCGCGCTCCTGTTCCCGGCGGCCAAGTCCGAGGGATTCGGCGCGGCGTTCAGCGCGAGCGTCGGCAGGCGCGCCGCGCCGATCGCGCTGGCGATCGCGTTGCTGGTGGCGGCCACGGCACTTCGCTCGCTCGGCGTCGTGGTGCTCGCGGTGGCGCTCTTGAGCGCGGTGGCCGTCGCGCGTTTCGTCGCGACGCGCGTCGCCGGAATCACCGGTGACGTGCTCGGGGCCGCGATCGAGGTGGCGGAGCTGGCCGGTCTCCTCACGGTATCGGCGTGGTCGCGGCTGGTAGCCTGATCTACCTCTTCCGTCACGGCGAGGTCGTGCTCGCCGAGACCGGCCGATTCATCGGTCACCTCGACGTCCCGCTCTCGGCTCGGGGCGAGCGTCAGAGCGCCGCGCAGGCGGCCCGGCTCGCCGCGATCGACGTGGCGGCGGTGTTCGCGAGCGATCTGGAGCGCGCCCGGCGGACCGGCGAGATCATCGGCGCGCCCCATCAGCTGAAGCCCACCGTGGTGCCGGCGCTCCGCGAGATGGCGATGGGACGCTGGGAAGGGCTCACCGCCGCCGAGATCAAGCAGCGGGAGCCCGAGCAGTTCGCCCAGTGGATGTCGAGCGTCGGCGAGTTCCCGTTCCCGGACGGCGAGAGCATCCCGGACCTCGAGGCCCGCGCCTGGCCCGCGTTCGAATCGCTCGCGGCCGCGCACGCCGGTCGGGCGATCGCTGTCGTGGCGCACGGCGGAACGAACCGCACGCTCATCTGTCGCGCGCTCGGGCTTCCGCGGGGCCGGCTGCTGGCGCTGGGTCAGGGTTACGGCGCGCTCACCGTCCTCGAGCGAATCGGCCAGGCGTGGCACCTGCGACATCTCAACGAACTGCCGATGCTATAAGGTAGTGCGCGCCGCAGGCGGTCGCGGGGCTGGGGCCCCGCCCGCCGAGGTGCGACTCTCAATGGTCGTGCGCGCCGCAGGCGGTCGCGGGGCTGGGGTCCCGCCCGCCGAGGCGCGACTCTAAATAATCGTGCGACTCCAGTAGAGGGGACACCATGAACCTGCACGCGAGACGTCGGAGCATCGCGGCCGTCGCGCTCCTGGTGCTGAGTGCGCTCGTCGTGAGCACCGCGCGGGCCCAGGATCAACCGAAGGCCGGCGGCGTGCTCAAGGTGGCGATGATCGGCGAGCCGCCCACGCTCGACCTGCACACGACGACGGCCACGATCGTGCAGCAGATCACCTGGCACGTCTACGAAGGGCTCTACACCTACGACCGGACCTACAGCGCGATCCCGCTCCTGGTCGAGGGCCACGCCGTCAGCGACAGCGGCAAGACGTACACCTTCCGGCTGCGCCGTGGCGTGAAGTTCCACAATGGCAAGGAGCTGACGTCGGCCGACGTCGTGCCGTCGCTCCAGCGCTGGGGTCGCCTGGCGACACCCGGCAAGCAGTTCTGGAAGAACGTCGAGGGCGTGGAGGCGAAGGATCCGTACACGGTGGTGATGTACCTCAAGGACACGTCGGGCGCGCTCTTGATGGGCCTGGCGCGTCCCAACAACGGCGCCGTCATCTATCCACGCGAGGTGGTCGAGGCCGCCGGCGACAAGCCGGTGACGGAGTACATCGGCACCGGCCCCTACCGCTTCGTCGAGCACAAGCCCGACCGTCACGTGAAGGTCGCGCGCTTCAAGGACTACGCGGCCCGGACCGACGCGCCGGACGGCTTTGGCGGCAAGCGGACCGCCTACGTCGACGAGATCCTCTTCATTCCCGTGCCGGACGTGGCCGTGCGCCAGGCCGGCGTGGAGACCGGCGAGTACCACTACGCCCAGCAGCTTCAACAAGATATGCACGAGCGGGTGAAGAACGCACCCGGGGTGGTGGCCGGCATCATCAAGCCCGAGGGCTGGCCCACCGCGGTGCTGAACCACAAGCAGGGGCTCATGACCGACAAGCGCATCCGCCAGGCCTTCCAGGCCGCGCTCGACATGCAGGAGATCATGGCCGCCGGGTTCGGCGACAAGGCGTTCTACCGGCTCGACCCCGGGCTCTCGTTCCCGGAGCAGCCGCAGTGGCACAGCCGCGCGGGCGGCGAGCTCTACAACCAGAAGAACCCGGCCAGGGCGAAGAAGCTCCTGCAGGAGGCGGGCTACGCCGGCCAGCCCGTGCGCTGGATCACGACCAGGGAGTACCAGTGGATGTACAAGAACGCGATCGTGGCCAAGCAGCAGCTGGAGGCGGCGGGATTCAAGATCGATCTGCAAGTCGTCGACTGGGCCACGCTCGTGCAGCGTCGCAACAAGCCCGAGCTCTTCGACGTCTTCTCGACGGGCATCACGTTCAACCCCGAGCCCGCCTTCGCCACCAGCGTGGCGTGCAACTGGCCGGGCTGGTGGTGCACCGAGGAGAAGGAGAAGCTGATGGAGGCGCTCGCGCGGGAGAGCGACCCGCGCAAGCGCAAGGCGATCTGGGAGAAGGTCCAGCAGATCTTCTACGAGGACGTCGGGCGCATCAAGTTCGGCGACGAGTTCGGGCTGGTCGCCTATCGCAAGGAGCTGCAGGGCTTTCGACCGACCAACGAGGCGAATTTCTGGAACGTGTGGCTGAAGTGAGCGCCGGGGACACGCGCCGGCGGTGAAGGTCTACATCGTCCGCCGGCTCCTCGCGCTGATCCCGGTGGCGCTGGTCGTGGCCACCGTCTCGTTCGTGCTGATCCATCTGGCGCCCGGCGATCCGGCCTCGGTCATCGCCGGGCCCGACGCCTCGCGCGAAGACGTCACGCGAATCGAGCGCCAGCTGGGGCTGGACGCGCCGCTCCCGGTGCAGCTCGGCCGCTGGTACGTGCAGCTGGCGCAGGGCAACCTCGGCCAGTCCATCTTCCTTCGCAAGCCGGTCACCGAGGCGATCCTCGACCGCGTCGAGCCGACCCTGCTGCTCACCCTCTTCGCGATCGTCGTCGCGAGCCTCATCGGCGTGCCGGCCGGCGTGATCTCGGCCCGCTACCACAACTCGACGACTGACCAGGTGTTCATGGCGCTGGCGCTGGTCGGCATCTCGGTGCCGAACTTCCTGGCCGGCCTCCTGCTGATCCTCTGCTTCTCGGTGTGGCTCGGATGGTTTCCGGTCGCCGGCTACTCGCCGCTCGAGTACGGCTGGCTCAAGACCCTTCGCTCGCTCGTCCTGCCGGCGTTCGCGCTAGGGGTCGTGCAGTCGGCGCTGATCGCGCGGATCGCGCGCTCGGCGATGCTCGACGTGCTGCGCGAGCAGTACATCGTCGCCGGCCGCGCCAAGGGGTTGGGCGAGCGCGCGGTGATCTACAAGCACGCCCTCAAGAACGCCATGATCCCGACGGTGACGATCATCGGCATCAGCTTCGCGGTGCTGATCTCGGGCGCCGTCGTGATCGAGACCGTGTTCAACATCCCCGGGCTCGGCCGCCTGATCATCTCGGCGGTCCTGCGACGCGACTACCCGGTGATTCAGGGCGTGGTGCTGTGCATCGCCGGCGTCTACATGCTGATCAACCTCGCCGTGGACCTCTCCTACCTCGCCTTCGACCCGCGCGTGAGGTATCAGTGATGCTCGCGCGGCTGGCCCGCCGCAAGATCACGCTGATCGGCGCGGCGCTGATGGCGGTGATGCTGGTGCTCGGAACCCTCGGGCCGGTGGTGGCCGGGAACCCGACCCGCATGGACGTCGCCTCGCGGCTGGCGCCGCCGAGCGCGGTCCATTGGTTCGGGACCGACGACGTGGGGCGCGACGTGTTCAGCCGCGTGATCCACGGTGCGCGCCTGTCGCTGCTGGTGGGCTCGGCCGTCGTCGCGCTTTCGCTCGTCGTCGGAGTGTCGTGCGGGCTGATCGCCGGCTACTACCGGAGGCTCGACAACGTCGTCATGCGCGTGATGGACGGGCTCATGGCTTTTCCGGCGATCATCCTGGCGATCGCGCTGATGGCGGCGCTCGGCCCGAGCGTCGCCAACGTGGTGCTGGCCATCGGCGTCGTGTACTCGCCACGCGTGGCGCGCATCGTCCGCGGCTCGGTCCTGGTCATTCGCGAGACCGCGTACGTGGAGGCGGCGCGGGCGCTCGGCGCCGCGGACGCGACGCTCATCGGACGCCACGTGCTGCCGAACTGCCTGTCGCCGGTGATCGTGCAGGGAAGCTTCGTCTTCGCGGCGGCCGTGCTCACCGAGGCCGCCCTCTCGTTCCTCGGCGTGGGCGTGCCGCCCTTCGTGCCGTCATGGGGCAACATCCTGTCCGACGGCCGGCTCTACCTCCAGCAGGCGCCGTGGCTCGTGCTCTATCCCGGCGCCGCGATCATGATGACGATCCTCGGCCTCAACCTGTTAGGTGACGGGCTGCGCGACCTGCTCGATCCGAAGCTCGCCGGCGACAGCGTCCACGAATCCCGGGGACTCCAGACCCAGCGCGCCAACTGAGGGAGGTCCACAGGCCGCACCGTGGGGAGGAGGCCAGGGGATCGCGCGCGATCCCGAAGTCCGGGGCGCTGATGGCCGGCGCCGACCCACGACGAGACGGCTGCGCCCCGGCGATTTGGGAGGGCCTGGTTAGAAAAACCTGAGCACCGGGCGATTTTTGACCGGAGGGGTCGACCACCACCACCGCATCCCAGTGATGTTGCTGGGATTTAGCTAGGCACCGTTCCTGCACATACCCCTGGCAGGCGCACACGACGCGCTCAGGGAGGCTAGACAGCGATGGCTCGGGAATGGACGATCCTAGCGGCAATCGGCACGGTGCTCATCTTCAGCGGATCACCCGCGACCGCATCCGTCTCGAACAGCGGGTCAGACGCCCGAGCCGTGACGGCCGCCGGACCGGTGTCCGGGGCCGAGCGGAGCGGCCTCGACGAGCTTCTCGAGCGCTCCGGCCTTCGCGTTCAACTGGAAGGCCTGGCGGCAGGAGTCCGGGTTCAGTTCCTGCGGGGTCAGGGCCGGATCAGCAGCCAGGACCGGGCGACGATCGACCGTATCGCGTCGACGAACTTCGACGCCGACGCCATTTACTCCCGGATCAAGCTCGAGTTCGAGCGTAACCTCGACGCCGAGAAGCTCGCTGGCGCGCTCGCGTGGTACCGTTCACCGCTCGGCAAGCGCATCACCGCGCTCGAGCTGATGGCCCTGGCCTTCGAGAAAGGTTGGGACAGCGCCGTGAGCATCGAGCGGAAGCAGGCCTCGCTGCAGCGCATCGCCCTCGTCGAGCGTCTGGACGCCAGCGGCGGCGCGTCCGAAACGACGGTGGACGTGACCCTGTCGATCGTCCGCAGCCTGACCCGCGCGTTCCAGCCCGTGCTGCCCGCGTCGGCCCGCGTCAGCAACGCTCAGCTCGAAGACCAGATCGCGACGGCCCGCAGCCGTACGCTGGAGCAGATCCGAGGCGCGTGCCTCGTGAGCATGCTTCTCGCCTATCGCAGCCTCACGGACCAGGAGCTGGCCGAGTACGTGAAGTTCGTGGAGTCCGAGGCCGGCCAGTGGTACATGAGCGTGATGAACAGCGCGCTCCTCGTGGCCATCGACGTCGCGGCCGCGGCCACCGCCAGCGACCTCGCGACCGCGGTGCCTCAAGTAGTGGGCGACCACCGCTAAGCGGCGGTCAGGGCTTCCGGAAGAGGATCGCTCCGAAGAAGGACTCAGCGGACGACAGCGTGTCGTCCGAGTCGATCGCCACCGAGATGACCCCCGGGTTCTCGGGCTGCTCCCCGTAGACCTTCACGTAGTCGTCGACCACGTTACGTCGCTCGGTGAACCACTTGCCGAGCTCGGCCGTTCCGGTGCGCACCACCACGTAGTGGACCATCCCGGTCTTCTCGCTCGGCACGAAGCTGCCGACCGGCGAGGCCGCATCCCAGATGTAGCCGATGATGCGCGAACGGAATGCCTGCGGGAAGTGCGGCCACGTCACGTAGATCTGAGCCGCCTCGTCGTCGGTGCTCTTCTTCGCGGCGTTGGCGCCCTTGGGAAGCTCGACGACCCGCCAGCTCCACTCGAGAATCGGCGTCTGCTTGAGGTTGACCTTGCCCTTGATGTCCTTGCTGATCGTCGAGCTCTCGACCTTGCTCTTGAGGTGGAGCACGCGGTGGCCGTCGTTCTCGACGACGGTCATGTCGTATTGCGGTAGACCCCACGTCTGCCCGCCCTGCCAACCTTCGGGGATTCCCTTGACCCCGACCTTCTGGCTCTTCCAGTCCTCGACCACGACGACGTCGGCCGCCCAGGCGGCGACCGTGGATGCCAGCAGCAACGCGAGCACGACGAACCGCGTCATGTCCGAGGCTCCCTCGGGCCTATGATACCGTCTCCTCGTGCAGAGCCGTCCTGATTCGCTCCGAGTGGACAAATGGCTTTGGGCGGCGCGCGTCTTCAAGACCCGCAGCCTCGCCGCGTCCGCGTGCGACGGCGGCAAGGTGGACGTCAACGATCAGGCGGTGAAGCCGGCCAAGAACCTCCGCGCCGGCGACGTCGTGAAGGTGACTCTGCCGCAGGGGCGACGCCGGATCGTCAAGGTCGCCGCGCTCGATGACCGGCGCGGCTCCGCGACGACCGCCAAGGCGCTGTACGAGGACCTGACGCCGCCCGAGCCGCCGCGTCTTCGCCGGGCGCCGCCGCCGTGGCGCCCCCCCGGCGCCGGCCGCCCCACCAAGCGCGAGCGCCGCGACCTGAGCAGACTGAGAGGACGCTAATGCAAGAGCCTGCGAAACAGTATGACTGGAACGCGATCGTCGACGGCCTCAATCGCTACATCCGTCTGCGCTCGATTCCCATCGGCATGAAGCTCTTCGAGACCGTCGAGGCGATGGAAGCCATCCCGAAGATCCGCCGCCCGAAATCTCGGCACACCACCGATCAGATCGTCGCCCAGGCGCGCCAGCTCGGCTGGACGGTGGGCATCACGATGGCGGATCTCATCGGCGCCCAGTGCGGCGCCGTCATCGGGCTCCATCCTCAGGACGACGAGTGGCTCTCCGGACAGCGCATGGCCGGCGTCTGGTTCAAGACCAAAGAGGATGCGAGCCTGCACCAGCACGCGATGGACTGTGTCCCGCACGGCCGTTACCGGGCCATGGCCGTCTCGCCGCTCACCGCGGGGCGACTCGACCCGCCAGATATTTGCCTCATCTACGGGACGCCCGGGCAGATGATCTTCTTCATCAACGGGCTGCAGTGGACGGGATACCGGAAGCTCAGCTTCACGTCGGTCGGCGAGTCGGCGTGCGCCGACTCGTGGGGCAAGGCGCTCAAGACCGGGGAACCCGCGCTGACGATCCCGTGCTATGCCGAGCGGCGCTACGGCGGCGTGGCGGACGACGAATTGCTGATGGCCATCCCGCCGCGCTTCTTGCCCAAGGTGATCGAGGGACTGGCGGCGCTCGACAAGAACGGGCTGCGGTACCCCGTGCCGCCCTACGGCATCCAGTCGGACGCCGGCGCAGGGCTGGCGGTGAGCTACGCGGCCAAGGAGGCGAAGCCACGATGAAACTGATCGGCGACATCTTCGACGGGTACCGGACCGCCCGCGATGAGAAGATCAGGCTCCTCGAACGGGTGCCCATCTTCGAGGGATGCAGCACCCGGCAGCTGCGCGCCGTCGCCGACATCTCGAAGGTCGTGGAAGTCCCCGAGCGCACCGTGCTCACCCGCCAGGGCGAGCCGGGCGAGGAGTTCTTCATCATCGTCGACGGGACGGCGCTGGTGACGCTCTCGATGCACAAGAAGCACCGACTCAAACCCGGCGAGTTCTTCGGCGAGATGAGCCTGCTCGACGGCGGGCCGCGCTCGGCCACGGTCAAGGCCGAGACCGATCTGCGCGTGCTGGTGATCAATCGTGCCCACTTCTGGGAGCTCATCAGCGCAGTGCCAGAGCTGACGCAGCAGATGCTCGTCGGCCTCTCCCGTCGTCTCCGCGCCATCGAAAACACGATGAATGCGTAAGTCCAAAACGCGAGGTCGAGGGGGGCCCTTCGAGGCCCCCCATCTATTCAAAACCTCCCTCAGCGATCCTCGAGAACCTGACGGATGACCCGCCGGACGTCGGCCAGCGCGAACGGCTTGCCGAACGTGGCGACCTCGGTTCGCCGGAGAAACTCGGCGCTCTCCGGTCCAAGCGTGTCGCCGGTCACGAACACCATGCGGCGCAGCAGCTGCGGGTGACGGCGGGCGACCTCGGCGTGTAAGCCCGGGCCGTCGAGCTTCGGCATCCGCAGGTCGCTGATGATGAGATCGTAGCGCCCTGTCGCAAGCCTCGCGAGGGCCATGAGCCCGTCCTCGACCGCTTCGACCCGATGCCCGTCGCTGGTGAGCATCTCGCCGAGCAGCGCGGCGATCTCGGGCTCGTCATCGACGACGAGAATCGACTTGCTGCTGGCCGCGGACTCGGGCTCTGGCTCGGCATCGGGCGTCGCTTCCATCTCCTCGACCGGCAGCTCCATACGGAAGGTGGCGCCCTGACCGGGGGCGCTCGCCACCTGGAGGGTGCCGTGATGCGTGTTGACGATGCCCTGACAGATGGCCAGCCCCAGCCCCGTGCCCTCGCCCGGCGGCTTGGTCGTGAAGAACGGCTCGAACAGCTTGGCCTGGGTCTCCTGCGAGATGCCGGGCCCGTTGTCGGCCACCTGGAGCACGACCGAGCGCTCGTTGGCCTCGGCCCGCGTGGTGACCGTGATACGTCGCGGCGTCGGGGCCTCCCGCAACGCCTGCTGCGCGTTCGTCAATAGATTGATCACGACCTGATGGAGCTGATGACCGTCGGCAGTGAGGCGGGGAAGCCGTTCGGACAGCTCGAGGCCCAGCTCGATGTTGTCGACCCGGATCGGGTACGCGACCAGCTCGAGCGCGTCGCGCACGACCTGGTTCAGGTCGACCCGCGTCCGCTCGGGAGGCCGCTGGCGGGCGAGGGTCAGGAAGTTCCGAACGATGCGGGCGCAGCGCTCAGCCGCGTGGATCATCTTCACCGCGCGGTCGGCAACCTTCTGGTCGCTCGCGGACTTGAGCAGGGCCGCGTGCCCGGTCAGGACCGAGAGCGGGTTGTTGAGCTCGTGGGCGACGCTCGCCAGGAGCTGGCCCATCGCCGCCAGCTTTTCGCTCTGAGTGAGGTGCTCCTGGAGGCGTTTGCGCTCGGTGATGTCCTCCTTGATCGCGATGAAGTGCGTGATCTCGCCCTGCTCGTCCCGCACGGGCGTGATCGTCTGCTCCTCGGGGTAGAGGGCGCCGTCCTTGCGTCGGTTGATGATCTCGCCCCGCCAGGTCTGCCCGGCCAGGATGGTCTCCCACAGGCTCTGGTAGAACGCCGCGTCGTGGTGGCCCGACTTGAGGACACGTGACGTCTGCCCCGTCACCTCGTCGAGCGAATACCCGGTGATGCTGGTGAATCCGGGATTGGCCCAGATGATCGTTCCCTCGCGGTCCGTGATGACGATACCGCTGGCCGCCGCGTCCAGCGCGCTCGCCTGCAAGCGGACCTTTTGCTCGGCCCGCTTACGCTCGGAGATGTCGCGGAGCACCCCCAGTCGCCCGACCACGCGGCCTTCGCTGCGCACGCTCGCCATGTTCGCTTCGATCCACACCAGCGAGCCGTCCTTCCGCCGCAGGGGCGCCTCGAGGACCGCGGCCGGCTCACCGCCGCTGGCCGCCGTGACCAGGCGCTCCTGGGTCTCGCGCGAGCCTACGGGCGTCAGCAGGTTGAAGACGAGCAGTCCAGTGAGCTCCTGGGCGGTGTAGCCCGTGATGACCTCGGCCCGCCCGTTGGCGAAGACGAGGCGGCCTTCCAGATCCGTGAGGACAATGGCATCGTTGATGTGCTCGGCGATGAGCCGGTAGCGCTCCTCGGACTCGCGCAGGGCGCGGGCGAGGCGCTGGCGGTCGAGCGCCTTGTTCAGCGTCGCCAGCAGGTGGTCCATCTCGAACGGCTTGATCAGATACGCGAACGCGTCGCCGTTGATCGCCTGCAGCGCCGTCGGCAGCGAGGCGTAGCCCGTGATGAAGATGACCTCGAGATCGGGGCACGCCGTCCGGAGCGACTGCAGCAAATCGACGCCGGAGATGTCCGGCAGCTTGATGTCGACGATCGCCGCGTCACAGGCCGCTCGCTGGAGTCGCGCGAGGCCGTCGGCTCCCCGCGTCGCGCGGTCGATCAAGTACCCCTTGGCCTGCAGGACGTCGCCGATGGTCTCGCGCATCCCGACGTCGTCGTCGATGATCAGCAGACGCGCCGACTGCGTTTCGCGCGCGCCCGGTACGCCGTCCGCCCCGGCCATCAGGCTCCGCCGGAGGGCGCCAGCAGTCGCGCCAGCTCGCGGTCCAGCGAGTCGAGAGCCAGCGGCTTGGCGAGGCAGGCGTCGGCGCCGGCGACCAGGAGTCCCGGCACCATGTGCGGGTAGCCCGTGATGCCGAGGATCTTGATCGCTCGCGTCTCCGAATTCGTCTTCAGGTGGCGGCAGACCTCGATCCCGTCGAGCTTGGGCATCATGACGTCGAGAATCACCAGCGCGGGTCTCAACGAGCCCAGCTTGATCAACGCCTCGTAGCCGTCGGTCGCCGTCTCGATCTTGAAGCCCCGCGCGTGCGACGTGAGGAAGTCGACGAGCATGTCGACCATCTGAGGCTCGTCGTCCACGATGAGCACGCCCTCGGGCGCCGCCGGACGGGGGTACGCCGGCATGCGGTGCTTCTTGAGGAAGCGCTGAAAGTCCTCGACGGCAATCCGAACGTGACCGCCAGGGGTTCGGAACGCGTGGAGCCGCCCTTCCCGGATCCAGCTCTTCAAAGTCGGCGTCGAGACCTGGCAATGCGCCGCCGCATGGCCGCTGGTCAGCGCGGGGCGAGACGACGAATTCGATGGTTTCTTCGAATTTTTCACTTCGAAGATTCAGTTTCGCCAGCCGGGTCACGCAAAGTCAAGTTCTGTGGCTGCGTTGCGATGGACCTCGAATTCTGTTAGCGTCTGCCGGTTATCAGCGTCGGGATGCCCACGCGGGCGCAGGGAAGGCGGTAGGAAGCCGCCGCGACCCCGTCACTGTGATCGGGGACGAAACCCGCCAATGCCACTGGCCGCGAGGCCGGGAAGGCGCGGGGAGTAGGACGATCCGAGAGCCAGGAGACCTGCCCGGACGCGTTTCCAGAAACCGGTCTTCGCGGGAGGAACCGGGCAGGTGGCGGTCTCGCGCTTCATCCTCGGCGGCGCACGAAGTGGGAAAAGCCGCCTCGCGGTCACCGGGGTCCCCCATCTTGGGCGGATCGTCTTCGTCGCCACCGCGGAGGCGCGCGACGAGGAGATGGCGCGGCGCATCGAGCGCCACCGCGCCGAGCGGCCGCGCCATTGGCGGACCATCGAGGAGCCGCTCGAGCTCGTCTCGCGCCTCTCTCAGCTCGAAGGCACCTGCGACGGCGTCATCGTCGATTGCCTCACGGTCTGGGTGTCGAACCGGCTGCTGCGCGGCGATCCTGATGATGCGATCCTCGGCGAAGCGGCCGCGCTCGCGCGGCTGATCGGTCGCCGCCAGTCGAGCTTCACGCTCGTCTCCAACGAGGTCGGAACGGGCGTCCATCCGGAGACCGCCCTCGGCCTCCGCTTCCGCGACCTGCTCGGCACCGTCAACCAGCGCATCGCCGCCGCCTGCGAGACCGTCGTGCTGATGGTCGCGGGCCTGCCCCTCACCGTGAAGTCGGGGCCTCCAATTCCATGCCCGTCCGATGACGCGACTATCCCGGCTCCTTGACGCGATCGCGCCGCCGAGCGCCGGCGGACGGCAGGAGGCGCAGCGTCACCTCGACAGCTTGACGAAGCCGCCCGGCAGCCTCGGGCGACTGGAAGAGATCGCGCTGCGTCTGGCGCTCTTGAGTGGCCACGCGCCGGCCGTCACGCACCCGGTGATCTTCACGTTCGCCGCCGATCACGGCGTCGTCGCCGAAGGGGTCAGCGCCTATCCGCCGGTCGTGACCGCGCAGATGGTGGAGAACTTCCTGCGTGGCGGCGCCGCGGTCAACGTCCTCGCGCGTCAGGCCGGCGCGCGGGTGGTCGTGGCGGACTTCGGCGTCGCCAGCCCGATCGGCCAGACGCCGGATCTCGTCGCGTGTCCACTGGGTCCGGGCACGGCGAACATGGCGGTCGGGCCCGCGATGGCGCGCGACGTCGCGATCCAGGCGATCGAGACCGGCGCGCGGCTCGCCGACGAGGCGCTGGACGCGGGCGCGGACCTGGTCGGGACCGGCGAGATGGGGATCGGCAACACGACGGCGGCCAGCGCGATCGCCGCCGCGGTGACCGGCGCGCCCGCCGAGCAGGTGACCGGGCGCGGCACCGGTGTGGATGACGCGACGCTCGCGCGCAAGGTCGCCGTGGTGCGCCGCGCGCTCGACGTCAACCGGCCGGACGCCCGCGACGGGCTCGACGTGCTGGCGAAGGTCGGCGGCTACGAGATCGGCGGCCTCGCGGGCGTGATCCTCGCGGGCGCGGCGCGGCGCGTCCCGGTCGTGCTCGACGGGTTCATCGCCGGGGCGGCGGCGTTGATCGCCGTCACGCTGGCGCCCGCGGCGCGCCACGCGCTCTTCGCCTCGCATCGCTCGGCCGAGCCCGGCCACGCCGTGATCCTGAGCCACCTCGGGCTCGAGCCGTACCTGGACCTCTCGCTGCGCCTCGGCGAGGGAACCGGCGCGGCGCTGTTCATCCATCTGGCGCGCGCCGCCGCCCTCGTCTGGACCGAGATGGCCACGTTCAAGTCCGCGGGCGTGAGCACCGGGAGCTGACGCGGTGCGTGTGATCCGCGTCGCGCTCGTCCTGCTCGCGGCACTCGCGCCGCCCACCGGGGCGCTTGCGCCCCCCACGGCGGCGTTCACGACGCGCGACATGCAGGGCCACGAGCTCACGCTCGGCGCGGCCCCGACGCGCATCGTCTCGCTCGTCCCGAGCGTCACCGAGATCGTGTACGCGCTGGGCGCCGAGGGCGTGCTCGTCGGCGTGACGGACTTCTGCGACTTCCCGCCCGAGGCGCGACAGAAGCCGCGCGTCGGCGGCATGGTCGGTCCGAGCCTGGAAGCGATCGTCGCGCTCAGGCCCGAGCTCGTGATCGCCACGACGGAGGGCAGTCGCGAGGAGACGGTCGTCCAGCTCCGGCGCCTCAAGATCCCGGTGTATCTCGTCGCGGCCCACCGCGTCGCCGATGCGACCGATCTGATCGTGCGCCTCGGCGAGCTCACGAGCCGGCAGGCGGCGGCCGGGCCGCTCGTCGCGAGGATGGAGCAGCGCATCGCGGCGGTGCAGAAGGCCGTGACCCCACTCGGCCGTCCGCGCGTCCTCTACGTGCTCTGGCCCGAGCCGCTCATCGTGCCCGGGCGCGGCGCGATCGTCACCGAGCTCATCGAGCTCGCCGGTGGCCGATCGCTGACCGCCGACGACTCCGACTCCTATCCCCGCTACAGCCTCGAGGCCGCGGTGGCGCGTGGCCCCGAGGTGATTTTGTTGGCGAATCACGGGAACAACACCGGGCCCATCGCGATGGAGAAGTGGCGGAGCCTCAGCGAGCTCCCCGCGGTCAAGGCCGGGCGCCTCCGCTCGGTGAACGGCGATCTGCTCCACCGCTACGGGCCCCGGCTCGTCGACGGCCTCGAGCAGCTCGCGCGGGCGATTCACCCCGAGGCGTTTCGGTGAGCCCGCGCCGGCGCTTGCTCCTGGTGCTGGTCGTCCTGTCGGCGGCGCTGCTCGTAGCGGCCGCGGGGGCGCTCTTCGTCGGCAGCGCGTCGATTTCTCCGAGCGCGGTCGTGGCGGCGGTGACGGGCCGCGCGGCGCCGGAGTCGGTCGAGCGCGTCGTGACGCTGGCCATCCGGCTGCCGCGGATCGCCGTCGCCGCGCTCGCCGGAGGCGCGCTCGCCGTCGCCGGCGTCGGGTTCCAGGCGCTGACCCGGAATCCGTTGGCCGAGCCCTCCATCCTCGGCATCTCCGCCGGCGCCGCGTTCGGCGTCGTGATCGGCCAGAGCCTCGGCCTGGGGCTGACGCTCGCCGAGGCCGTGGGGTTGACCGGATTTGCGTTCGCCGGCGCGGTCCTCGCCGCGGCGGCCGTCTATCTCATCGCGGCAGCCGGGCCGGGCCTGTCGATCCAGACGCTCTTGCTGGCGGGCGTCATCGTCGGCATCTTCTTCTCGGCGGCGATCACGGTGCTGATCTCGCTCATGGACTTCAACCGGCTCGGCGGCGTCGTCCACTGGCTTCTCGGCAACCTCGCGCCCGTTCCACCGGGCGCCCTGGCGCTCTTCGCGCTGCTGGCGGCGATCGGGTTCTGGCTCGTGGTGAGCCACGCGCGCGCGCTCAATCTCCTGGCGCTCGGCGAGGAGGCGGCGATCCAGCTCGGGGTCGGCGCCCAACGTCTCAAGCTCACGATCTTCGCCGGCGCCGCGCTGCTGACCGCCAGTGTCGTGGCCTTCGCCGGCCCCATCGGCTTCGTCGGGCTCATCGTGCCGCACGCCCTTCGCATGCTCCTGGGCGCGGACAATCGCCTGCTCGTCCCGACGTCGTTCGTGGGCGGCGCCATCTTCCTCCTGCTCGCCGACACCGTCGCCCGTAACGTCGTGGCCCCCGCCGAGCTGTCGGTCGGCGTGATCACGTCGTTCTGCGGCGCGCCCTTCTTCATCTATCTGCTCCGCACCCGGTATCGGGCCAACCTCTGATGCTGGCCGAGTTCCGCCGCGTGAGTTTCGCGTACCCGGCGACCGGGCGCCCCAAGCGTCCGTTCACGCTCTCCGAGCTCTCGTTCGGGATCGAGCGGGGCGAGATCGTCGGCGTGATCGGCCCGAACAGCGCGGGCAAGACGACGCTGACCCGCCTGCTGACGCGCGTGATCGAGCCGGCGGGCGGCGAGATCTTCCTCGACGGCGCTCCGCTCCGTGGGATCGAGCGCCGGCAGCTCGCGCGATGCGTGGCGGTCGTGCCGCAGGGCGCGCCGGCGCAGTTTCCGTTCACGGTCGGCGAGCTGGTGCTGATGGGGCGTTATCCGCACGGGCCCGGCCGCTACTTCGAGAGCCCGCGTGATCGGGACGTCGCCTGCGAGGCGATGGCGGCGACCGGCGTCCTCGAGCTGGCCGAGCTGCCGCTCGACGACCTGAGCGGCGGCGAGCGGCAGCGCGCGATCATCGCCAAGGCACTCGCTCAGGAGCCGCGGCTGCTCGTCCTCGACGAGCCGACCGCGCACCTGGATCTGCGCTATCAGGCCGAAGTCGCGGCGCTGATGCGACGCCTGAACCACGAGCGCGGGATGACGATACTGCTGGTCTCCCACGATCTCAATCTGGCGGCCGAAGTGTGCGACCGGCTGCTGCTGCTCGCGGGCGGCCGCGCCGCGGCCATGGGAGCGCCCGAGGCCGTGCTGGAGCAATCGCTCCTGGCCTCGGTGTTCGGGTGCGAGGTCATCGTGGACAAAAGCGAGGCCGGGCGCCCGGTGGTCCGTCTGGCCTGGCGCGTGCCGTCGAGCGACGACGCGCGCCTCTCGCGGGGGAGGTGAGAGCGGCAGTCGAGCGCAGCGACGATCGCGTTCCGGATCGAGGGAAGCCGGTGAGGCCGAGAAGGCCGAGTCCGGCACGGACCCGCCACTGTGAGTGGGGAGCAGACGCCCGGATCGACCACTGTCCGCGGAGCGCGGATGGGAAGGTGGGCGCGCGCGACGATCCACGAGTCAGGAGACCCAATCCGGGACGCCAGCTTCCAACCCTTTCGCGGCAGAAGGAGTGGAGCCACATGGCGCGGATGATCTGGATGGTGCTGTTGATGGTGTTACTGCTCGCTCCGCGGGCGTACGCCCAGGAGCAGAAGAAGCTCGACCCGGTGGTCGTGACGGCGACCAAGACCGAGACACCCGCCGAGCAGGTCGGCGCCTCGGTGAGCGTCGTGACCGAGGAGGACTTCAAGACCTATCACTACGAGACCGTGGAGGACGCCCTGCGAGCCGTTCCGGGCGTCGAGATCAGGCGCTCCGGCAGCGTCGGGAAGATCTCGAGCATCTCCATCCGCGGCGCCAACGCCAACCAGGTCCAGGTCCTGATCGACGGCGTGCGGGTCAAGAGCCCGATGTCGGGGCAGGTCGACCTGTCCGACGTCTCGCCCGAGCTCATCGACCGCATCGAGGTGATCCGCGGCGCCCAGTCCACGCTCTACGGCGCCGACGCGATGGGCGGCGTCATCAACATCATCACCAAGAAGGGCAGGGGGCCGATCTCCGCGACCGTCGAGGGAGCGGCCGGCAACTACGACACGTACCAGGGGCGGGCGTCCACCAGCGGCGCCTACAAGCTCCTCGACTACGCGTTCTCGATCTCGCACCTCGAGTCGAACGGCCAGTTCAGGAACGACGACTCCGAGAAGATGGCGTTCAACGCGCGGCTGGGGCTCACGCTGCCGTGGGACAGCGCGCTCGCCTTCATCTATCGCTACAATCGCAACGACATCGGGCTCCCGATCAAGTTCATCTCAACGAACCCGCCTCCGCTGCCGATCGTGCCGATCATCGACGTCAACAACCGGCAGTACAGCGAGACGTCGATGATGACGCTCACCGCGCGGACCCACCCCGTCAGCTGGTGGGAGCCCGAGCTGCGCCTCGGGCGCTACCTGAACTATCTGCGGTTCACCGACCTCCCCGACCCGGCCGAGCAATGCCCGTTTCCGCCGTGCGAGTTCCCCGCGCGCAGCACGGTCGAGCGGCGGGAGGCCGAGCTCTTGAACCACTTCCACATCGGCAAGTGGTCGACGAGCTCGGTCGGGCTCGAGTATCGCGACGAGAAGGGCGTGGCGCAGGGCTCCACGCCCTTCGAGGCCGACAGCCACACGCGGTCGGTCTTCTTCCAGCAGCAGTTCCGGTTCCTCGAGCGGCTCTTCATGTCGGCGGGCTTCCGCGTCGAGGACAACAGCACGTTCGGCACCCACACGACCGAGCGCGGCTCGCTGGCCTACCTGATCCGCGAAT
>QHSI01000034.1 GCA_003221515.1 Candidatus Rokuibacteriota bacterium
GTTCCCGGATGGCCGACCATCGCCTCGATGATCTGATCCGCCAGCCCTGCGCTCTTGAGGCCGATCAGCCCCTTGGTGCTCACGTCGAACTTCGCCTGACTCGTTCGGATCTTCGTGATGATCAGCGAGTCCGACAGCCCGGCCTTCTTCAAGGCCACGACTGATTCGTTCGTGAGCACTTCTTGCGCGGTCAGTGAGGTCGCCGTGAGCAGCATCAGCGATGCCATCACCAGCCCGAGCGTGAGCCGGAGTCCTGACGAAGCGATCATGGGTGATCCTCCGATGTACCGCTGAACTCGTCGCGGGTTTCGCCTGCGGCTGCTGTTATAGGCTCTTATAGAGTGACGTCTCGCTCGCTGTCAAGAGCGCCGCCGCGGGCAGGCGCTTCTCTCTCAGCGCGTCAGCTCCCACGTCTCACCTCGGGCGCTTGACCTCCCGACCTATCGCGTGGTACCCGTCCAGCACGCGCGGGGTTGCGGCGCGCGGGGAGGGTCCGATCATGCTGGATCTGCTGATTCGGGGCGGGGACGTGGTCACGGCGCAGGGCGTCGGCCGATGGGACGTGGCCGTCGAGGGCGAGCGCATCGTCGCGCTCGGGCTGCCCGACGGTGGCCTGCAGGCGGGGCGGGTCATCGACGCCAGCGGGAAGATCGTGGTCCCGGGCGGCGTCGAGCCGCACACGCACCTGGCCCACTTCATCTCGATGCAGCCGGAGGAGAACCTCCACACGCTCGGCCCCGAGGAGGACACGCGGGGGATGGTCTTCGGCGGCACGACCACCCACGTGGACTTCTGCTTCGTGCGCCCCGGAACGGACGTGCAGCAGGTGATCGAGACGCGGGCGGCGCGCTGGAAGTCCAACTCCTACACCGACTACTCCTTCCACGTCACGCTCCAGGGCCAGCTCGGGCTCAAGGTGTTCGACCAGCTGCCCGAGGCGGTCCAGGCGGGCTTCCCGTCCTTCAAGGTGTTCACCGTCGACGTGCTGCCGCCGCATCCCAAGCGTCATCCGTACCGGCTCGACTACGGGCGGATCCAGCTCGCGATGGAGAAGGTGGCGCCCCACGGCGGGATCATGGTCGTCCACGCCGAGGACCAGGACATCGTGCAGTTCATGTACGAGAAGTTTCGCGAGGAGAAGCAGACGGACGGCTGGCTGCTGCCGCTCGTGCACAACAAGCTCTCCGAGAAGCTCGCGTTCCGCCGGACGATCCAGCTGGCCGCCCACACCGGCGCTGGCGTCTACTTCGTCCACACCTCGGCGCGGGAGGGTGTGGAGGCGGTGGCCGAGGCGCGCGCCGGCGGCTATCCGATCTACGCCGAGACGCTCCACCACTACGCGTGCTTCAACGCCGAGGACTACAAGTCGCCCCGCGGCTTCTGCTACCACACGTATCCGTCGCTCAAGTACCCCGAGGACCAGGCGGCGCTCTGGAACGGGCTCGTACGCGACGGGGTGTCGACGACGGCGACGGACGAGTTCCCGACGTCGCTCGAGCTCAAGCTCCGCGGCCAGGATCTCGAGAACGTGACTGGCGGCAATCTTGGCGCCGAGGCGCGGATGGGGATCGTCTATTCCGAAGGGGTCGTGAAGCGGCGGATGACGCTCGAGCGTTTCGCCGACGTCACCGCCACGAACGCCGCCAGGATCCTCGGACTCTACCCGCGGAAGGGTGTCATCGCCCCCGGCAGCGACGCGGACATCGCGATCATCGATCCGTCGATCAAGAAGACGCTCGCCCGGGAGGATTTTCACGTCAGCGACTACAGCCCGTGGGAGGGCTGGGCGATCCAGGGCTGGCCCGTGACCACGATCCTCCGCGGCCGGCCCACGCGATGGCGGATCTGACGCGTGACGAGGTCGTCGCGCTCGCCGGCGCGCTTGGCTTGCCGGCCGGTCCCGACGACATCGCCGAGGTCACCCACCGGACGCAGCCTGACCTGGGGGACTACGAGCCGATCGACGCGGGGGGCGCGTGGACGAGGCGGCGGATCTCGGCGATGCCGAACGGCTTGCCCAGGCTCGCGGCGCCGGTCTCCTCGAGGAACCGACGGGTCGTTACGTTCATAGAGTCGCCGGTGACGAAGATCATCCGGCGCTCGACGCCGGGCAGGTTCTGCGCCACCGTCCGATAGAACTCCGCGCCGCTCATCCCCGGCATCTTCATGTCGCTGAAGATCAGATCGTACGCGCGTCCCCGGAGGCGCGTGAGCGCGTCGCTGCCGTTGTGCGCCGTGTCGACCTGATGGCCGTCGAGCGCGAGCGCTTCGGCGAGCAGCGTCGCCACGTCGGGCTCGTCGTCCACGACGAGGATCGTCTTGCTCACGGTCGGCCGCATCGGCTCGACCACCGGCGCCTCCTCGAGCGCCGTGGGCGCCACGCCGATCGGCAGCTCGGCGACGAACGTGGCCCCTCCGCCCGGCGTCGTTTCGAGCCGCAGCGCGCCGCCGTGTCCCTCGACGATGCCCCGACAGAGGGAGAGCCCGAGGCCCGTGCCCTGTCCCGGCGACTTCGTCGTGAAGAACGGCTCGAAGATCCGGGTCTGGAGATCGGTCGGCACGCCGGGGCCGCTGTCCGCGACCGTCAGCACGACCCGGTCCGTAGCCGTCTCGTACCGCGTGGTCAGTACGATCCGCCGAGGCGGCGCGGCGGCGCGCATTGCGTGATGCGCGTTCGTCAAGAGGTTCACCAGGACTTGCTGGAGCTGATGCGGATCGGCCCACATCTGCGGCAGGTCCTTGCCGAGCCAGCACGTGACCTCGACGTTGTCGATCCGGAACGGACAGGCCAGGAGCTCGACCGCCTCCTCGACGAGCGCGTTCAGGCGCACGCGGTGGCGCTGGGGCAGATGCTGGCGCGCGAGCGACCGGAAGTTCGTCACGATCCGAGTGCAGCGCTGGGCCGATTGCGCGACGCGGTCGAGCTGCTCGGCCATCGGCCCCGAGTCGGACCGCATGAGCATCAGCTGGGTGTACCCCACGATCGCCGACAGCGGGTTGTTCAGCTCGTGGGCCACACCGGCGAGGAGCTGGTCCATCGCCGCGACCTTCTCCGCCTGGAACAGCGCCGCGCGCTGCGCCTCGCGCTGCTGGGTCCGCTCCTTCACCTGCGCCTCGAGCCTGGCGGTGTGGGCGCGGAGCGCCTCTTCGCGGACGTGCCGGCCGTAGACCTGCCGGACCAGCGGGAAGAGCACCAGGTAGAGCACGAGCGCGCCGGCGAGCAAGATCGACCACACGACGAGCCGGCCCCGCTGGATCGTGGCCAGGAGACGGACGGGGCTCTTGTACACCTCGATGACGCCGATCACCTGGCCGGTCGTCTTCGAGAAGATCGGGACGTACACCTCGGCCAGCGTCTTCATCTCGACGCTGACGTCGCCGGCCAGCGCCGCGTTGAGCTCGTCGTTGTCGGGGAACCGCTGGCCGATCAGGCGCGGCTCGTTCGACCAGAGGACGGTCGCGTGGCGGTCCCACACCTTGACCCGCACCACTTCGGGCAGCCCCTGGAGCAGGCGCGCGAATTCCCGCTGGCTCGCCTCGCGGGCGACGACACCGCGCGGCGCGGTCAGCAGCGCGTCCACGCCGGTCCGCTCCACCTCGCGGCGCGCGAGCGCGGCGGTGTTCGCCCACTCCCACTCCTCGACCGAGCGCGTGAGCCGGGACGAGATCGCCAAGCCCATGGAGACCGCGAGGGCCATCACGCAGAGAAGGCTCAGGACTGCGAACTTGGCGCCCGAAGCCAACCTCATGCCGAGCTTCAACTCGCCGGCAGGTCGATCACGAACGCCGCGCCGCCCTCGGGACGGTTGTGAGCGCGGAGCGAGCCTTGATGCTGCTCGACGATGGAATAGGAGACCCAGAGGCCGAGCCCGTTACCCTCACCGGGCCCCTTGGTGGTCGTGAACGCCTCGAAGATTCGCGGCAGCACGTTCGGATGGATGCCGGGCCCGGAGTCGAACACCTCCAGGCGGATGTGCTTGTCGTCGAGGTCCGACAGACGCATCGTGAGCACGCGCGGCCCGGCGTGACCGACCAGCGCCTGGTGCGCGTTCTGGACGAGGTTGAGCAGCACCTGCTGGATCTGCACCTCGTCGGCCAGGACCGGGCGAGTCGTTTCGACCTGGGTGACGATCTCGATGTTGTCCCGCCGGAGCTGATGGCCCTTGAGCTCGAGCATCCAGCGGATCATGTCCGCCAGGAGGCACGGCTTGCGCTCCGTCGAGTGCCCGCCGGAGAACCTCAAGAGGTTTTGCAGCATCTGCGCCGCGCGCGACGTTTCCTGCACGATGATGTGGAGACGCTCGCGGGCCTTGGCCGCGTCGTCCGAGCCCATGAGCAGGAGCTCGGCCTGGCCCAGGATCGCCGTCAGTCGATTCCGCGTCTCGTGGGCGAGGCCGGCGGCCAGCTTGCCCACCGTCGACAGCTTCTCGCCCTCGATCAGCTGGGCCTCGGCCGACTTGAGGTCGTCGAGCTGGCGCCGGGTGGCGGACGAGAGCTGCGCGTTCTGGAGGGCGAGGCCGATCTGGTTCGCGGTCGCCTCGACCAGCGCGATCTCCGACTCGGTGAAGGCGTCGCGCGACCGGCGCCCGAGCGACAGGGCCCCGAGCGTCCGTCCACGACTCTGGATCGGCACGCACACGAACGCGTGGATCCCTTCTTCGGTGACGGCGGCGCGGGCCGCCGGCAGCAGGTCGGCGGACTCGCTCGCGTCGGCCCAGTGCACGGTCTTGCCGCTGGCCGCCACGCTCCCGATCAGCCCTTGCCCCGTCGGCAGCACGCGGTTGATTTCGCGCAGTCGCGGCCGCAGCCCGCGGTCGCCCCGGAGCTCCAGCGTCGCACCGTCCGGAGAGAGCAGGTGCAGGCTGGCGATCTCGTGGCCGGTGACTTCGGTGAGCGCGTCGAGGGCGATGCGCAGGACTTCGTCGACGTCGAGGGTCGCGCTGATCGCGGCGCCGATGCGGTGCAGAATGCGGAGGTGCGGCTCCACGTGCACGGTCTGCGATCCCGCCGAGCGCTGGATCAGCTCGCTGAGCTGACGGCTCCGCCCATCGGCCCTGTCCTCGAAGGCGAACGCGTAGCCGTCGTTGTCGGTGCGGACGAAGATCGACGGCACCTCGAGCTGCGTCACGCCGTCCGGTAGCGTGATCGAGAGCGTCGTGGCGCGGCTCGGGTGGTGGCGCGAGCCGTTCGCGCGGATCTTGATGCCCGACGTGCTGACGTTGACCGATGTCGATTCCCACTCGGCGCCGCTCTGCTCGCGGACGCGAACTGGCAGCGCCAGCGTCGCCCGCGGCGCCCGCCGCCGCTCCGCGCCGGACGGGTCGGGCGCGCGCAGGCTCCCCGGGCGGGTCTCGAAGCACGCGAGCGCCTCTTCCAGACGCTGGAGCGCGACCGGCTTGCCGATGAAGTCGAACGCGCCCGCCTGCAGGCACTCCTGGGCCTGCGTCTCGGTCGCCCGGCCGGAGATCACCACGATCGGCACGCCCATGTCGCGAACGGCGTCGAGCTTCAGGAAATCGAGCCCGCTCATGCCCGGCAGGCAGACGTCCAGGAGGACGGCGTCCGGGCGCGTGGATTTGATCGTGTCGAGCGCTGTTTCAGCCGAGTACGCGATGACAGGCTGATGGCCGATCTCGTGAAGGAATTCTCCGAAGACCTCGCACAGCGCTGGATCGTCGTCGACGACTAGTACGCGCATAGTTTTCGCTGGTTTCCCCGACGCTCTTTCCAGCAATCGCCGTACCATTACGAGCTGCGCCGTAACTATCAGTAAACAGCCGCATTTCCGCAAATATCGGCACGGCTGGGCTGGGTGATTCCCGTCATCCGCTGGAAAGTTCCTGGTCAAGCGTTGCAGCCGCGAGCTTGCGACGCGACGCGCGAGCCCGCTACGAACCACTCGCCTTGATGACGCCACAGGCGATGCGTTTGCCGGCGTTGCCGGCCGGGTCGGATTTGTAGTCGTCGGCCTTCTCGTGGACGACCATGCTGGCGCCATCGGATAGCTCTACCTCCTGTCCAGTCACCAGAAGCGGCCGCGCCGATGGTGCCATTCGATGTGTTCTTGTCTCGGCTCAAGCAGGAATTCAAGTCGGCGCCGGAGTCGAACCCTGGGGAGCGTGTCCTCCAGGTCGAGAACTGGACCAGAGACGGTCGTGGAGCCCGGAGCGTCTTCAACGTGTATTGGAGTGGTGGCGAGACGTTCCGCTGGAAAGGCGCGAACTTCGCTCGTGCCGAGATCGAGAAGGTCTACAACGTCTGGCAGGACTACATCACTGGCCGCGTTGGGCGGGGCTCCATCAGGGACACGGTCTGGAACACCAAGCCCATCTTTTCGCTCTTCAAAAAAGTTTGAGCACCACATGCACTGAGGCGTATCAGGGTTCGGCGGGGGGCCCCGCAGCAAACCGGGCCTCCCCTACGACGCGAGGAAACCATCCCACCACTCGCGCCGCTCGCCGCCGCGCGCCACTTCGGAGAACAGGCGCAGGCTGTCGTCCTGCCACTGCTGGATCGTGTCGAGGTTCGAGGGATCGTCCTCGATCAACGCCTTGACGAGCGCACGCCCGTAGCTGATGTGGCGCGTCTCGTCACGGATCCGCGCGCGGTGATTGACGGCCGACAGCACGTCGCCGCGCGCCTCGGCGCCGTCGGCCAGCACCGTGAAGGTGCCGGGCCCGGCCGCGCCCTCGGCCACGAAGTTGCCCTTGACGAGGATCTCGATGCTGTCCTCGAGCTCGAGCAGGTGGCGGAAGAAGCGGCACGTGGTGCCGGGCGATTCCCACGCGGCCAGCCAGTCGCTCTCGGGGATGCGGGCCCGCTCGAACACTTCACGGTCCATCTCGAGGTGTCGCTGCTCGTCCGCCAGCTGGAACAGCGCGCTCTTCTTCAGCTCGTCGAAGGGCGCGTTGGCGGCCGCGGTCGCGACGTAGTGGGTCGCCGACAGCTCCGAGTAGTAGTTGTTGGCGAACTGGTCGACGGCGTTGTGCAAGTAACGCGGGCTCACGTTCTTGTAGTCGAGCGAATCTTGCGGAATCGTGGCGCGCTCGGCCAGGTAGCGCTCGCGCTCGCGGGCCTGCAGCGCGACGTAGCGCTCCCAGGTGAGATTCGCCGGGTCGATGAACCGGCTGGGATCCTTGAGCGTGATTCGCTTTCGCGCCATGCCCGGCCTCCCTATTGATCGCCGCGCCTCACGCGCCCGGCCCCCGCTCCATCGAGTAGGGCTGCCAGCGCGAGAGCGAGCTCTTCTCGAGGACCGACGGGTTCACGCAGCTGCGTGGCCACCGGCCGGACAGCACCAGCGCGAGCTCCGCGCCGACGCGCCGCTTGCGCACCGGATCGAAGCGCGCCGACGCCGAGGCGGCGTGCGGGGTGAGGATGACGTTGTCCATCTTCAGCAGGGGATTGTTCGGGTCGACCGGCTCCTGCTCGAACACGTCCAGACCGGCCGCCGCGATCCAGCCCTCCTTCAGTGCCTTGATCAACGCGGCCTCGTCCGTCGTCGGACCACGGCCGGTGCTGATGAAGAGCGCCTCCGGCTTCATCAGCCGGAAGTGGTGCTCGGTCAGCAGGTGGTGGGCGGCGTCCGTCGCCGGAGCGTGCATCGAGACGATGTCCGAGCGCTGCAGCAGCTCGGTGAGGGTCACCGGCTCGACGCCGTGCTGGCTCACCACCAGCTCCTCGACGTACGGGTCGTAGGCGAGCATGTGCACGCCGAACGGCGCGGCGCGCTTGGCGACCGCGCGGGCCACGTGCCCGAAGGCGACGAAGCCGAGGGTCTGACCCATGAGGCGCGGGAACTGCGAGAG
Organism: Candidatus Rokuibacteriota bacterium; assembly: GCA_003221515.1. GTDB lineage: Bacteria > Methylomirabilota > Methylomirabilia > Rokubacteriales > CSP1-6 > AR31. The sequence goes on from QHSI01000034.1 coordinate 7,809, forward strand.
CAGCGGCCGGCCTTCGGCCCAGCGGCCCTCGCGGACCATCCGGTCCATCGTGGTGACCCGGCGGTACGTCGCGAGGATCAGCATCATGGCGTGGTCGGCGACTTCCTCGATGAACGTGTCGGGGACGTTGGTGACCGGGATCCCGCGCGCGGTGGCGGCGGCGACGTCGACGGAATCGACCCCGACGCTGCCGAGCGCGATCACCTTGCACCGCTCGAGGCCGTCGATGATGCGCTTGGTGATGCGACGGCCCTTCGCGTAGAGCGCGTCGGCGTCGCGGGCTTGCTTGACGAAGTCGTCGTCGCTCTTGGCCGCGATCTCGACGATCTCGGCATCGAGGGGCGCCAGGGCTTCCATCTCCAGCTTGTAGCCCCCGCCCTGCACCGTAAAGCTCGCCCCGCTCGGAGTCACCACCTTGAACTTCGCCACGGTCGTCCTCCTGACGTGATTGTGAGCGCCGCCCAGCAGGCGCATTGTCGCACAGGATGCGAGGGCGCGTCTTCGTCCCGAAGCTTGCGCCGTTTCGGGCTTTTGCCATAGTATTCGCCCCATTCAAACCCTCCGGGGAGGAACTCTGATGACCAAGTGGATGATCACCGCGGCTCTCGCCGCGCTCGCCCTCACGACCTCTTGGGCACAGGCGCAAGAGGTCAAGGTCGGCGTCGCCTTGCCGTATACCGGCATCGGCGCCGAGTTCGCGCAGCTGGTGGACCGCGGAATGGAGCTCTACCTGAAGCTCAACGCCGACAAGGTGAAGCCCTACAAGATCTCCCTGATCAAGCGCGACGTGAAGGACCCGGGGGGCGCCAACGCCAAGATCGCCGTGCAGGAGCTCCTGACTCAGGACAACGTCGACGTCCTCGCCGGCTGGATCTACTCGCCGAACGCGATCGCGTCCGCGCCGATCGTGACCGCCGGCAAAAAGCTCGCGGTGATCATGAATGCGGGCACGGCGCACATCACCACCATGTCCCCCTACTACGTGCGCACGTCGTTCAGCATGTGGCACGCCGGCTACGCCATGGGCGAAGCCTCGGCCAAGCTCTTGAACGCGAAGACCGCGGTGGTCGGCTACACCGACTTCCCGCCCGGCAAGGACAGCCTCGCCGCGTTCAAGCGGAGCTTCGAGGCCGTCGGCGGCAAGGTGGTCGACGAGATCCCGATGGGCGGCGCCGGCGCGGTGCCCGACTTCACCCCGTTCTTCCAGCGCGCGAAGGACAAGAAGCCGGACGTCTTCTTCGTGTTCGTCCCGGCCGGCGATCACGCGGCCGCGGTGGTCAAGACCTACGCCGCGCTCGGCATGCGGGAGGCCGGCATCAAGCTGATCGGCCCCGGCGACATCACCCAGGACACGAAGCTGCAGGCGATGGGCGCGGCGGCGGTCGGCCTCATCACGATGCACCACTACCACGCCGACCTCGACAATCCCGAGAACAAGCGATTCGTCGAGGCGTGGAAGAAGGAGTACGGGGCCGCGACGACGCCCGACTTCATGGCCGTCGGCGGCTACGACGGCATGGCGGCGATCGTCCACGTCGTCCAGACGCTCAAGGGGAAGGTCGACTCCGAGAAGGCGCTGGAGGCGTTGAAGGGTTGGAAATTCGCGAGCCCGCGTGGTCCCATCATGATCGATCCGGTCACCCGCGATATCGTCATGAACGAGTACCTGTCCGAGGCGGTCATGAAGGACGGGCGCGTCTTCCAGAAGGTGATCGGCAAGATCGACGGGGTCAAGGACGCCTGCAAGGAGCAGAAGATCGGGCCCTGCGCGCCCAAGTAGTGATCGTCCCGTGACCTTCGGCGTCGACGTCGCCAGCATGCTCCTGGGCGGCGTGGCCGCCGGCATGGTGCTGTTCATCGTGTCGGTCGGCCTGTCGGTCACGATGGGCCTCATGGGCTTCGTCAACCTCGCCCACGGCGGCTTCGCCATGCTGGGCGGCTACGCGATCGCGCTGGCCATGCGGCACTGGGGCTTCGGGTTCGTGTCGGCCCTGGTCTTCGGATTCGTGCTGACGGCCGCGGTCAGTGCGGTGCTGGAACGGGTTCTCTACGCGCGGCTCTACGGGGCCGACGAGCTCGACCAGGTGCTCTTCACGATCGGCCTGGTCTTCATGATGATCGCGTCGGTCACGCTGCTGGTCGGGCCCGAGAACCAGCCGCTGGCGCTTCCGTCGTTCCTCCGCGGCCAGCTCGACCTCGGGATCCTCCAGTACCGCGCCTACAGCGTGGTGCTGATCGCGGTCGGCGTCGTGATCGTGGCCGCCCTCTGGCTCGGCTTCGAGCGCACGCGGCTCGGCGCCCAGATCCGCGCCGCGGTCGACAACCGGCGCATGGCCGAGTCGCTCGGCATCAACATCGCGCGCCTGTTCACGATCACCTTCGCGTTCGGGAGCGGCATGGCCGCGCTGGGCGGCGGGCTCGGCGCCGAGTTCCTCGGCCTCGATCCGCAGTACGCGCTGAAGTACCTCGTCTACTTCCTGATCGTGGTCGCGGTGGGCGGGCTGGGGCGCGTGACCGGCGTCTTCTACGCCGCGCTCCTGATCGGCGTGCTCGACTTCGCGCTGAAGAAGTACGTGCCCCAGGGCGGCACCGCGTTCATCTACGCGCTGACGATCCTCCTGCTGCTGTGGCGGCCGCAGGGGCTGTTCGGCGCCAGGGCCACATGACGGAGCCAGTGGACCATCCGGCGGCGCGGGCGCTCGCCGAGCGCCACCGGCTGCGGATCTGGGAAGCGATCCCGTGGCTGCTCGCCCTCGGGTTCTTCTTCGCCTTCCCGAAGCACCTGGGCTTCGGCACCGAGCTGCTGGTCACGGTGCTCTTCGCGATCTCGCTCGACCTCGTGCTCGGCTACGCCGGGATCGTCACGCTCGGCCAGGCCGCGTTCTTCGGCGCCGGCGCCTACACGGTCGGCATCCTGGCCAAGCAAGGGATCTGGCACGAGCCGATCACGGGCCTGCTGCTGGCGGCGCTGGTGGCGGCGGCGGTCGGCTTCGGCTCCGGCCTGGTGCTCCTGCGCACCCAGGGCTTGACGCTGCTCATGCTCACGCTGTGCACGATGGCGCTGCTCGAGGAGGCGGCGAACCTCGCCCACGATTACACCGGCGGCTTCGACGGCCTCGACAGCCTGCCGATCGCCCCCCTGTTCGGCCGGTTCGAGTTCAACCCGCTCTACCCGACGACGCAGTACCTCTACGTCCTCGCGGTGCTGTTCGTCTGCTTCGTGTTCGTGCGGATGCTGGTCTATTCGCCCTTCGGCCAGAGCCTGCGCGGGATCCGCGAGAACATGCTGCGCATGCACGCGGTCGGCGCGCCGGTGCGCGGCCGGCTCGTGCTCTGCTACACCCTCTCGGCGGCCATCGCCGGAGTCGCGGGCGGCATCTGGGCGCAAGCCAACGCCTACGTGAACCTGGGCACGCTCGGCCTCGATCGCGCGGCGACCGTGCTGATCATCCTGGTGCTGGGCGGCCACGGTCGGCTCTACGGCGCCTTCATCGGCGCCGTGGCCTACATTTCGCTGTCGCACTTCCTGGCGAGGATCTACCCGACCGCCTGGCAGCTCGGGCTCGGGCTCCTGCTGGTCGTCATCGCCCTGTTCGCGCGCAACGGCATCCTGGGTATCGCCGCGGCGCTGCGCCGCCCGGCGCACCGCGCGGCGTCGTGAGCACGCCGCCGCTGCTCGAGACCCGCGCGCTCTACCGCAACTTCGGCGCGCTGGCCGCCGCGCGCGACATCAACTTTCGGCTCGAGGCCGGCGCGCGCCACGCCCTCATCGGCCCAAACGGCGCCGGCAAGACGACGTTCGTCAACCTCTTGACCGGCGTCGTTCGACCAACCACCGGCGCGGTCCTGCTGAAGGGGCGTGACATCACGGGGGTGGCCCAGGCCGAGCGGGTCAAGCTCGGCATCGCGCGGACGTTCCAGATCAACCGGCTGTTCCGCCGCCTCTCGGTGCTGGAGAACGTCTACATCGCCGTCGCCGAGCGCGTCGGTGCCGCCCCGTCGATGTTCCGGCCGGCCGGCCGGCGCCGCGACGTGGTCGACGAGTCGATGCGACTGCTCGAGACGCTGAAGCTGTCGGGCGACGCCGCGCGGCGGATCTCCGAGCTGCCCTACGGCCGCCAGCGCCTGGTCGAGCTCGCCATCGCGCTCGGCTTGAAGCCCGAGGTCTTGCTGCTGGACGAGCCGGCGGCCGGCGTCCCGAGCGCCGAGAGCCACATCATCCTCGACGCGATCGACCGTCTGCCGCGCGAGATCGCGGTGCTGATCATCGATCACGACATGGACCTGGTGTTCCGATTCGCGGAGCGGATCACCGTGATGGTGAGCGGCGCCGTCTTCGCCACCGGGAGCCCCCGGGAGATCGCCGCCGCCGCCGACGTCCGCGCGGTCTATCTCGGCCAGGCGAGCCGTGGCTGAGGCTCTGGCGCTCCGGCACGTCTCGGCGGGCTACGGCGAGACCGTGGTGCTCGAGGACGTCAACCTCACGCTGGCAGTCGGCGAGAGCGTCAGCGTGATCGGCCGTAACGGCGTGGGCAAGACCACGCTCCTGGCCACGGTGATGGGCCACACCACGCTGCACCACGGCGAGGTGACGTTGGGTGGCGCGAGCCTCCAGCGCGTCCCGGTCTTTCGCCGCGCGCGCCGGGGCGTCGGCTGGGTGCCTCAGGAGCGCGAGATCTTTCCGTCGCTCAGCGTCCGCGAAAATCTCGAGGTCGGCGCGCGGCCGGGGGCGTGGACCCAGGAGCGGGTGTTCGAGCTGTTCCCGAACTTGAAGGCGCGGCTCTCGAACATGGGCAACCAGCTCTCGGGCGGCGAGCAGCAGATGCTCTCGATCGCGCGGGCGCTCCTGACGAATCCCTCGGTGCTGCTGATGGACGAGCCCACCGAGGGGCTGGCGCCGGTGATCGTCGAGGCGCTCACGTCGGTGCTGCTGCGCCTGCGCGGCGAGGGCGCGCTCTCGATCGTGCTCGTCGAGCAGAACAGCCGCGTCGCGCTCGCCTTCTCGGCCCGCACCGTGGTGATGGACAAGGGCCGCATCGTCTACGACGGCGCGTCGGCGCCGCTCGGTGCCGATCCCGAGCGGCTCGCCAAGCTCATCGGCGTGGAGTAGTCTCTCGGCAGACATTTTTCTAGCCTCGGAGGCGAGAGCCATGGGTCTTCTGGACGGCAAGGTCGCGGTCGTGACGGGATCGGGGAGCGGGATCGGACGCGGCGTGGCGCTGGGGCTGGCGGCGGCGGGCGCCTGCGTCGTCGTCAACGACTACGGCGTGACGGTCGACGGGCGCGACCCGTCGAGCGAGCGCGCGCTGGCCGTCGTCAAGGAAATCGAGGCGCGCGGCGGCCGGGCGGTCGCGAACGCCGACAGCGTGGCCACGATGGCCGGCGGCCAGGCGATGGTCGACCAGGCACTGAAGACCTTCGGCGACCTGCACATCGTCGTCTGCTGCGCCGGAATTCTCAAGGAGCGCATGATCTTCAACATGAGCGAGGAGGAGTGGGACTCGGTGGTGGCCGTGCACCTCAAAGGGCACTTCACGGTCATGCGCCCGGCGACCAAGCACATGCGCGAGAAGAAGTACGGGCGGATCGTCACGTTCACGTCGACCGCCGGGCTCGAGGGCAGCGCCGGTCAGCCGAACTACTCGGCGGCCAAGGAAGGCATCGTGGGACTCACGCGCTCCACCGCGCTCGCGATGGCCAAGTACGGCGTCACCGTGAACTGCATCTCGCCCACCGCCGAGACACGGATGACCGAGCGGCTCCCGGATGGTCGCCGGGCGCAGGCGGCGGCGCCGCCCGAGGCGATCGCACCGGTCGTCGCGTTTCTGGCGAGCGACCGCGCCTCCCATATCACCGGGCAGATCCTCCACGTCCGGGGCAACCAGATCTCGCTCTTTTCGCACCCGGCGCCGATCCGCGTGATCACGAGCAAGGAGGGCTGGACGCCGGAAGGGCTCGCGGACGTGTACGACGGAGCGCTCGGTCAGGACCGGCTGCGCCGGATCGACGTGCTCGGGATCACCTGGCCGCCGAAGAATTCGTAAGCGTCGGCCGCCGGCGCCGTCATCCCTCCCAGGCCTGAAGGCACGCCCTCGCGTCGGCGCGTCCGAGCTCGAGGACGCGCGCGATGCCGTCGGGATCGAACTCCAGGGGCCGGAGCCGGAGCGCGGCGGACGGCGTGAGGAGCTGCACGTCGACGGTCGGGTGCTTGAGTCGAGCCAGCTCGACGTCGCGGCGGATCTGGTAGAGCAACGCGGTCTCGAACGCTTCCTCGAGGGTTCGGCGGATGGTCGTGGGCGGGGCGCCCCGCTCGTCCGGCGCATAGCTCATCACGACCACCGCACGCCTGACCGTCACCGTCTCGAGCGCCTCGAGGATGGGCGCGCGGGCGGTGAGGCCTCCGTCGACGAGGAGCGTTCCGTCGACCGCGACCGCGGGAAACGCGCCGGGGATCGCCGCCGCGCCCATGAGGGCGTCCGCCGTCACCGTGCGGTTGTCGAAGGCGCGCAGCTCGCGTCGGGCGAGGTCCGTCGCGGTCACCAGGAGACGGATGGGCGAGCTGCGGATGCGCTCGAGATCGAGCGACGCCGTGATCAGCTCGCGCAACGGCTGCGGATCCAGGAGCGCGGTGGCCCCGTCGAGGGCGAGGAGCGTGAGCCACCCTGGCAGCAGGCCGGCGAAGAAGACGGACGCGCGATGCGAGTAGACATGCTCTCGTCTGAGCCCGCGCCACATCGTTTCGAGGTGGTCGGCGCGCCCGGCGGCGACCATGGTGGCGTTCAGGGCGCCCGCCGACGAGCCCGCGACGAGCTGGATCGAAAGCCCGCGCTCGGCGAACAACGCGACCGCCCCAGCCTCGTACGCGCCCTTGGCGCCGCCCCCCGAGAGGATCACCGCTGTCGGCGCGTCCCGCCCGAGCGGCGACGGAGTGCACACCGCTCGCGCGGCGCCGGGCGACCAGACGATCGCCAGCAACAGCGGAACACCGACCCACGCCTTCACCGCCGGTGGTCCGTTCATCCGACGGCGCCGGCGAGCGGTGGCGTTGGGCCGCGACGAGGCAGATAGCGGCCGTAGCCCGGCTTCTGCTCGAGCTCGCCCGACGGCGTGAGCATGACCTGGCCGCGCACGAGCGTCATCCACGGCTTGCCGCGCACCCGCCAGCCCTCGTACGGCGTGAAGCCGGCGATGCCGAGGTGCTGCGACTGCTGGATCGTCCACTCCGGCGTCGGGTCCCAGATCGTCAGGTCGGCGTCGGCGCCGGGCCGGATCACGCCCTTGCGCGGCCAGAGCCCGAAGATGCGCGCCGGGTTCTCGGCCATCACCCGCGCCATCCACGTCGGCGGCAGGCCACGCTTGGCCACGCCCTCGCTCCACGCCAGCGGCGCCAGCGTCTCGAGCGACGGCGCGCCGAACGGGATCGGCTTGCCGTCGGGATAGACGAAGATGTTCTTCCGTCCCGGCTCCTTCGCCGCCGGGACGCGCGGTGAATGGTCGCTCGCGACGTTGGCGATGAATCCTTTCACCGAGCCCTCCCACAGCGCCTCGCGATCGGGACCGCCGGCCGGACGGAGCGGCGGACCGATCTTGGCGAAGGGCCCCAGGCGCTCCATCTCCTTGTCGGTGAGCAGGAGATATTGCGGGCAGGTCTCGCACCAGACGCGCTGCCCCTCGGCCTGTGCGCGCTTGATCCGCTCGAGCCCGAGCTTCGTCGAAAGGTGCACGACGTAGACGGGACAGCCGGTGAGCCGGCCGATGAGGATCGCGCGGTTGATCGCCTCCTCCTCGGTCCAGTCCGGACAGGTCGGCGGGAAATCGGTCGGCGCCGTGCGGCCCTCGGCGATCGCCTTGTCCTCGAGGTAGCAGAGGACGTCGCCGTTCTCGCAGTGGAGCTGGCAGAGGCCGCCGAGCGCGGCGAGACGCTCCATCGTCTTGGCGATGAACTCGTCGGACACCATGCGCTTGCCGCGCTTCTTGTACGTCATGAAGAGCTTGATCGACGACACGCCCATGCGGAACGCTTCGGGGATGCCCTCGAGGATGTACGGCTCGTGGTTCAGGATGAAATGGAAGCCGAAGTCCAGCACCGAGAGGGCCTGGGCCTCGTCGCGCAGCCGCGTGATCGCGCGCGGCAGCGTCTCGCCCTCGTCGTAGACGACGAACGGCAGCAGCGTGGTGAGCCCGGTGCGCGCCGCCGCCAGCGGCGCCGTGCGCCAGTCGTCGTACTCGGGGCCGATATGAAGATGGCAGTCGATGAGGCCGGGGAGCACGAGCTTGCCGGTGGCGTCGATGACGCGGCCGGCCGGCGGCAGCGCCGATTCCGGCCCGATCGCGACGATCGTGTCGCCCCGGATCGCCACCGCCGCGTCGACGATGTCGGTGGCCGTCACGACCTGACCGCCGCGGACGACGACGTCGACGGAGGCGCTCATCGGTTCGGCTCCTTCTCGGTCACGGGCTGCATGAGCAGCCCGTAGTGCTGGGGCTGGCGCCGCCCGAGGAAGTTCCAGCGCTTCCGGAGGGGCGCCATCTGGTCGAGGTCGACCCGCGCCACCACGAGCTCGTCGCCGTGCGTCGCCGCCCGCGCGAGGACCTGGCCCTGCGGGTCGATGATGCACGAGCCGGCGATCAGCTCGACGCCGTCTTCCAGGCCGGCCTTGGCGACGCCGACGACGAAGCACAGGTTCGCGTAGGCGCCGGCGCGCATGCAGAGCTCGTTGAGATCGAGCGCCAGCGCCGAGATCGGCGTGTTGTAGCCGATCAGGATGATCTCGGCGCCCTGGAGCGCCAGCGAGCGATAGCTCTCGGGATACCGGCGGTCCTGGCAGATCGCGACGCCGACCCGGGCGCCGGCCGCGTCGAACACTTTGTAGCCGGTGTCGCCGTGGGCGAAGTAGTAGGGCTCGTGCACCTGTGCGTAGCCGTCGGGGACTTTCGTGCCCGGCAGATGGATCTTGCGGAACGTCCCGCAGAGCCGGCCGTCACGGTCGGTCAGCAGCGCGGTGTTGAAGTACCGGCCGTCGGCCTTCTCGCAGAACCCCACGTGCACGGCCACGCGCGCTTCCGCTCCCCGGCGCAACAGCGGCTCGAGCGCCTTCGGCGGCACCTCGGTCTCGAAGAACTGGTCGAAGTCTTCACGAATACGCTTGGGGAAATACGTCGTCAGCGCCATCTCGGGATAGACGATCAGCTCGCATCCCTCGCGGATCGCCCCTTCGAGCAGCGCCAGCATGCGCTCGACGATCACCCCGCGCGGGGTGCCGTCCTGGTTGGGGCCCATCTGGGCGGCGGCGACCTTCAGCTGACGTGGCATCGTGGTTCTCCTCTCAGTCGAGGGTGTTGCCCGGATAGCGCGCGAGCAGGTCCGCGATCTCGGCGGTGGGCGTGCGGTGGCCCGGCGCGATCGGCCCACCGCGCTCCACGGCGCGCTGGGCGCCGCGGAGGTGCGCGACCACCGTGCCCACCGCGTCCTTCTCGCTCATGCCCTTGACGCGCATCAGGATCTCCACCGCCTTGGCGTTGGCGTCGAGCTCGCGCAGCTCCTGGGCCAGCTGGAACTGCGCCATCGAGGCGCCGGCCACGGGCACGTCGTGGCCGAGGACGTAGTGCGCCAGCTCGTGGGCCACCAGCGAGTTCAGGTTGCGCGAGTGGATCATGCCGACGTTGACGTAGAAGTTCCCCTGGCGATAGCGACCGCCGATCCCGAGATTGGTGCCCGGCTCGACGTTCACGCGAATCCGCGGAACATTGTAGGCCGCCGCGGTCGCGTCGGCGAAGCGCCGGACGTCGTCGAGCGTCTCCTGCTGCTCGGGCGTGAGCGTGACGCAGCCTGCCAGCACACCGGCGATGAGCGCGACGAGCGCCACGCGGGGAGATCGTGGTCCCTGGGGCATCCACATGGCGCAAGCAGGGTACTGGCTGCCCGGGGGGTGTCAAGGGCCCGAATGCTTGACAAGCGGGCGCCGAGATGGCCAAATCCGTGACAGGGGGATCAGAAGATGCGGAGGATTGCAGCCCTCGTTCTCTCCGTCGTTCTGGTGGTCGCGCTGGTGGCGCCGGCCGCGGAAGCCGGTGGCCGCACCGCGACCAACGTGGCACTCGGTCTCGCGTCGTTCGCCGTGTTCAATCAGGTCGTCGGCGGGTTCTACCACCCGCGCTACGTCTATGCGGCGCCGGTCTACTACTACCCGGCCTACTACCCCTACGCCTATCCGGCCTACTACGATCGCGTCGTGTACGTGCAGAGCCCACCAGCGGTCGAATACCAGTCGCAGCCGCAGTATCAGGCGCAGGCGCAGCCCCAGCAGCAGCACCCGACCGTCGTGGAGTATCCCCACGGACGCTACGAGCTGCGTGGCGACGGGATCAGAACCGCGTACCAGTGGGTGTGGATCCCGAAGCCGCCACCTCCGCCGCCGGCCGCGGCCCCGCAGCAACAGTCCCCGACCACGCCCTAGCGGTCGGGTCTACTCCGCCGTCAGCCGGTAGCCCACTCCCGCCTCGGTCAGGAGATAGCGAGGCCGCGCCGGCTCGCCCTCGAGCTTGTGGCGCAGGTGCGCCATGTAGACGCGCACGTAGTGGGCCTGCTCGGTGTGCGCCGGTCCCCACACTTCGCGCAGCAGCTGCTGGTGCGTGACGACTTTCCCGGCGTGGTGAACGAGCGTCGTCAACAGCTTGTACTCGATCGGCGTCAGACGAATTTCCCGTTCACCCACCTGCACCCGGCGGTGGAGCTGATCGACTCTCAGCTCCCCGACCTTGAAGGTCGCCTCGTCCGACTCGTGGGAAGCGCCCGCGGTGTGCCGGAGCGCCACGCGAATGCGCGCGAGGAGCTCGCCCGCGCTGAAGGGCTTGCTCAGGTAGTCGTCGGCGCCGCCGTCGAGCGCGGTCACCTTGTCGCGCTCCTGGCCGCGGGCCGACAGCACGATGACGGGGACCGCCGTCCATTCGCGGATGCGGCGGATGACTTCGAGGCCGTCCATGTCCGGCAGGCCGAGATCGACGATGACGACGTCGGGCTGGCGCGAGCCCACTTCCATGACGCCGTCGGCGCCGGTCCCCGCCTCGAACAGGCGATAGCCCTGGCCGGTGAGCGTGGCGCGGAGAAAACGTCTGATCTGCGGCTCGTCCTCGATGAGGACGATGACCGGATCAGGCATCCGCCGGTACCGCGGGCGGCGTGCCCACCCGCGGCAGCGTGAAGAGGAACGCGACGCCGCCCTCGGGCAAGTTCTGAGCCCAGATGCGACCGCCGTGCGCCTTGACGATGCCCTGGCAGATCGCGAGCCCCAGACCGGAGCCGCGGCCCCGATCGGGCTGGGCGCGATAGAACTTCTCGAAGATCCGGTCTTCCTCGCCGCGCGGCAAGCCCGGCCCGTGGTCGGCGATCTCGACGGTGACGGCCTCGTCGGTGGAGGTCGCCATGATCCGGATGGGCGACTCGGCCGGCGTGTACTTGATCGCGTTGTCGAGCAGGTTGACCAGCACCTGCTCGACGAGGACGTCGTCGATCGGCACCAGCGGCAGGTCCGACGGCACGCTGGTGTGCACGCGACGGCCGGAGAGCTTCTTGCCGAGGCGGCTCAACGCCGCGCCGATGACCTCCTCGAGCGGATGCCATTCGCGATGGAGCTGGAGCGCTCCGGATTCCAGTCGCGTCATCTCGAGCAGATTCTGGACGAGGCGGTTGAGGCGCTCGGCCTCCTCGCGCACCGACTCGAGCAGCTCCTGGCGCGCCTGGGCGTCGAGCTGCGATCCGCTCTCGAGGATCGTGCTCGCCGCGCCGGTGATCGTGGCCAGCGGCGTCCGCAGATCGTGAGAGACCGAGCTCAGCAGCGAGCTGCGCAGCCGCTCGGTCTCGATCCGCACCTGGGCGTCCTGCGCCTCGTCGGCGAGCTGCGCCCGCTCGATCGCGAGCGCGGTCTGGTTGGAGAAGGTCTCGAGCTGATGGAGCTGGTCGGGCGCATCGAAGGCGTGGCCGTCGGGCGGACGGACGCCGAGGACACCGACCGGCCCGCGCGGCGCCTGCAATGGCAAGTAGAGCGCCGAGGCTCCGGGGAGCGTCGCGGTGCCGAGACCGGCCGGCTGGTGGTGCTCGTGCACCCAGCGGGCGACGCCGAGATCGTTCGCGTCGAGCTTGAACTGGCCGCCGCTCCACGCGTCGAGGCTGCCACCGGCGCCGGGCAGGAGCACGACCACCGGGCTGCGGAACACCTCGCTGATGTGCCGGACCGCGATCGCCAACAGCGGCTCCACGCCGCGCGCGCTGGCCAGCTCGCGGCTCATCGCGTAGAGCGCCGCCGTCCGTCGCTCGCGCTGGCTGGCCGCGTCGGCCTGCGTGCGGATGCGCGCGGCGAGGCTGCTGGTGACGAGCCCGACCACCAGCATGACCGCGAAGAGAAAGAGGTAACGGACATCGCTGACCGCGAACGTGTAGACCGGCGGGACGAACAGGAAGTCGAGGGCGGCGACGCTCAGCACCGACGACAGCAGCGACGGGCCCTGACCGTAGTGCGTCGCGACCACCACGATCCCCAGCAGGTAGACCATCACGAGGTTCGCCAGCTCGAAGAACGGCAGCGTCAGCCACGCGACCCCGCTGGCCAGCGCGACGACCGCCGTCGCCCAGACGTAGGGCGCCCATTCCGTCGGGATCGCGCGGCGCCGGACCGGCGCGATCGGCGTCGCATCCTCGCGCTCGCCGCTGATGACCTCGATGTCGATGTCGCCGCTGCCCCGGACCAGCGCGTCGACGATCGAGCCGAGCAGCATGCGCTGCCACAGCGAGCGCCGCGGCTTGCCCACGACGATCTTGGTCACGTTGCGATCGTGCGCGAACCCCAGGATCGCCTCGCTCATCGTCCGGCCGCTCAAGGTCACCGTCTCCGCGCCCAGCTGCTCGGCCAGGCGCCGCGTCTGCACGACCCGGTCCTTGTCCTCCTGCGGCATCCGCAGCTGGGCCGGCGTCTCGACGTAGGCGGCGATCCACGGGGCGTCGAGCCGGTCGGCCATGCGCTTGGTCGCGCGGACGAGCCGGGCCGAGAGCGGGCTCGCGTTCACGCACACCAGCAAGCGCTCGGTGACGGGCCAGACCTTCTCGATCGCGTGCTCGCGGCGGTAGACGCGCATCTGCGCGTCCACGCGGTCGGCGGTCCGGCGAAGGGCGAGCTCGCGGAGCGCGATCAAGTTGCCCTTCCGGAAGAAATTCTTGATCGCCTCCTGCGCCTGGTCCGGCACGTAGACCTTGCCCTCGCGGAAGCGCTCCAGCAGATCGTCGGGCGGCAGGTCGATCAGCTCGACGTCGTCGGCCTGCTCGAGCACGGAGTCGGGCACGGTCTCGCGGACCACAACGCCGGTGATCTTGGCGATGACGTCGTTGAGGCTCTCGACGTGCTGGACGTTCATCGTCGTGTACACGTCGATGCCGGCGTCCAGGAGCTCGAGCACGTCCTGCCATCGCTTGGCGTGGCGGGACCCCGGCGCGTTGGTGTGGGCGAGCTCGTCCACCAGGATCAGGGCGGGGCGGCGCGCCAGCGCGCCGTCCAGATCGAGCTCGCGCAGGCTCGTTCCGCCATACTCCACGCTCCGCGGCGGCAGCGGCTCGAGCCCGGCCAGCAGCGCGTCGGTCTCGGCGCGCTGGTGCGTCTCGACGTAGCCGACGACCACGTCGCGGCCGTCGGCGCGCTCGTCGCGCCCGGCCTCGAGCATCGCGTACGTCTTGCCGACGCCGGCGGCGGCGCCGAAGAAGATCTTCAGCTTGCCGCGCCGCTGGCGCGCCTCTTCGTCCTTGACGCGGGCCAGGAGCGCTTCCGGGTCGGGTCGGTCAGGGGGCACGGCCTTAGTGTAGCGCCGACCCCTCCGGCCGCAGCAACAGCACGTCTCGGCTCAATGTGACGTCGAGGTCGCCAATGGACTCGAGCCTAGCGCGCTCGTTGCGGCGCAGCCCGCGGTACGAGCCGGTCATGGCGTCGGCGGCGGCCGCGCGATCGAGACGCACGACCCGGCGAAGACACTCGTGGCGCGCGAGGGTGAAGAGCGGCGCGAACGTCGCGACGGTTCGCTCGATCCGGTCGTGCGGGACGCCCTCGCCGAGGACCGCCCGGCGCACCTCGATCAGGTCGTCCGCGGCGGGGACCACGACGAGCAGGAGGCCGTCGGGTCGGATCACGCGCCTGAACTCTCCGGCGTTTTTCCGGCCCGTGATCGAGACGACCACGCTGAACGAATGCTCGGCGTACGGGACGAACCGGTCCGCGTTTGCCACCACCCACTCGATTCCTCGATGGCGCCGGGCCGCGGCGTCGATGGCGGGGACCGAGATGTCGAGCCCGTGCGCTCCACACCCGAATCGCCGGGCGATCGCGGCGAGGTGGTGTCCTTCTCCGCAGCCGACGTCGAGCACCACGTCGTGCTCCGTGAGCGACAGCGTGTCGACGATGGCGTCGACCAGCGGCGCTTCCACCCCTTCGAGGACGCGACGCCGGGCCGCGAGGGCTTGGGGCGAGTCGCCGGGACGCGGCGATCGACGATCTTGGGGCTGCAGCAGGTTGACGTAGCCGCTGCGCGCGACGTCGAACGAATGGTCGTGGGCGCACACGAGGCGGCGTTCCGAGCGCGCGAGCGGTTTCCGGCAATCACGGACCGTGCACAGCGCGCGCCGGCGCAGGCGCACCAGTCTTGCTGGTCGAGCGCCGCGCGGTTGCGCCGGGCCCAACGGGTCATCGCCGCGACGCCCCCGAGCACGAGCCCGCACTGCGCCACGGTCTCGATCGGCTCCGGGAATGCGGCGACCTCGACCGCCCCGAGCGCTGCCAGCAGGAGAATCGCCAGCGTGTAGAGCCGGCCCCAGCGCGGCCTCATCGGCGTCCGCGCGCGTTCATTGCGCGAGGTCAGGTCGCACATCGTGCCACCGGACTCACCGTGACACGGACGGTCTCAAGCCGCCGTCAAGAAGCGGCGCGGCCGCATCAAAATCCCGTAAAAATCTGAGCGGACCGGATCGCGGCGTCGTGTTGGGGCGTAGAGTCGGCTGAGCGTATGCGACTCGCCCTCATGAAGCGCGCGCTCCTCGGCGCCCCGATGCCGCTCGCTCAGGCCCGGCACGAACGCCTGAGCAACACGGTCGCCCTCGCGGTGTTCGCCTCCGACCCGTTGTCGTCGGTGGCGTACGCGACCGAAGAAATTCTCTTGGTCCTGATGCTCGCCGGCAGCGCCGCGCTCAGCTATTCGCTGCCGGTGGCGCTGGGCATCGCCGCGCTGCTCGCCATCGTCGTCATCTCGTACCGGCAGACGGTCGCGGCGTACCCGCAGGGAGGCGGCGCGTACCTCGTCGCGAAGGACAACATCGGCCGCTACCCGGCGCTCACCGCGGCCGCGGCGCTGCTGGTCGACTACGTGCTGACCGTGTCCGTCTCCGTCGTCGCCGGCATCGCCGCTCTGACGTCGGCCATGCCTCAGCTCCATTCCTATCGCGTCGTCCTCAGCGTGATCGCGGTCGTCGGGATCGCGCTCGGAAACCTGCGCGGCGTGAGGGAATCGGGCCGGCTGTTCGCCGCCCCGACCTATTTCTTCGTGGTCTGCATCTTCGGCACGGTCGGATTCGGCCTCGTCGGCGCGTTCTTCAACTGGCTGCCGGAAGCGCCGTATGAGCCGCATCCGCCGGGCCTCGAAGGGCTCGGCCTGTTCCTTCTTCTGCGAAGCTACGCCGCGGGTTGCACCGCGCTGACCGGCGTCGAGGCGGTGTCCAACGGCGTGCAGGCGCTCAAGCCTCCCGAGGGCCGCAACGCCCAGGCCGTCATGACGGCGCTCGGCATCATCTCGATCGTGATGTTCCTGGGGATCACGTATCTCGCGTACGACTTCGGGATCGTCGCCGGCGGCGACGAGACCGTCGTGTCGAAGATCGCCCGCCGCGTGTTCGGCACGGGCGTGCTGTACTACTGCGTGCAGGCCTCCACGCTCCTGATCCTCGTCCTCGCCGCCAACACGTCGTACGCCGACTTCCCGCGCCTGTCCTCGCTCCTGGCCCGGGACCGCTTCGTGCCGCGGCAGTTTGCCAACCAGGGCGACCGCCTCGTCTTCTCCAACGGGATCCTGATCCTCAGCGGGTTCGCGATCCTCCTGATCGTGGCGTTCCAGGGCGACACCCACGCGCTCCTGCCGCTCTACGCGATCGGCGTCTTCATCTCGTTCACGCTCTCGCAGGGCGGCATGGTCCGGCGCTGGCTGCGGCTGCGCGAGAAAGGCTGGCGCTGGCGCGTGTGGGTCAACGGCGTCGGCGCGCTGGTGACCTTTGTCGTCCTGCTGACGCTCACGATCACCAAGTTCCTGGAGGGCGCCTGGATCGTCGTCGTCGTCATCCCGATCCTCGTGGCGATCTTCGTCGTCATGCATCGCCATTACGAGGAGGTCGCGCGAGAGCTGTCGCTGGAGGGCCTGGAGGAGCCGCCACGCTTCCAGCACACGGTCCTGGTCCTGGTCGGCGACGTTCACCGCGGGGTCGTCCGCGCCGTGCAGTACGCGCGGACGCTCGCCCCGGCCGCCGCGGTGCGCGCCGTCTACGTCGAGACGGATCCCGGACGCACGGCCAGAGTCGAGGAGCGGTGGGGCAAGTGGGGACTGGGCGTCCCGCTGGTCGTGCTGACGTCGCCCTACCGGTCACTGCTCCGCCCGCTGCTCGACTATCTGGACCATCTTCAGTCGCACGGCGACGACCAGATGGTGACGATCGTGCTTCCGGAATTCCTGCCGCGGCACTGGTGGCAGCACGCCCTGCACAACCAGACGGCGCTGCTCGTCAAGGGCGCGCTGCTCTTCCGCGAGAACACCGTCGTCGCCGACGTGCCGTACCTCCTGCGGCGCTGAGGGTCTCGTGGCCGCGCGTGGCGGCGACCGCGGCCCAGATCCCGGCGCGCGCCTCGAAGTCGGGTTCGCCGTGTCGACTTGTCTCGTGCTGGGCTCGGGCATGTGCGCCCGGCGCCGGGCGACCTCGTGCGACCGATCGCCCTCGGTTACGATGGGCCGGACGGAGGTGCGGCGTGGCCACGATCGAGGAATACGCGCAGCGACCGCGCGAAGAGCGGATGGCGCGCGTCGAGCGCGCGCCGGCCGAGCTGGTTGACGCGATAGTGGGCGCGAGCGCCATCGTCCTGGCGCGCCGGCCCGCCCCGACGAGCTGGGCGGCGACCGAGGTGATCTGTCACCTGCGCGACAACGAGGAGTGGTTCCTCGAGCGGATGAAGCTCGTAGTGGCGATGGATCTGCCGCGCTTCGTCGCCACCAACCCCGACCGCTGGGCCGAGGAGCGCCAGTACCTCACCAACGACGGCGCGCTGGCGCTCGGCGCCTTCACCCGCCGGCGCGGCGAGACGCTCGACTTCTTGCGGAAGCTCCCGCCCGACGGTTGGTCTCGCGCCGGTGTCCACGCCGACTCGCGCGGGCGCCGGACGATCGACGAGTTCCTGTCGGTGATGGCCTGGCACGACGACAACCACCTCGACCAGCTCAGGCGCGCGCTGGCCGGCCGCCCGTGAGGGCGAGGGACATCCGGTCGAGGGCCTCCGTGAGGATCGAGCGCGGGCAGCCGAAGTTCAGGCGGACGAATCCGCCCGCGCCGAACAGCGCGCCGTCGCTGAGCGCGACCCTCGCCTTCTCGAGGAAGAACGTGAAGGGATCGGGGGCGGCCGGCCCGGCGTTGCGGCAGTCGAGCCACGCCAAATACGTAGCCTCGGGCGGCGCCACCGCCACGCCAGGTAGGCGGGCGCGCACGTACTCTACGACGAAGTCCCGATTCGCTTCGAGGTATCTCAGCAGCTCGTCGAGCCACGGCTGGCCGTCACGATAGGCGGCGACCGCGGCGGCGTAGCCGAGCACGTTGACCGTCTGGACCAGGTCCACGCGCCCGGCGACGAACTTCTCGCGCAGCGCCGCGTTCGGAATGATCGCGACCGAGCACTTCAGCCCGGCGAGGTTGAAGGTCTTGCTCGGGGCCATGAGCGTGATCGTCCGCTCGGAGATTTCCGGAGCGAGCGATGCGATCGGCGTGTGTCGTTGACCGTCGAGAGTCAGCTCGCAGTGGATCTCGTCGGCGACGATCGCGAGGCCACGGCGCAGGCACACCTCGGCCAGCCGCGTCAGCTCGTCGCGCGAGAAGACTCGACCGACGGGGTTGTGCGGATTGCAGAGGAGGAAGAACCGCGTCCGCTCGCGGATCGCCGCCGCGAAGGCATCGACGTCGGGAGCGTAGCGTCCGTCCGCCCGGCGCGCGAGCGGTGCCTCCTGGCGGGTGAGACCGATCGAGCTGGCCGCTCTGAGGATGGGCGGGTACACCGGCGTTTGTAAGATCAGCCCGTCGCCCGGCGCGGCCAGCACGCGGCCGGCCACGTTGAACCCGGGGATCACGCCGGGGATCAGCACGACGGCGTCAGGGGAGACGCGCCAGTTGTAGCGCTTGAGCAGGCGGTCGGCGAACAGCTCGTGGAACTCGGGCTGCTCGAAGGCGAGATAGCCGAACACGCCGTGCTCGACCCGCTCGCGGAGCGCGCGGATCACGGGCTCGGGCGACTGGAAGTCCATGTCGGCGATCCAGAGCGGGAGGACGTCGGGGCCGTACTTCTGCCACTTGTCGCTGTGGGTGCCGCGCCGATCGATCAGCCGATCGAAGTCGTAGGTCATCGCGGTTCAAGTTATCATGCTCGGGCCAAAGGAGGGGACCCATGGGGACACGGATCGGGATCATCGGGGCGGGAGCCATCGGAAGCGTCGTGGGTGGCATGCTCACCAAGGCGGGGCACGACGTGACGCTCATCGACCAGTGGCCGCAGCACGTGGAGACGATGCGTTCGAAGGGTCTGCGGCTGAGCGGAACGTGCGGTGACCACATCGTACCGGTCAAGGCCCTCCACATCTACGAGGCGCAGTCGATCACAGAGCCCTTCGACCTGGTGTTCATCTCGGTCAAGTCCTACGACACCGAGTGGGCCGCGGCGCTGGGCCTCCAGTACCTCAGGCAACCGAACGGGGCGGTGGTCGATTTCCAGAACGGGATCAACGACGAGCGCGTGGCGGCCGTCGTGGGCCGCGAGCGCACGCTCGGCAGCGTGATCACGATCGGCGCCGGCATGTACGAGCCGGGCCACGCGATGCGCACGGACACCGGCGCGATCGGGTTCAAGATCGGTGAGCTCGACGGCAAGGACACCGAGCGCGCCCGCGAGATCGCCAAGAT
>QHSI01000103.1 GCA_003221515.1 Candidatus Rokuibacteriota bacterium
CGGACCGCCGACGCCGACAAACGCGAGACCGCCGTCACCGTCATCGGCCAGACGCGCGACCCGAAGTGGATCCGGTTCCTCGGCGCGCTCCGCGACGGCAGCGTCTACGCGCGCACGCACGGGGGCGCCACCGAGCTCGTGGTCGGCGGCAGCAAGGCGACCCGCGGCGACCAGGACGTCATCGACGTCGTCGGCGCCTACGATCGAGAGCCGCTCGGCACGGTGCCGCTGAGCGAGCTGAAGGAAGTCCCCGCCGATCGGCGCCTCCGCCTCGTCATCAAGCCGTTCCTCGACGCCGACGAGACGAAAGGGCAGCTCGCGGACCCCGATCCCGGCGTGCGGCGCGGCGCCGCGGTCAAGCTCGGCAACCAGGCGGCCGCCGGCGCGGCGCCGGTGGTGGAGGACGCGCTCACGAAGGAAGGCGATCGCTGGGTGCGGCACGCGCTCGCCGAAGCTCTGGCGCTGATCCGTCTGGCCAACGGCGACGGGGCGCAGCGGGCGGCGGCGGCCCAGGCGCTCGGCGAGCTCCACTCGGAGAGCGCGCTGCCCGCGCTCCAGCGGTTGGCGGCGGACACCGCCGCCGCGCCGGCGGAGCGTGACGCCGCGGTGCACGCGATCCGCCGAATCCAACGCTGGGGACTCCTGACGCGGACCGTCGAGACCGTGTTCCAGGGCGCCTCCCTCGGCTCGATCTTGTTGTTGATGGCGCTCGGCCTCGCGGTGGTCTTCGGGCTGATGGGCGTGATCAACATGGCGCACGGCGAGCTGATGGCGCTGGGCGCGTACGCGACGTTCGTCGTGCAGAACTGGTTCCGGGCGGCGTGGCCGGCGCACTTCGACTCGTACTTCCTGGTGGCGCTTCCGGTCTCGTTCCTGGTGGCGGCGGCGGTGGGCCTCGTCCTCGAGCGCGGCGTCATCCGGTTCCTCTACGGGCGGCCGCTGGAGACGCTCCTGCTGACGTGGGGCGCGTCGCTGATCATCCAGCAGGGGCTGCGGCTCTGGTTCGGAGCGGCGAACGTCGACGTGAGCGCGCCCTCGTGGCTCTCGGGCGGCGTGCCGGTCATGGTCGGGCTCACGCTGCCGTACAACCGCGTGTTCATCATCGGGCTCGCGACCGTGTCGGTCGCCGCGATGTACTGGCTCCTGTTCCGGACGAGCGCCGGGCTTCGCATCCGCGCGGTGACCCAGAACCGCGCGATGAGCTCGTGTCTCGGCGTGCGCGCGGGCGTGGTGGACGCGACGACGTTCGCCTTCGGGGCCGGGCTCGCGGGGCTCGCGGGCTGCGCCCTCACCCAGATCGGCAACGTCGGCCCGTCGCTCGGCCAGAACTACATCGTGGACTCGTTCATGGTCGTCGTGACCGGCGGTGTCGGCAAGCTGGCCGGGACGATCCTCGCGTCGGCGGGGCTCGGCGGTCTCACCAAGGGCATCGAGCCGGCGCTCGGCGCGGTCTTCGGCAAGGTCGCGATCCTCGTCGCGGTGATCCTGTTCCTCCAGCGGAGGCCGGCCGGCCTCTTCGCGACCCGGGGGCGCAATGCCGAAGCGTGAGGCGGCGGCGCTCGGGATCGCGGCGATCGTCCTGGTCGTCGTGCTGCCCGTGTGCAACATGCTGCCGGCGGGCTCGCCGCTCGCCGTCTCGAACTTCACCCTGAACCTGTTCGGCAAGTTCCTCACCTACGCGATCCTGGCCCTGGGCCTCGACCTCCTGTGGGGCTACGCCGGCGTGCTCTCGCTGGGCCACGGCGTGTTCTTCGGCCTCGGCGCCTACGCGATGGGCATGCATCTCATGCTCGAGATCGGGTCGAAGAGCGTCTATCAGAGCGCCTTGCCCGACTTCATGGTGTGGAACCAGGTCACGGCGCTGCCGCTCTTCTGGAAGCCCTTCCACAGCGGCGCCTTCACGCTGCTCGCAATCGTGCTGGTGCCAGGGCTCTTCGGCCTGGCGTTCGGCTACCTCGCGTTCCGGAGCCGGATCCGCGGCGTGTACTTTTCGATCATCACGCAGGCGCTGGCGCTCAGCGCCTGGCTCGTGTTCAACCGCAACGAGATGAACCTCGGCGGGACCAACGGGCTCGCCGACTTCAAGACGGCCTTCGGCTTCCCGCTGAATCAGCCCGGGACCCAGCGCGGGCTCTACGTGGTCACGGCGCTCGCGCTGGTCGCCGCGTACGTGCTCTGCCGCTGGATCACCCTGACGCGCGCCGGCAAGGTCCTCGTCGCAATCCGCGACAGCGAGACGCGCGTGCTGTTCTCCGGATACTCGCCGGCCGCCTACAAGCTCTTCGTGTTCGTGGTGTCGGCGGTGCTCGCCGGGGTCGCCGGCGCCCTCTACGCGCCCCAGGTCGGTATCATCACGCCGGCGAAGATCGGCGTCCTGCCCTCGATCGAGATGGTCGTGTGGGTGGCGGCCGGCGGGCGGGGCACGCTCTACGGCGCGGTGATCGGCGCGTTCGGCGTCAACTGGATCCAGAGCTGGCTCACCACGAGCTACCCCGACCTGTGGCTCCTCTTCCTGGGCGGGCTCTTCATGGGCGCGGTCTTGTTCTTCCCCGACGGCATCGTCGGCGCCCTCGGCCGCCTGACAGCGCGCGCCCGCCGGCTCCTCACCAAGCGTGGCGTCACCGGCAGTACAGAAATCACGGGACCCTCTCGCCTCGAGCCGGGCTCGCGGACCGCTTCGCGATGAACAGGCCCTGCGGAGCCGGCTCGCGTCTCTCTCAGGCCACCCTCGGTGTGAGCCGTCCTCAAGGCTCCGATAAATGCCCCGGCCCGCGTCTCTCTCAGGCCACCCTCGGCATGAGCCGTCCTCCGAGCTCCGATAAATGACCAGCATCGTGTACCTCGAAGACGTGACCGTGAACTTCGACGGGTTCAAGGCGCTCAGCCGCCTGAACTTCTTCATGGACCGTCGCGAGCTGCGCGTGGTCATCGGCCCGAACGGCGCCGGCAAGACGACGCTGCTCGACGTCGTCTCCGGGCGCGTCAAGCCCGAGAGCGGGCGCGTGATCTTCGGCGACCACACCGACCTGTTGCCGCTGCGCGAGAACGAGATCGCCCAGCTGGGCATCGGCCGCAAGTTCCAGACGCCGTCGGTATTCGTGAACCTCACGGTGTGGGACAACGTCGAGCTCTCGCTGCGGCGGGCGTCCAAGGGGGTCTTCGCCGCGCTCCGCCAACCGGACGCCCACGAGGAGCGCGCGCGGATCGCGCGCACGCTGGAGACGGTGCAGCTCGCCGACAAGGCCGACGGGAAGGCGGGGGCCCTCTCGCACGGCGAGAAGCAGTGGCTCGAGATCGGGATGATGATCGCGCAGGACCCCGAGCTCCTGCTGGTCGACGAGCCGGTCGCCGGCATGACCGACGAGGAGACGACGCGCACCGGCGAGCTGCTGGAGACGATCGCGGCGGACCGCTCGGTCCTGGTGATCGAACACGACATGGAGTTCGTGCGGCAGATCGCGCGCAAGGTCACCGTCCTCCACCAGGGCACCGTGCTCTGCGAGGGGCCGGTGGAGGACGTGCAGGGCGATCCGCGCGTCCTCGAAGTCTATCTCGGGCGCCGGCGCGAGGGCAGCGATGCTGTCCATTAACGGGCTCGACGTCGCCTACGGCGAGTCGCAGGTGCTCTGGTCAGTCGACCTCGAGGTCGGGCCCGGTCAGCTCGTCTGCCTGATGGGACGAAACGGCGTCGGCAAGACCACGCTGCTCAAGACCACGATCGGGCTCCTGCCGGCGCGCGGCGGCCGCGTGACCTTCGACGGCTGCGACATCACCGCCTGGTCACCAGATCGCCGGGCGCGCGCCGGCATCGGCTACGTGCCGCAGGGGCGCGAGATCTTTCCGCACCTGACGGTCGAGGAGAATCTCCGGATGGCGTTGCTCGGCTGCGGGCGTGCCGCCTCGCTCGACGAGCCGCTCGCGCTGTTTCCGGCGCTCAAGCCGCTGCTCGCCCGCAAGGGGGGCGTGCTGTCGGGCGGCGAACAGCAGATGCTGGCGATCGGGCGCGCGCTGCTGACGAAGCCGAAGCTGCTCATGCTCGACGAGCCGACCGAGGGCATCCAGCCGTCCATCATCCTCGAGATCGAAGACGCGCTGCGTCGGATCAAGCGCGAGCTGGGGCTGTCGGTCCTGCTCGTCGAGCAGTACCTTGACTTCGCCGAGCGCCTCGCGGACAAGTACGTGATCATGGCCAAGGGCGCGGTCGTCGCCGCGGGCGCGACGCGCGATCTGCGGCCCGAGATGGTCCGGCAGCACCTGGCGGTCTGACAGCTCTTTATAGCTCAGGTCAGGAGGTTCGACGATGCACCTCACCCCGCGTGAGCAGGAGAAGCTGCTCGTCTTCACCGCGGCCGAAGTCGCCCGCCGCCGGCGCGCCCGCGGCCTCAAGCTCAACCATCCCGAGGCGCTCGCCATCATCACCGCCGAGATCCTCGAGGGCATCCGCGACGGGCGCAGCGTCTCCGAGCTGATGGAGGCGGGGCTCGGCATCCTCGGACGGAACGACGTGATGGAGGGCGTGCCGGAGATGATCGACGAGGTGCAGATCGAGGGGACGTTTCCCGACGGCACCAAGCTCGTCACCATCCACCACCCGATCCGCTGACCGCAGGGAGGACGACCGTGATCCCCGGTGAGTACGTGCTGGGCGACGGTGACATCGTCGCCAACCAGGGCCGCCGCACGATGGAGCTGGCCGTGACCAATACCGGCGACCGGCCAATCCAGATCGGCTCGCATTTCCACTTCTTCGAGGTCAACCGCGCCCTTCGCTTCGATCGCGCGCAGGCGTTCGGCATGAGGCTGAACGTGCCGGCGGGCACCGCCGTCCGCTTCGAGCCGGGCGACGAGAAGCGCGTGACGCTGGTCGAGCTGGCCGGCGCGCGGCGCGTCTTCGGGCTGAACGCGCTGACCGAGGGTGGGAGCCGCGACCAGGCGCTCGCGAAGCTCGCGGCGTGGGAGCGGCTGTCATGACCCTCCGGATGACCCGCCGCCAGTACGCGGATCTCTACGGCCCGACCACCGGCGACCGCGTGCGCCTCGCCGACACGGAGCTGTTCATCCGGATCGAGCGGGACCTGACGACGCCGGGCGAAGAGGCGAAGTTCGGCGGGGGCAAGGTGATCCGCGACGGCATGGGGCAGTCCGTCCGCGCCACGCGCGCCGAGGGCGCGCTCGACGTCGTCATCACCAACGCGGTCATCGTGGATCACTGGGGCATCGTGAAGGCCGACATCGGGATTCGCGACGGGCGGATCGTCGGCGTCGGCAAGGCGGGGAACCCGGATCTGATGGCCGGCGTCAGCGAGGGGATGGTCGTCGGCGCCGCTACCGAGGTGATCGCCGGCGAGGGACGCATCGTGACGGCGGGCGGGCTCGATGCGCACGTCCACCTGATCTGCCCACAGCTCGTCTCCGAGGCGATCAGCGCCGGCCTGACGACGCTGATCGGCGGCGGGACCGGCCCGGCGACCGGCACCAACGCCACGACGTGCACGCCCGGCGTGTGGAACCTCCACCGCATGCTCGAGGCCGCCGAGGCGTTGCCGATCAACCTGGGCTTTCTCGGCAAGGGGAACGCCTCGGCGCCCGAGCCGCTACGCGAGCAGATCTTTGCGGGCGCCATCGGGCTCAAGCTCCACGAGGACTGGGGCACCACGCCGGCGGCGATCGACTGCGCCCTCGGCGTCGCCGAGGAGCTCGACGTGCAGGTGGCGATCCACACGGACACGTTGAACGAGAGCGGCTTCGTCGAGGACTCGATCCGCGCCTTCAAGGGGCGGACGATTCACACCTATCACACCGAGGGCGCCGGCGGCGGCCACGCGCCCGACATCATCCGCGTCTGCGGCGAGCCGAACTGCCTGCCGTCGTCCACGAACCCCACGATGCCGTTCACGGTGAACACCATGGACGAGCACCTCGACATGCTCATGGTCTGCCACCACCTGAGCCCCCGGATCCCCGAGGACCTCGCCTTCGCCGAATCGCGCATCCGCGCCGAGACGATCGCCGCCGAGGACGTGCTTCACGATCTCGGCGCGATCAGCATGATGTCCTCCGACTCGCAGGCGATGGGCCGGATCGGCGAGGTGATCATCCGCACGTGGCAGACCGCGGACAAGATGAAGCGCCAGCGTGGCGCGCTGCCGGGCGAGACGCCTGGCGACGACAACCTGCGCGTGAAGCGGTACATCGCGAAATACACGATCAACCCGGCGATCGCCCACGGCCTGTCGAACCACGTCGGGTCGGTGGAGCGGGGCAAGCTCGCGGACCTCGTGCTGTGGAAGCCGGCGTTCTTCGGCGTCAAGCCCGAGCTGGTCATCAAGGGCGGCCTGATCGCGTGGGCGGCGATGGGCGATCCGAACGCGTCGATCCCGACGCCTCAGCCAGTCCTGTACCGCCCGATGTTCGGCGCGTTCGGCGGCGCCGTCGGCACCACGTCCCTCACGTTCGTCTCGGCCGCGGCGCTGGCCGACGGCGTGCCGCAACGCCTGGGCCTCGCGCGGCGCGCGGTCGCGGTCGCCCGCTGTCGCGGACTCGGCAAGCGGGACATGATCCACAACGACGCGCTGCCTCGCATCGAGGTCGATCCCGAGACGTACCAGGTGCGCGCCAACGGCGAAGTGCTGACGTGCGAACCGGCGGCGGTCTTGCCCATGGCTCAGCGTTATTTCTTGTTCTAATGGGGGACTTTAGTGAGATGGGGGGCGGACAACCCGTTCCCGCGCATGATGGAGCTTCCGCGGATTCTGCGACTCCTGCCGGTGCTCGCTCTGCCGCCGAGCCCGAGGCGGTCGTGGTGACGCAGATGCAGGCGCGGGTGCGCGAAGACGAGCTGGCGGGGTACGAGCGCGACACGCTCGCGCTGACGGCGACGGCGCGGCGCTGGGGTCGGCGTCGCGTCACGACGAGCGCCGGGCGGGCACTCGCGCTGGCGCTACCGACGGGCAGCGTGCTCAGGCCCGGGGGGATCCTGCACGTCGGCCCCGGCTGGTATGTCGTCATCGAGGCGGCCCCGGAGCCGGTGCTGGCGGTCACCCCCAAGTCGAGCGAGGAGGCGCTGCGGCTGGCGTTCGAGGTCGGCAACCGGCACTTCACGCTTGCGATCGACGGCGATCGGCTTCTGGTGCCCGACGATACCGCGATGGCCGTGCTCCTCACCCGCCTCGAGATCGCCTTCACGCGTGAGCGCGCCGTGTTCGTGCCCATCGGCGTGGGCCACCGTCATGAGCCCTGACCACGCGCTCCTGACCCTCTTACAATTCGCCGACGGGCTCTTCCCGGCCGGCGGGTTCGCGCACTCGTTCGGCCTCGAGACCTACGTGCAGGACGGGCGCGTACGCGATCGCGAGGGGCTCGAAGCCTTCATCGCGGCGCACCTCGAGGGCTCGGCCGGCCCCGCCGATGCGGCCGTCGCGGCGATCGCGGCGCGGCTGGCGCACGACGGCGACGCCGACGGCTGGATCGCGCTCGACGCGCGACTCGACGCGATGAAGAGCGTACCGGAGCTCAGGACGGCCAGCCGCCAGATGGGTCGCCAGACCCTGCGGATCGCCGCCGGCCTCGGCGCCGACCCGTTCCTCGCGCGGCTCGTGCGCGCCGTCGACGAGGCGCTGGCGGCCGGCCATCACGCGGCGGTCTTCGGCGCGGCCGTCGGGCGCGGCGGCGTCGAGCCCGAGCGCGCGGCGGCCGCGTACCTCTACTCGACCGTGGCGCTGCTGGTCGGCGCGGGGCTCCGGCTGATCTCGCTCGGCCAGCTCCAGGGCCAGCGGGTGCTGGCCGGGATGCGGCCCCGCGTCGAGCGGCTGGCCGCCGCCGCGGCGAGCGCCACCGCTGACGACCTCTGGAGCTTCAACCCGGCGCTCGAGATCGCGTCAATCCGCCACGCGAGGCTCGAAGCGAGGCTCTTCCGATCGTGAGCGCGATTCCGCGGCCGTTGAAGATCGGGATCGGGGGCCCCGTCGGCTCCGGCAAGACCGCGCTGGCCGAGACGCTCTGCCGGCGGCTGCGCGCCGACGTCGACATGGCCGTGATCACCAACGACATCTACACCAAGGAGGACGCCGAGTTCCTCGTCCGCCGCGGCGCGCTGCCGGCCGCGCGGGTCGTCGGCGTGGAGACTGGCGGCTGCCCGCACACCGCGATCCGGGAAGATGCCTCCGCGAACCTCGAAGCGGTCCACGACCTCCAGAAGCGGTTCCCCGGGCTCGAGCTCCTGCTGATCGAGAGCGGGGGCGACAACCTGGCGGCGACGTTCAGCCCCGAGCTGGTGGACGCGGCCATTTACGTGATCGACGTCGCCGAGGGCGAGAAGATCCCGCGCAAGGGCGGGCCCGGTATCACCCGCTCCGATCTCCTCGTGATCAACAAGATCGATCTGGCGCCGTACGTGGGCGCCGACCTCTCGGTGATGGAGCGGGACGCGCGCCGCATGCGCGGCGACCGGCCGTTCGTCTTCACCAACCTCCGGACGGGCGAGGGCGTGGAGACGATCCTCACGTGGATCCGGCACGAGCTCCTGCTCGACGCCGCGAAGGCGTGAGCGCGCCGGCCACGCTCGACGCCGCGCGGGTCGGGCACGACGGGACGCTGCGGCTCGGACTCGAGCGCCGAGGCGGAGCGACGGTGGTCGCTCGCTGCCGGTTCACGCTGCCCCTTCAAGTGCTGGCGCCCCTGGCCCTCGACGACCCGGCGCTGATCGTCTCGATCCTGAACCCGACGGGCGGTCTGGTCGGCGGCGACCGGCTCTCGATCGACGTCGACGCGGGCGCGGACGCTCACGCGGTGCTCACGACCCCGTCGGCGACCCGGGTCTATCGAACCGACGGGGACCCGGCGACGCAGACCGTGCGCCTGCGTCTCGGGCCTCGCGCGGTCGTCGAGTGGGTGCCCGATCAGACGATCCCGTTCGCCGGGTCGGCCTTCCGCCAGGCGATCGACGTCGAGATGGACGAGAACGCCGGGCTCGTCCTCGTCGACGCGTTTTCCGCGGGCCGGATCGCGCGCGGCGAGGCGTGGCGGTTCACCCTTCTGGAGAGCGCCGTCTCGATCCGCGATCGGCACGGCCGGCTCCTGCGCGACCGGTTCGTCCTGCGGCAGGGGAGCGCGCCGGACCAGCCCAGATGGGATGGGCTCGGACTCGCCGAATCCCACGCCTACCTGGCGTCCGTCGCGGTCCTCGGCTCCTTCGACGAGACGCGATTCGCGGCCGACGTGGCGCGTCGCGCCGCAGAGTGCGGGGACGTCCAGGTCGGTGTCGCCCAACTCGCGCGCGGCGGCGCCCTCGTCCGCTGCCTGGCCAGGGGCGCCCCGGGACTCGGGCAGGTCGTCGACCAGGTCTGGGCGGCGGCGCGGGCGGCGCTCCTGGGGCTCCCGCCGCTCGCCCTGCGCAAGCCGTAGCGCATTCGTGACGTTTCCGTTACACTTCACCTCAGGGCTTCATGTTCAACCTGATCCCGAAAGAAGTCCGGTTCTTCGATTACTTCGAGCAGCAGTCCCAGCACATCATCCGCGCCGGCGCCCTGCTCCACGAGATGGTCCACCACTTCAGCGACGCGCGCGCCAAGGCGCACGCGATCAAGGAAGTCGAGCACCAGGGTGATCACGTGACCCACGAGATCATCAAGAAGCTCAACACGACGTTCATCACCCCGATCGACCGCGAGGACATCCACGACCTGGCCTCGCGCCTCGACGACGTGCTGGACTACATCGAGGCGGCCGCCGAGCGGCTGGTCGTCTACCGCATCAAGGAGCCCACGTCGGCGTGCCGGGCGATGGCCGAGGTCATCGTCCAGACGACGCACGCGATGGACCGGACCATCAAGTGTCTGCGCACCATGGACCCGGCCTTCCACGAGCACACCGTCGAGGTGAACCGCCTCGAGAACACCGCCGACGTGCTGCTGCGCGACAGCCTCGCCGCCATGTTCGACGAGTCGAGCGACCCCATCGAGGTCATCAAGTGGAAAGAGATCTACGAGACGATGGAGATCGTCACGGACCGCTGCGAGGACGTCGCCAACGTGATCGAAGGGATCATCCTCAAGATGGCGTGACCGTTCCGGTCTGAGTCCGAGCGGTGCTCACGACAGTCGTCTTCATCGTCTTCGTCGCGCTCGTCTTCGACTTCATCAACGGCTTCCACGACGCCGCGAACTCCATCGCCACCGTCGTCTCGACCCGGGTCCTGACGCCGCTCCAGGCGGTGGTGTGGGCGGCCTTCTTCAACTTCGTCGCCGCCTTCGGCTTCGGCGTGGGCGTAGCCAGGACGGTCGGCAAGGGCGTCGTCGAGACGAACGTGGTCGACGAGTGGGTGATCCTGGCCGGGCTGATCGGCGCGATCGTCTGGGACCTGATCACGTGGGCCTGGGGGCTGCCGACCAGCTCGTCCCACGCGCTGATCGGCGGCTTCGCCGGCGCGGCGGTCGCCAAGGCGGGGTTCGGCGCGCTCATCGCCGGCGGCCTCGTCAAGATCGGCGTGTTCATGATCCTGGCGCCGCTCGTCGGACTGATCGTCGGCTTCGCGATGATGGTCCTGACGCTCAACGTCTTCCGGCGCGCGACGCCCGGCCGCGTCGACAAGATCTTCCGGCGCGGCCAGCTCCTGTCGGCGGCCGCCTACAGTCTGGGTCACGGCACCAACGACGCCCAGAAGACGATGGGGATCATCGCGGTGCTGCTCTTCACGACCGGCCATCTCGGCGGCGAGTTCTACGTGCCGTTCTGGGTCGTGCTGGCGGCCCACGCCGCGCTCGCCCTGGGCACGATGAGCGGCGGCTGGCGCATCGTGAAGACGATGGGGATGCGCATCACCAAGCTGCGTCCGGTGGGCGGCTTCTGCGCCGAGACCGCGGGCGCCATCACGCTGATCGGCACCGCGATCGGCGGCATTCCCGTCAGCACGACCCAGACGATCAGCGGCTCGATCATGGGCGTGGGCGCGATCCAGCGCCTGTCGGCGGTGCGCTGGGGCGTGGCCGGGCGCATCCTCTGGGCGTGGATCCTGACGATCCCGGCATCGTCGATCGTCGCCGCCTCCGCCTGGGCGCTCTTCCGGCTGCTCGGGGTTTGAGCGCGGCGGCGCGCCGCCGCCCGGGCGTCAGCGACGCCTTTACTGGTCGAGGACGCCCCTGATCGCGTCGAACACCGGATTCTGGCCGGGGCGTGGCGCCGCGGCGGCCGGGGCCGCCTTGCCGAGGTACTTCCGCACGCAGTCGTACTGCTCCCACCCGCGGAGCGGGTAGTTGAGGTCGACGACCTTCCACTTCGGGTGTCCGCCCTTCTGCAGCCCGTCGAGGTGCGTCGACAGGATCTGCCCGAAGCGGCCCACGTTGTCACAGTCCTTCCGGCGGAAGTCGAACGAGACCAGCACGGCTTTCACCGCCGCCGTGACGACCGGCGTCGGTTGCCATGGATAGACGCCCACCGGAACCTCGGCCTGCGGATAGAACTCGAGGATGCTCTTGTTGGTGATCGGCACGAGCACGAGCCCATCCTTGTCGGTGATGTCGTCCTTGAGCAGCTTCACCGGGTAGCCGGCGACGTAGAACATCGCGTCCACCCGTCCGGCCTTCAGCTCGGCGAGCGCCTCGGACGTGTCGATGTAGACCATCTCGGCCGGCACCACCTCCGACAGCTTGAAGAGCAGTCGGGACGTCAGATAGGTGCCGCTGCCCTCGCGGCCGACCGCCACCTTCCGTCCGGTCAAGTCGTCGAAGTCCGTGATCCCCTTACGGCCGACCAGATGGATCTCCTCGTTGTAGAGCGGGAACACCATCTTCGTTTTCTTGGCGATCCGGGTCAACACCGGATCCGACTGCAGGCGGGCGACGAACGCGAGCACGTCGGACTGCACGATGCCCATCTGCACGCCCGGACGTTGGTACACCGCAAAGATGTTCTCGACCGATCCTTTTGAGGGGTGCACGGTGAGATTGATGCCCTGGGGCTTGACCAGTTTTTGCAGATCAAGGCCGAACTGGTAGTACGTGCCCTTGTCGCCGCCCGTGATGAGCCCCATGTCCTCGGCGGCCCAGGCGGCGCCCACGCCCGCGAGCAATACCACGAACGCCACAGAGTATGCACAGACGGCATTTTTCACGGCAGATCCTCCCTGGAGTGACTACTCGCCGGCATGATACCGCACCAGCGCGCGGTTTTCGTAGCACCCAGTCGCGGGCGGCCACCAGTCGCTGGCCGGACCCATAGGCCTCGCGGGACGCCTTGCCGACCCCGGTACCTCAGGGCCAGGCGGACCTCGCCGACCCGATCCGCCGGTGCTGAGCGCAGCCGCTTCTCAAAATTGAGAGGTCGTCGGTGGCCGCGTCGGGCGCGCCGCTCAACGAAAGTCTCGCGCGTTCACTTCGTTCTTGGCGATCAGCCCGTGGAAGGTCGGCCGGCTCACGCCCAGGAGCTTCGCGGCCTGGCTGATGTTCCCCCGGGTCTTCACGAGCGCATCGACGAGCGCTTCGCGCTCGGCCCGATCGCGGGCCTGCCGGAGCGACGCGAGGTCGGCGCCATCGGCGATCTCGATGCCGAGATCGCGCGCCTCGATGAGCTTGGCGTGGGCCATGATGACCGCCCGCTCCACGGCGTTCTCGAGCTCCCGGATGTTCCCCGGCCATCCGTAGTGGGCGATCGCCTCCAGCGCCGCGCTTCCGAACCGGAGCTTGCGCCGGTGCTGCTTGCAGGTCCGCCGCAGGAACGCGTTGGCGATCAGCACGATGTCCTCGCCCCGCTCGCGCAGGGGCGGCAATTTCAGATTCACGACCGAGAGCCGGTAGTAGAGGTCCTCGCGGAAGCGTCCGGCCTGCAGCTCGCTCTTCAGATCTTTGTTGGTAGCGGCGATGACGCGCGCGTCCACGCGGAGCACCTCGCGGCCGCCGACCCGCTCGATCTCGCGCTCCTGGAGGAACCGGAGGAGCTTCACCTGGAGCGGCACGCTCATCTCGCCGATCTCGTCGAGGAAGAGCGCCCCGCCCTCGGCCATCTCGAGCTTGCCCTTCCGCTGGATGTGGGCCCCGGTGTAGGCGCCCTTCTCGTGGCCGAACAGCTCGGACTCCAGCAGGGTCTCCGGGATCGCCCCGCAGTTGATCGCCACGAACGGCCCCTTGCGCCGCGGGCTGTGCGCGTGGATCGCGCGCGCGAGGAGCTCCTTGCCGGTGCCGCTCTCGCCCTGGATGAGCACGGTCACGTCGGTGCGCGCGACGCGCGCCACCACGCCGAAGATTTCCCGCATCACGGGCGTGTTGCCCAGGATGTCCTCGAAGCGTGTGGTGGTCTCGGCGGCGCGCTGTTGCTTCTCGGCGTCGATCTCGAGCGTCTGCAGATACGCCGCCCGCCCCAGGACGATTTTGAACTCCGCGAGCTGGATCGGCTTCTGGTGGTAGTCGAACGCGCCGAGCTGGACGGCTCGGAGCGCGTTGTCGCGGTCGCCGTTGCCGGTCAGGACGATCACCTTGGTCTCCGGCGCCAGCTTCATGATCTCGTCGAGCGCCTGGAGCCCCTCCGCGCCGCTGTCGGATCGCGGCGGCAACCCGAGATCCAGGCTGACGATCGAAGGGCGCTCGACCTCGAGCGCCGTCATCGCCTCGCTCCGGTCCTCGGCGAAGAGCAGCGTGAAGTCGTCCCGCAGCGCGTACTTCAGCTGCGTGCGGATGGCCTCGTCGTCGTCGACGATCAGCAACTTCGGCTTGTTCATGTTCTGTCTCCGATTGGAAGCGTGATCGAGAACGTGGTGCCCGTGCCTTCGCGGCTCGCCACGTCGATGGTGCCGCCGTGCGCCTCGACGATGCCCTTGGCCTGGTAGAGGCCGATGCCCCAGCCGCCCTTCTTCGTGGAGCGGAACGGGGCCCACAGCGACCGGCGTACGAATTCCTCGGACATCCCGCACCCGGTGTCGGTGACGGAGACGACGGCCCGGGCCCCGTCGGCGAAGGTGCGCAGGGTCACCGTGCCCTGGCCCTCGATCGACTGCACGGCGTTGGTGACGAGGTTCTGGATCACCTTCGACAGCGCCTCGGCGTCGGCGGAGATCGGCAACGGCGCCAGCTCCTTGACGAGGGCGATCCGGTCGCTCCGGAACGCCGGCCGCGCCGCGTCCAGCACGAGCGCCGCCAGGTCCACGACCTCCAGGCGAAGGCGGGCCGACTCGGGCGCGGCGCGGAGCCGCCCGAGCAGCGCCTTCATGCGGTCGACCGTCTTGACGACCGTCCGGAGCGCATCGCGCTGGAACTCGGGATCGTCGAAGTTCTTCAGCGCGTTCTCGCTCAGCATCGAGAGCGCCGAGATCGAGTTCTTGAGGTCGTGGATCACGAACGACGTCAGCCGGTGGAACGCCTCGAACTCGCGCGACCGGGCCAGGCTCTCCGAGAGCCGGGCATTGACGATGGCGCCGACCGCCTGCTCGGCCACGGTCTCCATGAACTCGAGGTCCTCGCTGGTGTACGGCGCGCCCGTCTGCTCCGGCCCGATCAGGAGGAAGCCCGTCAGCTCGTCGCGCCAGTGCAGGGGGACGAGCACCGATCCCTCGGGGAACGCCGCCGCGGTCGGCGACTCGAGCAGCGCGCCGGTCGAGCCGTTCTCCAGCACGAAGGGCGCCCGGCGCGCCCCGAGCGAGGCGATCAGCGGATGCGCGTCGGCCAGTGTCGCGACGGGCCGCCGGGCGCCCACCGCGGCGGTCGCGTGGTGACACGCCGCACCGGCCTCTCGCAGATAGAGCAGGCCCGCGGCCGCGCCGACCGTTTCGACGACGGAGGACAGGAGCTGCGGCGCCAGCTCGTCGAGCGTCACCAGCGAGCCCAGTCGCTTCGTGAAGTTGACCCACTGCACCCGGTAGTCGTACTTGCTCCGGTAGAAGTTCCGGGCGACGAAGCGCTTCACGCGCCAGCGCGCCGCCTCGGAGAGCAGCACGGCCGCCAGGCCGAGCGCGGAGACGAACACGATCACCGAGCCGAAGAACAGCTCCTCGCCGATGCCCAGCCAGTTGAGCAGCCAGCCGAGCACGCCGACCGCGAACAGGTACACGCCGAGTGCCCCGACGACGACCGAGCGGTACAGCACCTGGCGCGACACCGAGAGCGCGACGCCGAGCCGGTCGCGGGTCATCGAGGTCGCGATCGCGACGTTGCCGACGACCAGGATGGCGGCGCCGGTGATGAGATAGCTCGCCATCTCGACGTTGAACAGGGCGATCTGACTCATGAAGTAGAAGCGGGCGAGCAGGACGCCGCCCAGGCCCAGCACCAGGTACTTGATGCGCCAGCGGGCGTCGCGCCGCGAGGTGCGCAGCGCGGCCTCGAGCCCGGCCAGCAGGACCACCGTACCCACGAGCTGCACGAGCACCGACACCCGGGCCGCGATGTCCAGCCGCGCGGCGTGGAATGGACCGACGACGTCCGCGATCTGGAACGCGGGCAGCGACACGATGCCCGCGGCGCTCGCCGTCACCACGCCGGTGAGCGCGACGAGCGCGGCGCGGCCGGCCCGCGAGAGCTCCGGACCGCCGGGCCGCGCCAGCGAGGCGACGAAGACGGCCCAGGGCGCCAGGAGCAGGAGCCCGGCGACCTCGGTGACCTTGAGCCACAGCAAGCGCTCGTCGGGCGCATCGGTCTGCGTCACCAGCACGAGCCCGGCGATCGACTCGGCCGCGAACCCCGCCATGCCCCCGGCGAAGCTCCAGCGCAGCACGCCGCGCGGCCGCCGGGCCACCGCCAGCCCAGCGAGCCCGAGGCTCGTGGCCGCCGCCAGGACGAAGAGGGCGAGCGTCGCGCTCACGCGATGCCTTCCTCGAACGGCCCGACCTTCGGCGACGAGCGCCGCGCCAGCAGCAAGCCGAGCCCGATCAGCGCGACGAGCGTCAGGCCCCACATCCCCTTGCCGATCCAGTGGTGGATCGTTCCGCGGGCGGCTTCCGGCCCCACGTACTGGACGCCCACGACGATCGCGGCCACGCGCATCGCGTTGGCGATGATCGCGATTGGGACCGCCGCGACCACCAGCGCGGCCTTGTCAACGACGGTCCGCTGCGTGATCTGCGCGAACGCGGCCGTCAGCACCAGCAGCGCCATGAGGAAGCGCAGGCCGTTGCACGCCTCGGCGACCTGCAACGTCATCGACGGCAGCTCGATCGTGACGCCGCTCTGGTACACCGGCACGTCGAGCAGGCGCAGCACGCCGACCGCGAAGGCGGCCGCGAAGAGCTGGACCTGGAGCGTGACCGCGGCGACGACCGCGCGGGGCAGCGGCGTCATCAACAGGAGGAACGTGATCGGGAACGCCGCCGCGCCCAGACAGCGCAGGCCGAACATCCACGCGACGAGGCCGGCGATCGTGACGGCCACCGAGGCGCCCCGGAGCAGCACGCTGTCGGCCAGGGCACCGAGCGCCAGCAGGCCGAGGCCGGCCAGAACGATCGCGGCGCCGGCCGGATGGCCGGGGCCCGCCGCCCGGCGCAGCCGCGCACGCTCCGTCCACGCGATGACCGCGCTGAAGAGCGGCACGAACATCCCGTGCCCGGCGTACGTGTCCGTGCGCCAGAGGTGGAGCATCTCGGTCACCGCGGGCGCGTAGAGCGCCGCGAGCGCGACCGCCGCGCCCAGGGGGAGCCACCGCAGGAGCGACGCGCGATGCATCAGGGCGCCGCCGTCCCCGCCCTATCGACGCGCGGGCGCGATGGTCGAGCCATCGGCGATCCTCCCTCGGAGAACGGTGATCAGGCGCTCCACGGTGTCCTCGATCGGCCCATCGTTGGTGACGATCACGTCCGCATGCGCGCGCGTCGGCTCCACGTAGCGCTCGTGCATCGGACGCACGGTGCCCACGTACTGCTGCAGCACCTGCTCCGTCGTGCGGTGCCGCTCCGCGACGTCGCGCCGGATCCGCCGGACCAGCCGGACGTCGGCCGGCGCGTCGACGAACACCTTCACCGCGAGCAGCGAGCGGAGCGACTCCCACCAGAGCGCGAACAGCCCCTCGACGATCACGAGGCGGGCCGGCGCGACCACCTCGACGCCGACTCGCGTATGGGTGTCGAACGCGTACACCGGCTTCGGCACCGCCTCGCCGCCGAGGAGCCGCCCCAGGTGCTCGACCAGCAGCGCGTCGTCGAAGGCGGCGGGCTGGTCGTAGTTGATCCGCGGCCGCTCCTCCGGCGGCAGCCCGCTGCGGTCGAGATAGTACGCGTCGAGGTCGATCGCGCACCCGCCGAAGCGGTCCATCAGCGCGCGCACGATCGTGCTCTTGCCCGCGCCGGTGCCGCCCGCCAAACCGATCAGGGTCGTCTTCACGTTCTCAGCGCTCCGTGAGCTTCCGCTCCAGGTCCGCGGCGAGCGTCGCCCGGTCCTTGGCCGCGAAGTACCAGTCGATGGTTCGATGCAGCCCGTCGATGAACTTCACCTGGGGCTCCCACTCGAGCAGCCGCTTGGCCAGCGTGTTGTCGGCGACCCGGTTCATGGGCCCGACCGGCTTGTCGCGCAGGAACCGGATGCGCGCCGTATGGCCGGTGTAGGCGAGCACCGCGCGCACGGCGTCGATGACCCGGGTCCGCTCCATCGTGCCGAGGTTCACGGCGGTGCCGTCGTCGATCTTCTCGGCGGCGCGGATGGTGCCGGCCACGATGTCGCTCACGTGGGTCCAGTTGCGGATCTGCTCGCCGTTGCCCCAGACGTCGAACGGGTCCTGTTCCAGCAAGGCGCGCGCGATCATCGCGATCACGGCGTGGTTCTCGTGACCGCGGTCGCCGAACACGGTGAAGTATCGGCAGGCGGCCGCCTTCAGGCCGTGGTCGCGGCAGTAGGTCCGAAGC
Organism: Candidatus Rokuibacteriota bacterium; assembly: GCA_003221515.1. Taxonomy (GTDB): domain Bacteria; phylum Methylomirabilota; class Methylomirabilia; order Rokubacteriales; family CSP1-6; genus AR31. The sequence continues at coordinate 17,810 of QHSI01000103.1, forward strand.
GTCAGCTCGCCCATCAATTTCGCCCAGCCGTACATGTTGTCGGCGTCGTAGGGCGGGCCGACCATGTCCTCGGTCAGGTAGACCGGCTGGGACGGGTCGGTCTGCAGCGCGTTCGGGTAGACGCAGCCCGAGGAGGCGAAGACGACTTTGTCGGCACGAGCCGTCGCCGCCGCGTCGAAGACGAGCTGGTCCAGCATCATGTTGAGCGCGCACGCCGACTGGTGCAGCTCGACGTAGCCGCGGCCGCCGTGGTCGGCGGCCAGGTGGAACACCACGCTCATCCCGTCCACGGCCTTCCGGGCGAGTCCGTTTACCTTCAGGTCGCCCCGGATGAACTCGACGCGCCCGGCCTCGACGTGCTTCCGGATGTTCTCGAGCTGGCCGCTCGACAGGTCGTCCACCACGCGAACGATGGCGCCGCGCGCGATGAGCCCGTCGACCAGATGCGAGCCGATGAACGACGCGCCCCCTGTCACCAGAACCGGTCTGCCGCGCCAATCCATAGCGTGTCTCCTGTGGCGACAACCTAACGCCGTGAGCGGAGCTCGCGCTCCTTCATCACCGTCTGATAGAGGTCTTCGTAGACGCGAGCCCGCGATTCCCAGCTGTACTCCCGCTCGACCAGCTCGCGGCCCGCCCGGGCGAGCCGGCCCGCGCGCTCCGGCTGCTCGAGGAGGGCCACGACGTGGTCGGCGAACTCTTTCGGATCCTGCGCGACGAGATAGTGCGTGCCCGGCGTCCCGGCGAGCCCGACGAGCGCGCCGGGGTAGCCCACGATGGGCATCTGCATCGCCATCGCCTCAAGCATCTTGCTCTTGAGGCCGGTGCCGTGGCGGATCGCGCACACGTAGACCTGGCCCGCGCACACCGCCGGACGGAGGTCCGGGAGGTTCGCCGAGATCTTGACGCCGTCTCGTGACGCGAGCTCGGTGATCTTGGGCCCGGGGTTCGCGCCGACCAGGTGGAAGACCGCCCCGGGCACGCGCGCGCGCACGAGCGGCAGAATCGTGTTCGCGAACTCCAGCGCGGCCTCGATGTTCGGCGCGTACCCGAGGTGGCTGTGGAAGACGAGCGTACGGGCAGCCTTGTCGACCGGCACCGGATGGAAGTACTCGCTGTCGGTCCCGTACGGCACGAGGTCCACCTGGCAGCGCGGGACCACTCGCCGGACCGCGGCCAGGTCGGGCGCGGCGACGACGGTGCAACGCTCGAAGCGGGGGTACACGAGGCGCTCGAAGCGCGGCTCGTGGAGCCGCAGGAGCCGGTAGTAGAGCTTCTCGCGCCGGCTCTGGGGGCACTTGAGCATCTCGTCGCACCTGAGCGTCCCGGAGTCGTGGAGCGAGAGGACCTTCGCGATGGGCACGTCGGGGACGATGCCGCCCGCGTAGCCGCCCTCGACGTGCATGACGTCCCAGTCGCCGCTCGCGCGCCGAAGCGCTCGGGACATCGCGCGCGCCTGCTGCAGGGGGCGTCCCCACAGATGCGCGGTCAGCGCGCTGAGCGGCGCCAGCGCCTTCGCGCCACGCGGCACCGGGATCGTGATGACCGACGCGCAGTGGCGCCGCGCCCAGTCCAGGTGATCGGCGTCGTCCTCGATCAACAGCGACACCAGGTGGATCTCGTGCCGCCGCGCCAGATGGCGAATGAGGTTGCCGCCATAGAGACGGAACCCGCCGCGCGACGGCAGGTACGGCAACGCCTGGGACACAACGCCGATCTTCACGTGGCTCTCCGCAAGACAATGCCGGCGGTTTCGATGGCGTGAACGGCCTGGGGCACGAGCGCTTCCCAGGTGTGGCACCGCGCGAGGGCGATGCGCTCACGCGCGACGGCGTCGTCGTCCTCGGAGAGCGCTCGCTCGATCCCCGCCACGAAGCCCGGGTGGGTCTCGGCGATCTGGCAGAGGCGCGCGTGCTCGCGCGCGACGGCGACGGGGCTGGTCACCACGGGCTTACCGTGGGCCAGGTAGTGATAGAACTTGATCGGATCGCGGCCGGCGTTGAAATCGTTCGGCACGAACGGAATGATGCCGACCGCGAACGATTGAATCAGCGCGGGAACGAGCGCCGGCTCGACGAAGCCCAGGAGCTGCACGTTCGTCATCCGCCGGAGCCGGGCGAGCGCGGCCTTCTGCTCGCCGATCGGCGCCGAGGCGCCGCGCAACACCGGCCCGCCGATCACCAGCTGGTCGTCCGCGAAGGCGCCGGCGATCTTCTCGAGCAGGACGAAGTCGATGTGGCGGCTCAAGATGCCGACGAAGCCGATGCGCCGACCCGCCGGGCGCGCGCGCACCGGGCTCGGGGGCGCCGGAGGACCCGCGAAGGCGCGAGCGTCGACGCCGTTGGGCGCGTGGAAGGTGTTGGGGTTGCTCCGGGCGTGCTTCGCGACTAGCTCCGGGCTCACGGCCAGCACCGCCGCCGCCCGGCGCGCGAGCTCGAGCTCCTCCGGAGCATCGAACGCATCGAGGCAGTGGTAGACGAAGGTGCGAACGCGCGTGCGCTCGAGGTGCGCGAGGCAGCCCGCGAAGTAGGAGACCCAGCCGAGCGGGCGGCTGATCTCCCGCCGGTCGAGCTCGGCGCCGAGCTTCGCCCCGAAGCCCCGGAGCGTCAGCTCGCGGAGCGGCCGGAAGCGACTGAACGGAGCGCCGCGCGGCCAGACGACCGAGACGGCCGCGGGGGGAACGGCGGTGGGAGCCCGCCGTCGCCACTTCGCGAGCGCGAAGTCGGGATCGCCCGGGCTCCAGGTCGCCGGCTTCTCGGCGAACACGACCGGAACGCGCGTCGCGAGCTGCCGCGCGACGTAGTGCGGTGTCTGCCACGGGCCATCCCAGGCGAAGGGCGAGACGATCGCCACGCCGTCGAATTCCGTCGCCGGCTTCACTTGACACCTTCGAGCGGCCGCACCGGCGAGTTCGTCGCGAAGATCCTCCAGGCGCTCGAGAGCCCGATGACGGCCGACACCGTGCCGACCGAGACCGCGGCGGTGATCCCGCCGGCCGAGACCCCCGAGCCGACGCCGATCCACACGAGGATCAACGGCAGCGAGGCGAGCAGGCCGCCGCGCAGACACGGCAGGAGCGCGGTCGGGCTGAGCCCCACGAGGCGGGCCGCCAGGACCACCTGACAGAGGAGGCCCACGACCGCCGAGGCGGTGGTGACGGCCGCCGCGCCGAGGGCACCCTGGCTCGTCACCGCGGGATACATCAGCGAGACGAGAATCGCCGCGCGCGTCGCGTTGGCCCAGATGTCGAGCTCGATCCGATCGAGCGCCATGAACAGCGCGTTGAGCACGTGGCTGGCCGGCAGCGTCACGGTCAGCCACGCCAGCACGCTCAGGAGTGCCGGCACCTCCGCCCATCCGGGACCGAGCAGCACGCCGACGATCAGCGGCGAGAAGATCGTGACGCCGAGGGCCAGCGGCAGCGCCACCGACAGGACGACCGCCAGGGTTCGCCGGAGCGCGTCGCGGTGATGCTCGAGGCTCGCCAGCCCCGAGAACGCCGGGAACATGACGCCGTGAATCGGCCCGCCGATCGTGGAGCCCGGCGCGGTGGCCAGGCGCCCGGCCATCTGATACTGGCCGGTGACGGTGAGGCCCAATACTTTGCTGACCACGAGCGTGTCGACGTACCAGTTGAGCAGGCCGATCAGCCGGAGCCAGAAGCACCGCTGGCCGAAGCCGATGAGCTCCCTGGCGTGGCCGGAATCGAACGAGAGGCGCGGGCGATAGGGACGGATCCAGTAGGACGCGATCGTCTGGGCGACCGAGGCCACGAGCACGGACACGAAGAGCGCGAGCGCGTTTCGGAGCAGGACGGCCAGCGCGACGCCCGCGATCAACCCGGCGATCGGGCCGGCCAGACGCCAGAGGATGTCCCGCCTCAGATCGAGGTTCTTCCTCAGATAGACCGTCGCCGGGTTCGCGACCGCGCGCACCATGACCTCGATCGCCAGCAGCGGCATGGCCGCCATCGCCAGCGGGACGTCGTAGTACCCGGCGACGAGCGGCGCCGAGCCCGCGATGATCGACGCGATCACGGCGCCGCGGAGGATCTGGGCGGTCCACACGGTGTCGATGTACGGCGCGACGTCGTCCTGGTGGCGGATCAGCGCGTCGCGGAAGCTGAGATCGGTCAGGTACTCGAGCCAGCCGGTGGTGAGCAGGGCGATCGCAAACAAGCCGAAGTCTGCGGGCGCCAGCAATCGCGCGATGATCGCCAGCTTGACGAAGCCGAGGATCGCGCCGAGCCCGTCGCCGGCGGCCAGCCACATGACGCCGCAGGCGACTTGCTGGCGGCGCGACGACGAGGGGCCGACCAGCCACGCGGCGAGGGGGCGCAGGCGTTGCGTGAAGGCGCTCAACGCGACGCTTCTCCGCCGGCCGCGAACGGCCCGCGCAGCATCTGCCGGCGGGTCAGCGCCGGACGATACGCCGGGCTCGCGAGCCAGGCGAGCAGCGGCAGCACCGCGCCAAAGCTCGGCCCGCGGTGGCGGCCGCGACGATCGAGCGACGTCAAATCGCGCATCTGGTCGAGGATCGCGTCGTTGGCGGCCTTGACGTGGCTCAGGAAGTCGCCGTAGTCGCGCGCCTCGCCGCCGATCGGATTGCCCGATGCGTCCCGGCCCCGCTGAACGCGCGCGGCGACGCCGTCGTACGGGTTGTCGTGCTTGGTGACGAGGCCGAAGTTGTGCGCCTCGCCGCCGGTGACCTTGTCGCAGTACGCCCACCAGTCGATGCCGACGCACGGGAACGTGTCGTCGTCCGCGCGGAAGCCGACGAGCTCGTTCACGAACTTCGCGTACGCGCGCCCGCGCTCTTCCTGGGTCGGCAGATCGACGCCCGGCCAGCCCTTGGTGGCGGATTGCGGAGAATCTGCCTGCGCCATGAACGTGGTCCAGACGAAGAACGGCTTGCGCGTCAGACTGAAGCCGCGGCGAAACGCCGCGGGCCCCTCGTTGGCGAACTGCAGCGCGTCGCACCAGCGTCCGGCGGCGCGCAGGATCTCGGGGTGCGCGGAGGGGCTGATCGTCGCCGGGCCGAATACGAGGTGGCCGGGACGCTTCGCGCGCAGCGCCGTCGCCGTGACCGAGAAGTAGCGCTCGGCGATGGCGCCGACGAACTCGTCCAGATCGGCGCGCACGGCGGGCGCGGCGTCCTTCATCGAGTAGAAGTCGCGGCCGAGCCACGGGCTCCGGCCACTCTCGTCGAGGAGCCCGCGTCCCTTCGGCCAGGGCGTGCCGTCGCTGTCCCAGGTCGTGTAGCTCGATTCCCAGGCCCCGTTGAGCTCCTCGAGCGCGCGGTACTTCGAGCGCAGGTGGTCGCGCAGCGCGCGCTTGGTGTGCACGGTGGTGTCGGCGTACGTGACGCCCTGCTTGTTGCCGACCCAGACCCGGTGGTTGGACGTCTGGGTCGGGCGCGTCGCGGCGGCTTGCCAGCCGAGGTGGTTGTGCCAGCCGCCGAGCGTGCGCGAGGGGCCGAAGCCGAAGATGTAGTCGCGGTCGTCGGTCGAGCTGCCGAGGAGCCAGGGCAGCGGTCCGCCCCACGTCAGCTCGTCGACCGCCCGCGCGAACGCCGGATCGAACACGTCCGGGAAGCCCTCGCCGCGCCACAGGTTCGGCGTGACCGCCTCGTCGACGCCGAACATGAGGTCTTTCACGCCGTAGCGCTGCTTCGCGTAGTTGGCGGCGTTGGTCAGCGCGATGAAGGGCATGCGCTCGCTGTTGCCGCGCCCGCGGTTGTTGGTGTCGACGGGCATCGCGTAGTTGGAGGTGTACTCGCCGAGCGCGTTGAAGCCCCACTGCCGGAGGTTCTTCACGGCCTGGGCCACGAACGGCCACCAGTAGCCCCACGCCTTGTACGTGGGATCGCTCGAATACTTGGCATGCAGCGAGCGCACGAACGCTTCGCCGCCGTCGGTGATGTCGACGCCGTAGCAGGCCTTGAGCCAGAAGGCGTTGCCGTCCGGGGTCGCCAGGAGGAACCGCCGACCGCGCTTGACGACGCGGAACGTGTTCCCCCCGCCGACGAGGGGGTGAGCCTTCGAGCCTCCGTAACGATCGAGGTTCATCGAAGCTGGGCGTCCCGCTGCGCGTTCGCGTCGGCGGCCGAGTCATGGGCGCGGCCACCCGCGATCAGCGCCTGCACCTGCCGCTCGACGTCCGGCCACTGGTAGCGGCGCCGTACGAGATCGAGCCCGCGCTCGGCGAGCGACGCTTGAAGACCTTCGTCGCCGGCCAGGCGCACGCACGCGGCCGCGAACGCGTCGGGATCGTCGGCCAGGAGGAGCTCACGCTCGTTCGCGACTTCGAGACCTTCGGCGCCGAGCGTGGTGCTGACGACGGGCGTGCCGTGGGCGAAGGCCTCGAGGATCTTGATCCGGGTGCCGCTGCCGAAGCGGATCGGGACGACGGCGACCGAGGCCCGGCGCAGATAGGGCGCGACGTCGTCGACGGTGCCGGTGACGGTGATCGTGTCGCCGTCGTGCAGCGCCGCGATGTTCGGCTGGGGATCCCGTCCGACGACCACGAACCGCGCCCGCGGCGATCGCTGCCTGATCCGCGGCAGGATCTCGCGCGCGAAGAAGCGCACGCCGTCGACGTTCGGCTCGTAGAACATCGCCCCGACGAAGAGGAACGTCGGCGCCGCGGGATCGGCGACCCGATCGCCCGGGGCGGGCAGCTCGACGCCGTTGGGCACGACCGATACGCCCGGATGAGCGCCGAGCGCCCGGCGGTCCACATCCGAGCACACGACCACGTCCCACTGGCGCGTGGAGAGCGACCGCTCGAGTGCGCGCAGCTTCACGTAGTCGGCCAGGTCGAACGGCAGGCTTCGCCGCCATCCCCGCGCCCGGAGCTTGCTGGCGAGTTTGCGGTGCTCGATGTCGTACAGATCGACCATCACCCGGCCCGGAAGCGTGGGCGGCAGGTTGGGCAACAGGTGCAGGCGCTCGATCCAGACCAGATCGAAGGGGACCTGCGCGAGGTTGCTGAGCAGCGTGACGGCGGGCGCCGAGTGGTAGGACTTCAGCAGCGCCGGCTCGAACGGGTCGAGGTGCTGGAGCGCCGCGCGCAGGCCCGGCAGGCGCCGCCGGGTGTCGCGGTGCCAGCGGAAGGACGCATCGGAGAACGGGAACACGTGGTGGCACATCGCGCGAAGCTCGGCGAGATGGCGTGGATCGTCGCCCGCTTTCGCGGCGCACACGACCGACACGTCGCTGATCCCGGTGAGCGCCCGCAGCAGGTGATAGGGGCGCAGGTTGCCCCCGACGTTGGACGGCAGCGGCACGTGGGAGATCAAGAAGAGGGTCCTCATCGCGGCGCCGTTGGCGTTGCCGGCGTGTGGGCGGGCGGTGCCGACGGCGACGCCGACGGTGTCGCGGCCGCGGCCAGCGGGACGAGCGCGGCCGACAGGAACACGATGAGCCAGAAGAGCCGGTGCGCCTCGGCCGAGACGAAGAAGCCGGCGGCCAGGAACGCGGTGAGACCGACCTCCAGCGCCTCGGCGGTTCGCGTGACCAGCTCGGGGTTCGTCTCGCGCGCGCCACGGATCCGCTCGAGGCTCGCGTACGTCGCGACGATCGCCGCGAGGAACAAGAATATTCCGGGCACGCCGGTCTCGGCCATGACCTCGATGAACGTGTTGTGGGCGACGTGGTGCTCGTCGAGGTCGGCGAACCGCCCGAGCAGGGGCTTGAAGTTGCCCGGCCCGATGCCGGTGAGCAAATGGGACTGGAACATCCGCAGGCCGGCCCACGCCAGGTCGGCGCGGTGCTGGGCGGCGTAGACGTCGTGCTGGTTCGGGCTCACGATCCGCGGCAGCGGCGACGAGGGCGCCACCGCCATGAGCGGCAGCGTCACGACGAGCGCGATCACCAGCATCGTGAGCCGACGCCGCGTGTGCAGGGCCATCACCAGGAGCCCGATCGCCATGCCGACCAGACCGCCGCGGGAGGCGGCCAGCGTGAGCGCGATGACCGTGACGATCACGGCGCCCAGGCAGAAGAAGCGCTCCCACGTGGGCTGCTTCGTGCGCAGCAGGTAGATCGCGATCGGGATGCAGAGCAGCGCCGAGATGCTGTAGTAGTTCGGGTCGCCGACCACCCAGCCCGGCCGGTAGCCGGCCGCCATGCCGCCGTACTTCTGCCACTCGCGGATCAGGTGGAGCGAGGCGTAGCCCACCGAGCCGATGGCCATCAGCAGGACCCAGCGCAGACGCTGGAGCGAGTCCACGACCGTCAGCGTCACGAAGAGCAACGCCAGGAGCGAGGCGAAGCTCATGAGCGGGCTCACTTCGAGCGGCAGCCGCGCGTCGCCGTAGCGGAGGAACAGGAACATGACCAGGAGTGCCCAGGCCACGAAGAAGCGGATCTGCCAGGTCGCGAAGAGCCGCAGCGCCGTCGCGCGGAGCGGCAGGTAGACCACCGCGTAGATCAGGCACGCGATGCCCAGGTACTTGATCACCGTCAGGTCGCCGATGAAGTCCGACCAGAGTGGATGGCGGATCATCGGCATGACCGTGACGAGGAGGTAGAACAGGATCATCGCAGGCTGCCCGTCACCGCGTCGCGGAGCGCCGTCTTGAAGACCGACAGGCTGTACTGCTTCTCGACCCGCAGCCGGGCCCCCCGGCCCAGCTCGTCGCGCCCGGCGGCGTCGTGGAGCAGCGCCGCCACCGCGTCGGCGAAGGCGTGCGGCTCGTCCGCGAGGACGATCTCCTCGCCATCCACCAGCTCGAGGCCTTCGGCGCCGAGCCCGGTGGAGACCATGGGCTTGGCCATCGCGCCGGCCTCGAGGATCTTGAGCCGAGTCCCGCTGCCGATCCGGAGCGGCACCACGCAGACCGTGGCCTTCGCGATCTCGTCGCGCATGTCGGCGACCGTGCCCGTGAACTCGAGGCCGTCGATACCGGCGAACCGGCGACGGAACGACTCGGCCGGGCTGCGTCCGGCCACCCGGAAGCGGGCCGACGGCACCCGGCGCCGCAGCCACGGCAGGATCTCGGCGGCGAAGAACTCGACGGCGTCGCGGTTCGGCTGCCAGTCCATGCCCCCCTGGAAGAGCACGGTGGCCGGCTCGGCGCCGTCGCGGGGCGCGTAGTGGTCGGTGTCGACCACGTTGGGCACCGCCACCACCTGCGCGGTCGGAGCGAGCTCGCGTAAGAGTGCCTTGTCGAGCTCGGAGCACGCGAGGACCGCTTTGGCCTTCTGGAGCGCGGCCCGTTCCCAGCGCTCCATCTTGCGGGCCTCGAGCGCGCCGTAGAGGCGGCGGGCCGCGCTTGGCTCCAGGGCCAGGTAGCGGCGAATCAGCACGTGCGCGACGTCGTCCTTGTTGAGCAAGACGGGAATGGCCAGGTGAGCCGGCAGGTTCTGCACGTTGTAGACGCCGTCGCAGAGCAGCACATCGAAGTCGTGCCGCGCGAGCTGCCGCTCGAGCGCGCCCCTGAGCTCGGGGGACCGAAACTTCCACGCCCCGAACGGCAGGGGCGAGGCGAGGGCCCGCACGCGCTTCAGCGCGTCGCGGCCGCCGCCGTTGAGCGCCAGCGGCGTGGGCACCAGCTCCACCTCGGCGCAGGCGGCGCGGAGGGGCCCGAGGTCGACCAGCGCCTCGCCGCGCTCGGCGAAGGCGACCAGCGTGACGCGATGGCCGTCGTCCGCGAGCGCCTGCACCATCGCCCACGTCCGCAGGCGGTGGCCGTTGGTCGGCGGGTAGGGCAGCGTCAGCCCGGCGAAGAGGACGCGCAACGGTCTAGCCACCTTCGACGACTCCCACGGGCCCTCGCTCTGGCTCGCTAGCGACGCGCGAGCACGATCAGGTTGCGGTTGAGGATGTCGTCGCCGACGGCCGAGTGGTCGAAGACCGGGCCGCCGACGCGCATCGCCGCCGACAGGGCTGCCCACGCCGTGTGCAGTGCGTACTTGAACGGCTCCAGCCGCCGGCCGTGCTGGAACGCCCACGACTCGTCGTACATCAGCGGGCGATCGTGGCCGTTGCGGCTCCGGTGGCGCCGGTAGGCGCGGATCGGCCGCTCGTGCAGGTGCTCGTACAGGAACCAGGCGTGCGGCCGTAGTCTCAGCGAGCACACGTTCCACTGCGCGAAGCCGGCGCGCTGCAGGAGCCGCCCGAGCTCGGCCTTGGTGCGGAAATGCGTCATGCCGGGCGAGAGCGACGGCGGATAGTTCGGGAACTGGAGCAAGAGCTGCCCGCCGGGCCGGAGCACCTCGGCGAAATTCCGCAGGCACTGTTCAGGATCCGGCAGGAGCTCGAACACCTCGATCGCGTACGCGGCGTCGAAGGTGCGCCCGAGCTGCGCGCCGAGGCCGGGCTGGCAGACGTCGGCGCACACGAAGCGGAGGTTCGGCTGGCCGGCGAGCGCATCCCGCAGGTGGGCGACGTTCGCCGCGGCGATGTCGAGCAGGGTCAGCGAGCGGAGGCGAGGGGCGACGCGGAACGCCGTGACGCCGCTGCCCGGGCCGACCTCCAGCACGTCCATGTTCGCCGAGAGCGGCAGGTACTGATAGAGGATCTCGTCGCGGATCGGGAAGTCGTGGAGCGGCGCCCTGAAAAAATCCGAGGGCCGGAACGCCGGACGCTGCGACGTCGTGACGATCTCGACGCCCCGCCGCGCCGGCGCGGGGCGCTTCGTCTCGCTCGGTCTCGGCGCCGCCGGTCGCCGGATGGTGCGCACGGCCGACCTCGCGGCCCAGAGCTGATAGCCGGTGCGCGCCCAGCGCGCGGTGCGCCAGTAGCACTTGTGCCAGCGCGCCACGGCGGTCAGCTCACCGCCGAACTTCCGCTTGAACCGTCCGTGGCCGGACATGTTGTAGAGGCGCAGTCCGCGATCGGCGGCGAGCCCCATGGCGACCCAGTGCACGTAGTCGTTGGGGCACAGCGGATGCCCCTCTTCCCGGCTGGCGCCGCTCCAGAAATACATCGCGCGTTCGTCGTGGGGGAAGAGCCCGACGGCGAGGAGACGGCCCGCGGCATCCTTCACCCGCAGCGCGAACAGGCAGTCCGCCTTCTTCAGGTGCGAGAAGAGCAGCCGCGGCGTATCGCGCGAGAAGGGCGGCCGGCGGCCTTTCCGGCGCATGAGGTCCAGATAGAAAGCGTAGTACTCGTCGGCGACGTCTGGGTCGTCCGTGTCCTCGACCACGAGGCCGGCCGCCTGCGCCTTGCGGATGCGGTTGCGGCACGTGGACTCGAGGCGGCGCCACATCGCGTCTTCGCCGCCGGAGAGCGAAACCAGAAATGTCCAGTCCGGCACCCGCTCGAATCCAGACGATTGGAGCAAGCGCGGCGAGAGGCTGGGGTGCTCGAGCTCGATCATCGCCAGCCGTTCGGTGGCGGCGAGGCGATCGAGCGCGACGAAGAGCGCGGACTGATCGGCGTCGTGATCGAGGAGCGGCCCCATCACGTTCGTGCCCCAGCTGCGCAACGGCGTGCCCAGGATCCTATAGGGCCCCATTTGCAGCAGGCCGCCGCAGAGGTAGCCGACCGTCCGATCGTCTGCGCGGATCGCCCAGCGGGCGCCTTCGACGCGGCGACTGGACGCCAGGTAGTCGAGCCACACGTTGCGATGGAAGAGCTCGCGGCCCTCGTACGGTGCGATCAGCTCGTCCCAGCGCACGACCTCGGCGCCGCTGAGCGCGTCGAGCCGATACGCCCCCGCCGGCCGCGTATCGAGCGCCCGCGCGGTCACGATGCTCATGCGCGGGTCTCCATCACGAAGCTCTTGTAGTTGGCGAGAACCGCGCCGGCCAGAGCGCCGATCGAATCGGACGCGTGCCCCGCGATCGAATCGGACGCGGGCCGGCCTTGCCACGTCGCCAGCGGCAGATCGTCCGCGAGGCGACGGAGATCCGAGACTTGACGCCGCTGGCCCGCGGCGGCGCGCAGCTCGAACACCAGCGTGCTCGCGGCCCGATAGACCAGATGGCGCGGGGAGCCGAGCGACGCCTGCCGGAGCCAGCGCGGCCAGAGCGGCCAGCTCCGATGCCAGCCGCGCGCCCGCACGACGTGGGCCCAGCCGCGGCCGCGGCCGCTCCACGGCTGTCGGCCCATCCAGAGCGACATCAGCGCCGATGGCGAATCGTCGCGATCTCTTCCCGTCAACCGGCCGAGCTCCCAGTGCCAGAGCGCCTCGGCGTAATCGATCGCCCGATCCCAGAACGGCCGCCGCGCTTCGGTGACGAGCGTGCCGCCCGAGAGCTTCCAGCGGGTCGCGGCCGCGACGTACTCGGCGAACGGCGCCAGCGGAAACGGCCACGTCGTGGTCCCCGACCACTTCGCCAGACGCGCGAGGTTGTCGGCGCGCTCCATGTACGTCGGCGCGTAGGCGCCGGCGAAGACGAGCAGCGACGTGGTCATGTCGAGGTAGAGCTTCACGGTCCGGTAGTGCGCCTCCGGCGAGAGGATCGCCCGGTCCTCGAGGAGCTCGTCCGTGCTGCCGAGCTGCTCGACGAGACGATTCGCCAGCATCCGCCAGGCGTCTTCGCGGGGGATGTCGGCGGCCGCGAACTTGGGGATGAGCCCGAGCACCGACGCTTCCCCGTCGACGGCCTTACCGGACGCGCGGAGCTCGTAGGCGAAGATGCTGGGCGGCAGGCGGCGCAGGTAGGCGCACCCGACCGCGCTCAGCGCGATCTCGGCGCGGAGCCCACGCCGCCGAAGCCGCGCCTCGATCTGCTCGCGGATCAGCGCGAGGTCCGCCGCGGGCGGCGGTATGGTCCCGTCGTCGAAGACGAGCAGCAGCTCCGCGTCGCCCAGCAGCCGGCGCCCCCGCTCGGTCTCGACGAACGTCCCCTCGTCGCGCGCCAGGCTGCCGGCGAGCACGACCGCGCGCAGGCGCTCGCGATACACCTGCCGGCAGAGGCGCGCACTCTCCTCGCAGATCACGGCCTTCATCGCGGCCCCCACGCCGTCGCCGGCACCCCGTCCGGGCGCGGCAGGCGGCCGAGGCGCGAGAGCGCCAGATGGTAGAGCGCCTCGGTGCGCTGGATCTGGCGGTCCTCGTTGAATCGCTCGAGGACCCAGGCGCGCCCGGCGAGCGCCAGCTTCTCGCGTAGCCGCCGATCGCCCAGGAGCCGGCCGAGCGCCCGCGCGAGCCCGTCGGCGTCGCCGGGCGGCACCGTGAGACCGGTGGCGCCGTCGATCACGACCTCGGGGGTGCCGTCCACCGCGCTCGCCACCATCGGCCGGCCGGCGGCGAGCGACTCGATCGCCGCGAGCGGCAGACCTTCGAAGAACGAGGGGAGCACCGTCACGTCGGCCAGGGCCAGCCAATCGGCGACGTTCGCCTGCTGGCCGACGAACCGCACCGCGTCGCCGAGCCCCGACGCCGCGACCTGCTGCTCGAGCTCCTGGCGGAGCGCGCCCTCGCCCACGCACACCAGGCGCACGCGCGGGAACTGGGCCCGCACCGCGGGCAGCGCGTCGAACAGCACGCGATGGCCCTTCTGAGGCTCGAGGCGTCCGACGACGACGAGGACCGGATCGCTCGCGCCGAAGCCGAGGCTCTCCCGCATGCCGGCGGGTGCCCGGTGGTGCGGGTTGAAGCGGCGGAGATCGCAGCCGTTGTGGATCACGACGACCTTGTGCCGCGCCAGACCCTTTTCTTCGACGAGGTACCGGCGGTTGGCGTCGGACACCGCGATGTACTGGTCCACGAAGCGGCCGGCGATGCGGTCGACGACGTAGCGGGCCTTGAGCCCCCGGCGCCAGGACTCGCGCAGGTGCGGCGTCTCGACGACCAGCGGGACGCGGGCCAGCGCGGCGATCGGCGACGCGAAGAGGCTCGAATGGAAGAGGTGCGAGTGCACGATGTCCGGGCGCCGCGCGCGCATGATCGAGAGGAGCGCGCTGGCCGCGCCGATCTCGTAGGGCTTGCGCAGGCGGAGCGCGGTCAGCGGCACGTCGCGCGGCACGTCGCGCCGGATCTTCTCGGCCACCTCGGGCGCGCAGACCAGCGCGGGCCGGAACCGGTGCCGGTCGAGCCCGCGGAGCAGCGTGAGGATATGCTCTTCCGCCCCGCCGCGGGCCAGCGTGTTCGAGAAGTAGAGGACGGAGATCATCGGCGGGGCGCCTCGGCGATGTCGGGGAGCAGGCCGGCGGCGTGCGCCATGCACGCGTACGCGTCGGCGATCGTGCGCATCGGCCGCGGCGGCGCCTGGTTGCTGAGGAAAATCGCGTCGGACGACGGGTCGTCCGGATGGTAGCCGTGCATCCCGGTCGGTTGCCATCCCGGCGCGTTGAAGTTGCTGCTGGACACGAGCCAGCCGGGCTCGAGCAGGAACACCAGATCGCCGTAGCGGCGGTCGCCGAAGCGGATGCCGAGCGCGGCCTGCTCCTCGTCGGTGAGAACGCGGCCGCAGGTGAGCGACGCGAGCCGCTCGACCACTAGCGCGCGGGCACGCTCGGAGAAGAACCAGAAGCGGGCCATCGTGGAGTCGTAGACCGCGAGGTAGTCGTCGGGCAGGCGGAGCCCGAGCGTCTCGATGTCGCGCGCGAGGTCGTAGTGGCGGCGCACCGGGGTCATCCCGTGGTCGGAGAAGAGCGTGAGGCCGGCCCGCGGATCGCGCCGGAGGGCCGTCCCCAGCAGCTCGCGGAGCCCGGTCTCGTAGATGGAGAACTTCTCCTTGAGCGGCGCGTCGTCCTCGACGTGGTGGTGGAGGAAGGCGTCGATCTCGCTCAGATAGACGAAGAACAGCGTCGCGCGTCCGGCCTCGATGTCGTGACGGGCGCGGCTCAGGATCTCGGCGTCGGTCCCGTCGTGGTACGAGTACGCGCGATGCGGCACGCCCGCGACCGCGAGCCGGTCGAAGATCGAGGCGACGCCGCGGATGCCGTGCGGCTGATAGATGTTGCGCTTCTCGACCCAGTTGAGCCATGGGAGCACGCGCGGGCTCACCGCGCAGTCGAACAGCGGCCCGAGCCCGAGCGCCCGCCGGCCCACTTCCTTGACCGCCTTGCGCACGACACGGTGGCCGAGGACGCTGTCCGGCAGAAAATGAAGCCGCCGCAGCCAGCGGAACGGCGAACCCTCCGGATCGTAGTAGAAGAGGTTCCAGTGTCCATGCTCGGCCGGTGACTTGCCGGTGAGCATGGTGGGGATCGCGCCCGAGCTGTAGCCGAGCACGGTCCTGAGCGGCGCCCGGTGCGGCAGCGCGTCGGACAGGAAGCCGAGCCGCTGCGCGATCTCCCACCCGAAGGCGTCGATCAGTACGAACACGTGGAGGTCGAGGCGGTCGACGCGGCTCACGCGCCCTCCAGGTGAAGCAGGGCGCCTAGCTGGCTGGGCCGGACCTTGAGGAGGATGCGCTTGGGCAAATACGTCAGCGCGGTCCGCGCAACGCTCGGCAGATACGCCGAAGGCTGGCGGGCCAGGATCCCCGCGAAGCGCGAGGCCGTCGTGTCGCGATAGACGGTGACGCGATTCACGACGGCCCGGCCGGGTCGCGTCGGCCAGCTCAGCGAGTTGCACACGGCCTGGTAGCCGACCTCCCGCGCGGTGTCGATGACGCGACGATCGAGCAGGCCGTACGGAGTGGCCAGGAAGTCCACGCCGAGGCCGACCCGGTCCTCGATGAGGCGCTTGCTGGTCTGCAGCTCGTTGCGCAGCAGGCGCTCCGGCAGCCCGGGCAGGAGGACGTGATCGTGCGCGTGCGACTGGAACGACATCCCCGCGCGATGCATCTCCATGATCTGGCTCCAGGTGAGATGGCCGGCGCGCTCGATCGTGGCGGTGTTGACGAAGAACTCGGCCCGGACGCCGGCCGCGAGCAGCAGCGGAAACACGACCTCGTAGTCGGTCGCCCGGCCGTCATCGAAGGTCAGCACGACCGCCGACTGGTTCTCGGGAGCGGTCGCCCGGCCGGACCAGAGCTCGTACAGGCGCCGGACCCGCTGACCGGCCTCGCGGATCTGCGCCAGGTGGCGCCCGAACGCGGCAGACGTGACCCAGTACTTTGTGTCGCGTCCGGCGACGTCGGCGGGGAGCGTGGCGCCGAGGCCGTGGTACATCAGCACCGGAGCGCCGGAGAGCGTCAGCTCACGCGCTGCCATGCCGTGTCCTTGCGACCGCCGAGGAACCGCAGAAATCCCACCAGGAACGCCACGTTGATCGCGACGAGGAAATAGCAGAGCAGCGCCAGCGGCACGCGTCGCACGCGCTCGCGGAACAGGAAGCCGACGCCGGCCCACAGATAGAAGGCGCACTGCGCGGCCAGCATCGCGACGTAGAAGCGCCCGCCGTCGAGCAGGGCGAGGTTGGCGGCGAAGAGGCCGAGCAGCAGGAAGGGCAGCACCCAGCGCAGGAGCTTGTGCGAGAAGAACGCCAGCGATGCGAGCGGCGCCAGCGGCACCCGCACCAGCTCGCGCAGCGCGCGGAAGCTGCCGGTCGCGATCCGCACGCGCCGGGTGAACTCGTCCCGCACCGATTCGGCCGCGAACTCGATCGCCTGCGCCTCCGGATCGAACACCACCTGGAAGCCGAGCGTGCGGGCGCGCATGGGCACGACGAAGTCGTCGATGAGGTCGTCGGGCGTGAGGGGCCGGTAGCACGCGCGGCGCAGCGCGTAGATCGCGCCGCTGGCGGTGAGCGTCGCGCCCAGCCGCGCCTCCATGAGGCGCAGCGACATCTCGTAGCGCCAGTAGATGCCCTCGGTCCGCGAGAACTCGTCGCCGCCCCGGAGGCCGAGCGCGCCACACACGACGCCGACGCGCCCGTCGGCGAAATGCCGGACGAGCTGCCGGATCGCGTCCGGACGGAACATGGTCGCGGCGTCCGAGAACACGAGGATCCCGTGCCGGGCCCGCTCGACCGCGCGATTGAGCGCGGTGGCCTTGCCGGCGCGCCCCGGGAGCAGGAGGGGCTCGATGGCCGGGTCGTCGATGGCCGCCAGGATGTCGTTGGTGCGATCGGTCGAACCGTCGGAGACGAAGATCACCTGGAGCCGGTCGCGCGGATAGTCGAGGTCCGCGACGTTGGCGACCTTATCTTGCAAACACGCCTCCTCGTTGTACGCGGGCACGATCAACGTCACCGGCGGCAGCTCGGCGTCGCCGAGCGCCCGGCGCCGGCGGTCGCGCCGGGTCGTGAGGAAGCGGAGGTCGGTGCGCGCCTGGGCGAACGCGTAGATGACGAAGAGCAGGCACGGATAGAGGATGTACGTGTAGCTCACGAGCGCGAGACCCACCCAGAAGATCCCGTGAGCCAGCACGCGTCGGCGCTCAGGCCACGCGCGCCAGGATGGCGCGCGCCAGCTTGACGGGATCGTGCCGCACCTCGGGGCCGGCGGCCAGCAGGTCGTCCTCGACGACCGAGTGGCCGAGGGCCTTCAGCAGCTCGGCGTCCGGCGGCACCGGCACCGCGCCCTGCGCCGCGTACCGCGCGAGCTGCTCCGGCGCGATCGGCGCCGTGTTGACCAGGACGTCGTGGATCGCGATCGCCGGCGCGTGGCGACGGAGCGCGATCAAATGGTCGACGCCGGTGTGGCCGTCGGTCTCGCCGGGCTCGGTCATGAGGTTCATGACCAGCACGACGCGCGCCCGCGAGCGCGCGATCGCCTCCGGGAGCTCGCCGACGAGCAGCACCGCGACCTGGCTCGAGTAGAGGCTGCCGGGACCGATCACGATCAGGTCGGCGGCCTCGAGGGCCTCGCGGGCCTCGGGCAGCGCCGCGGCGTTGGCCGGCTCGAGCCTCATACGACGGATCGGGCATCGAGCCTCCGCGATGCGCGACTCACCTTCGATCGTGGTGCCGTCGGAGAGCTCGGCGTGCAGGACCACGTTCTCGGCGGTCGACGGCAGGACACGGCCCCGTGTCGCCAGCATGCGGCCACCTCGCGCGATGGCCTTGGAGAAGTCCCGCTCCAGCTCGGTGAGCGCGGTGAGGATCAAATTGCCGAGGCTGTGACCGCCAATGTCGCCGCCGCGATCGAAGCGGAAATCGAACACGTCCGACATCAGCGGATCGCCACCGGCCAGGGCCAACAGGCAATTCCGGACGTCGCCCGGGGACGGCAGATGGTACGACGCCCGGAGCTTGCCTGAGCTGCCGCCGTCGTCGGCGACCGTCGCGATCGCCGTCAGGCGGGAGGGATCGCGCTCCGGATCCCACGGACGCGACCCGAACATTGGTCCGCGGAGGCCGCGGAGCACGGCCGGCAGGCCGGTTCCGCCGCCGAGGGCCACGACGCGCAGGTCGGGGCGCGGATAGGACTCCGGAGCGGTCATCGTCGTCACCGTGCCGATCCGCGCGAGCGCATGGGCCATCTCAGAAGATCCGTTCGGGGATGATCAGGACGTCGCCGGGGCGCAGCGCGATGTCCTCGTTCGTCTTGGGGTCGTTCATGATGTCCTTCAGGTCGATCTTGAGCAGCGTCTTCTTCTCGCCGTCGCGGCGGATCAGCGTCGAGCGGCTCGGCGCGGCGTACTTGGTGAAGCCGCCGGCCAGCGTGACGAGCTTCAGGAGCGTCAGCGCTTCGGGCTGGGAGTAGACCCCCGGCTTGAGCACTTCGCCCATCACGTACACCGCGTTCTGCAGCTCGCCGCCGGAGGGCACGACGATCGTGTCCTCGTGCTTGATCGTGAGATTTTGGGTGACGTCTCCCTTCTGGATGAGTCGCCAGAGGTCGACCGGGATCTTCTCGCCGCCGCGCATGACGAAGGCCGACGCCATGTCCGCGCCCTCGGCGAGGCCACCGGCCAGGAACAGCGCGTGCAGGAGCGGCGTGTCCTGCTTGAGGGTGTAGACGCCGGGCTTGACGACCTTGCCCAGGAGGTAGATCCGGCGATCGAGGATCTCTTGCGGGTTCGAGCCGATCACGATCTCCGGGACGACGATCGTGTCCTCGGTCTCGAGCTTGAGGTTCCGGCTGAGGTCGCCGTCCTGGATGAGGCGTCGGAGATCCACCGGGATCTTCGTCTCGCCGCGGATGACGTAGGCGGACGGAAGATCGGCGCCATCGGACGTGCCGCCGGCCAGCGTGAGGGCCTGGAGCAACGGCGTGCCGGCCTTGATCGGATAGACGCCGGCCTTCGCCACCTTGCCGACGAAGTAGACCCGGAAGCTCCGGATCTCCTTGACCATCACCGACACGTTCGGGTTCTTCACCGACGCGCCCAGGCGCTCCTTCAAGATCTCGGTGAGCTTCGGCACCGTCAGGCCCTGCACGTGGATCTCGCCGGCGAGCGGGTAGGAGATCTTGCCGTCGGGACGCACGATCACGTCCTGCTCCAGCTCCTTGTTGTCCCAGACGATCACATGCAGGACATCGTCGATGCCGATCGTGTAGTCGCCCGTGGCGCCGGCCGGCGCGGGTGTCGTCGCCGCAGGGGCGACGGGGATCGCGACGGTGGTCGCGGCCGGGCGCGGCGTCTGAAGGGGCGCCGCCGCCGGACGCGTGGACGTCTGAGCCTGCGCCGAGCCCGCGGCCACGAGGCCGGCGATCGCCACGGAGGCGCTGAAGAGACGGAGCGTGAGAGCCTTCATTGGCGTCGCTTCCCCTTGCGCTTCTGGATACCGACGTAGTGCGTGTATTCGGAGTAGTAGTGGCGTGTCTCGTGCCGCGAGAGGCCGTTGATCACCACGCCCACGACCCGGGCGCCGACTCTCCCGAGCTGCGCCTTGGCTCTGATCAGGCTGCGCCGACGGGTGATGCCGAACCGGGCGACGAGAATGACCCCATCGACGTACCGGCACAGCGGCAGGCAGTCGGCCACCGCCAGCACCGGCGGCGCGTCGATCAGCACGACGTCGGCGCGCTCGCGCGCGAGCTCCAGCACCCGCACCATGTGCTTGGAGGCGATCAGGCTCGACGGGTTCGCCGGCCTGATCCCCGAGGGCATGAAGTCCATGCCCGGCGCCAGCGCGCGAAAGGCCTCCGGCCACACGGTGCCGTCGCGCAACACATCGGCGAGCCCAACCTCGTTCGGCGTGCGCAGCGCGCGATGGAGCGAGGGCCGTCGGAGATCGGCGTCGATCATCAGCAGATGCCGGTCGGTCTCGAGGAACGCGCGGCCCAGGTTCAGGAGCACGGTGGACTTGCCCTCGTGCGCGCCGGGGCTCGTGACCAGGAGCGTCTTGAGCGGCTTGTCGAGGCTCGGACCATCGAGCACGGTGCGGATGGCTCGGCACGCGTCGGCCGGCAGCGAGTGCAGATCGTTGCCAGCGACGAACAGCATCGGCAGATCGTCGACGGGCGCGACCTCTCGGCCGGAGGCCGACTCGGATCGCTCGGCGACGGGAATTGATCCGAGAACGGGGAGACCGGTCGCGTGCGCCACGTCCTGCTCGGTCTCGACGACCTGCACCGCGTACTCGCGCACGGTCGCGGCGCTCACGCCGAGGGCCAGGCCGCCGAGCAGGCCCATCACCATGAGCGTCAGCGGCTGCTTGGGGCTCGGCTGCCGCGGCAGGCTCGCCAGGTCGATGACGTGAATGGACCGGATCGGGCTCTGCTCGCTGATGCGCGCGGCCGTGAGCTTGTCGGAGATCAGGTCGGTCAGCTTGGCCTGCGTGAGCACGGTGCGCATGAAGCCCGAGTACTCCTGCTCGCGCGCCGTCATCGCCGAGAGCGACCGCCGGAGCCGCGCCGCCCGCTGCTGCAGGACCTCCTCGCGCGCCTGCAGCGAGACGACCTCGACCTGGAGCGCCGCCATCTGCTTCGAGAGCTGGGCGGCCTCGATCGGCTTGAGCTGTGTGGCCGTGCCGCCCGGCCTCGGCGTCTGCCGCGGTTGCAGCGTCGAGGCCAGACGCTCCTGCGTCTCCTGGATCTCGGCCCGCGTCGTTTGCACCGAGGGGTGCTGGTCGGTGTACTTCTCCGACAGCGCGGCCAGCTTCGCCTCGAGCTGGGTGAGGCGCTCCTGCAACGACTGGGTGGACGGATCGGAGGACGCCGGCGCGCTGATCGGCCGGACCTTCTCGCCCTTGAGGTAGCCGAGCTTGTTCTCGGCGATCTCGCGCGTCACCTGGAGATCACCGATCTGACTCTCGATCTGGGCCAGCGCGGTCAGCTCGCCCTTGGACTCGTCGGGCAGCTTGAAGCGGCCGCCGGCCTTCGCCTGGAAGCGCCGCATCGCGTCTTCGGCCTCGCCCTGGCTCGACCTCGCCTGGGTCATGAGGTTCTCGAGCAGCTCGCGCGTGCCCCGTGCCTGCTGCCGGGCGAACGAGCTGCTGCGGCTCAGCAGTACGTCGACGTAGGTGTTGGCCAGGTCGACCGCGACGCGCGGGCTGAAGGCGACCGCCGTGATCGTGACGGTGCCATCCCGCGCGATGTTGAAGTTCATCCGCGCTTCCTGGAGCTCGCGGATGGCCAGCTCGCTCGGGCTGTAGACGACGACCTCACCGCCGGTGAGTCGACGGAGGCTGTTGGTGGCGGTCAACAGATAGTCGCGGAAGAGGACGCGCTTGGTCAGCTCTTCGCGGCTCTCCTTGGGCAGCGCCTCGATGATGGCCTGGGCCAGCGACCGGCTCTTCAGCAGCACGATGTAGACCGCGGTCGCTTCCGGCGAGGTGAACTCGCGGAGGAACGGCGGATCGTTCTTCTCGGGGAGGAGGAAGAGCGTCACCGACGCCTCGTAGAGGTTCTCGGTCGACAGGGTCACCAGGGCGACCGTCGGCACGACGACGACCAGGAAGCCGGCGACGATGATGCGCCAGCGGTGAACGACTACCCGGCGTACGAGACGGAGGTAGTCGATTGAGCCTGTTGTTTTCGCGTCCATTCCCCGGATCCCCTTGTGACCAGCACGATCTGGACGGTGTGGAGCAGGATCAACATGTCGAGGAAGATCGACATGTTCTTGATGTAGTACAGGTCGTACTGGAGCTTCTCCCACGTGTTCTCCACCGTGGCGCCGTAGGGATTCTTGACCTGAGCCCAGCCGGTGATGCCGGGCTTGGCGGCGTGACGGTGGAGGTAGAACGGCACCTTGTCCCGGAATTCCGGAACGAGCGCCACCCACTCGGGCCGCGGGCCGACCAGGCTCATGTCGCCCCGGATGACGTTGAGCAGCTGCGGCAGCTCGTCGAGCCGCGTCCGGCGGAGGAACCGACCGACGCGGGTGACGCGCGTATCGGGCTCGTCCGCCGGCATCGGGTGGGCGTCGGCGCGCATCGACCGGAACTTGAAGATCCGGAACACGCGGCCGAACTGCCCGATGCGCTCCTGACGGAAGAAGATCGGGCCAGCGGAGTCGCGCCGGATCGCCACGGCGATCGCCAGCATCAGCGGCGCGCTGAGCGCCACCACGGTGAGCGCGACGAGGAGATCCATCGTCCGCTTGGTCAGCATCCTCAGGCGCGCCGCCTTGAATCCGTCCGCGAAGACGAGCCAGCTGGGCCTCAGGTTGCCGACCGGGATCTTGCCGGTGAGCTTCTCGTAGAAGTCGGGCCAGTCCTCGACCTCGGTCCCTCTGAGCTTCGACTCGACGATCTCGGCGACCGGAAGCGTGCCGCGTCGTTCCTGGAGCGCGACAACGATCACGTCGGGCCGTGTGACTTTCGACACCCAGTCCAGATCGGCCAGCGTCCCCAGCGTCCACACGCCGTCGGGGCCGTCGTCCGCGCCGCCCTCGGCGTCGAGCCGGCCCAGCAGCTCGTAGTGCGGGCGCCACGCCCGGATCGCGTCGGCGATCATCTGGCTGACCTCGCCCGAGCCGAGCAGCAGGACCTTGCGCCGCGTGCGGCTGCCGCGGGTGAGGCGCGCGTGCGCGAGACGCAGCAGGACGATTGCCGGAAACGCCGTGACGAGCGAGAGCAGGAAGGCCTTCCGGGCCAGCGTCAGCGGAAGGACCATGTAGCCCAGGACCGCGATGAGCAGGTAGGCGACGACGAACGCGATGGAGAGCCGCAGGAGCAGCTCGGACCGGCCGTAGATCTGTCGTGTGTCGTAGAGCCCGATGATGTGGACCATGACCACGACCAGCGTCGTGAGCACGGCCGCGGGGGCGAACGCATCGCCCGAAGCGGGCCGGATCGCCTGGAAGCCGACCAGGGGCAGCGCCAGACCGATGAAGACGGAGCCGAAGACGAGCCCGGCTTCGCCCGCGGCGAGCGCGACGACGGGCGCGGGCACGTAGTGGCCGAAGACGCGCAGCACGAGCCTAGCGCTCCCTCGACCGGTGGAGGGTCGGGAGCCCGCGCAGATGGCGGGCGATCGACTGCCTCAGGATGGGGTTCTTCGTGTAGGCGTACACGAACGTGATGTCCTGCACGGCGAACGCCTGCACGACGCCGAATTCCTCGAGCTTCAGCAGCGCGTCGTGGGTGGATGCGAGGCTCCGCTTGATCCACCATTCCGCGATGCCCCGGGCGGTATCCGCGGCTTCGGTGTTGCGCACCAGGTACTGCACGATCTCGAGGCACACGGGATCGCGCGCCAGAAGATCGCGAATCGCCGTCGCCTTGCCGGACGGGGGACTGGGTTTCAATGCGGCGTGCGAAAGGAGCACAAACGAGGCCAACGCCGCCCCACCAACGCTACAGGCACTTTAGAGGGCGTGAGGCCGGTGCGGTCAGCGCCGCGCGCCAAAACTTGCGCGGGGGCCCGCGCAAACCTTGCGGACCGGGCGGAAACCGGCTCGACGCGTTCAGCCAGGCGGTGTCAGAAGGCGAAGTTCAGCGCGAGCCGGACCCGATTCTCCTTGATCTCGCCGTCCACGTCGGACGAGTCGGTCAGCGAGTAGGAGTAGTCGAGCGACGTGCCGAGCCAGCGAAGTATTTGATAGGATACGCCGATCGTCCCGGTGAGGACCTTGTCGGTCCGGGTGCTGCCGCGGCCGGCGGTGATCGCGGTCGGGGTGCCCCCGATACCTGTGAACTCGTTTTCCCGGTACGCAATATTCACCCTGCCGCCGAACGCGGGGGTGAACGGATAGGACAGGGCGACGCTTCCCCCGGTCGTCAGGACAACGCCCTGGTTCTGTCCCTCGGCGAAAGTCTCGGAGTATCCGCGCTCGAACGAGACGCCGACCACGGCCGGGCCGACCCAGTAAGACAAGCTGCTGGACGTCGAGAGCACCGGCTGGAAGTCCGACCTGTCGGTCGTGAGCTGGCTGGCGCCCACATTGATCCGCAACGCGATCGTGCCCGGGATCGAGTAGTTGGCGAACACGCCAGCGGCCCAGCGCCTGAAGTCGGTCTCGGCGTCCGGCCGCTCCTCGTCCTGCGTCCTGAACGCGTAGCTTCCGGTGATGCCGACCGAGGCGCGCTCGCTGACGTCGCGCGAGAAGGCGACCGTGAACTGATGACCGTTCGTCTCCGACGCGGTGCCGGGTCCGCGGCTGGCCGACGTCTCGCTCGTCAGGTGCTCGTAGCCGAGCGTCAGCGTGTGGATCCGGAAGAGCGTCGCCGACGTGCTCAGCCCGAAGGTGTGCGAGGTCGTGTCCGCGCCCTCCGCTTCGGAGAAGAGGCTCAGCCGGTAGTACGGCGACACCGTGACGGTGTCGACGGCCCAGTCGGCGGCCAGCGATCCGTTGGCCCCCGTGAACTTCCGGCGTTCGATGCGCAGACCGAGCCGATCCGCCTGGCCCGGCGCGTCGCTCTGGTCGAGTCCGCCCGTCGCCGTCAGCTTCAGCCGGGGCGTCGCGTCCCAGGACAGGCGGCCGGCGAAGACGTTGAAGTAACCGAGCTCATCGAGCGAGCTGTCGTGGAATCCGGAGATCGTGTAGGTCGCCAGCCCCGTGAGCGTCCCCGCGTCCATCTGGACGCTCATCCCGGGCGCTACCGACGTCCGGAAGTTTTCCGTGCGATTGCGAACCGTGCGGTTGAAGTTGTCGGTGTATTCCTCCGACACGCCCGCGAGCGGATGGAACTCGAAGAGCTGGACCGGACGCGCCGCGGGTGGCGGCCGCACCGGGAACACGATCTCGGGACCCGACGGGATCGTCGGCGCCGGCGGCGTGCGGAGATTGAAATCGGAGGCGGAGGGCGGCGTGGTGGCGCCGGTCGTCTGAGCCCCCGCAACGGCCGGGCCCGCGCCGACCAACAGCAGCAGCACGAACACCGCCACCATGCGGGCTAATTTAGCATCGGCGGCGGTCGAGGCGCGGCTACTTGAGCACTGCTGGGGACGAAGAACTGCTGGGGACGAGACCCCGGCTGGACCCAGCGACGGCGTCGACATCTCGGCCGTAGGCCTTCAGCTTGTATTGCAGACAGCGCACGCTGATCTGAAGCAGCCGGGCCGCCTCGGTGCGGTTGCCGTGGACCTTCTGGAGCGTGCGAAGAATGTGGCGGCGCTCCACCTCGCTGAGCGGCAGGCCCGGCTCGAACTGCCCCGACAGCACGGGATTGGCCGTCGCCCCGACCGTGCTCGAGAAGTCGCCGGCGAAGAGATCGCGGTCGGTGAGCGTAGCGCCCTCGGCGAGCACGACGGCCTGCTCGAGGAAATTCTCCAGCTGGCGGACGTTGCCCGGCCACGGCAGCATCGTCATGCGGTCGAGCGTGGACGACGCGACCTTCGTGATCGACTTGCCGTAGAGCGTGGCGAACCGCTGGAGGAAATGCTCGACGAGGGGCGGGATGTCTTCGGTCCGCTCCCGCAGCGCGGGGACCTTGATCATGAAGACCGCCACGCGGTAGTAGAGATCCTCGCGGAACGTGCCCTGCGCGACGGCCGCCTTGAGATCCTTGTTCGTCGCCGTGATGAGCCGAAGGTCGGTGCGAAGGGGCTTCGAGCCGCCGACCTTCGAGAACTCGCGCGTCTGGATCACGCGCAGCAGCTTGGCCTGCAGGCGCGGGCTCAGCTCGCCCAGCTCGTCAATGAACAGCGTCCCGGTGTGGGCCAGCGCGAAGACGCCCTCGCGATGCTCGGTCGCGCCGGTGAAGGCGCCCTTGACGTGGCCGAAGAGATGGCTCTCCATCAGGCCGTCCGGGATCGTGGTGCAGTCGAGCGTGATGAGGGGGCGGTCGCGGCGCGGGCTCGCGTAGTGGATCGCCCGCGCGATCAGCTCCTTGCCGGTGCCGCTCTCGCCGTGGATGCAGACGTTCACGTCGCCGGACGCCACCTTGTCGATGCGGGAGAAGATGTCGCGCATCTGCGGCGAGTCGCCGATGATGCCGTGGTGGGTGGACGCGGGCAGCGGAGGCAGCGCGCGCGCCTGGCTCGGCGCCGGCTCCGGGACGGCCTTGCGGACGATGTCCTCGAGCAGCGCGAGCGAGCTCGGCCGCAGCACGCACTCGACGTTCGGAAGCCGCGTCAGGTACCGCGTCCGCGGATCGTCCAGCCCGTCGACGATCGCCAGCAGGCGGCCCTGGTAGCTGGCGCGCTGCGTCCGGGTCGCGACCTCCCAGCCGGTCACGTCGTGCGTCACGTTCACGATCACGAGGTCCGGCACGCCGCTCGCCTCGAACACGAGCGGCAGCTCGTGCAGCGAGCCGGCGAACGTCGTCCTCACGCCCATCGAAAACAGCACTCGATGTGCGGCCTCACCCACGGTCATAGTCTCGTCGACTATCGTGACGTGCACAGCTGCCCTCCGCAGCTCACGATATTGACAGGGCGCCGCGTCCCAATCAAGAGGCTCTCCGCCGGTCGTCCCGATCCGGCTCGGCACCCATCAGCCTCCCCCCCGGGGGCGTTTCGCGCGCTCCCCGTTCAATTTCTGGCGCAGAGTCTTGTAGCTGATCTTGAGCAGCCGGGCCGCCGCCGCGCGGTTGCCGCCCACGCGCGCGAGCGCGTCGCGCAACGCCGCCTGCTCGGCGGCGCGGGCCGCTCGGCGACCCACTTCACGGAGACCGACCTCGTCGATCGACGTCGGCTTCTGCTTGCCGTTGCCGCCGCCTCGCGCGCGCAGCCGCGACTGCAGCTCTTCCTTCACGTGCGCGTCATCACCGAGGACGATCCAGCGCTTCACGAGGCTTTGCAGCTCGCGGACGTTGCCCGGCCAGTCGTAGGCGAAGAGCAATTCCAGGATTTCGCTCGAGAGCTTCGGCTGCGGTCGGTTGAACTCGCCGGCGAACCGGACCCGGAAGTGGTCGGCGAGGAGCGGGATCTCCTCGCGCCGCTCGCGCAAAGGTGGCACCACGATGGTGACGACGCCAAGCAGGCGAGAGAGATCCTCGCCGTACGCGTGGGCGACCGCCATCGCCTTGAGGTCGCGGACCGTGGTCGCGAGCAGCCGAACGCCGGTGCTGATCAGCTCGTGCCCCCCGGCGCGGAAGAACTGACCGTTCCGTAAGAGATGGACGATGCGGGCCTGCAAAACCGGGGGGATGTCGGCGATCTCGTCGAGAAGCAGCGTGCCTCCGTCGGCGAGGTCGAGTTTCCCGGACTGGCGGATCGGCGTGTCGGCGGGTGCTTCACCCTCGAAGCCGAAGATTTCGGATTCGAGGAGGTCGCCCGGCAGGGAGGCGCAGTTGACCCGCTGCCAGGGCTTGCCGGATCGGCCGGACAGGTAGTGGATGGCCTGCGCCACCAGCTCTTTGCCCGTGCCCGGCTCGCCCTGGATCAGGACAGGACCGTCGGTGTCGGCGACGCGCTTCACGAGCGCTTCGACCGCCTTCATGCGCACGCTGCGCCGGAACAGTCCCTCGTACTGGGAGAAGAAGAGGATGCCCTGGCTCACGAACTCTGAATCGAGCAAGGCCAGTACCAAGGGGTACTGCGTTTCCCAAGCCCTCGGTTCCCTTGCATATTTTGCGGCGTGGCAGCATTTGCGTGGTTGGACGGGATAGGCCTGGATTTACCAACGTCGACGGTCACCGCTCGCGTCCGGCGTCTGAGAAACGATCTAAATTGGTTAGTTGAGTGCTATTCGATATAGGTCAACTTCACCGATCAGATTCTGAACACCCGGAAGAGGACTTCCGACCGGAAACCGGGTGGAGCTTGGCATTCCAATTGCCGAGACGTGGGAGCCGAAGTATGTCGTGTGACGCGAGAGGACGATTGATGAGGACGCGCGGCCGCCTCGAGGTGTGCGTGCTGATCGCCCTGCTGCTCGGGGCCTGCGCGCAGGACCCGAACGTGAAGAAGCAGCAATATCTGGAGCGTGGGCTCGCGTACCAGAAAGAGGCCAAGTACAACGAGGCGATCCTCCAGCTGAAGAACGCCCTCCAGATCGATCCGAAGTTCGCGCCTGCGCTCCACGCGATCGGCCGGGCGTATCGAGCCAAGTCCTGGAGCGTCGATGCCATGCGAGAGCTCCAGCGCGCAGTCGAGCTCGAGCCTGACAACCTCGAGGCGCGCGCCGACCTCGCGCAGGCTTATCTCGACCTCGACGGATGGAACGCCGCCCTCAAGCAGGCCGACGCGATCGGGGCGAGAGTCCCCGAGACCGCCGCCGAGCTCTACGTGAGAGCGGTCGCGCTCAACGGCAAGGGCGACGCCCAGCAGGCGGTCACGCTCTTGTCCAAGGGGCTGGCCCTCGGCTCCGGCACGCCTGAGCTCAAGCGGGCTCTCGGCGACTCGCTCGCGACCCTCGGTCGCCCGAGCGAGGCCGAAAAGGCCTACCGCGACGCGCTCGCGCAGAGGCCAAAATATCCGGACGCGCTCATCGGGCTCTCTGCGCTGCTGCTCCGCCAGGGCCAGCGCGACGCGGCGCTCGAGCTGGTGACCCAGGCCAAGGCGGTGGCGCCGCAGAGCCCCAAGGTCGCCATGGCGTCCAGCGAGATCCACGCCCGGGACGGCAAGCTCGCCGACGCGATCAAGGACCTCGAGACGCTTCCCCGTCAGGCGTGGTCGCCGCGTGTCCTGGTGGTCCTTGGTGGGTACTACATCCGCGCTGGGGAGCACGAGAAGGCGGTCCTGACCCTGCGGCCGCTCACCCAGTCGTTGCCGGACGCGCTGGTCGTGCGATACCTCCTCGGGCACGCCTCCCTCGGGCGCAACCGCGTGGACGACGCCGTCGCCGACTTTCAGGCCATCGTCACCCGTGCTCCCGACAACCCGCTCTTCCGCTACAGCCTTGGGAGCGCGTATCTGGCCGGAGGCCGCGCCCGCGAGGCGCTCCGCGAGTTCGCCGCGATCGCCAAACCGATGGAGAAGGTCGGTGAATTCCATTTACAAGTATCGCGGGCGCACCTCCGGCTCGGCGACTTCGACCGGGCGGTCAAGTCGGCCCGGATCGCCACGGGGCTCATGCCCCAGAGTGCCCAGCCCTACGGAGTGCTGGGGGCGATCTACCTCGCGCGCGGCGACCTCAAGCGCGCCGAGGACACGTACGCGAAGGCGGTCGAGGTCGATCCGAGCTTCGCGCCCGGACGTGTGGCCCTCGGGAACGTGTACAACTTCGAGAAGAAGCCGGAGGAAGCGCTCGGAGAATACGAGAGCGCGCTCCAGGTGAACCCCAAGTACGTGCCCGCGCTACGGGCGAAGGTCGCCACGCTCGTCCGGGAGAACCGGACCGACGAGGCGCTCGCGGCCCTGCAGGCGACGTTGAAAGGCGATCCGAAGAACCCGGAGCTGATCCTGATGCTGGCCACGCTCCATGACAAGAAGGGCGACAAGAAGAAGGCCGAGGAGGAGCTGAAGCACGCGATCGCCGTGGACGAGAAGTACACGCCGGCGCGCTTCGCGCTGGCCCGACTGCTGCTGGCCGGCAAACGCGAGGGTGACGCGGTCGCCCAGCTCCAGCGCATCCTGACCGATCGGCCGACCGACGTCGCCGCCGCGCTCACGTTGGCGAGCGTGCACGCGGCGCAGGTGCGGTTCGACCAGGCGATCGCCGTCCTCGAGCCGGCGATCAAGGCGACCCCGACCGCGCGCGAGCTGAGCCTGGCGCTGGGGCACCTCTACATCCAGCGCGGCCGATCCGACGACGCGGTCCGGTTGCTCTCGCCGGTGGTGTCCGCTGATCCTAGCTCGCTGCAGCCGCGCCTCCTCCTCGGCCTGGCCTACCTCGGCAAGTACGACACGGTGGAAGCGATCAAGCACTTCGACCAGGTGATCCAGATCAATCCGACGATCGCGGCCGGCCACTACTATCGCGCGCGCGCCTTGCTCGCGCGCGGCGACCTGGACGGCGCCCGGCGCTCGTATCAGCAGGCGCTCGAGCTCGCGCCCGACTCGAAGGGAATCCGCGTCGAGCTGGCGGCGGTCTCCGGCCAGAAGCCCGACGACGCGCTGCTCGCCGCGCAGATCGGCGAGCTCAAGGCGGCGCTCGAGAAGGAGCCGAGCAACGTCGCCGCCCGCAACGCGCTGGCGCGCGCGTACGTGACGCGCAACCAGCGAGCGGAAGCCGAGATGGAGTACCGGCGAATCCTCGAGGTCGCGCCGACGTTCGTTCCAGCCAACCTCGCGATGGGCCTGTTGCGTCTTCAAGACAAGAAAGTCGAGGAGGCGGCCGACTACTTCAAGGAGGTCGTGCGCGTGGAGCCTCAGAACCTCCAGGCGAACCTGCGGCTCGGCGACTACTACCAGCGCAAGGGCAACGTCGAGGCGGCGATCCAGCACCTCGATCGGGCCAACCGGGTGAGCCCTCCGAACGCTGATCTGAAGCTACGGCTGGCCGGCCTGAACGCTCAGGCCGGGCGATTCGACGAGGGGCTGTCGCTCGCCAAGGACGTCGCCGCGAGCCAGCCCAAGCTGGCGGCCGCGCACTACCTCATCGGCCAGCTCCACCTCCAGCGCGGCAACCTCCAGCCGGCGACCGACGCCCTGAACACCGTGATTGGCCTACAGCCCTCTCACGCGCCCGCCTACTTCCTACTCGGGAACGTGTACGAGCGGAAGGGCGAGGTCGACCGAGCCATCGCCTCGTATCGGAAGGCCCAGAGCCTGAATCCCAAAGATCCGGCGGTGCTCAACAACCTCGCCTGGATCTACGCGGCGCGGACGCAGAACCTCTCGGAGGCGCTGACGCTGGCGCTCAACGCTCAGGAAGCCGCGCCCAATTCCCCGTCGGTCCTCGATACCGTCGGATTCGTCTACTACCAGCGCAAGGAGTACGCGAAGGCCGAGCCGGTTCTCAAGCGGGCCGCCGAGCTCGGCGCGCGAATCGCGCCGGTCCACCATCACTTGGGGATGACGTACTACCAGCTCGGGAAGAACGAGGACGCGATCGCGTCGTTGAAGCGCTCGCTCCAGCTGGACGAGACGTCGGCCGACGCCGCCGAGGCGCGCCGCGTGCTGCGCCAGCTGGGCGCGTCCTAGGCCGGGGGAAGCGTATCGTCGTCGGGAATCGTCAGGATCACGTGAGAGCGGAGCTGAAGCTCGAGATCGAGCTCGCGCCGCGTCCGCCGGTCGCCTCGCCGGCGATCGCCCTCCGCGTATCCGGAGCCGTCCATCCGACCTCGGCGCTCTCCGTGCCGGCGATCGAGGATGAATTCGACGTTTCCATCGTCCCGAAACCGTTCGACCAGATACTCGTAGAGTCGCGCATCGTGGCGCGAGACCAGGAACAAGTGTCGAGCCATGGATCCCCCGGACACACGCCTGACGTGAGGTTCCGTGCTTGCGTGGTGCATTGAACTCTCAGCGGGAGCATTCGCGGTGCCATTCCAGAACATGTTGAAACCCCGTGCGCTTTCTCGAGGGCCCGGCGAGGGCCATGGGCGAATTGGAAAGTTTTCCGACGGGGGAGTCTGATGCTGCGGGTCATCGTCGTGGTCGCGCGCGACCGTCCCGAGCTGCTCAGCTATTTCGAAACCGTCTTCGCCGGCATGCCCGACATCAAGGTGCTCCTGGACCGCCGCCTCGCGCCGCCGGGAGCGGATCCGGCCGCGCCGCCCGCGCCGGGACGTCGCGAACGGCGTGACGTCTACGACGAGCTCCAGCAGCGCGGCTTCGTGATGATCCGCCTGTGGTGACCGCCGCGTCGAAGCACGAAGCGGACCGTGAGCTCTTCTGGGGGCTGGCCCGGCGCGACCTCAAGGTGCGCGACACGCAGGCCGCCCGCCGCTAGCCTCCGGGCGCTCCTTCGCCCGGCCCGTCGCAGCCGACACCGACTCGCTATAATGCGACGATCGATACGACGGCGAGCGGGGGACTGGCGTGCACCTGTCGTGGAAGATCAGGCCGAATTCGTACTTCGATTCCATCGACCTCATGCGCGTCGCGGAGCAGACGCGACAGCTTGCGGGCGTGATCGAGGTCGCGGTCGTGATGGGAACGCCGACCGGCCGCGCGATGCTGGCCGAAGCGGCGATGTGGCCGGCGGAAGCGCCGGAGGGCACGCCCTCCGATCTGCTCGTCGCGGTGAGAGCGAGCGGCGAGGTGGTGGCCCGCCACGCTCTCGCTCGCGTAGACGATCTGCTGAGCGCCGGCCGGGACGCGGGACCGGCGCGAGCGGCGCCAGCGCCGCGCACCACGGCGTCCGCCGCCCGCGGCGGCGCGGCGAACGTGGCGCTCGTCGCGGTGCCGGGCGACTACGCGGTCCTCGACGCCCATCAGGCGTTGTCGAGCGGTCTCCACGTGTTCCTTTTCAGCGACGGCGTATCGCTCGACGACGAGATCGCGCTGAAGCGCCGCGCGCGCGAGCGTGGCCTGCTGGTCATGGGCCCCGAGTGCGGCACCGCGATCATCAACGGTGTGGGCCTGGGCTTCGCGAACCGCGTACGCCGCGGACCGATCGGGATCGTCGGCGCCTCCGGCACCGGCATCCAGGAGGTGACGAGCCTCGTCCACCGGCTCGGCGGCGGGGTCTCCCACGCGATCGGCACCGGAGGTCGCGATCTCCACGCCGCCGTCGGCGGCATCACCACGCTCCAGTCCCTCGCGCGCCTCGCCGCCGACGAGTCCACCCGCGCGCTGCTGATCGTGTCCAAGCCCGCGTCACCCGCCGTCGCCGACGTCGTGCTCAGGGCCGCGGTCGAGGCCAAGAAACCCGTGGTGGCCTGCCTGCTCGGCTACGACGGACGGGTGCCGGGCGGCGTGCACGCGGTGACGACGCTGGAGGCGGCGGCGGCCACCGCGGTGAGCCTCGCCGGCGGGGCGGTCGTCGAGCTCGAGCGGCCCGCTGGGGTGACGAGGGGCGGCGCGCGCGGCGCGGTGCGCGGACTTTATGCGGGCGGCACGCTCTGCGACGAGGCGCGCCGCATCGTGGGCGGGGCCCCGCACGGCTTCGTGGACTTCGGCGCCGAGGAGTTCACGCGCGGGCGGCCGCACCCGATCATCGATCCGAGTCGCCGCAACACCGCGATCGTCGAGGCGGGGGATGATCCGACAGTCTCCGTGCTGCTGCTCGACCTGATCCTGGGCGACTGCGCGCATCCCGATCCAGCCGCCGCGGTCACGCCGGCGCTCGCGGAGGCCCGCGAGCGCGCGCGGCGCGGCGGCCGGACGCTGACCGTCGTCGCGCACGTCGTCGGGACCGACGACGACCCGCAGGGCCTCGGCCGGCAGGAGAAGACGCTGCGCGACCTCGGCGCCCTCGTGTGCGCGAGCAACCGGCGGGCGGCCGAGACGGCGCGGGCGATCGCCGGAGGCGCCTGATGGCGCCCGAGCCCGATCTGCTCCGCGATCCGCTCGTGGCCGTGGTCGCCGGCCCCGAGCTCTTCGCGGCGGCGCTCGTCGCGCAAGGCGTTCCGGCGCGACGGGTGGATTGGCAGCCCGCGGCGCAGGCGGGCGCGCTCGCGTCGCTCTGGTGCGAGGCCGTGGACGCGGCGAACCGCGTGGCGCTCGATCGGGTGCTGGCGGCTCACCAGATCCTCGTCGACGTCCGTCCGGCGATGGAGGTCGTGCCCGGCATGACGCGCGACACCGTGCTGCACGCGGGCCCGCCGATCGCCTGGGAGCGCATGAGTGGTCCGATGCGCGGCGCGATCGTCGGCGCCCTGATGTACGAGGGGCTCGCGCGCGACAACGACGACGCCGAGCGCCTCGCCGCGAGCGGCGGCGTCAGGTTCGACCCCTGTCACCACCACGCGGCCGTGGGCCCGATGGCCGGCGCCACGACCGCGTCGATGCCGGTGCTCGTGGTCGAGAACCGGTTCGCCGGCAACCGGGCCTACTCGACGCTGAACGAAGGGCTGGGTAAGGTGCTCCGGTACGGCGCCAACTCTCCTGACGTCATCGAGCGCCTGCGCTGGTTCAGGGACGTCGTGGGGCCGGCGCTCGGTGAGGCGCTTCGCCGCTCGGGCGGCGTCGACCTGCGCGCGCTGATCGGGCAGGCCGTCCAGATGGGCGACGAGTGCCACAACCGGAACCGCGCGGCCTCCGCGCTCTTGATCAAGGCGCTGGCCCCCGAGATCGCCGCGCTCGAGCTCCCGGGCAAGGAGCGGCGCCGCATCCTCGCGTTCGCCGCCTCCAACGAGCACCTGTTCCTGAACGTCGCGATGGCCGCGTGCAAGGCGGCGCTCGATCCCGCCCACGGTGTGGCGGGATCGACGCTCGTCACGACGATGGCGCGCAACGGCACCGACTTCGGCATTCGCGTCAGCGGGCTCGGCGACCGCTGGTTCACGGCGCCCGCCGAGACGCCGCGCGGTCTCTATTTCCCCGGCTTCGCGGCCGGCGACGCGAACCCGGACATCGGTGACAGCGCGATCACCGAGACCGGCGGTCTCGGCGGCTTCGCCATGGGGGGCGCCCCGGCGATCGTCCAGTTCGTCGGCGGCACGCCGGCCGAGGCGCTCGAGTACACGCGCCGCATGTACGAGATCACGGCCGGCGAGAGCACGGCCTACCGGCTGCCCACGCTCGACTTCCGCGGAACGCCGACCGGGATCGACGTGCGCCTGGTCGTGCAGACGGGCATCCTGCCTCAGATCACGACCGGCATGGCGCACCGCGAGGCCGGCGTCGGCCAGGTCGGCGCGGGGATCGTCAACGCGCCGCGCGCCTGCTTCGAGCGCGCGCTCGAGGCGCTGGTGCAGGCCGGCATTGGACGATCCGCCGCCTGATGAGCACACGCGCGATCGGCGCGCGCATTCCGCGCAACGAGGATCCGCGGCTGCTGCAGGGCCTCGGGTGCTTCGTGGACGACGTGGACCCTCCGGGCATGCTCCACGCGGCGGCGCTGCGGAGCGGCCACGCCCACGCGCGGATCGTTCGGATCGACGCGACGGCCGCTCGCCGCGCGCCCGGCGTCCGCCTGGTGCTCACCGCCGCCGACCTGGGTGAGCGGAACCAGCCGTCGCCTCTGCTGATCCCGCATCCCACGCTGACTCACGCGCGCACGCAGCGGCCACTCGCGACCGACGAGGTCCGGTACGTGGGCGAGCTCGTCGCATTCGTCGTCGCGACCGATCGCTACCTCGCCGAGGACGCGGCCGCGCTGATCGAGGTCGAGTACGAGCCGCTTCCGGTCGTGACCGACCTGGCGACCGCGCTCGCGTCCGGCGCGACGCGCGTGCACGCCGACGTCCCCGAGAACCGCGCCGCGCGGTTCCGGCAGGCGGTCGGTGACGCCGCCGGGGCGCTGGCGCGGGCGCCGCGCGTACGGCGCGAGCGGCTGGCGATCGAGCGCAGCTGCGGCAGCCCCATCGAGACGCGCGGCGTGGTGGCCGAGTGGGACGCGCGGCGACGGGTCCTGAGAGTCTGGGACTCGACGCAGGCGCCGCTGCCCATCAAGAACGGCCTGGCGCGGCTCTTCGGCCTTCCCGAGTTCAGCGTCGAAGTCGTGGCGCCGGACGTGGGCGGCGGCTTCGGCACGAAGATCATGCTCTTCTATCCGGAGGAGATCCTGGTCCCGCACGCGGCGATCACGCTCGGTCGGCCCGTGAAGTGGACGGAGGACCGGCGTGAGCACCTGCTGGCCGCCAACCAGGAGCGGGGCCAGATCCACGACGTCGAAGTGGGCTTCGACGAGATGGGCAAGATCCTGGCGCTTCGCGACCGCTTCGTCCACGACGCCGGCGCCTACACGCCGT
This sequence comes from Candidatus Rokuibacteriota bacterium, assembly GCA_003221515.1. GTDB lineage: Bacteria > Methylomirabilota > Methylomirabilia > Rokubacteriales > CSP1-6 > AR31. Next base: position 53,561 of record QHSI01000103.1, read on the forward strand.
ACGGCATCGTCGTGCCGATCATCACGTCGACGCAGTTACCGGGGCCATATCGGCTGCAGAATTACGCAGTCGAATTCGAAGTCGCCTACACGAACAAAGCCGTCGTGACCCCGTATCGCGGCGCCGGCCGGCCGCACGGCGTTTTCGTTATGGAGCGCATGATCGCGCTGATCGCGCGCGAGCTCGGGCTCGAGCCCTCGGAGGTGCGGCGGCGCAACTTCATCCAGCCCGACGAGTTTCCGTGGGACGTGGGGCTCACGTTCCAGGACGGCGGCCCCACCCGCTACGACAGCGGCGACTACCCGGCCGGTCTGGCGATGGCGCTCGAGATGGTCGGGGCCGGCGAGTTCCGTCGCCGCCAGGCCGAGGCGCGCCGCGCCGGTCGCTACCTCGGGCTCGGACTCGGCTGCTACGTCGAGGGCACCGGCATCGGTCCCTACGAGGGCGCGCACGTCCGTATCGAACCGAGCGGCAAGGTGCTGGTGGCGACGGGCCTGACGACGCAGGGGCAGGGGCACGGCACGACGTTCGCCCAGATCGCCGCCGACGCGCTCGGCTGCGATCCGACGGACGTCGCGGTGGTCACCGGCGACACGACCAAGTTCAACTGGGGCGCCGGCACCTACGCCAGCCGCGGCCTGGTCACGAGCGGTAACGCGATCCATCGCGCCGCGCTGCAGGTGCGCGACAAGGCGCTGCGCCTGGCCGCGAGCCTGCTCGAAGTCTCGCCCGATGACCTCGAGCTGGCCGACGGCCGCGCGCGGGTCAGGGGCGCGCCCGGCAAGGAGCTAACGCTCGGCGCGCTGGCGACGGTCGCGAACCCGATCCGCTACGCGTACGGCAAGGAGGCGGCCGAGGCTGCGCTGCGGCTCGTGAAACCGCGCGAGGGGGCGGTGCTCCAGGAGGGCGAGGCGCCGGGGCTCGAGGCGCACGGGTACTATGCGCCGCCCCACTCGACCTTCGCGAGCGGGTGCCACGCGGCGATCGTCGAGGTCGACGTCGAGACCGGGAACCTCGCGTTCCTCCGGTACGTCGTCCACCACGACTGCGGCACGCTCGTGAACCCGATGATCGTCGAGGGCCAGATCCGCGGCGGCGTCGCGCAAGGCATCGGCGGCTCGTTCTACGAACGCATCGTCTACGACGAGAGCGGGCAGCCGCTCACCACGACGTTCATGGACTTCCTGATCCCGACCGCGGTGGAGATTCCCGACATCACGATCGGCCACACCGAGACGCCCTCGCCGCTCAACGCGCTCGGCATCAAAGGCGTCGGCGAAGCCGGCGCCATCCCCGTTCCGGCGCTCGTCGCCGAGGCGATCGACGACGCGCTCGCACCTCTGGGTGTTCGCATTCGCGAGATGCCACTTTCTCCGAGCCGCTTGCGTGAGCTGATCGCCGCGGCGCGGGGTGGCGCGGGCGCCGGCTCGGGATGACGGGCGGGGTCGCGCGACCACGCGGCACGCGTCCGCTTGGCCCGTTGCGGCTGGGCTCCATCCGGGCACCGGGCGCCCGTTGCCACTTGGAGGGAACGGGTCTCGTCGACCCCGCCCGTCATCCCGAGCCGACGCCCGCGGCTCCCGTCGCGGCGATCGGAGCGCCATGGCTTGGAGCAAGTCGATCACTCGACACGGTGATTCCTCGAAGCACATCGCGTGCTCGAAGCCGGTCGGTCGAGCGGGCGCGGCGATTGCTCGCGGCAAGCTGCATACGGCACAGGACGCGCGGATCACTCGACGCATTCGGCATAGGAGGAGATAGACATGCATGCGCAGGCGTTCAAGGTGGGGATGCGGGCACCGGATGATGTGGTGGAGGCGGCGAAGTTGCTGGACCAGGGCGCGTTCAAGGCCGAGCACGTCGCGGCCATTCTCGGCAAGACCGAGGGCAACGGCGGCGTCAACGACTACACGCGCGCGCTGGCCACGCTCTCGTTCCAGCTGCTGCTGGCCGAGCGCTCCGGCCAGAAGGTCGCGGCGATCGCCAAGCGCGTGCCCATCATCTGGTCCGGCGGCACCGAGGGATTGATGAGCCCTCACGCCACGATCTTCACGCGTGAGCCCGACCGCGGCTCGCCCGCGGGCGGCAAGCGGCTGGCCATCGGCACCGCCTACACCCGCGACCTGCTGCCCGAGGAGTTCGGGACCGCCGTCCACGCGCGGGTCGCCGCCGACGGCGTGCGCGCGGCGATCAAGGATGCCGGCATCGACGCCACGGCCGATCTCCACTTCGTCCAGATCAAGACGGGCGCCCTGACCACCGAGCGCGTCAACGAGGCCCGGCGCCGCGGCAAGGGCGTCATCACGTCCGACACGTACAAGTCGATGGCGTACGGGCGCGCCGCGGCCGCGCTCGGCATCGGCGTCGCCTCCGGCGAGGTGGATGCGGCCAAGCTCGACGGCAACGTCATCGGTCAGGAGTTCTCGATCTTCTCGGAGATCGCCTCGACCTCGTCGGGCGTGGAGCTGATGAACTGCGAGGTGATCGTGCTCGGCAACTCGCGCCAGTCCACCAGCGAGCTGGTCATGGCGCACGCCATCATGAAGGACGCCATCGACGCCGGCGGCGTCCGCGAAGCGCTGCGCCGCGCCGGGCTCGCGGTCGACGGCGAGCTGGCGGAAGCCGATCGTGGCCGCCTGATCAACGTGTTCGTCAAGTGCGAGCCCGACCCGTCGGGCGCGACGCGCGGACGGCGTCACGTGATGTTCGAGGACTCGGACATCAACTACACCCGCCACATTCGCGGGGTGGTGAACGGCGTGGTCGCGTCGGTCACCGGCGACACGATGTGCTACGTGTCGGCGGGCGCCGAGCACCAGGGGCCGCCCAGCGGCGGTGTCGTCGCGGTTCTGGCGCGGGCTGCGGGTGGGCGCTGAGCCCCGGCATATCAATTTGACAGTTATCGAAATATCGAATATGTTCGATTCGATCGGCCCGGCGGGTGCCGGACGCGCCTGGCCGGGACGGACGGGGGACATCATGGCGGACGACTCGATCAAGGAGATCGTGAAGCAGAAGTACGGCCTGGTCGCGCTGCGCGTGACGAGCGAGGGCGGCGCCTGCGGCAGCTCGACGTCGAGCGAGTGCGATCCCGTCACCTCGAATCTCTACGCGGCCGACGAGACCACCGCGCTGCCGGCGGAGGCGGTGGCCGCCTCGCGCGGCTGCGGCAATCCCACCGCGCTGGCCGAGCTGCGCGCGGGCGAAGTCGTGCTCGACCTCGGCTCCGGCGGCGGCATCGACGTGCTCCTGTCGGCCAGGCGCGTGGGTCCGAGGGGGAAGGCCTATGGGCTCGACATGACCGACGAGATGCTGGCGCTGGCGCGCGAGAACCAGAAACGCGCCGAGGTCGACAACGTCGAGTTCTTGCGGGGCGAGATCGAGGCGATCCCGCTGCCCGACGATTCGGTGGACGTGATCATCTCCAACTGCGTCATCAACCTCTCGGCGGACAAGGACCGGGTCTTTGCCGAGGCCTTCCGCGTCCTGAAGCCGGGCGGGCGATTCGCGGTGTCCGACGTGGTCGTGCGCGGCGCGGTGCCGGCGGAGATTCGCCGGAACGTCGAGCTGTGGATCGGCTGCGTGGCCGGCGCCCTGGAGGACGAAGAGTACCGGGGCAAGCTGGCGCAGGCCGGGTTCGAGGCGATCGACCTCGAGCCGACGCGCGTGTACCGGGCCGAGGACGCGGCCGGGCTCCTCGCCGGCTCTGGGCTCGACACCGCCGCCATCGCCCGCGAGGTCGACGGAAAGTTCATCAGCGCGTTCGTGCGGGCTCGCAAGCCCCTGCGCTGAGGACGTTCGTGCGCGCGAGGTGAGACGCGCGTACCTGGCCCTGTTCGGGGCGAACGTCGTCTACGCCACCTCGTACGTGGTGGCGCGTGTCACCCTCGACGCCGTCCCGCCGCCGACGCTCGCGATCCTGAGGCTCGTGATCGGCGCGCTCGTTCTGGCGCCCCTCGCGCGACCTCGCCCGTCCGACCCCGCGCTCTCGCGGGACGATCGCCGGGCCATCGCGTGGATGGGCATCCTCGGGTTCGCGGCGGCCTACGCGTTCTCCAACTGGGGGATCGCGAGCTCGACCGCCACGAACGCGGCGCTCCTGATCGTCGTCGAGCCCGTCTCGCTGATGCTCATGAGCCCGCTGGTCCTCGGCGAGCGCCTGACGAGGCGCGAGGGCGTCGGCGCCGCGCTGGCGATCGCCGGCACGGTGCTCGTGGTGGTCAACGGGATTCCCGGCGTGACCGCCGCGCTGGCGCCGCACTGGCGGGGCGACTCGCTCCTCGTGCTCGCCGGCGTCGCCTACGCGTCGTACTCGATGTTCGGGCGCCGTGTCCTCGCCGGCCACGCGGCCACCGGTGTCACGCTCCGGTCGCTGCTCTGGGGCGCGGCGACGCTGCTGCCGTTGGCCCTGGCCGAGTGGGCCACCGGCGCGCGGGCCGTCTGGACCGCCACCGCGATCGCCGGGACCCTCTATCTCTCCGTCGTCATCACCGCGCTCGGCTATCTGGTGTGGAACTGGGCGCTCCGGCTGGTGCCCGCGCCCAAGGCCGCGATCTTTCTCAACGTCCAGCCGATCGTCGGAGCGCTGCTGGGCGCCGCCCTGCTCGACGGGCCGCTGACGGTCTTCACGATCGTCGGCGGCATGGGGATCGTCACCGGCCTGGCCGTCGCGTTCGGGCGGGGAGCCGGGTGACGGTATACTGGGAACCGTGGCCGAGCCCCGCAAGTATCAGCTCCAGAACGACGACGCCAACCGCCTGATCGCCGAGCTCCTCGACGTGACGAGCGTCCCCGCCGATCGGCGGGGCTACTACCAGCAGCTCCTCACGACGGTCCTGAAGCTCTACGAGGACGGCGCGGACATCGGGGACCTCAAGGTCACCAACGCGGCGCTCAAGGAGCTGCGCTACGCCTACAAGGTCTTCGCGCCCTACCGCGACATCCGCAAGGTGACGGTCTTCGGATCGGCGCGCGCGGCGTCGAGCCCCGAGTCGATCGAGAGCGCGCGCCTCTTCGGCCGGCGGATGACCGACGAGGGCTGGATGGTCGTCACGGGGGCCGGCGCCGGCATCATGGGCGCGGCGCAGGAAGGGGCGGGCGGTGAGAAGAGCTTCGGCCTCAACATCCGCCTGCCGTTCGAGCAGGAAGCCAACCCGTGGATCGCCTCGGATCCCAAGCTCATCACCTTCAAGTACTTCTTCACGCGCAAGCTCTTCCTGGTCAAGGCGGCGCATGCGGTGGCGATGTTCCCGGGCGGCTACGGCACGATGGACGAGACCTTCGAGCTGCTGACGCTGATGCAGACCGGGAAGTCGGCGATCGTTCCGGTCGTGCTCGTCGAGGTCGGCCCCAAGCCCTACTGGCGGATCTGGCACCGGTGGATCGCGGGCACCCTGGTGGAGCGGGGGCTCATCGACAACGCGGACACGTCCTTGTTCCACATCGCCGACAGCATCGACGACGCGGTTCGCGAGGTCACGACCTTCTATCGCGTGTACCACTCGTCGCGGATCGTCGGCGAGAACCTGGTCTTCCGTCTCACCCGGCCGCTCGAGCCGGCGAACCTCGGAGAGATCCAGCAGAAATTCGACGACATCCTCCAGGGGCCGGCGACTCAGCAGCCGGGCCCCGTCCCGCAGGAGTTCAACGAGTTCCCCCGTCTCCCACGGCTGATCCTGCCCTTCGACCACCGGTCCTACGGCCGGCTCCGCGAGCTCATCGACTTCGTGAACCAGCTGTAACGCCCTTTCACACCCCGGGGGCTGCGGTGTCTCAGAGGCAGGAGGTAGGGACAATGCCCCCGGATACCCGACCCGAATCCGGCTTCCTCGTGCTGGCCGATATCTCTGGGTTCACCAAGTTCGTGACCGCCACCGAGATCGAGCACGGCGCCGAAGCGACGGGCGTCCTGCTGGCCGACGTCATCGCGGCCCTGGCACCGCCGCTCGAGATCCAGGAGCTGGAGGGCGACGCCGTCTTCGCGCTGGGTCCGGACCGCGCGGCGCGCTCGGACGCGGAGCTCATCGAGTCGTTCGGCCGCGCCCTCGTCGCCTTCAGACGACGGCAGGTGGAGATCTCGCTCGACGAGAGCTGCCGGTGCCGCGCGTGCGCGGGCGTGCTCGCGCTCCGGCTCAAGCTGATCGTCCATCACGGAAGCTTCGTGCGGCAGTCCGTGGCCGGGCGCTCGCGCGTCGCCGGCCCCGACGTCATCCTGGCGCACCGGCTCCTGAAGAACGACGTCGAGCCCGCGACCTACGTGCTCTTCACGGGGCCCGCGGTCCAGCGCATCGGCATCGATCCGGCCGCGACGGGGATGCAGCCGTACACGGGCGCCTACGCGTACTTCGGTGAGGTGGACGGCTTCGTCGTGGCGCTCGACCACAACGAGATCCTACTCGGGCTCCGGCCGCTCCTCGGTGACCTGGCACTCGACGCAGACCCAGGTCCGCATAACGATCTTCGTCCGGTCGTCGCGGCGTAACGTCCAGGGGATCAGGGCGCGCCGTCCACACTTCGGGCACGTTTCGGGACGGGCGCCGGGCGGGAGCGTCGAGGGCAGCCACGGGATTTTCGCTGGCATCGCCGCCGATGATAGCAGGTGGCCTCTCGGCGCGCCCGAGTACAATGGGGCCATGAGGCTGTTCCGCGTCGGTCTGGCGCAGATCAACCCCACGGTCGGCGACTTCGAGGCCAACGTCCGCATGATCGTGGACGGCATCGCGCGCGCGCGCGCGCTCGGCTGCGCCCTCGTCGCGTTCCCCGAGCTCGCGGTCACCGGCTATCCGCCCGAGGATCTCCTGTTCCGGCCGGCGTTCATCGAGGCCAACCTGCGCGCCCTCGACGAGGTCACGCGCGCCTCGCGAGGGCTGTCGGTCGTCGTCGGCTTCGTCGACAAGCGTGACGACATCTTCAACGCCGCCGCGATCCTCCACGACGGCGCGCGGGTCGGCGTTTACCACAAGCAGTACCTGCCGAACTACGGTGTCTTCGACGAGAACCGCTACTTCCAGGCGGGCACCGAGGCGCCCGTGTTCGTGCGGGGCGACACGACGTTCGCGGTGAACGTCTGCGAGGACATGTGGTATCCGGCTGGCCCGACCACCGTGCAGGCGCTCGCCGGCGCCGAGCTAGTGGTCAACATCAACGGCTCGCCCTACCACGCCGGCAAGGCGCGCTTCCGCGAGCAGATGCTCGCCACGCGCGCCGTCGACGACCTCGTGTGCGTGGCCTACGTCAACACGGTGGGCGGCCAGGACGAGCTCGTGTTCGACGGCGCGAGCCTGATCGTGAACGAGCACGGGGAGTGCGTGGCCCGCGGGCGGATGTTCGAGGAGGACCTGGTCGTCGCCGACGTGGACCTCGAGGCGGTGTTCCGGGCGCGGCTGCACGACTCGCGGCGGCGCAAGGAGAAGCTCCGGGCCGCGGAGGCCGCGCCGCGGATCACGCTGCCGGTCCTCCGGTCGCCCGAGCCGCTGCCGCCGCTGCCGCCGCGTGACGTGGCCTCGCCCGGGCCGGTCGAAGAGGTCTTCGGCGCCCTGGTGCTGGGGACCCGCGACTACGTGCGGAAGAACGGCTTCAAGCGCGTCGTGGTCGGACTCTCGGGGGGCATCGACTCCTCGCTGGTCGCCGCGATCGCGGTCGAGGCGCTCGGCAAGGAGAACGTGGCCGGCGTCACGATGCCCTCGGCGTACTCGTCGGCGGGCACGCGGCGCGACTCGCAGCGTCTGGCCAAGAACCTCGGCATCGAGTTCCTGTCGATCCCGATCACGCCGGTCCTCCGGGCCTACCTGCGCTCGCTGGCGAAGGCGTTCAAGGGAATGAAGGAGGACGTCACCGAGGAGAACCTCCAGGCGCGGATCCGCGGGAATCTGTTGATGGCGCTGTCGAACAAGTTCGGCTGGCTCGTGCTGACGACCGGCAACAAGAGCGAGTACAGCGTCGGCTACACCACGCTCTACGGCGACATGGCAGGCGGGTTCGCGGTGATCAAGGACGTCCCGAAGATGCTGGTCTACGACGTCGCGCGCCACGTGAACGCGCGGGCCGGACGCGCGGTGATTCCCGAGACGGTGTTCACGCGGGCGCCGTCGGCCGAGCTGCGTCCGAACCAGACCGACCAGGACACACTGCCGCCCTACGCCGACCTCGACCGGATCCTCGCCGGCTACGTCGAGGAGGATCGCAGCGTGAGCGATCTGATCGCACGCGGGTTCCCCCCTGAGACCGTGCGCCGCGTCGTCTCGATGGTGAACGCCAACGAGTACAAGCGCCGTCAGGCTCCGCCCGGCGTCAAGATCACGCCGCGCGCGTTCGGCCGCGACTGGCGCCCGCCGATCGTCAACCGCTTCCGGGAGCCTTAGACCTTACCGTCCGGCGACGCTCGAGGTTCGGCCTCCGAGCCCTTACTTCAACTTCATGTCCTCGTAGCAGGGGAAGAACACCATCGGGATCACGTTGATCGCGTGCTCGGTCACGCGCGGCCCGACGCCCATCAGCGCGCGGAAGTCCATGATCGGGGCGAACATCGCGCGGTCGATCGTCAGCTGCTGGATGCGATGCAGGATCGCCTCGCGCTTCTTGACGTCACGCTCGCGCGCTTGCTGGAGGAACATGTCGTCGAGGTCGGGATAGCCGCCGTAGGCGCTGGTGCCTTTCGAATAGATGACGGCTTCCACCCGTGTCGCCGCGTTGCCCGCGTTGCCGACTCCGGTGATGAAGAGCCCTCGGAGCTTCTTCTCCTGCCATGCGGCGTAGAACGCCGCGCGCTCCAGGATCTTCATTTTGGTGCGGATGCCGACCGCGTTCAGGTAGTTCACCACGGCTTCGGCGGTGGTGAAGAACGGCGGGATCGGGACCAGGTCGCCGGCGTCGATACCGCCGGGGTAGCCGGCCTCGGCGAGGAGCTGCCTGGCCTTTTGCGGATCGTGGGGCGCCGGCGGCACCTGGAGCGCGAAGTCCATGACGCGCGGGATGACGACGCCGGCCGGCGGGCAGTAGCCGAGGCACGCCGCCTCGCTGATCGCCTTGCGATCCAGCGCGTAGTTGACGGCCAGGCGCAGGCGTCGGTCGTGCCACGGGGACTTCGGATCCCACTGATCGGCGAACTCCACCCAGTTGATCGACGCGTGTCGCGTCGCCACCACTTGCAAACGCGAGTCGCGCTTCGCGACCTCGGCCTCGGGGCCGTCGAGGGCGAACACGATGTCGGCCTCGCCGCTCTTCAGCATCGCCAGGCGCGTGGAGTTGTCCGGCACGCTCTTCATGACCAGACGCTTGACGTTGGGCACCTTGCGCCAGTGCCCCGTGTAGGCCTCCAGGATCACTTCGATGCCCGGCGTGTGGCTCACGAACTTGTAAGGGCCCGCGCCGATCGGGTGCTTGCGGAAGCCTTCGTCGCCGACCTGGGTCACGTACTTCTTGGGCACGACCAGCCCGGCCGCCGTCGCGGTGGTCCCGTAGAACGTCATGAAGTCGGGCCACGGCTCCTTCAGATGGAAGCGGATCGTGAGCGCGTCGACGACCTCCACGCGCGCCACGCGCGACTTCAGGTCCTTGGCGCCGGTGCCCTTGTAGCGCTCGAAGCTGAACTGCACGTCCTCGGCGGTGACGGGCTCACCGTTGTGGAACTTGAGCCCGCGGCGCAGCTTGAACTCGTACACGAGCCCGTCCGGGCTCTCCGTCCACGACTCCGCGAGGCTCGAGCCCGCCTTCTGTCCCGGCAGCGAGCGGACCGGCGCGTCGTGCAGCGCGTACAGCAGCCCGAACGGCGTGATCTGAGGCGGAGCGGTGGACGGATCGAACCAGGTCGGGGCCATCGTGACATGCCAGGCGATGATCGCCTCGCCGGTCGGCGTCGACTGAGCGCCGAGCGACTGGACGAGGCTCAGGCTCGGCACGAGCGCGACGACGGCGACGAGCGCGACGACGGACCGATGGCGCATGGAGGCCTCCTCTTGGTCGCCGCGCCTCAGCCGGCGCGCGGCCCAGCCCCGCGACGGCTTGCGGCGCGCATCGCTATCCGCGACGGCGGTACTTCACGACGCGCCGGGGACGCCCCCACGCGCCCGGGCGCACGACGTAGAGGTCCCCCCGCGAGTCGCCCCAGATGCTGTGGCAGGAGCGGAAGCTCGGGTCGCCCCACTGGGCCAGCCGCTCGCCCTCGAGCGTGAGGACGCTGACGAGCCCGCCGTTGTGCTCGGGGATGTAGACGATGTCGTCGGCGTCCACGTAGAAGACCGCCGGGCCGATCAGCGTGGTGGACCAGGTCTGGAGATACTTGCCCTCCTGATCGAACACTTGCACGCGGTCGTTCTCCCGATCGCATACGAGCACGCGACCGTGGCGATCGATCCACACGCCGTGCGGCAGGTTGAACTGACTCGGGCCCGTGCCCGGCTCCCCCCACGAGAACAAGTATTTCCCGTCGGCGGCGAACTTGTGCACGCGGGCGTTGCCGTAGCCGTCGGTGACGAACATCTCGCCCGAGGGCGTCAGGGCGATGTCCGTCGGTAGGTTGAACGGGCCGCCGCCGTGTGTGACGTTCCGGTACGCAGCCGAGCTGAAGTCCTTGGGGTCCACGCCGGTGTCGGAGCGCTGCCCTCGCGTGCCGATGGTTCGCCGGAGCTTGCCGTCGGTGGTGAAGAGCATCATCTGTCCGTGGTCGCGGTCGACGATCCAGAGGTTGTCGTCGGCGTCGACGCGGATCGTGTGCGGGAACGCGAACAGCCCGGCGCCCCAGGACGAGAGATAGTTCCCGTCGCGGTCGAACACGATTACGGGATGGTCCGGCGTTCGGTTGAAGCAGTAGACCCGATCGCGTGAGTCGACGGTGACCGCCGCCGCCGGCATCGACCAGCCGGCCGGAAGCTTCGCCCAGTCGTCGTCGACGTCGTAGGTGTAGCGGCCGCTGCCGACGGTCGTGCTCATCGGGTGCCCTCCTTGTCTTCGGGCGCTAGGCTAGCACTACCCGGCGACCCCTTCCATCTGCAGCGCGTACAGGCGGCGATAGAGGCCGTCAAGGGCCAGGAGCTCGTCGTGGCGACCGATCTCGGCGATCTGGCCCTCGTGCACGACCACGATGCGGTCGGCGTTGCGCACGGTGGCCAGGCGGTGCGCGATGACCAGGACGGTACGGTCGCGCATCAGCTCGGCGAGGGCCTGCTGGATCATGAACTCGCTCTCGGCGTCGAGGTCGGACGTGGCCTCGTCGAGGATGAGGATCGGCGGGTTCCTCAGGAACGCGCGGGCGATCGCGATCCGCTGGCGCTGGCCGCCCGACAGCCGCACGCCCCGCTCGCCGACCAGCGTCTGGTAGCCATCGGGACAGCCGGCGATGAACTCCTCGGCGTGCGCCTGACGCGCGGCGCGGACGACGTCGTCGAACGGCGCCTCGAGCCGCCCGTAGGCGATGTGGTACAGGATCGAGTCGCTGAACAGGAACGTCTCTTGGGTGACGAGCCCGATCAGCGAGCGGAGCGAGGCCTGGGTGACGTCGCGCAGATCGTGGCCGTCGATCGTGATGCGCCCGGCGCTCACGTCGTGGAACCGCGGCAGCAGATCCATCAGGGTGGATTTGCCGGCGCCGCTCATGCCGACGAACGCGACCACCTCGCCCTTCTTGATCGAGAGCGACACGTCGCGCAGCGTGAGGTCGTCGGAGCCGCCGTGGCGGAAGCTCACGTTCTCGAAGACGAGCGCGTGGCGGAACGCGTCGAGGGCCGGTGCCAGCGGGCGGTCGGTGACGGCCGGTGACTGGTCGAGGATCTCGAAGACGCGCTCGACCGACGAGGTCGATTGCTGGACGGTGTTGACGATCCGGGAGAGCTGCCGCACCGGCCCGTAGAGCAGGGCCACCGCGGCCGTGAACGAGAAGAAATCGCCGGGCGTGATCGCGCCGGAGATGACCTGGTGGCCGCCGTACCAGAGCGCGCCCATGATGCCGACCGCCGCCAGCACCTCCATGAGCGGGTCGGTCAGCTCGTCGGTGCGGTGGTCCTTGAGGGCCAGCGTGAGCAGGCCGCGGTTGACGCGCTCGAACCGGCCGACCTCGTACGGCTCGCGGCCGAACGCCTTCACGATCTTGGTGCCGGAGAGCACCTCGTGCAGCAGCACGTTCATCTGGGCGAGCGTCTGCTGCGACCGGCGGTTGATCCGGTAGAGCCGGCGGCCGATCGTCCGGACCGCGACGCCGACGAACGGGAAGATCACCAGCGCGATCAGGGCCAGGCGCCACTCGCGGACGAACATGACCGAGGCAAGCGCCACGATCATCACGATCTGGCGGATGGTCATCACTAACACGGTCGAGGAGAGGCGCGCGAGGCGATTCACGTCGGTCACGATGCGCGACATCAGCTCCGCCGAGTGGTGACTGGCGAAGAAGGACAGCTCCATCCGCTGCACGTGGGCGTAGAGGTCGTGCCGCAGCTTCGCGATCACGCGCTCGCCGACCGCGGCCATCAGATACGACTGCGCGTAGCGCGCGGCGCCCTTGAGCACGTACGCGCCCAGGAACAGGAGCGGGATGACCTTCAGCATCGTGAGGTCGCGCCGGATGAAGATATCGTCCATGGCGGGCTTCACGAGCCACGCGATCGCGCCCTCCATCGCGGCGACCACGATCGCGAGCGCGGTGCCGAGGCACAGCGCCCCCACGTGCGGACGCAGATAGACGAACAGGCGGCGGTAGAGCGCGGTCGCGCCGCTCATGCGGCGACGAGCCGCCGGTAGAGCGCCTCGGTCGCGTCGAGCTTGGCGCCCAGCGAGAAGTGCGCGTCCACGCGCTTGCGGCCGGCGCGCGCGATCGCCTGCGCCAGGGTCGGGTCGCCGGCCAAACGCAGGATCGCCCCGGCCAGCGCGGCCGGATCGCGCGGCGGCACCAGCAGGCCGGTCTCGCCGTCCACGACGAGCTCGGGCATGCCCGCCAGGTCGGTGGCGACGACCGGACGCTCGCACGCCAGCGCCTCGCGAATCGAGCCGGTGAGCCCGGCGCCGGCGTAGGAGGCGTCGACCACGACGTCGGAGGCGGCCAGGATCTGTGGGACGTCCTCGCGGTGGCCGATGACGAGCACGCGCCCGCCGAGCCCGCGCTCGCGGGCGAGGTCGCTGAGCTCGGCGATGCGCGGCGGCGGCGCGCCGACGAAGAGCAGCCGCGCGTCGGCCAGGCGGGGCGCGACCCGGGCCATGGCGTCGAGCACGTCGCGCCAGCCGCGCCACGAGCGCACGCCGATCTGGGTGACGACGAACTGCTGGGGCGTGATCCCGAGCTCGCGGCGGATCGCGCCGCCGTCGATGCCGGGATGGAACCGCTCGACGTCGGTGCCGGAATAGATCACCGCGATCTTGTCCGCCGGGACGCCGGCGGCGACCAGGTCGCGCTTGATCGACTCGCAGACCGCGACGATCGCGTGCACACGCCGGCTCGTGTAGCCGAGGCGGTTCGTCCAGCTCAGGCCGAAGCTGACACCGCGGTTCAGCACGAGCAGCGTGCGCGCGCCCATGAGGCCAGCCAGCAAGGTCAAGGTGCGGGCGCGGCCCTTGTGGGCGTGGACCACCTGGATGTCCCGGGCGCGGATCAGCCGCGCGATCCGCCACGCCGCCCGCACGTCCCAGGCGCGCCGCATGGGAATCTCCACGTGGCCGATGCCGGCGGCGCGCAAGCGCCCCGCCCAGTGCGGGTTCGGCGACGTCGCGACCGTGACGGCGTGGCCACGGCGGGCCAGGCCGATCGCGAGGTCGCGCAGCTGGATCGCCGCGCCGGTGAAGTAATCCGACTTCGGGTACAGCTGGAGGATCCGAAGAGGCGTCATCTACGCGCTCGCCTCGGACGGCGGGACCCCAGCCCCGCGACGTCCGGCGGCTCGCACATCAATCTCCGAAGTACTCGCGCACGGTGGCCACGACCCGGTCGATCTCCGCGTCCTCGTGGCCGGCCGACAGCGGCAGCGTGAGGATCTCCTCGACCAGGCGCTCCGTCCGCGGCAGCGACGGCGGCGCGAAGCGCTCGACGGCGGGCTGACGGTGGGTCGGGACCGGATAGTGGATGCCGGTCTGGATCCCGTGCCGTTTCAGGAATGCCGCCAGGTCATCGCGGCGCGACGTGCGGACCACGAACAGGTGGTACACGTGGCGCGCGCTCGCGCGCTCGGCTGGCAAGACCAGCGGCAGCCCGGCGAGGCCTTCCGCGTAGCGCGCGGCGAGGGCACGCCGGCGGTCGTTCATCGCGTCGAGCCGGGGCAGCAGCACCCGCAGCGCCGCCGCCTGTAGCTCGTTGTATCTCAAATTGAAGCCGACCTCGGCGTGCACGTTCTTGTCGATGCGGCCGTGATCGCGCAGCCGAAGACACCGGGCCGCGACCTCGTCGTCGTCGGTGAGGATGGCGCCACCGTCGCCCATCGCCGGCAGGTTCTTGGACGGGTAGAACGAGAACACCGCCGCGCGACCGAAGCTCCCGACGCGTCGGCCGTTCCACGTGGCGCCGTTCGCCTGGGCGCAGTCCTCCAGCACCCAGAGGCCGAGGCGAGAGGCCAGATCCTCGATCGCCGCCAGGTCCACCGGCTGCCCGTAGAGATGCACCGGCACGACGCCGACCGTGCGCGGTGTCGCCTTCGCCTCGGCGTCGACGGGATCGAGCGTGTAGAACTCGTCGGTGTCGACGAACACCGGCGTGGCGTCGGCCAGGCAGATCGCCTCGACGGTGGGGAACGCGGTGTGCGAGGGCACGAGCACCTCGTCGCCGGCCTTCACCCCGAGCGAGCGCAGCGTGAGCCACAGCGCCGCGGTGCCCGAGCTGGTCAGCAGCGCGTGCGGGACGCCGGTCGCCCGGGCGAGCTCGCCCTCGAGCAGGCGGCACTGCGGACCGAGGATGTACTGGCGCGAGTCGATCGCCGCCAGCACCGCCCGCTTGATCTCGTCGTCGACCGGCGGGCGGGACAGCGGGATCGGATTCACGGCGGGCCCGAGAGGCGGTCGTACCGGCCGCGGTAGTAGACGAGCGGCAGGCCCGCGCTGGACTGGACCTGCTCCACACGCCCGACGAAGATCGAGTGATCGCCCTCGGGATGGATGTTGACGGTTGCGCACTCGAGGTGGGCCAGGGCGCTGTCGATGAGCGGAAGGCCGAGCGGGCTCAGCGTGAACGAGACGCCCTCGAACTTGTTTTCGATCTTGGTGGTGGCGAAGCGCCGCGAGATCGCTTCCTGTTCGAGGCTCAGGATGTTGACGGCGAACGTCTTGCTCACGATCATCGACGGGTAGCTCTGCGACTTGTGGTCGACGCAGACGAGGATCAACGGCGGATCGAGCGACACCGACGTGAAGGCGCTCGCGGTGAGCCCGGTGGGACGCCCGTCGGGATCGCGGACCGTGATCACGGTGACGCCGGTCGCGAAGTGGCCGAGGATACGGCGGAAATCGTCGGGGGAAATCACCCGCTTTTTGTAGCAGGTCGGCCGTGAGAATGCAAGATTCCGCGCGGAGATAGGCGAGGCCGTTGAAAGCGTCGAAGGCTCCTGTATAGTCGCCCGTATGGTGACCGAACAGGCCGTGCTCGACGCGCTGCGGGCGATCAAGGATCCGGAGCACCACAAGGACATCGTCGCGCTCGGCCTCATCCGTGACCTGACCATCGCCGATACCCAGGTGACGTTCACGCTGGCCTTCACGAGCCAGTCGCCGGCTTCGAAAGCGACCATGCACAGCATGGCGTCGCGGGCGGTGGGCCAGATCCCCGGCGTCTCCAAGGTGCAGGTGAAGATGGGCGGCGGCGCGCAGGCGCGGCCGAGCCCGCCGGCGGCGCACGTCCACGCGCACGGCCAGGCGCCCGCCGGCGGCCCCGCGAAGTCCGCGGATTTCATCCCCGAGGTCAAGCACACGATCGCGGTGTCCTCGGGCAAGGGCGGCGTCGGCAAGTCCACGGTCACCGTGAACCTTTCGGTGGCGCTCCGCCAATCGGGCGCCGCCGTCGGCATCATCGACTCCGACGTGTACGGTCCGGACATCCCACTGATGCTGGGCTCGCGCGGGCGCCCCGGGATGTTCGAGAACCGCATCATCCCGGTCGAGGCGCACGGCCTGAAGATGATGTCGATCGGGCTCCTCGTCAACGAGCGCGAGCCGCTCGTCTGGCGCGGGCCGATGATCCACTCCTTCATCCAGCAGATGCTGAAGGACGTGATGTGGGGCGCGCTGGACTACCTCGTCTTCGACATGCCGCCGGGGACCGGCGACGCGCAGCTCTCACTCTCGCAGGTCATCCCGCTCTCGGGCGTCGTGATGGTGACGACCCCCCAGGAGGTCGCGCTCCTCGATGTGCGCAAGGCGATCGGCATGTTCCAGAAGCTCAACGTGCCGATCCTCGGCGTGGTCGAGAACATGAGCTACTTCGTGGCGCCCGACACCGGGATGCGCTACTCGATCTTCGGCGAGGGGGGCGGGCGCCGGCTCGCGGAAGAGTACGGGGTGCCACTGCTGGCTCAGGTCCCGCTCGACCAGGACACGCGGGTCGCCGGCGACGAGGGAATGCCGATCACGCTGCGGCGGCCCGACTCGCCGCAGGCGCAAACCTTCCGCGAACTGGCGGCGGCGGTGCAGCGGCGCCTGGGTGAGCTGGCCGCGCTCCGGCCGCTGCCCACGATCGGGTGACCGCGGCCGGAAGCAGCGCGAGCCCGTGGCCTCCGTGATCCTGCCGATCTTCCCGCTGCCGGACGTGACGTTCTTTCCGCACACGCTGCTGCCGCTCCACGTCTTCGAGGCGCGCTATCGCGCGATGATCGTGGACACGCTGGCGCGCGACCGCCAGATCGCGGTCGTCAAGCTGCAGCCCGGCTACGAGTCGAGCTACGCGGGCCGGCCGGCCGTCCACCCGGTCGCCGGCGCGGGCGAGATCGTCAGCTGGGAGCGGCTGGCGACCGGCCGCTACAACATCCTGGTCAAGGGCTCGATGCGCGTCCGGATCGCGAGCGAGCGCCCGAGCGACACGCTCTATCGCATCGTCACCGCCGAGCGGCTCGACGACGTCGAATCGACGACCGACGCCGAGCCGATGCTCGCGCGCATCCGCGACGCGTGCGGTCGTCTCCTCCGGGCGCTCGAGCGCCCGCCCGATCTGCTCGACACGGCCCTGGCGGCCGGCCAGCCGCCCGGCGCCATCGCCGACCGGATCGCCGCGCGGGTCGTGCCCGATCCCCGCCTCCGGCAGGAGCTGCTGGAGACGCTCGACGTGGGACGACGTCTCGACCGCCTGGCCCTGGCGCTCGACGAGCTGATCAACGAGCTGCGCGGAGGCCGGGAGTGATCGCCCGAGTGATCGCGGCCGCCGCGGTCGTCGTCGCGCTGGTGTCCGCGGCCGATGCCGCGCCCTGGGCCTGGCTCGGCGTGCGGATCCGCGACCTCTCCGAGCAGGAGATGAACGACGTCACGGCCCGCCACGGCATCCGCGAGGGCTTCGGCGTCATGATCGTCGAGGTGCTCGAGGACTCTCCCGCCGCGAAGTCCGGGCTCAAGAACGGCGATCTCGTCGTGGCCTTGGACGAGCGCCCGGTGACCGAGACCCGCGTGCTCCAGCGGCTCATCGCGGCGGCCGGCCCCGGACGGGAGACCAAGCTGACGGTGCTGCGCGCCGCCGGACGCGAGCGGGTGGACGTCCGCCTCGCCGCCATGCCTCGCGCGGTCGTCGGGGAGCGGATCGCCGCCGAGTTCGGTTTCATCGTCCGGGAACCCGAGCCCGCCGGGCCCACGACGCCGGCGATCTCCGCGATCATCCGGCGCAGCCCGGCGGAGCGGGCGGGTCTGGAGGCCGGCGACGTGATCTTGCAGATCAACGATCAGACGGTGACGACGCGCGAGGCGGTGCGCGAGGCCCTGGCCGACGCGAGCCTCGAGGCGCCGCTGCGGATCACGATCGGGCGAGGCGGGATCCGGCTCTCCGTCGTCCTGAAGTTGCCGGGAACCGGATAGGTTTGTTGACAAATCTGTGACGGGTCGCATAGCCTTGGTGTGGTGGTCCGACCACGTAGCAGACCTCGCGTTCACTCCACAGTTGATCCATCGGCGACGGCCGTGCACTTCAAGTCATCGATTCGGAGGAGGTGCTCCATGAACGATCCGCAGGCGGTCACCGAGAGCCCGCGCCGGAAGTTTCTGAGGGGCGCGGCCCTCGCCGCGACGGGCGCGGCCACGCTCGGCTTCCCGAACGTCGTCAAGGCGCAAGGGCCCATCGCGATGCGCTGGCAGTCGACCTGGCCGCAGAAAGACATCTTCCACGAGTACGCGCTCGACTTCGCGAAGAAGGTCAACGACATGACCGGCGGCGACCTCAAGATCGAGGTGCTGCCGGCCGGCGCGGTCGTGCCGGCCTTCGGCCTGCTCGACGCGGTGTCGAAGGGCACGCTCGACGGCGGCCACGGTGTGCTCGTGTACCACTACGGCAAGCAGACGGCGCTGGCGCTCTGGGGCTCGAGCCCCGCTTACGGGATGGACGCCAACATGCTGCTCTCGTGGCACAAGTACGGCGGCGGCAAGCAGCTCCTCAACAAGCTCTACGCCTCCATCGGCGCCAACGTGGTGTCGTTCCCGTACGGCCCGATGCCGACCCAGCCGCTCGGCTGGTACAAGAAACCGATCACCAAGCCCGACGACTTCAAGGGGCTCAAGTTCCGCACCGTCGGGATCTCGATCGATCTGTTCCAGGGCATGGGCGCCGCGGTCAACGCGCTGCCCGGCGCCGAGATCGTGCCGGCGATGGACCGCGGCCTGCTCGACGCCGCCGAGTTCAACAACGCGACGTCCGACCGCATCCTCGGCTTCGCCGACGTGTCCAAGGTGTGCATGCTGCAGAGCTACCACCAGAACGCCGAGCAGTTCGAGATCACGTTCAACAAGACGAAATACGACGCGCTGCCCGACAAGATGAAGGCCATCATCGAGTACGCGGTGGACGCGGCCTCGGCCGACATGTCGTGGAAGGCGATCGACCGCTACTCGAAGGACTACATCGAGCTGCAGACGAAGGACAAGGTTCGGTTCTACAAGACACCGACGTCGGTGCTGCAGAAGCAGCTCGACGTCTTCGACGCCGTCTCCGACAAGAAGTCGTCGGACAATCCGATGTTCAAGGAGATCGCCGAGTCGCAGAAGGCGTTCGCGGCCCGGGCGGTGAAGTGGGAGCTCGACACCGTCGTCGACCGCCGCATGGCCTACAACCACTATTTCAACAAGCCGACGCCCAAGAAGAGCTAGCCACTCCGTGCCCGACTCCCTGCGCGCCAGCCAGCCGGGGCTCACCGGGTGGCTGGCCGCATCCCTCCGCCCATGACCGCGCGCCGGGTGATCGCCGCCGTCGACCTGATCAGCTACTGGTCCGGCAAGGCCGGCGCCTGGCTCATCGTGGCCCTGACGTTCGTGGTCTCGGTCGAAGTCTTCAAGCGCTACATCCTGAATGCGCCCACCGCCTGGATCTTCGACTTCAACAACATGTTGTACGGCTCGCTCTTCATGTTGTGCGGCGCCTACACGCTGGCGCTGGGCGGGCACGTGCGCGCCGACTTCGTCTACATCTACTTGCGGCCGCGCGGCCAGGCGACGATGGACCTCATCCTCTACTTCCTGTTCTTCATCCCCGGCATCCTCGGGCTGATCTACGCGGGCTACGACTACGCCGCGCTCTCCTGGCGCATCGGTGAGCACTCGACGGTGACCGCCGAGGGCCCACCCGTCTACCACTTCAAGTCGGTGATCCCGCTGGCCGGCATCCTCGTCATGATCCAGGGGCTGGCCGAGATCGTCCGGTGCGTCGAGTGCTTGCGCACCGGCGCCTGGCCGTCGCGTCTGGAAGACGTCGAGGAGATCGACGTCATCGGGACGCAGCTGGCGCGCAGCGAGTACGTCGACGAGGAATCGCGGCGACAGGCGATGGAAGGCGCCCACGCCATCGACGAGGCCGCGCGCCACCGCAGCGTGGTCGACGACACGGAGCGCCAGAGCCGGACCCCATGAGCGATCCCTGGCTCGGCCTCACCATGCTCGGCCTCATCGTGGTGGCCATCATGATGGGCTTCCCGACCGCCTTCACGCTGATGGGGCTCGGGATGATCTTCGGCTACATCGCGTTCTGGGTGCCCGGCGCCCACTGGTGGGACAACCGGATCTTCGACCTGATCGTCCAGCGGACCTATGGCGTCATGACGAACGACACGCTGCTGTCGGTCCCGCTGTTCGTCTTCATGGGTTACATCATGGAGCGCGCGGCGCTGGTCGACCGCATGTTCCACAGCGTCCAGCTGGCGTTTCGGCGCGTGCCGGCGTCGCTCGCGGTGACCACGCTGCTGGTGTGCGCGTTCTGGGGCATCGCGTCGGGCATCGTCGGCGCCGTCGTCGTGCTGATGGGCGTCATCGCGATGCGGCCGATGCTCAACGCCGGCTACGACGTGAAGCTGGCGTCGGGGGCGATCACGGCGGGCGGGACGCTCGGGATCCTGATCCCGCCGTCGGTCATGCTGATCGTCTACGCGGCGGTGGCCGGACAGTCGATCGTCAAGCTCTACGCGGCGGCGATGCTGCCGGGCTTCTTCCTCACGTTCCTCTACCTCGTGTACATCCTCGGCTGGGCGATCATCAATCCCAAAATCGCGCCGAAGCTGCCGCCCGATCAGTATCGCGTGACGGTGCCCGAGTACCTCGGCCGACTCGAGCGCGGCCGGGCCCGCCGCGTCGTGGGCGGCCTGCTCGCGGCCGCGTTCCGTCCGGGCCTGCTTCGCGGCGCCACTGGACGGGACGGTCGCGCGATCGGCTACCGCGTGATCGCCCACAACGTCCTCGTGCTCTCCGTGCCGTTGCTGCTGACCGGCGGCACGTTCGTGGCGACGTGGTGGTACGTGGTCGTCTACAACGCCCCCGCGGCGGCGACGGCCGCCGCGCCCGCGCGCACCGCGGCGGTCACGACGCCGGCTACCCCGGCGGCGCCGGCAACGCCGCCGACTGCGACCACCGGCGGGCCCGCCGAGGAGAAGCCGCAGGAGCTCGGCGCGGGCGGGGAGTCTGGGACGGAGCCCGCCGAGGGTGCCCGGAAGACCGAGGGCCCCGAAGAGGTCACGTCGCTCCGGGATCCCACCGCCGTCTCGGACGCCGGCAAGATTCCCGCGCACTTCTACGGGTGGTTCTGGGGACTCGCGGCGGCCTCGGCGCTGCTGCTGTTCGTCTACTACTGGCGCATGGACGGCGAGCAGCTCGAGATCTTGAAGGAGCTGTGCGCCTCGGTGGTCCCGTTGGGCGTGCTCACCGTCGTGGTGCTGGCGGTGATCCTGTTCGGCATCTGCACCGCGACCGAATCGGCGGCGATCGGCGCGCTGGGCGCGCTGTACCTGGCCGTGATGGCGCGCTTCATGCGGCCGGTCCTGTGGTGGAGCCTCGTCGGCTTCGTCGTCGGCGTCGTGCTCGGGGTGTACGAGGGCGAGGACCTCGCCTCACTGGTCGTCGCGGGCTCGATCGGCGGGACGCTCCTGGGCGCCGTCGTGCCCGGGCTCTGGTATCTCCGAAGCTCGCCCGAGCTGCGGCAGAACATCAAGGAGTCGACGTTCCTCACGGCGAAGACGACGGCGATGGTGTGCTGGCTGTTCGTCGGCTCCGCGCTGTTCTCTGCGGTGTTCGCCCTGCACGGCGGCCAGGGGCTGATCGAGCGCTGGGTGCTGAGCCTGAACCTCTCGCCGCTGGGCTTCCAGTTCGTGGCGCAGCTGATCATCTTCCTGCTGGGCTGGCCGCTCGAGTGGACCGAGATCATCGTGATCTTCTGTCCGATCTTCATCCCGCTGCTGAGCCACTTCAATGTCGACCCGATCCTGTTCGGCACGATGGTCGCGGTAAATCTCCAGGCCGCGTTCCTGTCACCACCGGTCGCGATGTCCGCGTTCTACCTGAAGGGCGTGTCGCCGAAGCACGTGACGCTGAACCAGATCTTCGCGGGCATGATGCCGTACATGATCATCGTGTGTATCTGTCTCATGTTCATGTACGTCTGGCCGGGCATGACTCTCTGGCTCCCTGAATTTCTCTACGGCAAATAGCACCTCGGAGGGGGGCTTTGTCCCCCTTCCGACGGCGCCGCGGGCCTGAAGGCCCGCGCGCGCCTGCCTCCCCCAGAAGAGGATTGCGCGGGCCAAGCCCGCGCTCGAACGCGGTTGAGCTGCTGCTCGAGGCGTTTGAACGGGCGCGGGTGGTGATAGGCTCTGGGTTGCGATGGATCTGACGGGGTTGAATTGGGTGGCGGCGGTCGAGGCGGCGCGGATGATCCGGGAGGGCGTCGTCACGTCGGTACAGCTGGTCGAGGCGTGTCTCGCGCGGGTGCGTGAGGTCGATGCGGCGGTTCAGGCGTGGGCGTTTCTGGATCCGGAGCACGCGCTGGCGCAGGCGCGCGCGGCCGACGAGCTGCGGATGAGCGGGCAGCCTACGGGCCCGCTGCACGGCGTGCCGGTGGGCCTCAAGGACATCATCGACACCGCGGACATGCCGACCGAGAACGGCTCGGTGCTGCACGCCGGTCGCACGCCGTCGCGCGACGCGTCGGTGGCGTCGCTGCTGCGTGCGGCGGGCGCCGTCATCATGGGCAAGACGGTCACGACCGAGTTCGCCACCCGCACGCCAGGGAAGACGCGGAACCCGCACAACCCGGCGTACACGCCGGGTGGCTCCTCGAGCGGCTCGGCGGCGGCGGTCGCGGCGGGCATGGTGCCGCTGGCGCTCGGCAGCCAGACGACCGGCTCGACGATCCGGCCGGCGTCGTACTGCGGCGTGTACGGCTTCAAGCCGACGCACGGGCTGATCCCGCGCCACGGCATGTTCCAGCTCTCGCGCACGCTCGATCACGTCGGGCTGTTTGCGCGCGCCATCGAGGACGTGGCGCTGCTGCTCGAGACGCTCGCCGCCTACGATGACCGCGATGGGGACTCGCGCCCGCGCGCCCGCGTCCCGTACCGCGACGTGGCGGCCGCCGAGCCGCCGCTCCCGCCCATGTTCGGCTTCGTGAAGACGTCCCTGTGGGATCGCGTCGACGCCGACGCCCGCGAGGCGTTCGGGGAGCTGGTGGCGAGCCTCGGCGACCGGGTCGAGGAGGTCGTGCTCGCCGTGCCCACCGACGAGGTGCTCGAGCTGCAGCGGGCGATCGGCGGCGCGGAGATCGCGATCAACCTCCGCCGGGAGTGGGACAAGGGACGCGAGAAGCTGTCGCCCGCGCTCCAGGCGCGGATCGAGCACGGGCGCCAGGTCCGCGCGGTCGACTATCTCGTCGCCCTTTCCCAGATCCCGCAGCTCAACGACAGCCTGACCGAGCTGTTCGAGCAGCGCTACGACGCCATCCTGACACCCGCCGCCTTCGGCACCGCGCCGGCGGGGCTCGAATCGACCGGCGACCCGGCCTTCTGCGCGCTGTGGACGCTCTGCGGCGTGCCGGCACTCAGCGTGCCGCTCATGCAGGGCGCCAACGACCTGCCACTCGGCGTCCAGCTGGTCGGCGCGCGCCATCGCGACGGTCAGCTCCTGCGCACCGCCCGCTGGCTCGTCGATCACGTCGCGCGCTGAGACCAGCCTCAGACCTCATGGTCCGTCGTGACTGAATCCGTCCGGCTCGTGATCTTCGACTGCGACGGCGTGCTGGTGGACAGCGAGCGCATCGGCGTGCGCATCGACGTCCAGGTGCTCGCGGCGCTCGGCTGGGCCATGACCGAGGCGGAAGTCGTCGAGCGATTCATGGGCCGGAGCGACGCCTACATGGTGTCGCAGATCGAGGCGCATCTCGGCCGCCCGCTTCCCGCGGACTGGGAGGCGCCCTATCAGCACCTCTATCGCCGCGCGTTCGACGCCGAGCTGGCGCCGGTGCCCGGCATCGTCGACGCGCTCGAGCGGATCACGATCGCCACGTGCGTGGCGTCGAGCGGAACCCACGAGCGGATGCGCTACACGCTGGGGCTCACCGGGCTCTACGACCGCTTCGCCGGCCGCATCTTCAGCGCCAGCGAGGTCGCCCACGGCAAGCCGGCGCCGGACCTCTTCCTCCACGCGGCGACGCGAATGGCCGTCGCCCCCGCAGACTGCGTGGTCGTCGAGGACAGTCGGTTCGGAGTCGAAGCGGCGCGCGCCGCCGGCATGCGTGCGCTCGGCTATGCGGGCGGGTTGACGCCGCGGCGCTGGCTCGAGGGGCCGGGCACCGTCGTATTCGACGACATGCGGGAGCTGCCGCGACTCGTCCATGTTGCAGCGCGTCTAGCGCCGCCGCGCGCGCAGGCGTAGGCTCCCGCTCGGCCGAGACGGTCAAGGAGGATCGCATGGCAGACGTCGAGCGGATGTACATCAACGGCACATGGGTGGCGGCCGATGGCGGCGCCACGTTCGATGTCGTGAATCCCGCCGACCAGACGGTGGTCGCGCGAGTCGCCAATGGTGCCGGGCCCGAGATCCGGCACGCGGCCACCGCCGCCCACGCGGCGTTCGGCGAATGGTCCCGGCGGGCGCCGAAAGACCGCGGCCGGATCCTCCTGCGCGTCCAGGATCTGATGGAGGAGCGGCGCGACGAGCTGGCGCGGCTGGTGACGCTCGAGAACGGTAAGCCGTTCGAGGAAGCGAAGAAGGAAGTCCAGTTCGCGCTCGGCTACTTCGGCTGGTTCGCCGAGGAGGCGCGTCGGGTGGCCGGCGAGTGGATCCCGTCGCCGCAGCCGGGCAAACGCTACTGGGTTCTCCGCCAGCCGATCGGGCCCGTCGCCGCGGTGACCCCGTGGAATTTCCCGGCGACGATGGTCACGCGCAAGATCGCCCCGGCGCTGGCCGCCGGCTGCACGGTCGTGCTCAAGCCGGCCTCGGCGACGCCGCTGACCGCGCTCGCGATCGCGAAGATCACCGAGGTGGCCGGACTGCCGCCGGGCGTGTTCAACGTGCTCACGACCAACCGCTCGCGGCTCGTCGGGGCCGAGCTGCTCACGCACCCCCTGATCCGCAAGATCGGCTTCACCGGCTCCACCGACGTGGGCAAGGGGATCATGCAGGCCGCGGCCCAGCAGGTGACACGGCTCTCGTTCGAGCTCGGCGGCAACGCGCCCTTCATCGTGTTCGACGACGCGGACTTCCAGCCCGCGCTCGAGGGCGCGGTGGCCATGAAGTTCCTGCGCGTCGGCGGCCAGTCGTGCATCTGCGCCAACCGGATCTACGTCCAGCGCGGGATCGCCGATCGTTTCGTCCCGGCGTTCGTCGAGGCGGTCAAGCGGCTGAAGGTCGCTCCGGGATTCGAGCCAGGCGCGCAGATCGGCCCGCTGATCAACGAAGAGACGCGGGCCAAGGTGCACTCGCTGGTGGAGGACGCGGTGAAGCACGGCGCGAAGCTCGCGGCCGGCGGCCACTACCTCGGCGGCGACCCGTACACCAAGGGCTACTTCTACGCGCCCGCGGTGCTGCTCGACGTCACCGACGACATGGCGATCGCCCAGGAGGAGATCTTCGGTCCGGCGGCGCCGATCTTGATATTCGACACCGAAGAAGAAGTGATCCGGCGCGCCAACGCGACGAAGTACGGGTTGGCCGCCTATTTCTACACGCGCGACACGGCGCGGCTCGTCCGCGTGGCCGAGCAGCTCGAGTACGGGCTGGTCGGCGCCAACGACGCGACCGGGTACACGCACGAGATCCCGTTCGGCGGCTTCAAGGAATCCGGCCTCGGGCGCGAGGGCGGCCACGAGGGCATCGCCGAGTACACCGAGGTGAAGTCGGTCGTCCTGAACCTGGGCTGACGGGCCACCCGGCTCGCCCGTCGAGCGGAGGAGTGAGTATGCCTCTCTACGAGTTCTTCTGCGAGAAGTGCAAGAAGGAAGTGTCGCTGACCCTGACGATCAGCCAGCGCGAGAAGGGCGACGCCAAATGCCCGCAGTGCGGCGGCCGCGAGCTGCGCCCGCTGGTCGGCACCTTCTTCTCGAAGACGTCCCGGAAGTCCTGAGCGGCGAAGGTCCAGTGGCCCCGCTCGCGGTGTGCCCGCGCGCGGCGCCCTGTGTCGCGCTCGCGCCCTCACCGTGACGCCGGCCGGTGACCGACGGTCGAGCCGGCGTGCCGCCCCAGCCACGCCACCACGACGGTGAGCGCGACCATGGCGACGACGCTCGAGACCCGCGAGATGCCGGATAGCAGGGCGAGCGTCCCGCTCGACAGGCCGGCGAACACGAGACCGACGACCGGCAGAACGGGGGCGCCGCAGCCGACCACGCTGCACGGTCCCGTCGAGAGGCCAAGCACGCCGACCACCGCGCCCACGACGCCTCCCGCGTGGCTGGGAGCGGCGCGCCCGGCCTCGCGAACGCCTCGCTCGCGGCGGTAGAGCAGGAGCGCGGCGTACGCGGCGATCAGGAGCGACGTGGCCAGGAAGCGCGCTAGATCCATGGTGTCGACGGCGAAACCCCATTCCGGGAACCCGTAGGCCCCGTCGGCGGTAAACCAGAACACCGCCAGGCGGGAGAGGAAGTCGAGCTTCTGGCGGAGCGGCGCGCTGGAGGCCAGATAATCGGGCAGCTGCGAGAGCCACGGATTGAAGGCGAAGTAGGTCCAGGGCTTGCGGGCCAGGGCCAGGATCAACGGCGGCAGGAGCACGTGGACGGCGAACACCGCGACGACGAGTGCCAGCACGGTTCCGGGCCGCGCACGCACGGCGGCGCCGAGGCCCCGGAGCGTCGTCTGTACCGCTCGGACCATCGGTCACCAAGTATAGGGCACGACGCCGGGCGCGGCCGTTCCTTGACATTCGGGGCGCCGAAGGCGTACTCAACCGACGAGGGCGCCGTGAGCCACGCGACGCCGACCCAATGGAGGGACAACCATGGCAGCTGAGGTCAATCGACGGGACTTCCTCAACACTCTCGGTGTCAGCGTAGGTGCCGCGCTCACGTCGGCCGGCGCCGCGCTGCCGGTGGTCGGTGTCGCGCACGCCCAGGACAAGCCGAAGGGGAACATTCCCGACACGCCATTCAAGATCGGCCACATGACCTTCTTCACCGGGCCGGCCGCGGTGCTGGGCGAGCCGATGTTCAAGGGCCAGCAGCTCGCGGCCGAGGAGATCAACGCGGCCGGTGGGCTCCTGGGCAAGCGGAAGATCGAGCTGCTCAAGGCCGACGAGAATGCCGGGACCGACGCGAACGTGAAGGAACTGCGCCGCCTCAAGCTCTCCGAGAAGATCGACTTCTTCTGCGGTATCACCTCGAGCGGTAACACGCCGGCGCTCGGCCCGGTGGCCGAAGAGCTGAAGCTCCTCACGATCTTCGTCGACGGGTGCACCGACTTTCTGTTCGACAAGGCGGTGCCGAACCCGCACTACATCTTCCGCATCACCAACATGCAGTCGGCCGACGGGGTGACCGGTGCGGTCGCGGCCGCGATGACGTGGCCCAAGACCAAGAAGATCGCCCACATCCATCCCGACTACTCCTACGGCCGCAACGCGTTCGATCACTTCGGCATCGTGATGAAGAAGATGCTCCCCTCCGCGGAGAACGTCTCCGAGGGCTGGCCGAAGCTCGGCACGACCGACTTCAGCTCGCACATCACCAAGGCCATCTCGTCGAAGCCCGATCTGCTCGCCATCTCGGTGTGGGGCGGCGACTACGTCGCTTTCTACAAGCAGGCGCTCCGCTACGGGATGTTCGACAAGATGAAGGTCGCCAGCATGATCGCCTTCGGGGTGGCGCCGCACGCGATCGGCAAGGACCATCCGGAAGGCATCATCGCCGGCGTCCACTCGAACTACCACTTCACCTATCCGGGCGGCGACCGCTGGCCGTACAACAAGACGTTCGTCGAGAAGTACCACAAGCGGTTCAACGAGTATCCGAACTTCCAGGCCGAGGGCGGCTACACCGCGACCTACATGCTCAAGAACGCCATCGAGAAGGCCAACCGGCTCGCCGGCGGCTGGCCCGACGACGACGCGATCATCTCGATGCTCGAGGGCAACATGATGGCGGCCCCGGCGGGCTACGTGTACATCCGACCCGACAACCACCAGGGCTACAAGGACGCGGTGACCGGGTTCAGCAAGAACGTTGCGGACTATCCATTCCCCATCCTCGACCCCGAGCGCATCATCACGATCCCGATCCGCAACATCACCGCGCCGCCCGGCTGGCCGAAGGGCGAGCCGACCTCGACCTACACGTGGATCGACAAGACCTGGCCGCGCGCCAAGGCCTAAGCGGCTGACGGCGGCGGCGCGAGACCGACACGGCCCCGCGCCGGCCGCCCTCGCAGCGTCGATTGAAGGTCGTTCGCCTATCACCCGTCGTCGTGTGCATCGCCGCGCTCGTGATGGCGCACGCGTGGGCGGGGCACGAGATCCCGTTCTATCCATCGTTCTATCCGCAGGAGATCAAGATCGACGTGATGGAGCCGGCGGCGGCGGCCCGCCTCCTGCGGACCAAGGCGATCCACG
This sequence comes from Candidatus Rokuibacteriota bacterium, assembly GCA_003221515.1. GTDB lineage: Bacteria > Methylomirabilota > Methylomirabilia > Rokubacteriales > CSP1-6 > AR31. Next base: position 81,999 of record QHSI01000103.1, read on the forward strand.
CGTACGTCGGCGCCGATCCCTTCGCCGGCGGCGCCGCGCCTGAGCACGTTGTCTACGTCGAGTCGCTCAAATCGTACGTGGTCCTGACGTTCACTCCGCAGTTAGGCTCGCTCTCCAACGTCGGCGCGCGGTGCGCGGCGGGCGCGCGAATTCTCAAGGTCCTCGGCCGGTCGCAGGGCATCTACACCTTTCATCCGTATCCAGTCACGCCCTATCACGACGACTACCTCTCGCACTTCGATCTGGTCGAGGCCGCAAAGAAGAAGATCGCCAGCGCGCCCGCCGGTTGGCCAGAACTTAAGGTGTGGCCGAACGGCAAGCTTGCGGAGACTCTGGTGCCGCCGGAGTGGCGCGGTACCCGCCAGGAATCGGACGCCACGCTGGAGGAAATCGACACGCGCGATCTCGAGGCGCCGCCGCCGGTCGGCGGCCGGCTTCCGGCCCTTGGCGCCGGCGTGCGGACCGCCTTCCTCACCGAGGCTGGGACCGTCGTCGAGAGCGAAGTCGCGGGATCGCTCCCGCTCCTGTCGGGACGCCTCACGAGCCTGCGGCAGGTGCCCTGGAGCGAATGCAAGCGCGTGACGGCCGGCTATACGGTCAGACGCGAAGCGCTGAACGTCGAGTACTCCGAGGGAGTTGAGAACGTCGCGTACGACGCCTTGACGGGTTTGAACTCGGCGATCTTCATCCGTGACGTCAAGCTCAAGGATTTCCCGTGGAACGGCTGGCTCAGGCTCGGCACCGAGGCGAAGCCGACGAGCGCATGGAACCCGGTCGCCGGATTCACCGATGCCACCGGGCGGCTCATCTGGTCCGCGGTCGGCGACCCACCGATGCTCCCGGCGCCCTACGGCGGCGACCCCGCGCCCAATCGCGTCCGAGCGACGGTGGAGTCGGAGATCCGGATCCCCCCGGACGCGCTCGTCCTCGATCCCGCGACGCGCGTGTTCAAGCCGGCCGGACGCCGTGGCGACATCGCCAGGAGCAAGGTCGCCTACGAGGTCCTCGCGTCGAAGTTCCACGACGACACGAAGATGACCGTGGCGGACGTGCTCTATCCGTTCGTGTTCGCGTACCGATGGGGCGGGCTGCCCGGAGACCACCGCCAGGGGCAGGACCCGGTCGTGGCGCGCTCGACGGCGAGCCTGCGCGAGTCGCTCCTGGCGGTGAAGGTCGCGAGCGTCGACTCGCGCATCAGAGACTACGGCGACGTCCAGCTGCTCTACGAAGTCCCACGGATCAACGTGTACCTCAGGAGCGGAGCCGGCCCGGGGGCCGTGCCGACTTGGGCGCCCTGGAGCACCACACCCTGGCAGCTCACGGTTCTCATGGAGGAGGCGGTGACCCGGGGGCTCGCGGCGTTCTCCGAAGCCGAAGCCAGGAGAGGCAACGTGCCCTGGCTCGACCTGGTCCGAGACCAGAAGCTCAAGTCCAGGCTCGCCTCGCTCCTCGACGGCTTCGAGCGGCAGCCGTACGTGCCCGACTCGCTGCGCGGGCTGGTGACGGTCGAGCAGGCGCGGCAGCGTTGGGCGGCGCTCAAGCGCTTCTACCGCAAGCACGGGCACTTCCTGGTCACGAATGGCCCGTACCGGCTCGACAAGTGGTCCGCGAATTCGGTCACCCTCGGCGTCTTTCGTGATCTCAGCTATCCGATCGCGCTCGGCAGCTTCGACCGATACGCGATCCCACGGCGGGCCTACGTGACGAAGACCGAGCGGCGCGGCGATCGGCTGGAGATCGAGGCCGAGGTCGAAACGGTCACGAAGTTCGCGCGATCGTATAAGATCGAGCGCGAGCCGTACAAAGGCGAGCCGGCGGGCCAGACGAGGGCCGAAGGCGTCGGACTCGTGGCGCACTACGCGGTCATCGGTGAGCCTCACCGGCTGATGAGGGTCGGTGCCTCGAGCGCCGTGGAGGGTCGTCGCCTGATCGTCGACCCTCGAGGCGAGCTTCCGCCGGGGGAGTATCGGGTCGCCCTCGCCCTGGTCCTCGACGGCAACTTCGTTCAGCCGGAGGTGAAAGTGGTGCCGTACCGCGTGGCGGACTGATGGATTTCTTCTTCATTCATCTCCTGAACGCGCTCCTGTCCGCCGCCACCCTCTTCCTCATCGCGGGTGGGCTGAGCCTCATCTACGGCGTCATGCGGATCGTCAACCTCGCCCACGGCAACCTCTACGCGTTCGGCGCGTACGTGACCGCGTGGACGCTCGGCCGCGCGCTGGCCGGCGCGCCGACGCCACTGCTCTATCTGGCGCTGCCGGCGGGCGCGGTGGGCGCGGCCCTGCTGGGCGCGGTGCTCGAGCCCACGCTGCTGCGCCCCTTCTACAAGCGCGCCGAGGAGTACCAGCTGCTGGTGACGTTTGGCCTCTTGATGATCCTCGGTGACGTCATGCACTTCGTCTGGGGGCCCTATCCGCTGTCGGCCAGCGCACTCTGGGAGAACTCGGGCAGCGTCTCGATCGCCGGCAATCCGTACCCGAACTACAACCTGGTCGTCATCGCCATCGGTGGCATCGCCGCCGCGTTCCTGTGGTTCTTCGTCTACAAGACCCGGTTCGGGGTCGTCTTGCGGGCGACGTCGCAGAACATGCGCATGGCCTCCGCGCTCGGCGTCGACGTGAACCGCATGTACGTCCAGGCCTTCACGCTCGGGTGCTTCATGGCCGGGCTCGGCGGCGCGATCATCGTGCCGAGCCAGTCGGCGGTGCTCGACATGGGAGTCGACGCGCTCGTCCTATCCTTCATCGTCGTCGTCATCGGCGGCCTCGGTAGCCTCGAGGGCGCATTGGTCGGCGCGCTGATCGTCGGCGTGGTCCGCGAGGCGGGTATCGCGTGGTTCCCCGAGATCGAGCTGGCGGTGCTCTACCTGATGGCCGCGGCGGTGCTACTCGTGCGCCCGGCCGGCCTGTTCGGGCGCGCCACGTGAGCACGCTCGCCGTCGCGGTCGAGAGCCGGTCGCCCGTCCGGCGGCTCGTCTGGGCCATGCCGGTCGCCGCGGCCCTCCTCGTGTATCCGTGGGTGGCGAGCCAGTATCAGGCGATGCTGCTCGCCTACGGCCTGGTCATGGCGATCGCCGCGCTGGGCTTCAACCTGCTGCTGGGCTACACGGGCCTGCTGTCGTTCGGCCACTCGGCGTTCTTCGGCGTCGGCGCCTACACCGTGGCGCTGATGGTGAAGTACCTCAACGTCGGGTCCATGGAGCTCTTCCTGGTCGGGGCCGTCGTCGGCTCGGCGGTGGTCGCGGGAATCTTCGGCTTCGTGTGCGTCCGCTACACGCGCATCTTTTTCGGCATCCTGACGCTGGCGCTCTCGCAGGTGCTGTGGAGTCTCGCGTTCAAGTTCTTCTGGGTGACCGGGGGGACCGACGGCCTCCGCGTGCCGACGCCGATGCTGGTGGGATTCTCCGGGGGCAAGACGGACAAGATCGAATTCCTGGCCCACGCGTACTACTACTACGTGCTGGTGATCTTCTTCGCCTGCGTGGCGTCGATGTGGGTCATCGTGAGCTCGCCGTTCGGCAAGGCGCTCCAGGCCATCCGCGACAACGAGACGCGCGCGGAGTTCGTCGGCATCCAGGTGCGGCGCTACCGGTGGGTCGCCTTCCTGGTCTCCGGGGTCTTCACCGGCGTCGCCGGGGCGCTGTGGGTCCCGCTGAACGGGTTGATCACACCGGAGAACCTGCACTGGACCTTTTCGGGCAAGATCGTGTTCATGACCGTGCTCGGCGGGTTCAGCGCGTTCGCCGGCCCGATCATCGGCGCCGTCCTCTACAACTACCTCGAAGCCTATGCGGTCGGGAACACCGTGTACTGGCAGTTCGTGCTCGGCACCGTGCTGGTGGTGCTGGTGCTGTCACTACCGACCGGCGTCGTCGGCACCGCCGACCGCCTGATCGCGCGCTGGGGGGGGAGATCCTGACGTGAGCCTCCTGGTCACCCGAGGCCTCGTCAAGCATTTCGGCGACACTCACGCCGTGGACCGGGTGGACTTCACGGTGCGCGAGCGAGAAGTCCTCGCGCTGATCGGCTCGAACGGTGCCGGCAAGACCACGCTGGTCAATCTGATCAGCGGCCTCCTGCGCCCGGACGGGGGCCGGATCGTGTTCCAGGATCGTGACGTGACGCACCTGTCGGTGCACGGCCGGATCGAGGCGGGGATCGCCCGGAGCTTCCAGCTGGTGAACCTGTTCGACCGGCTCTCGATGCTCGACAACGTCGCGCTCGCGATCTTCTCGCGCCAGGGGAAGACCCGAAAGCTGATGGCGCTGGCCGACGCAGACCGGGCGGTGTGGGAGGAGGCGATCGAGATCCTGCGCCTGTTCGGACTCGAGGCGAAAGCCCGGGTGCCCGCCGCCGGGCTCTCGCAGGGGGAGCGCAAGCTGCTGGACGTTGCGGTCGCCTACGCGCTGCGGCCGAAGCTGCTGTTCCTCGACGAGCCGACCAGCGGCGTGAGCACGCGCGAGAAAGCGCCGATCATGGACACGATCACCTCGGTGGTGCGACGCGAGGGCATCTCGGCGGCGATCATCGAGCACGACATGGACGTCGTCTTCAACTATTCCGACCGGATCGTCGCCATGCATCAGGGGGCGATCCTGGCCGACGGAACCCCAGCCGAGATCCGCGTCAACGAGGCGGTCGCCATCAACCTGCTCGGGACCACCCATGCTTGAGCTGGAGCGCATCGACACCTTCCGTGGCCAGGCGCAGATTCTCCGAACCGTGTCGCTGAGGGTGGGCGAACGGGAAGCGGTCTGCCTCGTCGGCCGCAACGGCGCCGGCAAGACGACCACCATCGACAGCATCATGGGCCTGCTCCCCCTGCGCGCGGGCCGCGTGACGTTCGGAGGCCGGGACATCACGCGGCTCGCCGCGCACCAGCGAGCGCGTCTTGGCATCGGCTACGCGCCCGAGGATTGCGGGATCTTCCCCGATCTCACCGTCGAAGAGAACTTCCAGATCACGGAGTGGCTGAAAGGCCCGGCCGCGGCCGTCGGCGACGACGGATACGAGAGGATCTTCAGCGTGTTTCCCGAGGTGAAGGGTTTCTTGACGCGGCGGGGGCTCCATCTGAGCGGCGGTCAGAAGAAGATGGTCGCGATCACGCGGGCCATGACGCTCTCGCCCACCGTGCTGCTGCTGGACGAGCCGTTCGAAGGGCTGGCGCCGGTCGTCGTCAGCCGCTTCATCGAGGCGGTCACGACCATCAAGGCGATGGGGATCTCGGTGCTGATCGCCGAGTCCAATCTCGTCAATGCCACGCGCGTCGCCGATCGCCTCTACGCGATCGACCGCGGCGAGATCATCTTCAACGGGCTTCCGCGTGACGTCTTCGCCAACCACGACGTCATGCGCACGATCCGCGGCTAGTCTGGCGTTCGGGCGCCCGGCGCTTTGCTGATATCATCTTCGAGTCGTGATCGTTCTGGGCATCAGCGAGACACACTGTGCGACCGCCGCCGTCCTCCGTGACGGCGCGGTCGTTGCCTGCGCCTCCGAGGAGCGCTTCTCCCGCCTGAAGAACGACGCCGGCTACCCGCGGCTCGCCGTCGGCGCGCTGCTGGGCGAGCTCGGCCTGAGCCCGAGCGCCATCGACCGCGTGGTGCTGGCCGGCACGCGCATCCCGTCCTACGAGTGGATGAACCGGGTCATGCGCGACGACGCCTACCGGCGGCGATACTACGGCGTCGGCCTCGAGGTCCCGCGGCGCGGGCTGACCGGACGCGCCCGCAAGCTCGGCGCCAAGCTCGGCTTGCTCGATTCGGCGCCCGGCAAGGCCGCGCTCGGCGACGGCGCGCGGCGCGGTCACGTGACGAGCCATCTGGGGCTCGCCGACGAGCGCGTGAGCTTCGCCGATCACCACACCTGCCACGCGGCCGCCGCGTACTTCGGCTCACCGTTCACGGGCAGCCCGGCGCTCGTGCTCACCAACGACAACTCGGGCGACGGCCTCTGCGGCACCGTGTCGAGCGCGCGCGGCGTCAGCCTCACGCGCCACGAGGCGACGCCGAGCAGCGCCGGGTCGCTCGGGTCGTTCTACACGCTGGTGACGCTGCTGCTCGGCATGAAGCCCGGCGAGCACGAGTACAAGGTGATGGGCCTGGCGCCCTACGCTCCGGAGCGCGAAACCGAACGGGCCGTGACGGCGCTGAGCGCCGTGTTCGCGATGGCCGAGGGTTCACCGTCCCGGTTCGAATGGCGCACGCGCGGCCCGCTCTACCGCGCGCTGCTGGAAGCGACGCTGGGGCTGCGCTTCGACGGGATCGCCGGCGGCGCGCAGCGCGTGCTCGAAGACGCGCTCCTGCGCTGGGCGCGGCTCGCCCGCCAGCGCTACGGCGGTGAGCGCCTGGCCCTGGGGGGCGGCGTCTTCATGAACGTGAAGGCGAACATGCTGATCGCCGACGAGAGCTGGGTCGGCGACCTCTTCGTGTTTCCGTCCTGCGGCGACGAGTCGAACGCGGTGGGCGCGGCGTATCTCGGCTACCTCGATCTCTGCGCCGCCGCGGGCGCGAATCCGACGCCCCGGCCGCTCGGTCCCGCCTACCTCGGGCCCGATGTCCGCGACGCCCAGATCGAGGCGGTGATCAGAGCGCGCGACCTCGGGAGCCGCTACCGGGTCAGCGAGCACGCCGAGATCGAGGCGAAGATCGCCGACCTGCTCGTGTCCGACGGCGTGGTCGCGCGCTGCGCCGGCCGGATGGAGTTCGGGGCGCGCGCGCTCGGCAACCGCTCGATCCTCGCCAACCCGTCGGACCACCGTGTGGTCGACGTGATCAACCGGATGATCAAGAACCGCGACTTCTGGATGCCGTTCGCGCCGACGGTGCTCCGCGAGCGCGAGTCGGACTATCTGCTGAACCCCAAGGGACTGGCGTCGCCGTACATGATGCTGGCGTTTCCGACGAACCCGAAGCGGCGCGACGAGATCGTCGCGGCGATCCATCCGCAAGACGCGACGGCGCGCGCCCACATCCTCGACGAGGCCTGGAATCCTCCCTACCATCGGGTGATCCGCGAGTTCGAGAGCCGGACGGGGATCGGCGCCGTGCTCAACACCTCGTTCAACCTCCACGGAGAGCCGCTGGTGAGCTCGGCCGAGGATGCCGTCGACACGTTCGAGCGCTCGGGGCTGCCGCATCTGGCGCTCGGGCACTGGCTGATCTCCAAGAAGTAGCCCCGGGAGGACCACCATGAGCCCCGCCGACCTCTGCTTCACGCCGGCCACCGAGCTGGTGGCGCTGATCCGCGCGAGAAAGCTCTCGCCCGTGGAGCTCACACGCGCCGTGCTCGATCGCGTCGAGCGCCTCAATCCCCTCATCAACGCCTTCTGCACCCTCACCGCCGACGCGGCGATGGCCGCGGCGCGCGAGGCGGAGCACGCCGTGATGAACGGGGCCGCGCTCGGCCCGCTTCACGGCATCCCGTTTTCCATCAAGGACCTGCACTTCACGAAGGGCATCCGGACCATGTCCGGCTCGTGCATCTTCGAGCATCGCGTGCCCGACGTCGATCCGCCCGTCGTCCGGCGTCTGCGACACGCGGGCGGCGTGATGCTCGGCAAGACGACGACGCCGGAGTTCGGCTGGAAGGGGCTCGGCGACAGCCCGCTGACGGGCATCACGCGCAATCCCTGGAACACCGGAATGACGACCGGCGGCTCCAGCGCCGGGGCCGGCGCGGCGACGGCCGCGGGGTTCGGGCCGCTGCACCAGGGATCGGACGGCGCCGGGTCGATTCGGATTCCCAGCGGCTTCTGTGGGATCTACGGTCTCAAGCCGTCGTTCGGGCGCGTCCCGATGTGGCCGACCTCGAACAACGATTATTCATCGCACATGGGGCCGATGACGCGGACCGTGGCCGACGCCGCGCTGATGCTCTCGGTGATGGCCGGGCCCGACGACTGGGACCGCACCTCGCTCGAGGCCGCGCCCGACGACTACGTCGGCAAGCTCCGTGCCGGGATCCGCGGGCTCCGCGTGGCGTTCAGCCCCGACCTGGGCGGGGTCCCCGTCGATGCCGAAGTCGCTTCAGTGGTGAAGGGGGCGGTCAGCGCGTTCCAGGAGCTCGGCTGCGTCGTCGAGGAAGCCAAGCCCGGCTTCGCCGACTCGCACGACCTGATCCGCTGCCTCTGGAGCGCGCACGAGGCGGGAAACTACGCCCAGCATGTTCCCGAGTGGCGGAGCCGGATGGACCCGGGGCTGGTCGCCTGCATCGAGGACGGGCAGCGCTACAGCATGGTCGACTACGTCGAGGCGCGCGGCGAGAAGCTCGCGTACTGGGACAGCGTGCGTCCGTTGTTCGAGAAGTTCGATCTGCTCCTGACGCCGACGCTGTCGGTCGCCGCCTTCCCGGTCGGGCGGCTGAACCCCGAGCACTGGCCGCAGCACGCGTGGGACTGGATCGGCTGGGCCTCGTTCAGCTATCCGTTCAACTTCACCGGCCAGCCCGCGGCGACCGTGCCGGCCGGGTTCACGCCGGCCGGCCTGCCCGTGGGCCTGCAGATCGTCGGGCGGCGCTTCGCCGATCTCACCGTGCTCCAGGCCTCGGCGGCGTTCGAAGCGGTGCGTCCGTGGGCGCAGCGTAGGCCCGGGCTGGATTCGTGAGCGAGAAGGGGCCGCGGGTCTGGCGCGACCTGGACCAGGCCGAGGTGGACGCCGCCTACGATCAGGCCGCGTGGGCGCCCAACCGCCCACAGCTCGTCGCGCGCTACGCCACCAACAGCGAGGGGGTCCGCGCGCGCCTGGGCGCGCCCCAGCGCTTCGCGTACGGCCCCACGCCGGTCGAGGCGCTCGACCTGTACGCGGCTCGGCGTTCCTACGCGCCCATCAACGTGTTCATCCACGGCGGCGCCTGGCGGCGCGGGCTCGCCAAGAACTACGCGTTTCCGGCCGAGCTGTTCGTGCGCGCCGGGGCGCACTTCGTCGTGCCCGACTTCGCCGCGGTCCAGGACGTGGGCGCGAGCCTCCTGCCGATGGCGGAGCAGGTGCGGCGTGCCGTCGCGTGGGTGCGGCGCAACGCCTATCGCTTCGGCGGCGATCCCGAGCGCATCTTCGTCTCAGGGCATTCGTCCGGAGCGCATCTGGCCGCCGTCGTCCTCACGACCGACTGGCTGAAGGAGCTCGACCTGCCGGCGGACACCGTGAAGGGCGGCTTGTGCTGCAGCGGCATGTACGACCTCGCGCCGGTACGCCTGTCGGCGCGCAACGCGTACGTCGCGTTCACCGACGAGATGGAGCAGGCGCTGAGCCCGCAGCGCCATCTCGACACGCTGACGGCGCCATTGATCCTCGCCTACGGCACGCTGGAGTCGCCCGAATTCCAGCGCCAGGGGCGTGACTTCGCCGCCGCGCTGCGGGCGGCGGGCAAGCCCGTCGAGCTCCTGGTGGCCGACGGCTACAACCACTTCGAGATCATCGAGACGCTCACGAGCCCCTACGGGCTCCTCGGGCGCGCGGTGCTCGAGCAGATGAAGCTCACCTAGGCGCCCGTTCGGCCCCCTCGAACACGGCGTCGAGCTGGCCCAAGCCCGCGCCGCAGCAGGGGATTGGCGCGGTCAGGATAGTTGTCCGGCCGCCGTCCCGTTCCGTGCCATCCTGGAAAAGTGCGCGGCACCGCAAGCACGATCGCTCTCCTGGTCGCCGTCCTCTTGGTCGGCTGCGATGGGTTGTGGCTCGACACGTACTGGCGCAGCGAGAAGTACGTGCTCATCGCCGTCGATGCGCGCGGCCAGATGTCGCTGTCGGTCGATATCGGCAACGGGATGTCCGTGGGGCTCGTCGGCCCCACGGTGTTCTCGATCGGCGCGGACGACACGCACATCGTCGTGAAGCAGCATCCGAGTAACGATCGGTCAGGGAAGTCGGTCGACCGTACGACGACCCACTACTTCGTCGTGACGAGGACGATGAGCCCCGACCTCGCGGCGCGCCAGCAGGGCGTTCGCGGACCTCTTGGCCAGGACGAGTTCGACCGCCTGGCGGCCGCGCTCTCCCTGCCGTCGTTCAGCAAGACATTCGACGATCTCCGATGAGGCGCCGCGAGCTCGTGGCCCTCGCCGGGAGCTAACGCGTGACGACGGCCATACGCGTTGCGCTAGCGATTCGCTACCCCTTCAACATCTCCTCGGCGACGCGCTTGACCTCCGCGGCGTCCACCTGGCCCTTGTGCGTCTTCATGACGTCGCCGACCAGGCGGCCCACCTGCTTGGCGTCGGCGATCTTGAGCGCGTCGAGGCGCTCGCGCACCAGCGTGCGAAGCGATGCCTCGTCCATGCCCTTGGGCAGGTAGCGGTCGCAGAACCCGATCTCGAAGTGGAGCTGGGCGGCGTGGGCGGCCCCGCGCTCGCCGAGCTTCTCGAACTCGCCGAGCGCCTTCTGGAGCTGCTTGCGATAGGCGCCGATGACATCGCGGACCAGCGCGTCGTCGACCTCCCCCGAGAAACCCTTGGCGGTGCGGCGCTCGCCGAGGCGCGACTTGATCATGCGCACGACGTCGGCGGTCTTCGAGTCCTTGGCCTTGATGGCCTGCGTCAGCGTGTCGTTGAGCTGCTGCTCCAGTGCCATGACGCCTCCTGGTGCTGAGCTTTACTGTACCCGCAAACGCGGGTCCAGCACGTCACGAAGGCCGTCGCCCAGGAGGTTCAAGCCGAGGCCCGAGAGCGTCAGCGCCAGGCCGGGGAAGAGGCTCACCCAGAACGCCTCACGGATCACGTTCTTGCCGCTGGCGATGACGTTGCCCCACGACGGCACGTAGGGCGGCACGCCGACACCGAGGAAGCCCAGGATCGCCTCGGCCAGGATCGCGTAGGCGAAGATGAAGCTCGCCTGCACCAGCAGCGGACCCACGCAGTTCGGCAGGATGTGGCGGAACGCGATCATCAGATCGCGCCGGCCGAGCGCGCGCGCGGCCTGGACGTAGTCCAGCTCACGGATGCTGAGCACGGTGCTGCGGATCAGCATGGCCGTCCGCGGCGTGTACACGACCGAGAGCGCGAAGATGACGTTGCCGACGCCGGGGCCGCGCGCGGCCATCAGCGCGATGGCTAATAGGATGGCCGGGAAGGCCATGAGGCCGTCCATGATGCGCATCAGCACGAGATCGACGCGCTTGTAGTACCCGGCGATCAGGCCGATCGCGATACCCCACAGCGACGTCAGCGCCATCGTCGTGGCGCCGACCAGGAGCGAGACCTGACCGCCGTACAGGACCAGGCTGAAGACGTCGCGGCCGAACTCGTCGGTGCCCAGGAAGTTCGCCGCGCTCGGCGGCTTCAAGCGCTCGGCCGGGTTGAGCCGCCGGGGATCGTGGGTGGAGGCGACGCCGGCGAGCAGTGCCGCGAGCATCACGACGGCGAGGATCACGGCGCCGACGCCGATGTTCCGGTTGCGCGCCAGACGCGCGAGCCAGCTCGGTCGCGCCGCGGCGTTGCGCGTGACGACCTCGCTCCGGGCGACGGCGGCGTCACTCATAGCGGATTCGCGGATCGATGAGCACGTAGACCGCGTCCACCGCCAGGTTGATGAGCACGTACGCGGTCGCGGTGACCAGGATCACGCCCTGCACCACCGGGTAGTCGCGGCGCAGCACGGCCGAGATGATCAGGCGGCCGAGGCCGGGGATGTTGAACACGATCTCGGTCACGACCGCCCCGCCGATCAGGATCGCCATCGTGATGCCGATGACGGTCACGACCGGCACCAGCGCGTTGCGAAACGCGTGGACCCACGTGACCACGCCCGTCGACAACCCCTTGGCCCGCGCCGTTCGGATGTAGTCCTGCTGGAGCGCCTCCAGCATGCACGAGCGGCTGATGCGCGCGATCAGCGCCGACTGGTTGAAGCCGAGCGACACGGCCGGCAGCACCATGTACCGCAACGCCGCCACGGGGTCCGCGAAGATCGACGCGTAGCCGGCGGCCGGTAGCCAGCCCAGCCGCACCGCGAAGAGATAGATGAAGTTCAGCGAGAGCCAGAAGCCGGGCACGCACACGCCGAGCAGCGCGCCCAGCATGAGCGTGCGATCCCAGAGCGAGCCGGGGTAGGCGGCGGCGATGATCCCGGAGGGCACGCCGATCAGGATCGCGACCAGCAGCGCCGAGAAGGTCAGCACCATCGTCGGCTCGGCACGCTCCAGCAGCGCCGTCACCACCGGGCGATCGAGGAAGTACGACTGGCCGAGGTCGCCGCGAAGCACGCGCGCGTAGAACTTGACGAGCTGCTCGTGCAGGGGCCGGTCCAGCCCGAGCGCCTGGCGCGTGGCGTCGATCTGGGCCGGCGTGGCGTCGGGGCCGAGCATGACGCTGACCGGGTCGCCGGGAATCAGGTGGATCAGCAGGAAGACGACGGTGACGACCACGGCCAGCACCGGGATGAGGGTCAGGAGCCGTCGGACGAGGTAGACCGTCACCGGCGCGAGGCGGGCGCCGTCGCTCCGGCGGCGCCCGCCACCTCACGCTGTTACTTCTCGACCCACACGTTGTAGAAGCGGATGCGCTCGGTCTTCTCGTTGAAGCCCTTCGTGGTGTTGCGGATGGCCCGCAGCCCGAAGAGATCGCCGTAGCGGATCACCGGCACCTTCTCGTAGAACTGCCGCGTCTGCTGCTCCCACAGCGCCATGCGCTTCTTGGGATCGGTCTCGCGCGCCAGCTCGGCCTGGAGCTTCAGGATGTCCTCGTCGGTGGTCCAGCCCGGCCAGCTCGGCGTCAGGAACACCGGATGGGTCGGATCGTAGAAGGCGCCGATGCCGGTCGTGAACGCGTCGTACTCCTTCGAGTTGTTGCGCCGCTTCACCAGCGTGGCCCAGTCGACGACCTGAAGGTCGATCGTGAAGCCGACGTCTTCGAGCTGCTGCTTGGTCAGCAGCGCGAAGTCGTACATCCACTTGTACTCCTGCGTCGTCATGAACCGGATCGGCTCTTTCTTGTAGCCGGCTTCCTGGAGGAGCCGCTTGACCTTGTCCTTGTTGTGCTCGTTCCACGGCAGCCCCGAGAGCTTCGTGTGCCAGGCGGCGATCTCCGGGGGCACCAGGCTCGAGTCCATCCGGTAGAACTCCGTGTGGCCGCCCGCCACGTTCTTCATGATGGGCTCGATGTCGATCGCGGCCTGCCAGGCCTGACGGAGCTTCTGGTTCGTCATCAGGCCTTCCTTCTTGTTCAGGACCGCGACGAGCCAGTAGTAGGGCTTCGTGACGATGGGACGCAGGTTCGGGTTCTTCTTGAGCCGGTCGTAGGCGTCGAGGTTCAGGTCGTCGGCGAAGTCGAGCTCGCCGGTCTCCACCTGGGCCACCCGGGTCGCCACCTCCGGCACCGGCTGGAAGCGCACCTCGTCGAGGTAGGCGGTCTTGCCGCCGCCGTAGCCGTTCGGCTTCTCGTTGCGCGACTTGTAGTCGTCGAAGCGCACCATCCGGATGTACTGGTCGGGCTTCCACTCGGCGAGCTTGAACGGGCCGGTGCCGATCCACTCGGTGGCCTTCACCTCCGGCGCGAACTTCTCGGCGATCTCCTTGGGATAGATGGCGCCGAAGTTGTTGGGCACCGCCAGCGAGATCAGCACGATCGCCGACTTCTCTTTGAGCTTCATCTCGACCGTGTACTTGTCGACGGCTTTCCAGTCGGCGACCTGGGCGAAGAGCGCCTTGCCGTAGATCGACTGCTTGCCCCAGCGGGCGAGCGAGGCGACGACGTCCTCGGAGGTCATCTCCTTGCCGTTGTGGAACTTGACGCCCTGGCGCAGCTTGAAGGTGTAGACGAGGCCGTCCTTGCTCACCGTGTGGCTCTCGGCCAGCATCGGGATCGGACGGTTGCCGTTGTCGAGGCTGTAGAGCCCCTCGTAGACGTGATTGGTCAGCATCTCGGTGATGCTGGCGGTCGTCCAGTGCGCGTCGAGGGCGGGCGGCTCACCGAGATTGCCGACCTTCAGGATGCCGCCCTTCTTCTGCGCCTCAACGGTAAGGACGCTACCGGCGACGAGTACCAGCGACGCGACGCCGAGCAACACCGCACGGCGATGCGGTCTCATTGACATGGTCCACCTCCGATCGTGGGTGAGCCAATTTAGCACACGAACGGCGGCGTCGGGACAGAAGGGCGAGCGGCGATCAGAACATCGCGAGCATGCTCCGGACGCCGCGCAGCAAGCCTCGCAGGCCACGCGCCTCCGGCTGCCACCGTCGGAGCTTTGCTCGCGCGCCCGTCTTCCAGTCGCAATGGGTACCTCGGGCGCAGTCGGGGCAGAGATCCGACTTGCGGACGAACTCCAGGCACGGGCACGCGAGGCAGGCGCAGAGAACCATCGTGGTCTTCACGAGTCGGCGTAAGCAGCAAGACTGATTCCATCGAGCTTTGCGAGGAACTACACCGGGATACGAATATCGTGATGTGACGTCGCGTGCACGCTGTATGAAGAGGGCTGACCACTTCGGAGTTACGAACTACATAGTCGAGGCCACCTACCCGGCGTTCGCGCGCCGTGCGCGCAGGCGGCCGGACTCGACCCGCCCGCGGAGGCCGCCGAGCGCCCGCTGCGCGCCGGCCATGTAGATGTAGAGCACGGGCGTGATGTAGAGCGTCAGCAGCTGCGAGACCAGCAGCCCGCCCACCACGGCCAGGCCGAGCGCCCGCCGGGCGTCGGCGCCCGCGCCGATGCCGAGCGCGATCGGCAGCGTGCCGAGCAGCGCGGCCATCGTCGTCATCATGATCGGGCGGAAGCGGCGGAGGCATCCCTTGTAGATCGCGTCGGCGGGGGGAGCGCCGGCCCGCTCGGCGTCGAGCGCGAAGTCGATCATCATGATGGCGTTCTTCTTGACGATGCCGACCAGCATGATGATCCCGACGAAGCCGTAGATGTTGAGCTCCGTCCGGAACAGCATCAGCGTGAGCAGCGCGCCGACGCCGGCCGACGGCAGGCCGGACAGGATCGTGAGCGGGTGGATGAAGCTCTCGTAGAGGATGCCCAGCACCAGGTAGATCACCGCCACCGTCACCAGCAGGAGCAGGCCCTGGCCGGCCAGCGAGGCCTGGAACGCCTGCGCGGTGCCCTGGAAGCTCCCGTTGATGGTGGCCGGCATCTGGAGATCGCGCTGGACCTTCGCGACGTCCACCACCGCCTGGCTGAGCGACACGCCCGGCGCCAGGTTGAACGAGATCGTCACCGACGGCAGCTGCCCGAGGTGCGTGATGGTCAGCGGGCCGATGGTCGGCGTGAGCTTCGCCACCGAGTTGAGCGGCACGAGCTTCCCCGACTGCGCGCGGACGTACAGCAGCGACAGCTCGTTGGGATCGCGCTGGTAGCGCGGATCGAGCTCCAGGATGACCCAGTACTGGTTGGTCGGCGTGTAGATCGTCGAGACCTGGCGCGAGCCGTAGGCGCTGTAGAGCGCGCTCTCGATCTGCTCCGCGCTCACGCCGAGCGCGGAGGCCCGGTCGCGGTCGATGTCGACGGTGATCTGCGGGCTCGTGATCTGCAAATCGGTGTTGACGTCCTGGAACCCCGGCAGCGTCCGCATCTTGTCGAACAGGGTCGGGGACCAGCGATAGAGCGCCTGAAGGTCGGTGGACTGGAGTGTGTACTGGTAGAGCGCCTTCGTCAGGCTGCCCCCGATTCGGATGATCGGTAGGTTCTGCGGATACACCCGCAACCCGGGCACCGTCGCGAGCTTGGGCCGCAAATCGTCGATGATCTTGTCGGCCGGCGGCCGCTGGTCGCGCGGCTTGAGCCGCATGAAGATGCGCCCGGTATTCGGGACCACGTTGATGGTGGAGGCGCCGATCGACGACATGATCTGGTCGATGTAGGGCTGCTGCATGACGATGGCGGCGGCCGCCCGCTGCTTCTCCGTCATCGCGTCGAACGAGATGTCTTGCGCGGCCTCCGTGAACGCGAAGATCTGGCCGGTGTCCTCCGTCGGGATGAAGCCCTTCGGAATGATCACGAAGAGCCACGCGGTCAGCACGAAGGTCAGCAACATGACGGCCATCGTGAAGCGCCGGTGGCGCAGCGTCCACTTGAGCGACCCGTCGTAGGTCCGCAGCATGCCGTCGAAGAAGCGCTCGGAAGCCATGAAGAGGCGCCCGTGCGACGCGGCCGGCGGCTTCAGGAACCGGCTGCACGCCATCGGCGTGAGGGTCAGCGAGACGAAGCCCGACACCAGCACCGCGGCGGTGATGACCACCGCGAACTCGTGCAAGAGCCGTCCGACCACCCCGCCCATGAACAGCACCGGGATGAACACCGCGGCCAGCGAGAGGGTCATCGACATGATCGTGAACCCGATCTCCTTGGCGCCGATCAGCGAGGCCTCGAGACGGCTCTTGCCCTCCTCCATGTGACGCACGATGTTCTCGAGCATAACGACCGCGTCGTCCACCACGAACCCGACGCACAGGGTGAGCGCCATCAGCGAGATGATGTCGATCGTGTAGCCGAGCAGGTACATGACCGCGAAGGTGCCGACGATCGACAGGGGCACCGCGAGGCTCGGGATGATCGTGGCCGAGAGATTGCGCAGGAACAGGAAGATGACCAGCACGACCAGGGCGATCGCCAGCCCCAGCGTGAACTCGACGTCGTGGACCGACTCGCGGATGGCGACCGAGCGGTCGTAGAGGACGTTCAGGTTCACCGAGGCCGGCAGCTCCTGGCGGAAGCGCGGCAGGAGCGCGCGGATCGCGTCGACGACCTCGACGCTGTTGGTGCCGGGCTGGCGCTGGATCGCCAGGATCACCGCCCGCTCGTCGTTGTACCAGCTGGCGACCTTGTCGGTCTGCACGCCGTCGACCACGCGCCCCAGCTCCTCGAGCCGCACGGGCGAGCCGTTGCGGTACGCGACGATCAGTGGGCGAAACGCGGCGGCGTCCTGGAGCTGACCGGTGGCCTGGACGCTGAACATCTGGTGCGAGCCGAAGAGCGTGCCGGTCGGCATGTTCACGTTGCTGCGCGCGAGCGCCTGCTCGACCTCGTCGAGGCCGATCCCCCGCGTGGTCAGCGCGCGTGGGTCGACCTGGACGCGCACCGCATACTTCTGCGAGCCGAAGACCTGGACCTGCGCGACGCCGGTGACGGTCGAGATGCGCTGGGCCAGGTTCGTCTGGGCGTACTCGTCGACCCTGTAGAGCGGCAAGGTCGGCGAGCTCAGCGCCAGGTAGAGCACCGGCTGGTCCGCCGGGTTGACCTTCTGGTAGGTCGGCGGCGTCGGCATGCTGGGCGGCAGCAGCGGCGCCGACTTGGCGATCATGGCCTGCACGTCCTGGGCGGCGGCGTCGATGTTCCGCTCGAGGCTGAACTGGATGGTGATCTGCGTGAGGCCGAGCGCGCTCGACGACGTCATCGAGTCGATGCCGGCGATCGTGGTGAACTGCTTTTCGAGCGGCGTGGCGACGGCCGACGCCATCGTCTCGGGGCTGGCGCCCGGGAGGGCGGCCGCCACCTGGATCGTCGGGAAATCCACGTTGGGCAGGTCGCTCACCGGCAGCAACCGGAAGCCCATGATCCCGAACAACAAGATGGCCGCCATCAGGAGCGTGGTGAGCACCGGCCGCCGGATGAAGAGGTCGGTGCTCATGACGCTTTCGGCGGCCGGATCTCGATCCGGGCGCCCGGCACGAGGCGGAGCTGGCCGTCGGTCACCACGCGCTCGGACGCGCGCAAGCCCTGCTCGATGATCGTTTCCCCGCCTAGCCGCGTGCCCAGCACCACCGGACGCGACTCGACGGTCTGGTCGGGCTTGACGACGTAGACGTAGAGCCCCTGCTGGCCGGGCTGGATCGCCTGCGAGGGTATGACGATCGCCGTGCGGGTCGTGAGGACCAGGCTCACGTCGAGGAACTGCCCGGGCCAGAGGACATTGTCGGTGTTGGCGAACGTGGCCTTGAGCTGGATGGTCGCGGTGGTCTGGTCGACGGCGTTGTTCACGAAGGTGAGATCGCCGGTCGCCAGGATCTCCGGCTGGCGCGGCAGCCGCGCCACCACGCGGAGCGCGCCGGCTGCGCGGTAGTACTTCTTGATGTCGGTGAGGTGCTGATCGGGCACCGCGAACGAGACGTAGATCGGATGGACCTGGTTGATGACGACGATCGGGTTGTCGTCGTTCGCCTTCACGATGTTGCCGTTCTGCACGAGCAGATTGCCGGTGCGTCCGTCGATCGGCGCGCGGATCGCGGTGTAGGCGACCTGCAGGCGCGCGGCGTCCACGTTGGCCTGCGCCGCCCGCGTCGCGGCCCGCGCGTTCTCGACCGCCGCGCGGTCGGCCTGCACCGTCGCCTCCAGCGTCGCCCAGTTGGTGCGGAGCTGGTCGTACTGTTCGCGGGCGATCAGCTCGCGATCGACGAGATCGCGATAGCGCCGCTCCTGCACCTTCGCGTTCTCGAGCTGCGCCAGGTCGCGCTCGAGGTTGGCCTGGGCCTGTTGCACCTCGGCCTGGCGCTGCAGCACCGCCGCCTCGGTCTGGCGCAGCGCCGCCTCGAACGGGCGGGGATCGATGGTGAACAGCAGGTCGTTCCGCCGGACGTCCTGGCCCTCCTTGAAATGCACGTCCACGATCTGCCCGTTCACCTGCGACTTGATCCCGACCGTCGTGTAGGCCTGCGCGTTGCCCACAGCTGTCAGCTGGAGGGGCACGGGGTTCTCGACGACGTCGACGACCGTCACCGGCACCGCCGGCACGCTCCGGGACGGCTTGCCGGCGGCGTTGTCCGAGCACCCGGCGAAGAGCAGGGCGCCGGCGAGCGCCGCCGCGACCACATCCACCAGTCGCCGAATCATCGTGCGCCCTTCCGGCCGCGGCCCGTCCGCGTGTCTTCCTCGGGCGCACTGGACGCGGCGTCGACCAGCGCCTCGAGCCCGGTCAGCGCGCGCCGCCGATCCTCGCCCGACATCCGGGCCAGGACGCGCTCCATGCCGCGCAGGCGGATCGCCTCGAGGTCGTCGACCAGCGCCGTGCCCGCGCGGGTGAGGTCGAGGACGTAGACGCGCCGGTCCGCCGGATGATCGCCGCGCGTGACGAGGCCCTTCTCCTCGAGGCGGTCCACGATGTGCGTGACGGCCGGCAGGGT
>QHSI01000191.1 GCA_003221515.1 Candidatus Rokuibacteriota bacterium
TAGGAAGTGCGCGCGATGTTCGCTGACCGCATGTGGGGACTATTTTCCTCGGATCTCGCCATCGACCTGGGAACGGCGAACACCCTGGTCTTCGTGCGAGGGCGCGGAATCGTCCTCAACGAGCCTTCCATCATCGCGATCCGCAAGACCGACAACACCGTCATCGGAGTCGGCCACCAGGCCAAGGCCATGCTCGGGCGCACGCCCGAGAACATCAGCGCTATCCGTCCGCTGAAGGACGGGGTGATCGCCGACTTCGACGTCACCGAGCGGATGCTGCAGTACTTCATCGAGACCGCTCGGCGGATCTCGACCGGGCGTCGGCGCCCGTGGAGCCTCGATCGCCCACGGGTCGTCATCGGCGTGCCCTCGGGAATCACCCAGGTCGAGAAGCGGGCGGTCCGGGACGCGGCGCAGCAGGCCGGAGCTCGCGAGGTCTATCTGATGGAGGAGCCGACGGCCGCGGCGATCGGCGCGGGTCTGCCGATCCACGAGCCCCGAGGCGATCATCCAGCACATCAGGAAGCACTACCGGCTGCTGGTGGGTGAGCGGCGCGCCGAGGAGATCAAGATCGCGCTGGGCTCGGCGCACCCGGCCGCGATGGACCGCTGCTCGATCGAGGTCAAGGGGCGCGATCTGGTGGACGGCGTGCCCAAGACGCTCGTGGTCACCGACGAGGAAATCCGGGAGGCGCTTCGCGAACCCGTGATGACGATCGTCGAGACGGTCCGTACGTGCCTCGAGCGAACACCGCCGGAGCTCGCGGCCGACATCATCGAGAAGGGCGTCGTGCTGACGGGCGGCGGCGCCCTCTTGCGAGGGCTTGCCGGCCTGCTTCAGAGCGTCACGCAGCTCCCGGTACACGTCGCCGAGGATCCGCTGAGCTGCGCGGTGCGCGGCGCCGGCATGGCGCTCGACGACATCAAGCTCCTCCGCAAAGTCGCCATCCCGGCCTAATCCACGCCGAAGTCGAAGACCTTGCCGCTGGCGCCGGCGGCGAAGCCCATCGTGACGATGAAGCCGTACTCGCCGCTCGACAGGGGTTGCTTCGGCGTCAGCTTGAAGAGCCCGCGCGCATCCTTCTCCGAGTCGACGTCGATCGTGTCCTGGCTCCGGACTCCCATCTTCTGGGTGCCGCCGAACGGATGGAAGCCCCCGCTGCCGATCTTCAGATTCCTGTCGTCGTGGTCGTCGCCCTGCTTGAGACGCACGAGTGGGGCCTCGTTGGGCGGCCACGCGCTGTAGAAGACCGGCTGCTTGTCCGACACGCGATATTGCGCCTTCTTGCCCTTCAGGACCAGCTCGCTGCTCGACGCGAAGAACGCGACGTTGGTCTCGATCGACGACACGGCGGCCCTGAGCTCGACGTATTTACCGCCGATCAAGTGGTAGATCGAGTCTCGCTGCGTCGTCTGGGCGGCCGGTGGCGGGAGCGCGGCGGTGACCGCCGGCGCGGCCGACGC